>NZ_JBFBAH010000045.1:0-44321 GCF_040682115.1 Streptomyces sp. NPDC051364 | reverse complement strand
AACGGCTCCAGCCTTGCCCACTGTGCATCCGTCAGATCTCCACGCGCCACACCATGATCATCACCGATCAAGATCCACTTTCGCAACAGACCCTAACGCCTTCACACGTGAACGCGCCCGGCCGCACCTTTCACGGTACGTCCGGGCACGCGGGGCTGGCACGTGGTCAGTGGTAGGCGTGGACGACGGCATGGCCCTTGCCGCGGCCGATCATCCACTTGTTGACCGGGGTCGTGAGCAGGAAGGCGATGACGAATCCGCCGAGCAGCGATGTCCAGAACAGGGTGTCGGCGAGGTGGGCGTCCATCGCGCCGGGAACCAGGGCAATGATGCCGTTGTCGACGAGCTCCATCACCGCGATGGAGACGGTGTCGGCGGCCAGGGCGACCTTGAGGGCGGTCTTGAGGTCCAGTCCGGCCTTGCGGACCGCGAAGAGGGTGAAGGAGTAGCCGAAGACGAAGGCCAGGGCGATCGCCAGGATCATGGTGGGCACGTTGCCCCACATCAGGGCGGTGCCGATGGCCATGCCCAGGATCTCGCCGATGGCGCACCCGGTGAGGCAGTGCAGCGTCGCCTTCGCGGCAGCCCCCCACGTCACGCCGGCCATCTGATGCCCGGCGTGAGCCTGATGTGCCTGGTGCGCGGCGTGGTCGTGCGCGGTGCCGGTGTGCTGTGCGCTGTGGTCCATGACCGTCATCCCCATTCCCGTCCAGTGTGACCCCGCTCCCGCGGACCCACACCACAAACCATATACCCCCTAGGGGTATTCCGCGAGGGAGGGGAACTACCTGAAGGGCGCAGGGGTGTGCCAGGCCTTCGCGGCCCGGCACACCCCTGCGCAGGGTGGTCAGCTTTCGCCGAGCAGGCTGTTCATCCGGGCGATCTCGGCGGTCTGGGAGGTGGTGATGGCGTCGGCCATCGTCTTGGTGCCGGGGAAGGCGCCGTCGGCCTTCTCCGTCTTGGTCATCGCGAGCGCGCCCTCGTGGTGCTTGATCATTTCCATGAAGGCGGTGCCGAAGGCCTTGCCGGAGGCCCTCTTCAGGTTGTCCATCTCCTCGGCGGTCGTCATGCCGCCCGTGCCGTGCATGGAGTGGTCCATGGCGCCCTCGGCCGGCACTTGCTCACGCCAGGAGGTCAGCCAGCCCGAGAGGCTCTTGATCTCCGGGTCCTGGGCCTTCTTGATCTCGTCGGCGAGCGCCTCCACCTCGGCGGACTCCGCGCGGGTGGGGGCGAGGTCGGCCATCTCCACGGCCTGGCGGTGGTGGGGAATCATCGCCCTTGGCGAGCGCCTCCCCGCATGGCCGTCAGTGAACCGTGATGGGCTCCCTGATCTTGATCTTCGCGCGGCGCCCCGTTCATGATCGTCCTATGAGTCAGCACTCGGTAACCTTGGACAAGATCGTTGTGGAGGACTGGCCGGCCGTTCACGCGTGGGCGTGCCTCCCGGAGGTGTGCCGCTATCAGTCCTGGGGGCCGAACACGGAGGTCCAGACGCAGGACTTCGTGGACTCCGCGGTCAACGCCTGGTCGGGCATCCCTCAGCGCCGGTTCCCTTACGTCGCCCGCGTCGGGCGGGATGTGGTGGGCATGGGTGAGCTGCATGTCCGCAGCGATAAGCAGCGCCAGGGCGAGATCTCATACATCGTGCATCCCCGGGTGTGGGGGCAGGGCATCGGCACGGATATAGGCCGGCAGCTGCTCGTGCACGGGTTCGGCGAGCTGGGGCTCCATCAAATCCATGCCACCTGTGACCCGCGGAACCTCGCCTCCTCCCGAGTGCTGTCCAAGATCGGTATGACGTATGAGGGACGCCTGCGCGACACCGCGCTGCTCCACGACGGCTGGCGAGACTCCATGATCTTCAGCAGCCTCGAAGGGGAATGGCGCTCCACTGCGTAGCCCCGCCTGCGGGGTGCTGTCGTTTCCCGTGAACATCGACCTCGGCGCCGACCGGGCGCCTTCCAAACCCGTGAACAACTGACTTCGCAACGCGTGAACAAAGCCAAGCGCAGAGAAGTCATCGAACATGTGCTCGTTATGGAGTCGGTGGGAATCCGCTCTGCCAGGAGTGCAGGGCCTTGGTGGTGGCCCAGCGGAAGCCTGCGCACCCGGGAACCTGACGTGGGAGGGCCGGCCCTGTGGCCGTACCTGTCGCGCCGCCCCAGGGCTGGCCGGGGAGGCTGGTGGTGCCAGGCGCGGAGCGGCGGTGAAGGAGGCCAACCCCGAGTGGTCCTGACCCCGCCCTTCGACCCGATGCTCGCCCAGGCCGCCGAGTACGTCCCCGGCTCTGGCGTCCTGGTGAGCGGCTTCGCGGCGGAGTAGAAGTTCGACGGTTCTCGCGACACTCAGATGTGTCTCACTTACTGGTGCCGTCGTTTCAGGAGCCTGTGCGCGAGGGTGGCCATGGGAGTTCGGGCGCGTTCCTCGTCGTACACATGACGATGTGCGACCCGTTCCAGGTGAAGGCGATCGGTACGTTGTGCGGGGTTCCGTCCTTGGCGACGTAGGCCAGGCGGGTCACGTCACGGGCCAGCAGCTCCTGGCTGATCGGGCGGCTTCGAACCTCGATGATCTCGTTCGGCTGCATGGTTCGGTTCCACCTTCTCAGCGCAGTTGCTCGGCCAGTCCGACGATGATGCCCTCAGGGCCGCGGATGTAGCAGAGCAGATAGCTGTCCTCGAACCGGGCGATCTCGCCGACGAGTTCGGCGCCGTGAGGGCGCAGGCGGGCAACGGTGTCCTCGAGGTCGTCGACGGCGAACATGACGCGGTGCGTGCCCAGAATGTTGTGCGGCCGGTTGCGCGGCCCGGCGCTGATCACCGCGGGGCTGCGGTACCTCGCCAGCTCGAGCCGGCTGTGACCGTCCGGGGTCCGGACCATCGCGATGTCACAGCGTACGCCGTCGAGTCCGGTGCACCGGTCGGCTACGAGGCCCTCGACCTCCGCCCTGCCCTCCAGCTCCATACCGAGTTCCACGAAGAACGCGATGGCGGCATCCATGTCCTCGACGACGATGCCGACGTTGTCCATCCGCTGGATCGCCATGCTGGTTTCTCCTTCTTCCTCGTGCGGCCGGTGGTGGCCGCTGATGTCCCTGGGACGGAGCCGATGGCACGTTCTCGACATCCTCAGACCGCCGAACTCCGAAAAATCTGGATCGCGCTTCAGCACCGCTACAGCAGACCCGTGAGCCAGGCGCCACCACCGAAGGTGAGTGCGGCGCAGGTGGCGACTCCCATGAAGACGATCGGCCGCAGCGTGCCGTCCCCGCTTTTCAATGCTTCCTCGACGATTCGCAGCGTGCGCGCTTGAGCATTGCGCCTCCCCAATTAACTCACGGGTCACCCTTGGCGGGTGGAGTTCCCCGTGCCGCCCGCCCTCGCCGCACCCGTCCGGGCCCCGCCGCGCGGACCCCCGGCGGGCCCGAGCATCCGTGGACGGGAATGCGGATCAGCGCTGGATGGGACTCTGGGAACAAGCTCCGGTACGTCATCGTCCAGCCGAACCTCGTCGCCGACGCGCTGACACAGCGGTAGACCGCGGCCGCCACCGGCACCCAGTGCGCTACCTGCGTATTCGGGATGACCTCACCCCTGGCGACATCGCGGCGGCGGAGTGACCGATGCCGCGGCGCCTGATGTCTCATGAGACATCAGGAAGTCTGGAGAACGACGGCCATCGCACCATCGTTGCCCGACCTGTCATCCGGCGGCGTCGGCCGTTGTGGGGCGCGTGGCCGTTCCACCGGGCGGCGGCGCTCAATCTGCGGCACGGCTCGGCGACCATGGACACCCTGGTGTCGCTGGGCGTGCTGGCCGCGTATTTGTGGAGCGCGGCCACGCTGGCCGTGGGCGGGGAGCACCTGTATCTCGAGGTCGCCGTCGTCCTGACGGCGTTCCTGCTGGCCGGACGATTCTTCGAGGCACGGGCCGAGCGGCGGGCCTGGGATGCGATCCGGGCCCTGATGGACCTGGGCGCCAAGGATGTCGCCGTACTGCGCGACGGGCGCGAGGTCCATATCCGTCGTTGAGGTGCTGAGCGATATCGGGATCTCGGCCGCGGTGGGGGAGTGCCTGGCGCTCGTCAGACGCACCGTCGGCGGTAAGACCACGCTGGGACCCTGCCTGGCGGGGCTGCACTCCCGCGTACGACGGTACGGTCCTGCTCGACGGGACCCCGCCGCCGAGCAGCTTGCGGGCCCGCAGTCGCGCGGAACTGGCCGCCGCGCAGTGCGTGTTCCAGGACGTGTAGGCCGCCTTCGGTGAGCACCGGTCCGTTCTGGGTCAAGTGACTCGAGGCGCGGTGCGCCTACTACTGGGCGGTGCCGAGGAGACCGACGGGCGCGAGGGCGAACCGGCGATACAGCGCTGCGCTGTGGAGGGGCGGCCGGGTTCTGGAGGTGGGGCGCGGGGCGGGAGAGGGCAGGGTCGGATGGGCTCCGTTCCCTGTCCGGGTGCTCCGGGCAGTGTCCTGGAGCAGCGGGTGAGGCGCCGGTACCGGCCTTGGTCGGGAACGGCGCCTCCACACTTGCGACACTTGCGACGCTAAAACCTTCCCCCTGGGGGAAGGCCAAGGGAGAGACTGTGAGGCCATTGTCCGTCTTCACTGCTACGCCTTATGTGGGTGCAACTACGCCTTTCATGGTGTTCTGTTTGATCCCGAGCCGTGCGGCATGCCGGGCGAAGGTGCCCTACACATGGCGGGCATGTCGAGTCGCGTGCTGATGCCGCTGCGGGCCTGGTCCGCGGCGCTTCTGTTGTGCGCGCTCATGTTCTGTCTGGCCGGGCTGGCTCGTCCGGCCATGGAGATGTCCTCCGCGACGGCGCCCTCGGCGTCCATGGTGTCCATGGCGTCCATGGAGATGGCCGCTCCTACTCAGGTCAGCAGTGATGCGTCTGGAGTGGTGCGGGCCGACGCGGTCGAGTACGGCGCGCAGTGCCCCATGGCCGGGACGCCGTGCGCGACGCAGCAGGCCACTCTTGTCCAGCAGGATCAGACGAGCGTGGCTCCGATCGGTCTGCCGGCGGGGGCGCCCTGTTTCCGCGCCGCCGGCGTGGCCCAGCCCAACGCACCGCCTGTGGCGCTGCCCCCTCCTGATCTCCACCGGTTGTGCGTGTCGCGGACGTGATGGTTCGTCGCCCGCGAGGCAGTCTCTTGTCGCCTCGCGGGACGCCGACTTCCCTCATGTCCGCCTCGGCACGCCCGTAGCCTCTTCTGGGCGCGTGCCGTCGTATCCGAACAGGAGCCACGACGCATGCCGTCGTCCCTCACTTTGCTCGTCACCGGTCTCAGCACCGGCCTGCTCGCCGGGGGCGCTTCATGCGCCGCCGTTCAGGGCGGTCTGCTCGCCGGAGCGGTCACCCGCCGCGAGCCCGCCCCGACTTCCCCCTCGGCGAAGTCGCCCGCCATGTCGTCGCCCGGCAGGTCGCCGTCGTCCGTCAAGAAGCGGCCCCGGCCGGCCGCCCGGCCCGTGGCGACCACGCCCTCCCCGGAGCCGACGGCCGGGAACCTGGCCCCGGTCGGCGCGTTCCTCGCCGGGAAGCTGCTCTCCCACACCATCCTCGGCGCCCTGCTGGGGATCTTCGGCGCCGCACTGCAGCCCAGCCCCCGGACACAAGCGACGCTGCTGATCATCGCCGGAGCACTGATGGTGCTCTTCGCCCTCGACCTCTTCGGGGTCAAAGCAGTGAGCCGGCTCGTCCCCCGGCCTCCGGCATCCTTCGGACGGCTGGTGCGGCTCAGTGCCAAGACCACCTCGGTGGCGACCCCCGCGCTCGTCGGCTTCGCCACGGTCCTGGTGCCCTGCGGTGTGACGCTGTCGATGGAGCTGGTCGCGATCACCGCCGGGTCCCCGCTGGCGGGTGCGGCGGTAATGGTCGGATTCGTCGTGGGCACCGCCCCGCTGTTCGCCGTCCTCGGATACCTCTTCCGGCGCTCCAGCCGGGCGCTCTCTGGCCGCCTGGGCATCGCCACCGGAGTCGTGGTCCTCGCCGTCGCGGCCTGGACCATCGCCTCCGGACTCCAGGCCGGCGGATGGGCCCCCTTCACCACCGGCACCACGACCGTGGCCGCCGCCGCTCCCGCCCCCGCGGAAGGCGGCACTGGGGCTGAGGACGGTCCGGTGCGCATCGATGCCTCCGGCAAGCAGGTGATCACCCTGACCGTGACGGACTTCTACGTCCCCACCCAGTTCACCGCCAAGGCAGGCGTACCCACCACGCTGGTCCTGCACGGGAAGGACTCCGGCGGCTGCGCCCGCGCCTTCACCATCCCCGAACTCGGGGTCCAGGAGATCGTCAAGCGCGACGGCGACACCCCGATCGACTTGGGCACCCGTAAGGCGGCACCCTCCGCTTCACCTGCGCCATGGGCATGCAGACCGGCACTATCACCTTCCAGGAGGGCACCACGTGAAGCTCTTCGGCCGTAAGAAGAACACCGACACCGACGACGCGGGCACACGGGTGGTGCTCCTCGTCGAGGGCATGCACTGCTCCGGCTGCGGACTGCTCATCGACGACGAGCTGGAGGACATCCCCGGGGTCCATTCCTCCCGTACTGAGATGAAGACCGGGCGCACCACCCTCCACCTGGAGGAAGGCGCCATCGTGGACGTGGCCGTACTCGTCGCGGTCGTGGAGCAGGCCGGCGACTACACGGCCCGTCCGGCCGACTGACACGACGACGTCCTCAGCAGCGGCAGCAGCTCCGGCAGTGCGGCTCGGCCGGGAGGTCCTCCGGCCGGGCCGCACTCGCGGCGGACTGTGACGTGCGGGGGAGACGGGTGACGGTGAGGATGAGCCCATGGCCGAGGCGAGCGACAAAAACGAGCGGCTGCGCCGCTACTGGGACAAGCACGCCCGCTCCTACGACCGGCAGATGCGGTTCTTCGACCGCCACCTGTTCGGCGAGAGCCGTTCCTGGGTGTGCTCCCAGGCCACTGGCGACGTCCTTGAGGTTGCCATCGGCACCGGCCTGAACCTCCCCCTCTACCCGCCCGGTGTGCGTCTCACCGGCATCGAGTGGAGCCCGCAGATGCTGGCCCTCGCCCGCCGCCGCGCCGAAGAGCTTGGCCGGACCGCGGACCTGCGTGAAGGCGACGCCCAAGCCCTGCCGTTCCCCGACGCGTCCTTCGACACCGTGGTGTCCACCTTGGCGCTGTGCGCGATCCCCGACGACCGGCGCGCCATCGCCGAGATGAGCCGCGTACTCAAACCCGGCGGCCGGCTCCTCCTGCTGGACCACGTGGCAAGCTCCGCCCTGGGAGTCCGCGTGATCCAGCGGCTCATCGAACTCGTCACCGTTCCGCTCGGCGGCGAGCACCTACTGCGCCGCCCCCTCCAGCATGTCCAGGCGGAGGAGTTGGAGATCGAGCAGCGGAGCCGGTTCAAGCTCGGCGTCGTCGAACGCCTCGCCGCCCGCAAGCCGCCGAGCTGATGCGTACGCCGAAAGGGGCGGCCGGGACTCGTGTCCCGGCCGCCCCCTCCAGGGTGAGATCGGACGCCGCGATCGCCGCGTCTGTGCCGGTCCCCATGGCAAGGCCCAGGTCGGCCTGGGCAAGAGCGGCGGCGTCGTTGACCCGGTCGCCGCCCCCCGACTCCGGGGCCGGGGGCAAAGTCCCAGCGGACTGGCAGCTTCACCTGCACTGACCTGGTCCGGGGTTCCGGGACCAGTGGTGGGTGATCGGCCCCCGTTTGACATGGTTCGAACGGATGTCAGGGTGGTATGTGGGGTCAATGTTGGGAGGCTCGGCATGGCATCCGGTTCGGTGTGGCGTTCCGCAGCGCGGCAACTTCCGCTCAGGCTCACGGTCGGCACGTTCTTCCTGAACTCCGGGCTCTCGAAACGCGGTGCGGACGAGGCCACCGCTGAGAGGCTGCATCAGTTCGCCGCCACTACGTACCCGTTCTTGGGCAAGTGCGACGCCCAGAAGTTCGTCCGGCTGCTCTCGGCCGGGGAGCTCGCCATTGCAGCCACGTTGCTCCTGCCGGTCGTCCCTGCCGTTGTCGCCGGGGTTGGGCTCACCGCATTCTCCGTCGGCACCATCGGGCTCTACCTTCGTACGCCGGGGATGCGGCAGGAAGGCAGCCTGCGCCCGACCGAGCAGGGAATCGCGCTGGCCAAGGACGTCTGGATGCTGGGCATCGGCGTCTCCCTCATCGTCGACGGTGCGAACGAACACCGGCGATGCCATCCTGGTTGAAGGGGCACGTCAGGGGCGCGCATGGCCATGACCAAATGGTTCTTCGAGCCGGGTCACACCGCGGCGGAGTTCCGCGCCAGGCACATGATGGTCACCTACGTGCGCGGGCAGCTCAAGAACGTGCACGGCTTCCTGGAGGTCGATCCCGACGAGCCGGAGAAGGCGCGCGTCGAGGCGACGGTCGACGCGACCCAGGTATACACCGGTCAGCCCCAGCGCGACGCGCACCTCTGCAGTGCTGATTTCTTCGACGTCGAGCACCACCCGACGTGGACGTTCGTCGGGTCGGGCATTCACCAGGTGAGCGGAACCGAGTTCGAGGTCACCGGAGATCTCACGGTACGTGGCGTGACACGCCCCGTAACCTTCGACGTCACCTCCTTGGGACAGTGGGATACCCCGTGGTGGGAGGACGGGCGGGACCTCGGGCCCAGGCAACGCGCCGGCTTCTCCGCCACGGCGCGTATCAATCGGCATGACTTCGGGGTGAGTTGGAACGATGTGATCGACCGCGGCGGAGTGGTCGTCAGCCCCATGGTCGATGTCATGGTCGACGTCGAGGCCGTCCTCGAGCCCAGTGAAACGGCCGCCTGAGCACGACCGGCTCGGGCTGCGAGCCGACCGAGCCGTGAACGGCAACACTGGGTGGGGCTTGCATGGCTCGCGGTGGAATGGCCGTCTGGACCGGGCGCCGCAGTCCGGCCAGTGTGGCATCGCCAAGGAGAGTGACCCGCTCACGCTGACCGGCGAAACCTGAACCGTTCCGGGTTCTGTGGAGACTCTAGATCTGGGTTGTGACCTGGGGTTTTGTGGCTGAGTCGCCCCGGGTTGGGTAGAGAACACTCCGACAGACCCCTTGGCTGGCCGCTGGCGGTGACAACCGTATTGCCCGCCTGTGTGCCGAGAAAGGGCAGCGCCTGGTGGCGCGGCCAGGACCACCGGGCAGACCATGGGCCACCGTCTCTTCTCGGGCCGGTAGGCGGCGGCCCGTGTCCTCTCACGAGGTCTCGGATCCCGCCGGGGCTCTCGCGCTCAGACACCAGGGTTCCTCGGCGAGAGCGTCGGGCTCGGAGCCGCCGCGGGTCGACCGTTACTGTGCAGGCCATCCGATCGCGTTGAAGACTGCGACGGGGTCCAGGTAGTCCCGCCAGTGCGTGACTTTGCGGTCCTTGACGGTGATCACAGAGACGAAGTGGTTGTCGTAGGTCCGCCCGGTTTGGACTGCCTGCCCGTGCACCGCGTACTCAAGCACGATCACCGACGCCTCGCGATCCCGGTGAACGGCCAGTTCGTCCGCGCTCCGCAGGACCATGTTGCTGCCGTAGCCGCGGTACAGCTCTGCCACGGCCCGGCGTCCCTCAACCCGTCGCGGGTATCCGGGAACGGAGATCACGAAGTCGAAGATCACGTCTTCGGCCAGGAGGTCGAAGAAGTGCCGTCCGTCAACGAAGCCGGCCAGTCCTTCCTCGACGATTCGGAAGAAGGGGTCCAGCGCCGCGAAGTCGTCGAAGTCCTCGACGGGCGCGATCACTTGGCAGCCTGGAGGGTCCATGCGGGTGCATTCCGCTGGGCGAAGTCCCGGAACGTGATCGGCGGCCTGCCCGTGACCTTCTCGATGTCGCCATTCGGCCGGGAACCGTTGCCGGAGATGACGGTCCCCGTCAGCCAGCGGAGCATCACGGCGTAGTCGGCGGGTACGAAGCCGGCTGCGATCGCGCCGCCGATCCATGCTTCAGGGTCGATGTCGTTGTGGGTGACGGGTCTGTCGATCACGTCGGCGATGATGTCGGCGACCTCGCTGACCGTGAGCGACTGAGGGCCGGCCGGCGCGTACTGCGCGCCGGCATGGGCGTCAGGGTCGGCCAGCGTCTCGACCGCGACCGCCGCGATGTCCGCGGCATCGACGAAGGCTTCCGTGCCGCCGTGGGTCGGTACGGTGATGATGCCTTCGATGACCGGCATGTGTTCGTCACAGAAGTTCTGCATGACCCATGCGGGACGCAGGATGGAGTGCGTGAAGCCTCCTCGGCCCGCGAGGTCGAGTTCGACGGCCCGGATGTCGACCTCCGGTGGCGCCTGGTCGCTGCCGTAGGCACTGAGGTACGTAACGTGCCGCACCCCGGCTCCTGCGGCAAGATCGAGGAAGTCGGACACCAGGCCGGCGTACTTGACCCGCATGGCGGGCGTGACGAGGTAGACGCGGTCTACGCCGTCCAGGGCGCGGGCATGCGTGGTCGGGTCGTCCCAGTCGAACGGCACGTCGGCGCCGCGGCGCGAGGCCGTACGCGCATGCAGACCCCGTTCGATGAGTTGCTGCGCCACCAGCGATCCGGTTCGTCCGGTACCGCCGAGCACAAGTGTCGTCTGCCTTGAATCGATCATGACTCCATCGTGAGGCCGCCTACCGAGCGAATCAATGCGTGATCCTCTCGGTTCTTTGTTTTAAACGCTCACGAAATTGACCGCTGTGATCGTTCTGCTTAATACTTGGCCCATGGATCTGCTGGACGACCACCTCGCGAGAGCGCGCGCATCGGGCGCTGTTTTCGCTCGAACGGTGGCCACACCCCCCTGGGGGTTGCGGCTGGGGGGCTCCATCCAGCTCGCGGTGCACACTGTCGTGCGGGGGCGGGGGTGGCTGTGGTTCGACGACGACTCTCACAGCCCGATGGAGCTCTCGCCGGGCGAGGTGACGCTTGTCCGCGGGGGGCCCGATCACTACATCGGCCATGAACCCGGCGCCGACTGCCTCGAACCGGAGGAGTTCCGGGCACATTACGGGCGCGACGTACGCTCGGACGACCCACAGGCGACGGTGTTCCTCTGCGGCGCCTACCGGTTTTCGGGGGACATCGGCAGCGGCCTGCTCGATGCGCTGCCCCAGGTGCTGCCACTCTCGGCAGCCGTCGGTGATCCCCTGCGCGACGTGGTCGGCCTACTGTCCCGCGAGCTGGCTTCCCCTGAGCCAGGTCAGCCCACTGTGCTGGACCGGCTCCTCGACATACTTCTGGTTCTTGCCATCCGTACCAGTTTCCGTCAGAGCACCACCGCACCTCGCTGGTACCGGGCGTCGGCGGATCCTCGACTGAAAGCAGCGTTGCAAGCCATACATGAAGATGCCGGGCATCCTTGGTCGGTCCCCGAACTCGCCGAGATCAGCGGACTGTCCCGGGCGGCCTTCGCACGAACTTTCCGAGACGCGCTCGGCCAGACACCGATGCAATACCTGACCGATTGGCGCATGACCCTGGCCCGCGACTACCTACGCAACGGCGAGCTGGGTCTGGCGAAAATCGCCAACGTGATCGGCTACGGCTCGCCCTACGCGTTCGCCGCAGCCTTCCGGCGCCATCACGGAGACCCACCCGGAGCATGGCGGCAACGAGAGTCGACCCGCACCAGCGGTTCGGCAGCCGGCGACCGCATCCACCTCCGTTACTGACGTCGGCGCTTCAGGGTGATGGTGGTGAGAGGTCGGGGGAGAGGCCGGTTCCCGCGAGGAAACCGTCGAGAGAGACGCTGTAGGACACGTAGAATTTCCGGCCGGTCAGAGTGGCCACTCGCGCGCCGGTCCAGACCTGCTCCTCGTCCCACCCGTGGACGGCCGGCCCCGGGTCGAGGTACCCGGCCGGCTTCTCCTGGCAGCGCGCAGACAGCTTGCAACGCCGGCCGCTCGCGCCCTGTGAGGCCACGGCCGCCACCCCGCCCGCCGTCCACGCCTGGTGCCACTGGTAGGCCGACTTCAAGCTCACCCGCAGCCTGCGGGCGGCCTCCGGCGGCCCCAGCCCATCGGCGAACAACCCGGCGGCCTCCAGCCGCACCGCCTCGCGCGCTGCCGGCCCCTCGCCGTCAGCCCGCCCCCATCCGCATAGCGCATACCAACGGCACAGCGCGCAGATGACCGTCAGTCAGCTACACGAAGAGGCCAATCACCCCGAAGCGCCGAAGTCAGTAACGCCCCAGGCCCGGGCCGGATGTCGTGCCGCGGACAGGGGTGAAGTCACGGGCGGCGATGAAGCCGGGCCGGCGGACCGGGGCGGCGAACGGTTCCAGCGGGGTGTTGTCCACACTGTTGAAGACAATGAACACGTTGCTGCGCGGCCATGGGGTGATGTTGTCGCCGGAGCCGTGCATGCAGTTGCTGTCGAACCAGGTCGCCGACCCGGCACGGCCGGTGAACAACCGGATGCCGTGCCGCTCGGCGAGCTGAGCCAAGACCCGGTCCGACGGCGTGCCGGCCTCCTGCCCGCAGGGACATCTTGTAGTTGTCCCTCGGTGTCGCACCGGCGCAGCCCACGAACGTGCGGTGGGAACCGGGCATGATCATGAGGCTGCCGTTGGTGTCGTGGTTGTCGGTCAGCGCGATCGATACCGACGCCGCACGCATCCGCGGCAGACCATCCTCGGCATGCCAGGTCTACTACGCGTCGAGAGGCGCCTGAGGCAGCTCAAACACGAATACCGCACGGCCAGTGGCAGCTCGGGGGCAGTGTGTGTCCGGGAACCGGGCTTGCCCGCTATGCCTTGGGGCGGTGGGATTCGACGCGGAAGAGGCGGGGTTGGACGTCGGTGGCGATGGTGGCTGCCTGGTCCGTGCGGACCCGGGCGGCGGGGTTGGTGAGCATGGTTCGGTAGTGCTCCTCGGATTCCCACTGGGGCATGGCCGGGTAGGGGCTGCCTGTCCGGGTCGGGCTGCCCGTGTCCAGAGGCGCCAGAGCGGGAGGCCACCGGCAGGTCCCGCTCACCTGCGGAACTGCGAGGGGGAGAGGGCAGCCTGTGCAGGCACGGACTGCCCCTTGCGCCGTCAGTGCAGTCCGCGATAGGCGGCCATGATGATCTCCATGCCGCGGTTGTCCTCCTGCCGGTCCCGGTCGATCATCTGGTTCATGACATAGGCCACCGTCATGCGTGAGTCGGGATCGCTCATGACCAGCGAGCCGCCCCAGCCGCCCCAGCCGAAGGTGTTGCCGAACTTGCCAAAGCCCACGCTCCAAGACATCGGCGTCCGCAGGACGCGGTCGTCGCCGCGGAACACCTCCTGCCACGCGGGCTCACAGCCTTGGGGAGACAGCAGTCGCACACCGCCGGCCGATCCCTGGTTTGCCAGTACCGACTGGGCGAGGGCGACGGACCGAGCGTTGCCGAAGCCGTTCACCGCAGGGATCTGCGCGCGACGCCAGGCCACGGAGTTGACGTCCCTGACCCGGATCGCGGCACCGGTGTACTCCCGGCGTGCGCCGTCCGGTCCGGGCGGTGCACTGGAGGCGTACTCGTCGGTCAGCGACGGCGGCGGGATGAGCGGTGCGACGCGGTGGTCATGCTCCGCAGAGAGCCCAATGTGGAAGTCCGCACCCAGCGGCTTGGCCACCTCTGCGGCAAAGAACTCGCCGAGACTGCGGCCGGTGATGCGGCGGACGATCTCACCGACGAGGAACCCGAAGGTGAGCGCGTGATAGCCGGCGGCCGTTCCGGGTTCCCATTCGGGTGCCTGCGCGGCCAGCCCTGCCGTCACGCTCTGCCAGTCGTAGAGCTCCTCGACCGCCGTCAGCCCGGAAGGCAGGTCCGGCAGCCCCGCGGTGTGCGATAGAGCGTGCCGTACCAGCACGCTCTCCTTGCCGGCCACGGCGAACTCAGGCCAATAGGCGGCGACCGGCGCGGACAGATCGAGCTCGCCCCGGTCGGCCAGGATCAGCGCACACAGGCCGATCATGTTCTTGGTCGTCGAGTTCACGCCGGTGATGGTGTCGCGTTCCCAGGTGACGGAACGGTCCGCATCGCCGTACCCACCCCAGACATCGACCACGGGCTCGCCGTCAACGTAGACGGCCGCCGAGGCACCCACGTCGTCCTTGCCGAGCAAAGCTGCAAGTGCCTCACGGACTGCGGCAAACCGCGGCTCGCATACTCCCTCAATATCAGTCATGGGCGTAAGCCTCAGGTAACGCCAGGGCATCCTGCCCAACAATTCCCGCACTGGTTTTGTCGGGCGGGGCACGATCAAATTTTCTCACCCTGTCAAGACGGCCTGACGGCCGCGCGGTCGACCGCTCCTGTTCTCCGCCCCGCGGCCGGCCGACGGCCCGACCGGCCGTCCCCAAGACCGGCTGTATCGGTAGCTGTTCCCACGGGGAACAGCCCCGGGATCATTCGTCGAGCATGTGCGTCACGACAGCCCGGCCGGCGCCCGAGCCGCAGTGCCGATGACCGCCAAGGCGCCGCACGAGGCGAGCGACCCCGGCTTAGGCTCGGGTGCCGGCCGCTGCGGCTCCCGCGGTTGCGGCTGGTTGGCAGGGTGGACGTTCCTGCGGCGGAGACACAAGGAAGAAGGACGGATACACGTGCTGGAGCGGCTGAATCAGGCGCTGGACCACCTGGAGGCCTGCCTCGACCGGGAGGTCGACATGGCCGAGGTGGCCCGGATTGCCGCGGTGTCGGAGTATCACTTTCGGCGGCTGTTCTCCGCGCTCGCCGGGATGCCGCTCCCGGTCTACGTGCGGCGCCGGCGGATGACGCTCGCCGGGGCCGAGGTGCTGGCCGGGGAGCTGACGCTGCTCGATGTCGCGGTGCGGTACGGGTACGGCTCGGGCGAGGCGTTCGCCCGGGCGTTCCGGTCGGTGCACGGCATCGGGCCGGGCGAGGCCCGGCGCACGGGCGCGGTGCTCACGGCACAGCCGCGCATGTCCTTCCGTGTCGTCGTCGAAGGGGGTACGGCCATGCGGTACCGGATCGTGGAGAAGGAGTCGTTTCGGGTCGTCGGCAGGAAGGCCCGGGTCCCCCTCGTGCACGAGGGGCTCAATGCGGCCGCCGCGGCGCACCTGGAGAGCCTGGACGAGCAGGCGATCGTACGGATGAAGGAGCTGGTCCCCCGGGAGCCGGAGGGCGTCCTGTCGGCGGTGGTGCACCTGACCGACAGCCGGGAGGAGGGCGCCGAGGTGGACTACTGGATCGGCGTGGTGACCGGTCCCGAGGCGGCCCCCGAGGAGCTCGACGCCCTCGACGTGCCAGCCGGGACCTGGGCGGTCTTCGACAACCACGGGCCCTATCCGAGCGCCCTCCAGGAGCTGTGGCGAGATGTGTTCACGCAGTGGTTCCCTTCGAACCCGTATGCGAGCCGGCCAGGTCCGGAGCTCCTGCTGACGAAGCCGGTGGAGATCGGCGCGGAGACCGGCTCCCAGCTGTGGATCCCGGTCGAGCGGGGCAGCAGCGGGAGCGCCGGGGCGTGAACTCCGGCACCTGGAAGTCGCCCTCCGCACGGAAGGTGACGTCCAGGTCCATGCCCGATGCCAAGGTCGGCCTCCGGGCAGTTCACGATCCCTGAGTGCTCAGGGGCCTCCACTGCTCGGGAAGCGTCCTGGTGGCGGCCGTCCTCGCCGCCGCCCCACCCGCAGCCGGTGCACCGGCCCTGGACCAGCTCGGTGTCCGCCCGGCCCGTCCACGCCCGGATCATGGCCACGGTCAAGGACGTCCTGGGCGAGCGTGACGGCGGCCTGCTCGTGGGCGCCCGCCCTGGCCAATGCTGGCCGCCCGCATGCAGCAGATCGGCGAGAGCGACGGCCCGGCAGCCGTCGCCGAACACCTGGCCCGCCTGAACGCGGACGACTACTGGCGCCAGGGCCCGCCCTCCGAGTTCGCCCGCCGCATGGTCCTGGCCGCCGCCCGGTCCCGCTCCACTACCTGGGGTGATGGATCGTTCCCATATCTGGGACTCGCGCTGATGAGGGGGTGGCGGGGTGTGATGACCGGAAGGCAGCGACGTGTCGGGTACGGCACGCTCGCGGGGGCGCTCCTGCAGGGCTGCGGTGGCTGGGCCGTCTGGTCCGGGTACACGGACGCGGGCTTGCGTCTGTCGCTCCTGGCCGGCGCCTTGGTCCTGGCCGGCGCTTGGCGGTCCGGTGCCCTGGACCGGACCCCGCCCGTGGCCCCCGCTCCGGACGGCCTACGGCGTCCGGCGGGTTCGCCCCGGGAAAGGCCGACCAGGAACGCTCGATGCGGCTGCTGAAAGCGACCGGCGAAGCCGCCGACGACCCCACCGGGCAGCCGGGCGCGCTCACGGAGTTCGAGCGGATCGTGCTGTACTGGGTGGCCGAGCTCCCCGGCCGGGAGTACCCGCCGCCCCACCACGGCTACCCGCACCCATGAGCCGGGCCCCGCGCGCCCCGGATGTGTCGGTAGTCAAGGCCGTCCTGCCCGAGCACGAGGCGGGCCTCCTCATCGACGCCCGCCAGCTGCCCGTGCGGGCCACGGCAGCGCAACGGACGCGGGCCTGCCCGCCGGCTGGTGCCGGTGGACGGGCCCGCGCCGTCGCTCATCGCGGACTGGCCGCCGGGCGGCTGCGGGACTCAGATCATGTTCTTGTAGATATTCCAGCCACTGCCGAACTTCACCCGGGCGGTGAAGGTCGCGGTGCCGGCGTTGCCCGTTGAGGTGTACAGGTACATGTCGCCGTTCGGGAGGCGGCCGAGCACGTCCCCCTTGCCGTCGCCGTCGATGTCACCCGGCACGACCAGCATGTCGTACACGTTCCAGCCGGTGGCGACCTGCTCCCGGGCGGCGAATGGCGCGGTGGACGTCCCCGTGCCCTTGTAGAGGAACACCCGGCCGGAGGTGTCCCGGGCGAGCACGTCGGGCCGCCCGTCGCCGGAGTAGTCGCCGGCGCCGACGAGCGCGTTGTAGTCGTTCCAGCCGGTGCCGACCTTGATCCGCGCGCCGAGCTTGGTGTCCACTGCGCCGTCGCCGGGGTGCAGCCACAGGACGCCGGCGGAGTCGCGGCTGAGCAGGTCGCCCTTGCCGTCGCCGGTGAGGTCACCTGGGCCGACCATGAGCGTGTAGTTCCACGTCGTGCTGACCTTCTGGCCGCGGATGTACAGGTCGCTGCCGATGTTCTGCACGTAGCTGGCGTGGTTGTGGTTGTTGAGCCCTGTGGCGTAGGTGTTGCGGGAGCCGGGCGTCTCGGTGCCGACCGCGATCGGCGGCGTCACGTATGTGCCGTTGGCCAGGGCGTAGTACTTGGCCAGAGTGTTGTTGGCCTCGGTCATGAGGTTCTGTGACTTGCCGTAGAGCTGCGTGGTGCCGGCGCCGACCATGAACTTGTTGAGTTCCCACCCGCTGCCGTGGTACACGGGTGCAGCGAACTTGCCTCCGCCGATCGACTTGTAGAAGTACTGCAAGCCGTCGCGGTTGCGGGCGACCAGGTCGCTCATGCCGTCGCCGTCGACATCGTCCGGGCCGCTGATCACGTTGTACGTGTTCCAGCCGGTGCCGACCTTGACGCGGGGCTTGAGCGGGGCGGTGGCGCTGCCGGATCCCTTGTGAAACCACAGCTCGCCGGTCAGGGTGCGGGTGAAGACGTCGCCGAGGCCGTCGCCGTCGACATCGCTGGCGCCGACGATCTGGTCGTACATCCCCCAGCCGGAGCCGACCTTGACCCGCGCGTTGAAGGGGTTGCTGACGCTTCCGGTACCGGTGTACAGCCACAGGTCGCCGACGTGGTCGCGGGCCAGCAGGTCGGGGTGGTGGTCCCCGGTCACGTCGCCGGTGGCCACGAGGCGGTTGTACTTCTGCCAGCCGCGGCCGGACCACAGGGGCGCCGACGTGCCCTTCAGGCCGGTCTCGTAGAGCGTGAGTACGCCGTCGAAGGAGAGGGAGAGCAGCTCGGCCTTGGTCGTGCCGCCGACGTCGCCGACCGGCAGCAGGTCCTTGAAGGAGGCCTCGGGGTCGGTCTTGTAGATCGCGTAGTCGCTCCAGGACGAGATCGACGACAGGTAGACGGCCGTGCTCTGGTCGTACTCCATGACGATCATGTCGCTGATGCCGTCGCCGTCGACGTCGTGCCGCGGCTTGGCCGCAGCGGCCACCCGCGCGAGGGGCGTGGCGCGGCCGGGCATGACGACGCTCGGGTGCCCGCCTTCGCGGCGCGGTCCGGCGCTGGAGGCCGACTCCGGTGCCGGGGCGGCCGCGGGCCGCACGAGGGCGGAGGCGGGTGCTGGGGGCTGCGGGGCGGCGGTGCTCGGGGCGGCCGGGAAAGCGCTGGCGGCCAGGGCGAGTACGCCCCCGGCGGCCAGGGCGCGCAGTCGTCCGCGGTGCGATGAAGTCAAGATCCCCCCTGAGGATCGAGCCGGGGCACGCCCGGACACGTCTTGCTGTGTGCTCGAAAGACACGCATCCATGCGTGAACGGTTCCCCCTTGCGTCCGTGCGGCGTATGCCGTGCCACTGACAACGCATGGGGTCGCCTCGCATCGACTCCCTTTCCCAGATGCCCAGTTGGCGTGCCGATTCGGTCGGTTCGTGCTGGTGGGGAGGGGGCGCGGTCCCATGGCCATATGGGGAACGTCGAGTGGAACGGTTCGTGGCGCACCGCCCTGCGAAAGCTGGGTGACATCGGCTTTGGGGCGTCCGTAGGGGGTTCGACGGCCTGCGTCCCCCTTCAGCCGTAGTCGTCACGGAAGCGCGGTCAGAACCCGAATTTTCCCCAGTGCTGCTCTTCGCCTCAGTTGGTTCAGAAGAAGCTGTGCGAGAACCTCTACGCCCCGTGGGCCTCGATAGGAGGATCTGCGTCGCCAGTAGTGGGTCGGCCGGCCCCCCCGATGACCTCGATGAAGTGACCTGGCTCCGCCGAGGACCGACCCCGCCTCGGAGCCGCCTGCTCGTCGGGCTCGGTCAGCCCAGATGACTTGCAGATATACACGTGGCAGACCCTGACGACACCGGCTCACTCCCGGGGTGGGCAAATGGATCGAGGCGAGTTTGGCCGGGTCGACGACGATGCGGATGCCGCTGATCCGGGCTTCGGTGACGGTGAAGGCGATGATGGAGAGAGGGCTTCCGTCGGGGCGCCAGGACATGTGGCCGGGGCTGCCGTTGACGAGCACGGGGCGTTGGCGGGCAACCTCGCCAGAGAACATGCGGGCGCAGGCGGCGACCTTGGTGGCGCCGAGGGTGACGGCCACGCCATCGGGGTTGTCGACGGTCAGCTTCACGTTCGGGTCGAGGACCCGCAGGAGCGGTTCGAAGTCGCCGCTGAGGGCGGCGGCACCGAATGCCTGGACGACCTCTCGGTGCTCGCGGCCGGTGCCCGCCGACCGGTCCGTGGCTTGGACCTTGCAGCGGGCACGGCTGGCGACCATCTTGGTGGCGTCGGTGGATTTGCCCAGGATCTGGCCGATTTCTTGGAACGGAACCGCGAACATGTCGTGCAGGATGAACGCCAGGCGTTCGCTCGGGGTGAGCGAGTCGAACGCGATGAGCAGGGCGAGACCGACTGAATCGGCCAGCGCCACCTGCTCGTCCGGCGCGAGGTCATCGTCTGGCTTTGTTCACGAGAACCGGTTCTGGCTCAGATTCCGTGTAGCTGTTACGGAGAGTCAGATCTTCGGGGCCATGCGATGCCGGTCGGGATGGGCACGAAGCTGGGGTGAGGTGAGTTCCAGGGCCCGGGTTTCAGGCAGCTTCCCGAGGTCCTGCCCGCCGGACGAACGTCACTCAGCGTGGTGATTCACGGAATGTGAGCCAGAACCCGCTACTGACCGACAAAGCCACGCCGCGGAAACCCAAAGACGACGCCCTGCTCGGCGACCGGCACGCCTGGCGCGAGGCACGCCGACGGCAGTCCTCCCGGCGGATCTGTGTGGAGGACGCCATCGGCGAGCAGAGGAAGTGGCGCCCGCTCCAGCGGTACATCGGCCGTCGCGAGCTTTACACCGAGACCCATGCCGCCATCGCCGGTTTGGTCTCCGACCGTACTGCCCGCAGGCCGATCCGCCGCCCGACGGGCACCGAACTGGTACTTGTCGGACAGGCCGTCTGCTGATCACCCACCAGCCGAACCGCGAGGCCCGCAGGCCTTGACCTCGCGCACCAAGTCGTCAGCCAGGCGTGGCCTATCCGTGAACCGCCTGCCGACGGACAGGAGCCTCCGAGGCTCTGAGCTGCTGAAACGCTTGACACGCGCGGGGCCTCCGGAGCCGTGTGCGGATCTGCGATCTGCCCATCTTCTCCTGTTTCCTCCGATACGCTGCCATCCAGGGGGAGCTATGAGCGAGCAAGACCTGTCGGAGTACGAATCGATGTGGACCATGTAGCGGGGACAGTGGCAGCTGCACCGCGTCGGTGATGTCGGCGGATTCAACTGTCCGTCGCAACACCTCGTAGTCGGAGGTGGCGTGATGGGTGTTGGTCCGCATCAGCGCAAGGTTCGTGAGTACCGGGGGCAGCTTGAGTGGAACGGCCGCGTCGAGTGGGTCCTCGCATCGGACTCCGGGATGCGCAACCAACCCCCTACCGTGGGGAGCGAAGTGCCGCAGGGGTGGCGGCGGAGGAGGGGACGTACGGGCATGCGCAGGGTTCCGCCGGAGATGTTCCGGTTCACGACGGGGGAGAAGGCGGACCTGAACGGGGCTGTGCTCGAGGCGTTCGGCGTGGCCGGCGAGTACCTGGAGACCACGCTCGGGCTCGACGGCGTACGCGAGCGGCTGCGTGCGGTGGGCTGGATCGCGGACCTCGAGGACGAGGAACTGCACGACGTGCTGAAACGGCTGGTGGGGTGGGAACTCCTCGACGTGGTCCACAACCACGCCGAGAACTACCGCACGGCCGAGGAGTACGAGCGGCGCAACCTGCACTACTCGTTGACCCGCCGGGGCGAGGCCGCGCTTGCCGGGCTTCGCCACGCCCTGGAGGTCCTGGCTTCGACGGGTGCGCTGCAGACCGCGGTGCTGGAGGCGATCACCGATCGGCTCGACGAGCTGACCGTGCTGTCCGGTGAACCCGCCGCGGCCGACCGCCGGATCTTTAGCACCCTGCGGGAGCTGGAGGGCCATTTGGAGGCCCTGGTGGAGAACACCAAGGCCTTCAACGGGCAACTGCAGCGGCTCCTACGCGCCGAGGGCGTGGACCTGGACGTGTTCCGCGAGGTGAAGGCCGCCACCGTCGCGTACCTCCAGGAGTTCCTGGTCGATCTCGACCGGCGGGGCGAGACGGTCGCCGCCGCCGTGGGCCGCGTGGAGGAGCGGGGCATCGCGGTGCTGCGCGAGCGGGCTCTGCGCGGCGCCGAGCTGCCGCCGGTGCCGGGGGAAGACCCCGCGGCCGGCTGGCTGGAGAGCCGGCGGGCGCGCTGGGCGGGCTTGCGGGCATGGTTCCTGCCGAATGACGGGGCGCGCCCCCGGATCGAGCAGCTGCACGACGTCGCCCGGCGCGCCATCGTCTCCCTCCTGCAGGTCCTGGAGCGGATCAACGAGTCCCGGCGCCGCTCCTCCAGCGCTGTGCAGGACTTCCGGGAGCTGGCGCGCTGGTTTGCGGCGGCTCCCGATGAGGACGACCTGCACCGGCTGTGGTCGACGGCCTTCGGTCTTGGCCCGGCGCGCCACGCCCATCTCGCCCACCCCGACCCGGAGCTGATCCCTTCGTCCCATTCCTGGTCCGAGGCGCCGCCGGTGGAGGTGTCGGCGCTGCTACGGACCAGCGGACGGACGGAGCGCTTCACTCGCACCGGCAAAGTGAGGGACGTCGCAGCCATGAGGGCCGAGCGCACCGAGCGGGCACATGCGGAGCGGGCGGAACTCGCGCGCGCCTGGAAGGCGCTGGAGACAGACGGCCCCGTGCGTCTCTCCTCCTTCGCCACCCTGGACGCGGCGGTGTTCGACCGCCTGCTGGACCTGCTGGGCCGGGCCCTGGCCGCCCCACCGGACGCAGGCGGTCTGCGGCGGGCCATGACCGGGGACGGCCGGGTGGAGGTCGCGCTGTCGCCACCTCCCGATGCGCGTACCGCCGTCTTGCACACCCCGAAGGGGACGATGGCAGGCCCGGACTACGTCGTCCACATCATGGCCGCGGGCGGAGCGGCCGCCTTCCCGGCAGTCCGCGCCACCACGGGACAGGAGGCTGCTGGATGAGCACGCTCGCCAACCAACTGGCCTCCGCTGAAAGGGCGGAGGTCGCCCGCGCCATCCGTCTCCTCCTGGCCCGGCCGCTGCTCACCGAGGCCACCGACCCGACCGGTTTCGAACTGGTACGACGCCGTCGCGATCCGCTGGCCCGATGGTTCGACTACACGTGTGGCTGGAGCCTGGTCGTGGAGCCCCGTCGCGGGTACGCCCGCCTCACCAAGATCCGCGCGAACCCCGACGGCTCCCGCCCGGCGCGCAGAGCGCGCTCCGGCCGGGCTCCATTCGACCGCCGGCGCTACGTCCTGCTCTGCGTGACCGCGGCCGAGCTGCTGTCCATGCCGATGACGACCATCGGTATGCTCGCCGACCGCGTCGTGCAGGCAACGGCGGCCGACCGGGCACTGCCGGCGTTCGACCCGGTCCACCGGCCGGAGCGAATGGCGTTCGTCGACGTCCTGAAGCTGCTGGAGGGGTACGACGTGCTGCGCGCCGTGGACGGGACGACCGAGGCGTACGTCGACTCCGCAGAGGCGAAGATCCTTTACCGGGTGGACAACACGCTGCTGATGCGGCTGCCGGCCGCACCCGTCGGCGCCTCCCGGCTCGCCGTGCCCCCGGACGAGGTGCCCGCACGGTTCGAGGACCTCCTCACCGGCCTGGTGCGGGAGCGCCGCTACGGCGGCGCGGCCGTCGACGGGGCGAGCGACGAGTTGCCCAGCGAGACCGCCACCACGGACGCCCAACGCAACCTGAGGCTGCGCCACTCGGTATTCCGCCGCCTCTTCGACGACCCCGTGCTGTACCGGGCCGACCTCGCCGACGACGAACTCGCGTACGTCACCTCCCTGACCGGCCGCCAGATCCTGCGCCGCTCGGCCGAACAGGCAGGCTTCCTCCTGGAGGAACGGGCCGAGGGCTTCCTCCTCGTCGATCCGAACGGCATCGCCACCGACGTTCGCTTCCCCGACGACACCTCCACCGCCCGCGTCGCCGCACTGCTCCTCCTCGCACCGCTCTGCGCTGCACCTGCAGGGATGCTGTCCGAACAGCTGGCCGAGACCGGAGCTGAACTGCTACGCCGCTTCCCGGGCTGGGCCAAGGCGTACCAGTCCGAGGATGGCCCGGTGCGGCTGGCCGACGACGCCGTACGCGTCCTGCTCGACGTCGGCCTGGCCGGCAGAGCCCGGGGGCGCGTCGTCGCACGACCGGCCGCGTACCGCTACCGCCTGATGGAGACCACGAGCCCGGGCCCCAAGAACCACCCGGAAAGCACTACCGCTTCCAGCGGCGTTGCCGCGGAAGGAGAAATGCAATGAGCGTGACAGAGTTTCCCCTCCAGCGACGGCCCGAGGAGACCGCCGAGCCACCGCCCACTCGAGAGGCGGGCGCCGCCCGCAGCCGCTGGCAGCCCCACCGCGCGGGAATCCTCAACGTCTGGCGCTACTACGACGAGACTTTCACCTTCCACCAGGGGCGCCTGCTCCTGCGCGGCCAGAACGGCTCCGGCAAGTCCAAGGCCCTGGAACTGCTGCTCCCCTTCCTCTTCGACGCCAGCCTGCGCCCCAACCGCCTCTCCACGTTCGGCGGTTCGGAACGCACCATGCACTGGAACATGCTTGGTGCGGGAGCCTCAGGCAAGACCCGTGTGGGGTACGTGTGGATGGAGTTCCGCCGCATCGGCGACGACGGCGCCGAACAGTGGTTCGGCTGCGGTGCGCGCCTTCACGCGAGCGTGCACACCAGCACGGCACACGCCGAGTACTTCACCACCAGCTCCCGGATCGCCCACCCCGACGGCGCACCACTCGTCAACGAGGCGGGGCAGCCCCTGACCAAGGCCGCTCTCGCCGACACCCTTCGCGACCGAGGCGAGGTGCACCCGTCAGCCACCGACTACCGCACCGCCGTCCGGCGCGCACTTTTCGCAGGCATGGCGGAGCAACGGTACGAGTCGCTGCTCTCCGCGCTGCTCCAGCTGCGCCAGCCCAAGCTGTCCGAACGGCTCGACCCTTCCCTGCTGTCCACTCTGCTGTCCCGCGCCCTGCCCCCGCTCGGCGAGGGAGAGATCACCGAACTCGCAGAGGGCTTCGAACGTCTGGACCGGCAGCGCGACCACCTCGACCGGCTCGACGCCGAAGTGACGGCGGCCGAGACCGTCGCCTCCCGGCAGCGCGCCTACGCCCGCCGGGTCCTGCGCGCCGGCGCGGCCGGACTGATCTCCGCGACGACGGACATGGACGACCTCACCCGTGCCGCCCGCCAGAGCGCAGAGGAGCTCGACGAGGCGATCACGGAACGCGAATCGACCCAGAATCTGCGCGACGAACAGGAGCTGCGGGCACACACCCTGGAGGAGACCGTCGAGGGGCTGCGCGAGAGCGACGCGTACCAGAAGGGGGAGGAACTCGACCGGCTCCGCCGCGACACCGCGGACCTGACAGCGGTCGCCAAGGAGCGGCGTGCCACCGCTCACTCCGCCGAGACCGGCGCGGAAAAGGACCGGAAGCTCGCCGACGAGACCGCGCGGAACGCCCGCACCTTCGACGAGCACGCGCGTGAAGCCGCGGACGAAGCACACCGGTCGGCCCGGGCCGCGGGCATGGAGTCGATCCACCACGAGGTGAAGGCGATTCTCGACGCGGAACCGGCGGCGTCCCTCAGCGACGGCCTGGGGCACGGGACGGGCGGCCGACGGCCCCAGGATCGTGGTGCCGTCGCTCGTACGGTGGGCGAGGACGACACAGCCCGCCGGGCCCGTCGGCTACTCCGGGGCGCGGTCACCACCCGACGCGAGCAGGTCACCCACCTCACCGAGGCGATCGAGGAGCACGACCGCGCGGTACGCGACCGAGGCACCGCCGAGGACATGCTGGACGAGGCGCGCACCAGGCTCGGGGAGGCGATCGTCCACAGGGACGAGACCGCCAGAGCCTGGGACGACGCCGTCGCCGGGCAGGCGGAACGGCTGCTGGCCTGGGCCGCGGACTGCACGGAGCTGACCATTGCCGACCCTGGCGAACTGGCGGCCGGGGCGGCGGTCGAAGCGGACGTGCGCGCGTTGGTCGATGCTGCCGCACGACCGCTGAACCAGGAGATCACCACGGCGCGGGCCGGTGTACGAGCCGCACGCCGGGGTCTGGGGGAGGAGCGGGACAGGCTTGACGAGGAGGTGCGCTGGCTCAGCGGCGAGAGCGACCTCCCGCCGCCCGCTCCACTCACGCGCACCACCGTCCGCACAACGGCGGCGGGAGCCCCGTTGTGGCGGCTGGTGGCCTTCCGCGAAGGCGTTCCGGTCGCCGTCCAGGCCGCGGTGGAAGCCGCACTGGAGGCCTCGGGCCTCCTGGACGCGTGGGTCAGCCCCTCGGACGGGATCACGCTGCCGGGTCACGACACCCGTGTCGAGGCCGCCCTGGCCGCGACCGTCCCGGGGCCCAGCCTGCTCGACGTGCTGCGGCCCGAGGAGGACATCCCCGTACCGGCCGACGCCGTGGCCCGAGTCCTGGCCGGTGTCGCGTACGGAACCACCCTGCCCGGCGGCCACCCCGCGGCCGTCTCCGCGGAAGGAGCCTGGCGCCTCGCGCCGGCCACCGGGACATGGAGCAAGCCGGAACCCGCCTTCATCGGTGCTCTCGCCCGGCAACGGACCCGGCAACGCAGGATCGCCGAACTGACCGGACTCATCGAGGAGACGGACGCCGCCCTCGGCGCCCTCGACGACCAGCTCCACGAGCTCGACGCCCGAGCCGCCCAGCTGGAGGCCGACAGGGCCGCCCAGCCCGACCACCGGGAACTCGACGCCCGCCGACAGGACTGGGTCCGGGCCGAGGAGATGGTGGCTGCCCGGGATGCGGTCGTACGCGACGCAACGACGCACCTCGCCCGGCGCGAGATGGGGGTGGCTGACGCGCTGCGCACGCTGAGCCGCCGGGCCGCAGAACACGGATTGCCCGCCGACCGCGACCGGTTGCGGACCCTCTCCGTCGATGTCGAGAGGTTCCGCGACCTCGCCGACAGCTGGGTCGATGCCCGTCTTACCGCGGCCACCGCCGCCGAGCGGGCTCGGCAGACGGCCGCGCAGGCGGACCGGTCCCGCCACATCGCGGACGAGGGGGCCAGGGACGCGGCCGCCGCCGAGGCGAAGGCCGCCGGGATGACGGCACGCCTGGAGGCGGTGGAGGCGACCGTTGGCGAGGACTACCGGCAGATCGTCGCCCGCGTCGCGGAGGCGCGCGCCGAACGGGACCGCTGCCGGGACGACGTCCGGCGGGCGAACCGACTCCTCGTGGACTTGCAAGGTCGCATCGGGGAGCTCAAGGCCAGGAGCGGCCAGGACGTCGAGCGACGGGAGAGGGCAGTCGCGGCCCGGGACGGCGCGGCGCACCGGTTCCGGCACCTGTGCCTCGTCGGCCTGGCCCAGGACGCCGGAATCGCACCGGAACTCGATGCCGGGGACGGCACCAAGGCCACCCTGGAGGCCGCCCGCGCCACCGCGGCCCAGTGGCCCGGCGTGCCGCACGCGCCACGCAACCTCGGCGACGCCGCGACCCGCCTCTCCGAAGCCGTCCACGATGCCCGGGGACACCTCGGCGTCCGTGCCGACCTGGATCTGGAGCCCGACGACGACGTCCAGCTCTTCACCGCCACTCTGGACGGCGTACGCGTCGGGGCGGCCGCCCTGCTCACCACGCTCACCCAGGAACGCGACCGCAGTCGCAGCGACATCAGCACCGCCGAGCGGCGGCTCTTCGATCAAATCCTCACCGGCGACATCCGCCGCCACCTCGCCGCCCGAATCCGCCGGGCCGGCGAACTCGTCACGCACATGAACGGGCACCTGGAGCGGGTCCGTACCGCCTCCAACGTCGCGGTCCAACTCGTCTGGGACGTCCGCCCGGACCTCCCCGACAGCACCCGCACCGCCCGCCAGCTACTCCTGAAGGACCCTGGCCGGGTCACTGAGTCCGACCGGGAGGCCCTGCACGCCTTCTTCCGCGCCCGCATCGAGGAGGCCAAGGGCAGTGACACGGCCGCGAGCTGGGAGGAGCACCTCGGCGAGGTGCTCGACTACACCGCCTGGCACAGCTTCACCGTCCGACTCGATCGGGCGGACGGAAACGGCTGGCAGCCGCTGACCAAGAGGCTGCACGGCGCGCTTTCCGGCGGGGAGAAGGCCATCGCCCTGCACCTGCCGCTGTTCGCCGCCGTCGCCGCCCACTACGAGGACGTGCCCCTGGGACCCCGCCCGATCCTGCTCGACGAGGTCTTCGTCGGCGTCGACACCGTCAACCGCGGACAGGTCTTCGCCCTGCTCACCGCACTCGACCTGGACCTCATGATCACCTCCGACCACGAGTGGGGCACCTACCGCGAGCTGCCCGGCATCGCCGTCCACCAGCTCCTCACCGACGGCGGCGACGACGCCGTCACCAGCGCGCGCTTCGTCTGGAACGGCACCGGCATGGAGGCGGGATGATCTCCGCGGACGAGATGAGCGCCACGGAACCGGCCCCGGGCGATGCCACCCTGCACCGCCCCGAACTTCGCCCCCTCTGGCAGACGATCCACGGCCGTCTCTCCTCCGGCCGCCCCGCCACACGGGTACGTCTCGGGCCGCTCGACGACACCCAGCGCGAGGCCCTCGCCGACCTCCTCGGCCTCGACCGCCTTCCGGATCCGCGCCCCTCCATCGCCCTGGCCCGGCTGGAGGAGGCCGTTGCCGAACTCTCCGGCCGTACCGTGCGAGAGGTCGTAACTGAACTCGTCGGCCCGCTCGGTAACAGAGCCGACGAGCGGCGCCGGCAGGAGGACGAACGCGCCGCGCTGTGGACCTGGCTGACCGATCACGACACGGTACGGGCCCAGCCGGTGCTCTCCGACTGGGTCGCCTCCTGTCGAGCAGCTGGCTTGGTCGGCGGTTCGGCGGAACGCACCCGCACGCTGCTCACGGACGCACTCAGGGTGCTCGCCGAACTGCCCGGCCAGGCAGAACCCCTGCCCGTCTTCGCCGCCAGGGTACTGAACGGGCACGCACACGCACTCGACGACGGCACGCCCGTGTCCACACTCGTACTACGCGCGCTGGCAACCCTGTACGCCACTGTTCCCCCGCAGTCCGCAGCGGAACGGCGCGCCCTTTGGGGCCGCGCGGGTGTTGCCGACGACGAGCTGTCCGCCACCGTCCTCGTCGGCGGACTACGCCCGTCCGGCGACGGTCTGCTCGCCCGGGTGGCCGCAGTGTGCGCAGAGGCGGGTCAGGCCGCGAGTCTGACCCTCGCACACGTCAGGAACCCGGGCGAGTTCGCCCTGTCTGCGGCTCCCGTACCCGTCGTGCACGTCGTGGAGAACCCCAGCATCGTGGCACTGGCCCTACGTCGCTTCGGTCCCTACTGCCCGCCGCTCGTCTGCACCTCCGGCTGGCCCAACAGCGCGGCTATCCAGCTCCTGCGCATACTCGCGGACCACGGCGCCGCTCTCCGTTACCACGGCGACTTCGATGGCGAAGGCATCCGCATCGCTGCATACGTCCTGGACAAGACACCGGCGCACCCCTGGCGTATGACTGCAGCGGACTACCGTGCTGCGGTCGCATGCAACCCACACGGTCCTCTACCTGGGCGGATTACCGGAGCGCCGTGGGATCCCGAGTTGGCCGAGGCCATGGCAGAGCACGGCACCGCCGTTGTCGAGGAGCTGGTGGCCGATGTGTTGTTGGAAGACCTCGCTGGTATGGAGGAGCACCCCCCTGGCCGCCCGTGACGGCCGTTTGACCTCCGGGCGGCCGAACGGCCGTTCAGAGCGGCTGCGATCCTTCGCTGACGACCTGCAGCCATCCTGACTCCCCCTGCATCCGGCGTCTCGCCCGATGACACACCACGCGGAGCGCTTGGCCGAACTTCTACGCAGCCAGGCCCATGTCGCGGATCTTGGCGGCTTTGCCGATGCAGCCGGGCATGAGGCGGCGGTAGATCTTGAAGGTGATGGCCAGGCTCTTGTGACCCATCCACTCGGCGATGTCCGTGATGGGAATGCCGTTGGTGAGGCAGTTCGACGCGAAGAAGTGTCGAAGGCTGTAGATCACCATGCCGTCGGGGATGTTGACGTCGTCGGCGCGCTTGATGCGCTGCAATTGGTTCTGAGTGGGCGTTAAGTCCGGTCTTCCTCGGTTCGTGATCGCTCGATCGTGGTACTGATCGTCGTCCGGGCTGCCCGATGGGCATGTCCATGTTGAGATACGGGGCGTGAAGAGAGAGCCGTACCTCAGCGACTTATCGGACGGGCAGTGGGCGTTGATCGAGCCGATGATCACGGCCTGGAAGCAGGACAGGGTGGCACGGTCGGCGACCGGAGATCCCGGGTCCTGCGACCTGAGGGAGGTCGTGAACGCGATCTTCTATCAGAACCGGACGGGCTGTCAGTGGCGATTGCTGCCGCATGACTTCCCGGCCTGGTCGGCGGTGTTCTACTACTTCGGCCTGTGGCGCCAGGACGGGCTTGACCAGCGGATCCAGGAACTCCTGCGCTGCCAGGTGCGGGAGAAGGCCCGCCGATTAGAGGACCCGTCCCTCGTGATCATCGACACCCAGTCCGTCCGCGCCGCGGCGGGTGTCCCCAGGACCACGACGGGGCTGGACGCGAACAAGAAGGTGTCGGGGCGCAAGCGGGGACTGGCCGTCGACGTTCTGGGGCTGATCATCGGCGTCGTCGTCATGGCCGCCTCCGCGCACGACAATGCCGCAGGCATCGCCCTGCTCGACCAGGCCGCCGAGCGGTGCGGGATGCGCCTGGAGAAGGCGCTGGTGGACCAGGGATTCAAAGAAGCAGTCATCGTTCACGGCGCCCTGCTGGACATCGACGTCGAGGTTGTCCGCCGGAACCCTGCCGACCAGGGCAAAGGGTTCGTCCCGCAGCCGAAGCGGTGGGTGGTCGAGCAGACGAACGGCACGTTGATGCTGCACCGGCGTCTGGCCCGTGAGTACGACCACCGGCCCGACACCTCCGCCTCACGCGTCTACTGGGCCTCCACCGCGAACATGGCCCGCCGCCTCACCACCCCCGCCCCGGCCTGGCGCGACACCATCGGGCTGGCTGCGTGAACATCACCGAACTCCTGGTGGACCTTCACATCCGGGAGAATGAGGCCATGGCCCGGGCGGACGAACTCCGCAATCAGATCGCACACTTCACTGCCGCCCTCACCGAAACCGAAGCGCGTCTTGCGGACCTGGCCACCACCCGCAAGATCATCGCGGAACTCGCACCGACCGGGACCGAACCTGATCCGCCTGAGTCGAGCACCGCCTACCAGGCCATCGTGAACGCCTTCAACCAGCACCCCGACCTGGTGTTCCGGGCCCGCGAGCTGCACGAACTCCTCGACATGCCCACCGACGAGGCATCCGTCAACATCACCCGCAGCCGCCTCGGACGCCTCGCCCGCCAAGGCTTCCTCACCCAACCCGGACGAGGCCGCTACCAGAAACGGACTTAACGCCCACTCAGAGCGCGTTGAACGACCAGAAGACCCCGACCTCGTCCGCGCTCACTGCGATCAGGCCGAGGTCCATCATGTAGCCGGCGAAGGCGCGGCCGCCGACGAGTTCGTCGGCCAGGAAGTCCGGCGAGTCGGAGGTCAGGGCCAGGTCGCAGGAGGTCCGGAAAACGGCGTTGGGACCGTACCGGCCGAGCACCGTCCAGGCGTCGGCCACCACCTCGTCCGTGTGAGCGCCGCCTACCTTCGCGAGGTGACTACGAATTCGAGGGGCAGTCGCACACGTTCGGCCGGGGACTGTCCTGCTGTCTACTGTTCACCGTTCTGCCTGTCGTCTGGCTCCTCGCCGCTTCAGTCCTGCCGGAACGGGTCCTTTGGTTCCCGTTCTGGGTGGGGGCCGCGATCTGGAACGGAACGGATGGCCAAGGCGGGATCAGCCACTTGTTCAACTGACAACAGGCAGGGCTGGGTGCCGTGGACACGACGAGGCCAAGGGACTCGATGACGACCCTGAGGGGTTGAACGACAAGCTGACCGGCTCGGGAACAGCTTTCTTCAGCGGCCGGCACCAAGCCCCGGCGTACGCAACAGGCGGCTCCGCGCCGCCGGTCCGCTGCAACACTGGGGCTGCTTGCGCGTGGTCGGTGTGAGAAGGGTGAGGAAGGTGGTGGGGGTGTCTGGTGTCAGCGTCGGGCGTCAACTTTCGCCCGCGCATGTCACGCGGGATGTCGAACGCTGTGCTTCTGATGCCGGGCGGTGGCTGGGCGTGGTTATGGTCGGTTCAGTCCGCGTCGATAGGGCGTGCGCGGGCGAGGCCCGGTGACCAGAGCGCTCTGGCAGCAGTAACACCGGGCCGCCCAACCACCCAACGGACCGAGATCCGGCGTACGAACACGCGGTCCTCTGGTGCGGGCCACCCCACCCCGCTGAACCTGCACGAGTTGTGATCCCCTCCAATCGCATCACCTGCCTGCGCTGCAGAATCGGAGCCGATGGCACGCCTGGAGGACGGCCAGACGCACATACCGGCCGATTCAGGCGTGGTAGTGGAGGTGGTGGCGGACGCGACGCCCCCACGCAGTGGCCACCGTCGCCCCGGGGCTGCCTGCGCCGTGGTGTGTCGGGACGGCCAGTCGGCTGCGCGCAGCCCTACGGTGCGCTCATGCCCGACAAGCTCCCCGCCCGCATCCGGTCCCCTCTGCTGGCCCGGCTGCGCACCGGTGAGACCGTCCAGGCGGTCGCGGAGGATCTGGGCGTCGGGGTCCGCGAGGTGTTCCGCCCGGCCCGCACCGATAATCTCGGACAACTGGCCAGTCGCTTTTGCGGCCGTCACTTCAGTGGTACCAGTCGAGGGGCTCCGCCGCGTACGTGCCGTCGGACAGGACCGCGTCAGTCAGCTCGAACCGCTGCCGACGGTCGCTGCTCGGCTCCTGCCGGGTGATCACGATTCCGGCAGGCCGGCTGCTGGCAATCTGGACCGCTTGGCCGTCCGGAGCCCGCGCGCCGATCAGGGTGTACGTCCGGGCGGGTCTCGCCGCCGCTCCGTCTTCGCCCCCTGCGGCGCTGCGCCGGGCACCACGGCGACGGCGGGCCCGTGCGACGAGGCCGACAGCCACGACCACGGCGAGGCCTCCCAGAAGTTCCGCGATCGACCCGGTGATCACATCGTTCAGCATGTTGGTGAGTTCTCTTCCTCTCTGCCGGTTGCCCGGAGCGTACGTGCCCCTGAGGGCCGTGAAGTCGCGTACTTCCGCGCTGCCGCTCCATTGAGTCAGACTTCGAATTCACCGCTCCACGACACTTCGCGGGGTTCTAAAGTGCGGACGTGACGCGCGACGAAACCTCCCCCGCGGACCAGGAGCTGCTCGGGCTCCTCCACGACCGCGACCTTGCCGTTTCAGCGGCGCAATTGGAACGCTGGCGGCGAGCTGGCCTACTGCCACGGCACGCCCGTAAGGCACTGGGCCGAGGCCGGGGATCGATATCCGTTCTGGACCCCCGCACCGTGGAGATCGCCGATGCCCTGACGCGCAGCAGCGGGCAGGGCAAAGATTTACGAGCCACGGTTCTGGCCTGGTACATGCGAGCCGGCGCACCGGGATCGCACTCGCGTCAACCGGTTCCGGAACCGCCCTTCGCAGCTGTCCGCGACGCACTCGTCTGGGCGCTGCGCGGTAGCCCCGTCCAACGCCTGATCGAGCAGGCACGACGAGCGCAGGACGACCTCGACACGGACGCCCTCTACACCGACGCTGAGAAGTACCTGGCCCGTTCACCCGGCCTGTTGGGCCATCCGGCTCGTATGCGGGAAGCACTCCTCACCAACGACCAGGACATCCAGCCACCACCACGCGGTGGACAGCGCAACATGGTCAACCTCATTGCCATGCTCGGGCTGCCACCAGGAGAGGTAAGCGGAGAGAGCTTCGCCCAGGCGATGAACAGCTCCGGTTTATTGCCATGGCTCGACTCCGAAACGCTGGTCGCTGCCATGGAGCAGGCGCAGCGGGACGGAACACTGGACCATCTACTACGCGAGGCCCGACAACGGGACGCGGTAGCCGAAGCCGAAACCGTCAGTCCCCAGAGACTGGCCCGCGCACGAGACGCCGCCCGCATTTTGGGCTTCTGCGGCAGCCTGTACCTGATGCACGGAATGTTGCTCCCGGACACCGTCGGCCAGCAAGCCATCCGCGCCAAGATCGACGAGCTGGGCCTTGGAGAGGTCGTGATCACGGCGGCCCGAAGTTTTACCAAGGTCGAGGCGGCCAACGTCCTCAGCGTGTGCCTGGACCCGTACGTGGACCAACTCAGCGAACAACTCGGCGAGGTTATGACCGAGCACATCGATGGCGTCTTCCGCTGCCCCGGAGAACTGGACTCAGCCGAGGACTTCATGGCCGGATGGCAAGCAGCCCTCCAGGCTGCGGCAGAGCGGTAACAGGCTTTCCTGACCGGTTGTCGGTGCCTTCTGCGAGGATCGACGGATGGCCGATAGCAGGGATCGCTCCATTCTTCGACAGGTGGTGGGCGACGTCGTCGCTCGGCTCGGCGGGAACTCGCACGCCAGGCTCAACGCAGCGTTCGCGGAACTGGGGATGCCGGCAGTCCCGGAGGAGGGGAGTAAGAGCGAGCGCATGGAACGGAGCTTCGCGCAGGTTCCCGGCCCCGATCTCCCCCTCGTTGCGAACCGGACCTTGGCCACCGGCCAGGGGAGTCCTCAGCAGAGGGTTCGGATTGAGGATGAGCTTTGGGCGGAGTCCTCGCCGCCGGAGATACCCATGAGGATTCGGCGCGAGTTGGCCCGGTTCCTCGACCTGACCGACATGGCCCCCAGCGAGAGCAGCTTCATGGCGCTGCTGAACCGGTTCTGGGTGCTCGGCGACGAGCTGAGCCCAACCCTCGAAGCGTTCTTCGGCTCCTCGGGGCCCAGCCTCAGGCGCCGCATCGAGCAGCACGTCGGGGCTGCTTTGAGACATCGCGCTGCCCCTCCGTCAGGGCCGTCCAGACCGCCAGGGTGCACTGCTTGGCCAGCCACATCCCGACGTCCATGCCGTGGACAGTGAACCCGGGCAAGACCTCCGCCTGGCCCTCTTCGTCGGCCAGCAGTTCGCGCAGTGCGGCGAAGTGCCGCTGCCACTCCGGCGGCCACGACAGGGCGGGACCCTGTGTGCGGGGCGGCGGGATCGGGGTTCGCGAGGGCTTGTGGTTGCCGTTGCGGCAGCTTCTACGGTCGTGACCAGAGCCGGAGAGACCGGCCCGGTGAGGTGATTGTGAGGGAGACGGTGATGGACTGGCCGATCGCGGAGGTGGCCCGGATGTCGGGCGTGACCGCTCGGACCCTGCGCCACTACGACGAGACGGGCCTGCTGCCGCCGGCCCGGACCGGCGCCAACGGCCACCGCTACTACGGGCAGTCCCAGCTTCTGCGGTTGCAGCAGATCCTCGTGCTGCGGTCCTTGGGCGTCGCCCTGCCGGAGATCGCTCGGATCCTGTCTGAGCAGGTCGACGAGGTCGAAGCCCTGCAAGGGCACCACCAGCGCCTGCTTGCGGAGCGGGACCGCCTCGATGCCCTGGCCGTCACCGTCTCGCGCACGATCACCGAACTGGAGCAGTCCAGGAAGGACGGCACCCTCATGACCATTAACCGCCCCGAGAACCTCTTCGAAGGCGTGACACCCGCCCACTACGAAGACAACATGGCCGACTTCCCCGAGCTCGCCGAAGAGCTCGCACAGCGGGCTGCGGGGATGAGCCAGGCCGACGCCGACGCCGGGCACCGTGCGCGCACCGCGCAGATGATCCGCCTGGCCGAACTCAAGGCCGCAGGCCACCCGGCCGACGCCGAGCCGGTACAAGCCGAGATCGACGCCCAGTACCAGGCGCTGACCGAGCTGTGCACAGTGGCCGCTGAGGAGTTCCGGGCTATCGGACGTGCCTGCGTGGACAACGACGCCTGGCACACCGCGTACGAGACGATCGCCCCCGGGCTGGCCGCCTTCCAGCGCGACGCCATCGAGGCCTACGCCATCAACCGTCTCGCCTGAACGGTGGGCAGGGCCGCCACCGGGGGAGGGGCGGCCCTGCCCACGCCGAGTTGAGCATCGAAGTCGTCCATCCGGGCCACCTATCGTGCTTCTTACCAGCGCTTCGGGGAGGTGGTGGCCACGGTGGCCCCGTCGGGGCGGTCCGCCGTGGGCTGGGTCGCGTGCTGGCTGTGGGCGGCCGCCCACGTCTCCTGCTGGGCCACGGCGAGCGCGGTGGGCAGGTCCAGGTCCAGGACGGTGATCCCGGGCAGGGCCGCCAGGTGCTCGGCCGTGCCGGGGCAAGGCTCGGTCGGCTTCGACCAAGCGCGCAGGCCGGAGCGTAGCGGCACCAGCCGGTCTCGGCGTGTGCGCGGTGGATCAGGCGGGAGGCCAGCACGTTGCCCTGCCCTGCCCGGCCATCGCGCGTTGGGTCAGCCCCTGGCCCGCCTCGTCGCGCACGGCCAGCAGCATCGACAGCAGGTCGTCCTGACTCTGTCCACTGTCACGGCATGCGGCTATGGCCGCCTCCACCGCAGAGTCCAGCCCGGCCAGGGCCTCGTCGAGCCGGCGGTTTCCCGGGGTCGGCAGCCTGGCCCAGCCACTGGGGAGGGCGGCGCGGACGACCGCAGCCCGGGTGATGAGCGGGACGGCACGCTGCAGCGCTGCTGAGGAGCGGGCCCCGAACCCCGTGGGGAAGAGCGTGCTGGCGAGCATGGCCAGGGACAGGCCGTTCATGGCGTGGTCGACCTCGACCACGTGCCCCGGCCGCCACGACTCGGAGATCCCTACGGCAGCGTTGGCCATCGCTTCGGTGTACGCGTCGATGCGCTCGTGGTGGAAGGCCGGCTGCAAGGTTCTCCGAGTGGCAAGGTGCCCTGGTCCGGAGGTGGCCAGGAGACCCTGCCCGAAGCTCCGCGTCGCCCGCTCGTGGAACCGGCCACGCTTGAAGTTCGGGGCCTCGCCGATCAGCACCTGATGCACCAGCGTCGGATCGGTGACGGCGTACATGGGCACCGGCCCGAGACGGACCCGGACCACATCCCCGTACCGTGCCAGCGCCGTCACGAACTCCAGCGGACGCCGTACCAGCGGCACCGCGTGCCCCAGCAACGGCCACGCGCCCGGAACAGAACGAGTCACATTCATCCGCTGAATCTCCTCCGTGCGCGCACGGCACAGGCTCCCGGTGGCGAGGCAAGACGGTGGCCACACCTACCGCGATCACGGCAGGCGTGAACTCCGGATATCCGGGGCGCGACAGGCGCACGGGCGCATTCACCCTGGGGCGAGAGCCGCCGGGTGACGTGGTGCACGTCGTGCGCGCGAGCGAAGCTCGGGCACGAGACGAACGTCGACTGCCCTGTGGTGGCCGAGTGGCTCCCGGCGCAAGGCAAGATCGCCGCGCCCACTTGCCGTGTCGTCACTCGACGATCTGGTCCCCGTCGGGTACGTCCTCCACCGTGACAAGGCTGCGGGGCTGCTCTAGTCCCAGTGACACCGCCCGGGCGAGCCCGTCGAAGTCCTGGCCTGTAGGGATGGGCACCTGCTCCGCTTCGCCGTAACTCTCGATCGCCTTCACGAAGTAGCTCGGATGCCAGGCGCCCACGGCCCCCTTGACCTGGAGCGCGGTCACGGAGCGGTTGCCGACGTGGTTTTTGAGCGCCTGCAGAATCTCATCGGATGGCAGTTCACCCGGTACCTGGAACAGGCTGGCGTGAGCACCGACGAGGCCGCCGTCGTGCAACCGCACGGTCACGGTGAGACAACTTGTAACGCTCGGATAGGTGATCACACCCCCGGGCGCGACCTCCTGGACCTGGCCTTCCGAAATCGTAGCTTTGTCGGGCGCCGCCAGGCTGCTCGCCGCGCGCGGCCCTGAGCCGCCGAGCTTGTACGCGTGGGCCGCAGGACTGAGACCGAGTTGCAGAGCGAGCAGTGCCGCCGGCAGGACCACGGCACACACCGCGGCGGCCCTTTGTCCTCGGAGCGCATGGTGGAGCGGCTGGTGCGATGGCACGGGGGTTCTCTCCTGCACAGAAGCTGGGCCGATGTCGGGCACCCACACCGAGTACTGCACCGGCTCGGGACACTGCTCGGTCTGGTGAAGAGTCAGTATCCCTACCGTGTGCTGTTCGGCAACGGTCGGGCAGGCCGAGACGTGTTCGTGTACCCGGCTGGCTGGCCACTTTGAACGGAAGCCGGCCGCAGTCGTGTCGAGCCTCGAGTGGCTGTTCCAGGTTCAGCCGGGTTTCCCTCGTCAAGACTGCGAGGCTGCGCCTGCCCCGATCCCTCATGACGTGTCCGGCGTGCTGCCCCTCACCTCGGTGCCGTCCAGGCCGGCATCCCATCTGGGTGGCACGAAGATGGGCAATTCCGGGGATTCTCATGGGGGTTCCGCCCCCGTCCGTTCACCTCCCGGCGAACTCCGCGTCGTCTCGGAGGATGAGGTTTGCTGCCATGGACCTTCCCGATTTCGGTATCCCCCAGAAGCTCGCCTCCCGGATGAGCATGGCCGAGCAGCACGACTACCTGCGTGCGAAGTTCACCCGGCGCGGCGCGCTGCGCGCGGGTGCGGTGACCGCAGCCGTCGCCGGTGCCGGTGCCGGCCTGAGCGTCGGCGCGGCCTCTTCCGCGTACGCGGCTCCAGCCGCGCTGACCTCCACCGAGCGGCGCGGTGTCGACGGTGCCCTGGCCGCACCGTTCGCACGGCACTTGCAGTACGGCGCCGATCCGAAGACGCAGATGCGGGTGTCCTGGCAGGTGCCGTTCGCGGTGAAGAAGCCGTACCTGCGCGTGGGCACCAGCCCCTGGGCGCTGAGCGTGAAGATCGATGCCGAGGTCCGGTACCTGAGCACCCCGGTCCTGAACGGCGGCAAGATCGCCGCGGCCGAGCAGTTCTACCTGCACGTGGGCCTGGACCGGCTGAGGCCCGGTCAGACCTACTACTACGGGGTCGGGCACGACGGCTTCGACCCTGCCGACCACCGCAACCTGGGTACGCTCGGCACCTTCACCACCGCCCCCTCGCGCGCCGAGAACTTCACGTTCACCGCCTTCGGCGACCAAGGCGTGAGTTACCACGCGCTCGGCAATGACGCGGTGCTGCTGGCCCAGAACCCGGCCTTCCACCTGCACGCGGGCGACATCTGCTACGCCGACTCCTCCGGTTCCGGCACCGCCGGCGACACCTATGACGCGCGGGCCTGGGACCAGTTCCTGGCCCAGACGGAGACGGTGGCCAAGACCGTGCCGTGGATGGTGACGACCGGCAACCACGACATGGAGGCCTGGTACTCGCCCCAGGGCTACGGCGGCCAGAACGCCCGATGGTCCCTGCCCGACAACGGCCCGGACCCGGTCAACCAGCCCGGCGTGTACTCGTTCGTACACGGCAACGTCGGGGTCGTCGCACTCGACGCGAACGACGTCTCGTACGAGATCCCCGCCAACTTCGGGATCAGCGGGGGAAAGCAGACCGCGTGGCTGGACCGGCGGCTGGGCGAGCTGCGCCACCACCGCGACGTGGACTTCATCGTGGTGTTCTTCCACCACTGCGCGTTCTCCACCACCAGCGCGCACGCCTCGGAGGGCGGGGTGCGCGACGTGTGGGTGCCGCTGTTCGAGAAGCACCAGGTGGACCTGGTCATCAACGGCCACAACCACGTGTACGAACGGACCGACGCGATCAAGGGCAACAAGGTCGGCCGGAAGGTCCCCATCGGCGAGCGCACCGACCCCACGCAAGACGGCATCGTGTACGTCACGGCCGGCGCGGCGGGGCGCTCCCTGTACAGCTTCCCGGTGCCGGACTCGTACGAGGGCCACGTCGCGGACCGCGACAGCGTCGAGTCCTACCGGTGGGTCAAGGGCGGTGCGAAGGCGACCGAGACGGTCGAGTGGTCGCGGGTGCGGTACACCAACTACTCCTTCCTCGCGGTCGAGGTCGAGACCGGCCGCTCTCCGAAGCTGAAGGTCAGCGCACTGGCCGAGACGGGCCAGCGGATCGACCACTTCGAGATCCAGAGGGGCCGCGGCCGCTAGGTCTTTCGCGGCGGAACCTGTACGCGTGGAACGAAGCCCCAGGCTGGCGGCCTGGGGCTTCTTACTGATGATTCCAGGGCTGTCGGCGTGAACCGTGAACCGTCAGCGGCGCTGTCCTTCGCGGGCGAGGGCGGGTACGAAGCGGGCCGCGTCCAGCGTGCCGACGCCGGTGGCCATGTCGTAGCCGTTCACCGCTGTGTAGCCCGTGACGCCCTCGTAGCTGTTGTTCGTACCGTCATTGACGTCGACGAGGCCGGTGGAACGGTCATGGGCGGAGCGCCCGTACAGGCAGTACAGCGCCTCGTTGATGTTCCCCAGGCGCTTGCCCGCAGCCTGGTCGGCCAGGGCAACGATGCCGGAGAACAGCGGGCTGGACTCGCTGGTGCCGCCGGAGACGTCCCAGCCGGCGGACGCCGGGTCATAGCTGGTGTAGATCCACGCGCCGCCGTCGACCGCAGCGGCCATCGAGATGTCCGGGGTGGCGCGCTGCGCGCCGACGATGCCCTTGACCCCGTTCTGGAAGGCCGGACGCTTGAACACGTGCGACTGGCCTCCGCCACTCGCGCCGTTGTCGTTGTAGACGCTCTCGGGGGCGGTCCGCTTGCCCGCGTCGTTCAGGTGCAGCTGGGTGCCACCGATGGAGGTCACCAGCGGGTCCGAGGAGGGCCAGGAGTTGACGCGGTGGTCGTAGTACGCGCTGCCGTCGGCGTTGTAGTCGGTGGCTCCGCCGTCGCCGGAGGAGGCGAGTACGGTGACGTGGTTGCGCGCCGCGGCCTCGAAGGCGTAGCGCAGGTTCTTGATACTGGAGAAGTCACCCTTGTCGAAACCGGGGAAGGTGTTCTCGGTCGCACCGAAGCTCTGGGTGATCACATCGCCGATGCCGCGGTCGATCAGGGACTTCTCGGCGTCCATCATCTCCGGCAGGCCGGTGGTGCCTTCGGTCTCCGCGACCGCCGTCTCCACCAGGACGATCTTCGCGTCCGGCGCCACTGCGTGCGCCATCTCCACATCGAGGGTCGTTTCGCCGGCCCAGCCCAGCATGTCGGCGTTCTTCGGGTCCCAGGCGGGGACGTTGCCCCACTTGACCACCTCCACCTTGGTGCTGGGTATCCCGAACTGCTTGCTGTAGACGTCCAGGTCGTGCTGGACGGTCGGCGAGCCGAAGGAGTCCACGATGACGATCGTGCGGCCCTTACCGGTGATGCCCTGCTTGTACAGCGGGTTCAGGTGGTACGCCTCGCGGTACTGCAGCGGGGTGTAGCAGGCGATCTTCCACTTGGTCCGGCACTCCTCGATGGAGAGCGGGCTGCCCACTGAGCGGATCAGCTGGTGTCCCGCGACGGCCGGACGGGCCACGGTGCGCGGGACGGCTGAGGTGTGCGGCGCGGAGGCGGTCGCGGTGCCGGTCAGTGGGGCGGCCGCCATCGCGGTGAGCGCGAGGCCGACGGCAGCGGCCGTGGCGGCTGCGGAACGCGGCCACGTACGACGAACTGGATGCATTGCGGACTCCCTGGGGGGTGGCGCCGCGCAGAGCGGCTTCCGCGATCTCACCCGGCAAGTCATGTGCAGGACAAGGCTATTTGACGGTTGATGCCGAACGCTTTACCTGAATGCGCAGTACGCCGCCTCCACGGCCGCTCGCACCATCACGCCCGGCCGCAGGCGAACGCCCGCAGCGGCTGCGCACCCGGCCGGAGCAAGTCCCGCCCCAGGCCAGCCCTGTCGGGCGTGCCCGAGGCAGCCGATAGCCCACCCAGAGTGTCCGGTCAGCGAACACCGAACGGCGAAATCCGGTCCCGCTTCGGCTGATTCATGACGCGCTCCTGACAAAGATCGCGATCGCTGGCACTCTCTCCCCATCCCCAGCACGGACCAGCTCCGCAACGCTCTGCCCGGCCGGCCTCATCCCAGCCGCCGGTAACCCCCCACAGGTAGTAAGGAGTCAGCGTGAAGTCCACGCATCGTCGTAACACCACCGCCACTGGTGCCCTGCTCGCCGCAGCCGCCCTGCTCACCGTAGGTGTGCAGGCAGGCAGCGCCAGCGCGCAGCCCGAGCAACCCGCGAACGCCGCCCCCCAGGGCCAGCCGGTGCGCAACCCGGGCGCGCTGCCCGCACAGCTCTCCCCGTCCCAGCGCGCCGAGCTCATAGCGAAGGCCCAGAGCACCACGGCCCCGACGGCCAAGGAGCTCGGCCTCACCTCCCAGGAGAAGCTCCTCGTCCACGATGTGGTCAAGGATCAGGACGGTACCACCCACACCCGGTACGAGCGCACGTACGAGGGACTCCCGGTCCTCGGGGGCGACTTGATCGTCAGCCGTACGGCGGCCAACACGACGCAGAGCGTCAGCAAGGCGTCCACCGCCCAGCTCGCGGGCGTGTCCACCTCCGCCCCGGCCGACGCTCCGGCGGCCGCCTCCGCGCAGGCCCTCGATGCCGCGAAGGCGGTCGGTTCCAAGGCCACCAAGGCCGACGCCGCCCCCCGCAAGGTCGTGTGGATGGCCAAGGGCGTGCCGATCCTCGCCTACGAGACCGTCATCGGCGGGCTCCAGGACGACGGCACCCCCAACCAGCTCCACGTCATCACCGATGCCAAGACCGGCGCCAAGCTCCACCAGTGGCAGGGCATCGAGACCGGTGTCGGCAACACCCACTACAGCGGTCAGGTCACCCTCGGCACCTCGAAGTCCGGTTCGAACTTCACCCTGAACGACACGGGCCGCGGCAGCCACAAGACGTACAACCTGAACCACGGTACGACCGGCACGGGATCGCTCTTCAGCCAGGCCACCGACACCTGGGGCAACGGAGCCAACTCCAACGCCGCCACCGCGGGCGCCGACGCCGCCTATGGCGCCGGGGTCACCTGGGACTTCTACAAGAACGTCCTGGGCCGGTCCGGGATCCGCGGCGACGGTGTCGCCGCCTACTCCCGGGTCCACTACGGAAACGCGTACGTCAACGCGTTCTGGGACGACGGCTGCTTCTGCATGACCTACGGCGACGGAACCGGCAACAACGACCCGCTGACCTCACTGGACGTCGCCGGTCACGAGATGACGCACGGCGTCACCGCCGCCACCGCCGGTCTCGAGTACAGCGACGAGTCGGGTGGCCTGAACGAGGCGACCTCCGACATCATGGGAACCTCCGTCGAGTTCTACGCCAACAACGCCAGCGCGCCGGGCAACTACCTCATCGGCGAGCAGATCGACATCAACGGCGACGGCACCCCGCTGCGCTACATGGACAAGCCGAGCAAGGACGGCGGGTCCGCGGACAGCTGGTACTCCGGCGTCGGCAGCCTTGACGTCCACTACTCCTCCGGCCCGGCGAACCACTGGTTCTACCTGGCCTCTGAGGGCTCCGGCGCCAAGACGGTCAACGGCTTCAACTACAACTCGCCCACCTCCGACGGCCTGCCCGTCACCGGTATCGGCCGGGACAAGGCTCAGCTGATCTGGTACAAGGCGCTGACCACCAAGTTCAACTCCAGCACCGACTACAAGGGCGCCCGCGACGGCACGATCGCCGCGGCGACCGAGCTGTACGGCGCCGGCAGCCCCGAGGTCAAGAACATCACCGACGCCTGGGCCGCCGTCAACGTGGGCGCCCGTTCGAACGGCGGCACCCCCACCCCGGGCAACGTCTTCGAGAGCACCACCCGGGTCGCCATCCCGGACTCCCCGGGCCCCGCGGTCACCTCGTCGGTCAGCGTCACCGGCGTCACCGGCAACGCGCCGAGCGCCCTCAAGGTCGGCGTGAAGATCAACCACACCTACATCGGTGACCTCCAGATCGACCTCGTAGCGCCCAACGGGACGTCGTACCGCCTGCAGAACTCCTCCTCGGACTCCGCGGCGAACCTCGACAAGACGTACACCGTAAACGCCTCGGCCGTCGCGGCCAACGGCACCTGGAAGCTGAAGGTCCAGGACAAGGGCGCGGCGGACGTCGGCACCATCACCGACTTCAAGCTCACCTTCTGACCGCCTCACTGCGCATGACCTGAACCTGCAAAGGGCCTGAACCCAGGTACGCCGACACCCCCGCCTCCACAACACAGGAGGAGGCCGGGGGTGTCGTGCTGTGGGTGGAGCGATGCCCTGCGTGTTCGCCCTGGCACAGCGCAGCGACGGCGAAAGCGCGCGAGCCTCAGACGCCGCTCCCAGGTTTCTCGGCTGTCAGGAGTGAACGGGTGCCGGCGCATGAACTCATGCAGTTCGGCCTCCGGCAGCCAGCCGTGCCACGCCACCTCGTCGGTCCGGGGTTTCGGGTCGACGAGTACCACGGCCTCATGGATACCGAGCCAGTACGGGCTGAGGCCACCCCGGTTCAGGAACTTCACGACGGATCGGACCGTCGTGTCGATGCCCAACTCCTCGGCCAGTTCCCGGACTGCGGCCTCCTCGTAGGACTCTCCCGCCGCGACGGCTCCGCGGGCCATCACTTCGTAGTGTCCAGGAAACCGGGAGACCTGTCCGGGGTCAGGGCCCCTCTTTGTCCACAGCCGAGCAGGCTATGCGGCAATCCTGGCCGCAGCAGCTCGATTTCCGCTGCAAGAACGGGCGAAGGTTGCCTGATGCGGCACTGGCTCTCGCCGCCCCGCTGCTCGTCGAACAGTTCTACCCGGTCTTCGAGGACGCCACCTAACCGGAAACTCCCTGCTCGGGCACGCCGTTGTCGGCCATGATGGGCGGCCGACCAACGTAAGGAGCACCATGCCCGCCCCCATACCCACCCTCACCCCTGAGCAGCGGGCCGAGGCGCTCGCGAAGGCCGCCCGGATCCGCAAGGACCGCAGCGAGATGCTCGCCGCGCTGAAGGCCGGGCGTATCTCCCTCGTCGACGTTCTCGACCGCGACGACGACACCGCCCGCCAGACCCGAACCCTCCACCTCCTGCAGTCCCTCCCCGGCATCGGCAAGGTACGCGCCCGCCGCCACCTCATCGACCTCGGCATCTCGGAGACGCGCAGGATCCAGGGCCTGGGCGAACGCCAGCGTGAGCGCCTGGTCAAGCTCTTCCCGCCCCAGGACTGAACCGCAGCGCGCCCCCGCTGGCCGGCCGTACGCAAGGCGAGGAGCCGGGTCTGTACGGTCAACGGTGGATCTTCGAGCAGGAAGTGACACCTGATGACAGACGTGACCGTGTCGGCGGAGGCCGTGGCGGAGGTACAGCCG
>NZ_JBFBAH010000044.1:0-44326 GCF_040682115.1 Streptomyces sp. NPDC051364 | reverse complement strand
ACCCGAGTACGCCCGGTACGGGGGCGCCGCTCCGCCGTGCGATCCACCGCACCGCACGACGCGGAAACGCACCCCACTTCCCCGAGACCGCTCAGGCGCAAGAAGGGCACAGGCCGCGGTAGGTGACCTCGGCCTTGGACACCGTGAAGCCGAAGCGTTCCTCCGGCGGGAGGCCTGTCAGGGGATCGCCCGTCGGGTGGACGTCGCGGATGGTGCCGCAGCGGGAGCACACCAGGTGGTGGTGCGGGTGGTGCGCATTGGGGTCGTAGCGCTTCGCGCGGCCGTCCGTGGACAGCTCCACCACCTCACCGAGGGCGACCAGTTCACCCAGCGCGTTGTAGACCGTGGCGCGCGAGATCTCCGGCAGCCGCTCCACCGCGCGGGCATGCACCTCGTCGGCCGTCAGGTGCACGTGGTCCCCGTCGAGTACCTCCGCAACGACACGCCGCTGGGAAGTCATCCGCCAGCCACGCCCACGCAGTCGTTCCAGCAGGTCACTCATGTCGGTTCACCCATTCAGGTTCGGTGGGACACCCGGAGTTTGGAGAACGGTCCGGATCCCTATTGGTTATGGGTTTGGTGTGCTTCTTGACTTGGATTGTGTCCATCGTAGGATCGGTTCGGTCGGCAGCCAACCCTCACGACAGCCGCGCCCGTACGACGCTTCCGCCACCCGCACTTCCTTAGCAGCGCGATCCGCCCGGTTTGGAAGGATTCCCATGTCTGAGAACCATGATGCAAACGCCGTAGACGCGAAGAAGGAGGGTGGAGGTGGGTGCCCTGTCGCGCACGAGCGCGCCGCACACCCGACGCAAGGCGGTGGAAACCGCCAGTGGTGGCCCGAGCGGCTCAACCTCAAGATCCTCGCCAAGAACCCCGCCGTGGCCAACCCCCTCGGCGAGGAGTTCGACTACGCCGAAGCGTTCAAGACCCTCGACCTCCCCGCGGTGAAGCAGGACATCGCGCAGGTGCTGACCATGTCGCAGGACTGGTGGCCCGCCGACTTCGGCCACTACGGCCCGTTCATGATCCGGATGGCCTGGCACAGCGCCGGCACCTACCGGATCAGCGACGGCCGCGGCGGCGCCGGGGCGGGACAGCAGCGCTTCGCCCCCCTCAACAGCTGGCCGGACAACGGCAACCTGGACAAGGCCCGTCGCCTGCTGTGGCCCGTCAAGAAGAAGTACGGCCAGAGCCTCTCCTGGGCCGACCTCATGATCCTCACCGGCAACGTGGCCCTGGAGCAGATGGGCTTCGAGACCTTCGGCTTCGCCGGCGGCCGCGCGGACGTCTGGGAGCCCGACGAGGACGTGTACTGGGGTCCCGAGACCACCTGGCTCGGCGACGAGCGCTACACCGGCGACCGTGAGCTGGAGAACCCCCTCGGCGCGGTCCAGATGGGCCTCATATACGTCAACCCGGAAGGTCCGAACGGCAACCCCGACCCGCTCGCCGCGGCCCGCGACATCCGCGAGACGTTCCGCCGGATGGCGATGAACGACGAGGAGACGGTCGCCCTGATCGCGGGCGGCCACACCTTCGGCAAGACCCACGGCGCGGGCCCCGCGGACAACGTCGGCGCCGACCCCGAGGGCGCTGCGATCGAGCAGCAGGGCCTTGGCTGGAGCAACAGCTTCGGCACCGGCAAGGGCGCCGATGCGATCACCAGCGGCCTCGAGGGCATCTGGACCAACACCCCGGTGACCTGGGACAACAGCTTCTTCGAGATCCTCTTCGGCTACGAGTGGGAGCTGTTCGAGAGCCCCGCCGGTGCCAACCAGTGGCGGCCGAAGGCGGGCGCCGGAGCGGGCACCGTCCCCGACGCCCACGACGCGTCGAAGAGCCACGCCCCGACGATGCTGACGACGGACCTCTCGCTCCGCCTCGACCCGGCGTACGAGCCGATCTCGCGGCGCTTCCTGGAGAACCCCGCGGAGTTCGCGGACGCCTTCGCGCGCGCGTGGTTCAAGCTGACCCACCGCGACATGGGCCCGATCGTGCGCTACCTCGGCCCGGAGGTCCCGTCCGAGACGCTGCTGTGGCAGGACCCCCTCCCGGCCGTGACGCACGCGCTCGTCGACGCCGAGGACATCGCCTCCCTCAAGAGCAAGATCCTCGCCTCGGACCTGTCGGTGTCGCAGCTCGTCTCCACCGCGTGGGCGTCGGCCTCCTCCTTCCGCGGCAGCGACAAGCGCGGCGGCGCCAACGGCGCACGCATCCGCCTCCAGCCGCAGAGCGGTTGGGAGGTCAACGAGCCCGACCAGCTGACGACGGTGCTGCGCACCCTGGAGGGCGTCCGGCAGTCCTTCAACTCGGCCCAGGCCGGCGACAAGCAGGTCTCGCTCGCCGACCTGATCGTGCTCGCCGGTGGTGCGGGCGTCGAGCAGGCCGCGAAGAACGCCGGCTTCGACGTGGAGGTCCCCTTCACCCCGGGCCGCGCGGACGCCGTGCAGGAGCAGACCGACGTGGATGCGTTCGCGGCGCTCGAGCCGGTCGCCGACGGCTTCCGCAACTACCTGGGGAAGGGCAGCCGGCTGCCGGCCGAGTACCTGCTGATCGACCGGGCGAACCTGCTGACGCTCAGCGCCCCCGAGATGACGGTCCTCGTCGGTGGGCTCCGTGTCCTGGGCGCGAACCACCAGCAATCGTCGCTCGGCGTGCTCACCACGACCCCCGAATCGCTGACCAACGACTTCTTCGCCAACCTGCTCGACCTGGGCACCACGTGGACCGCGACGTCCCAGGACGCGAACACGTTCGAGGGCCGCGATGCCACCACGGGCGAGGTCAAGTGGACCGGAACCCGGGCCGACCTGGTCTTCGGATCGAACTCCGAGCTGCGTGCGCTCGCCGAGGTCTACGCGAGCGATGACGCGAAGGAGAAGTTCGTGAAGGACTTCGTCGCCGCGTGGGACAAGGTGATGAACCTCGACCGGTTCGACCTGGTCTGATCGTGGCGTCCGGGTCGGTCGGCCCTCACCGGCCGGCCGACCCGGGCGTCCTCTTCTCTTTCACCCCTGCGGGCCGCGGTTCCCGGTCACCGCGCCCGTGCGCCGCTCATGGCGCGCACGCGCCAGGTGGTGCGCGTGGCGCAGCAGTTCACGCAGGGCCGCATCCGTGCGCCCGCCCGGATTCACCACGGCGAGCCAGCCGAGAGAACCGTGGACGGGGTGCGCCATCACGGTGTCCGTGGCACCGGGGTCGTGGTCGGTGGCCGGATCGCGCGGCGCACGGCCCGTCCAGCGGATGAACTCCTCCCTCCCGGCGGCGACGTTGACACGGAACGTGCCGGGCGGGTCCAGGCGCGACGATGCGTCGCCCGGATAGTCCTTCGTCACGATCGTCGCAAAGGGCTGGGCCGCCGTCGGGACGGCGCCGTCGGGCGAGTGGTAGAAGAACGTGTCGCCCCAGCTGATCTCGGGCGACCCGTCGCCGGGGCCGGGCCTGACGGCCAGGACTCCCTCGAGGGCGCCCACGAAGTCGATGATCTCGTCGATGGTCATGTCCGCAAGCGTTTCATTAAAGTGCTTGTGGAGACTTCGGCCGCAGCATGGAGGAGAGATCGGTGCCAACCCTCAAATCTCCGGTCATGCGGACGGTCGATGTCGCGCGGCGGGCCGGCTACTCGGTCCAGCAGATCCGCAACCTCGAGCGCGACGGCGTGCTGCCGCCCGCGGCGCGCACCACTGCGGGCTACCGGGTCTACGGAGAGGTCCACCTGAACTCCGCGCTGGCCTACCGGGCCCTCGCGGCCGGTACGGGCCCGGTGGAGGCCAAGGGGATCGTGCGCGCCGCTCACGAGGGCCCGATCGCTCGGCTGCTCGCGCTGCTCGACGCGGTGCACGCCAGGCTCGACCGGGAGCGTACGGATCTGGGGCTCGCCAAGGAGGCCGCCGGGGCGATCTCGGCCGAGCCGATCGCCGACGTGCGCCCGGCGGACGCGATGGGCGTGGCCGAGCTCGCGGCGGCCCTCGGGGTACGCGCCTCGACCCTGCGGCACTGGGACGCGGAGGGGCTCGTCATCCCCGACCGGCTCTCCGGACGGGGAACCCGGCGCTACTCACCGGCGCAGGTCCGCGATGCCAGAATCATCCACCAGCTCCGCAGCGCCGGGTACCGCATCGATCCGCTCCGCACGCTGATGCCGCATCTGCGGAGCGGGCACGGAGGGAAGACCGTGGAGGCGGCACTGGCGGCCCGGGAGGCGAGCGTCGAGACGCGCTCCCGTGCCCTTCTCGACGCCTCGACCGCCCTCCGGGCCGTCATCGACCTCGCAGATCAGGCCACCCCGGACCGGCCGACTTCGGCGTAACGCCTCCGCGCGCCGTACGCCGTGCCGGGAATTTGCCTTGCGGCGGGGTGAAGATGTCGGTGTCCGGGCCGCGAGGCGTAGCGCAACGAGCTGAGGATGCTCAGTGGACCTGTTCCCTGCAATTCCGCTGTCGGAGTGGCGAGACTCCAAGGAGACACTGCACCGGTTCACCCAGATCGTCGGCAAGATCCGGCTGGCGAGCAGTGTGCGGCGCAACCACTGGTGGAATGTCCCGTTCCATGTCACTGGCCGGGGTGTGACGACCCGCCCGATGGGCGGGATCGACGGCAATCCGGTCTTCACGATGGACTTCGATTTCGTCGACCACCAGTTGAACGTGTCGTGTCTCGACGGCTCGACCGCTTCCTTCCCGCTCGCCGGTCAGTCCGTGTCGTCGTTCTACCGTGAGGTGCTCACCGCTCTGGACAGGGTCGGCGTGGCAGTGACCGTCGCGCACCCCCGCCCGTACGGCCTGCCCGGCACACAGCGGCCGTTCGCCGAGGACACGGAGCATGTTTCCTACGATCCGTTCTGGGTCAACCGCCACTGGCGGGTGCTCAGCCAGGTCGGCCTCGTCCTGGAGGAGTTCGCTTCCGGCTTCTCCGGGAAGATCAGCCCGGTGCACCTCTTCTGGCATTCCTACGACATCGCGGTCACCCGGTACTCCGACCGCTTCGTCGAGCTGGGGGCGAGTGTCGACCCCGTGACCCGTGAGGCCTACTCGCGCGAGGTCATCAGCTCCGGCTTCTGGTTCGGCGACGACGCCTCCCCCCGGCCGGCCTTCTACGCGTACGCCGCGCCGGAGCCGGACGGCCTGACCCGGCATCCGCTGCGCCCGGCGGCCGCGCGCTGGGTCGAGCGGGGCGTCAGCCGCCTGGCCACGCTGGACTACGACGAGGTCCGGGGCAGCGCGAACCCCCGGGAGACCGTCCTCGATTTCTACGAGTCCCTGTACCGGACCGCAGCCGGCCTGGCCGGCTGGGACATCGAGCGCCAAGCCTGCCCCGGCGGCATCACCGATCCCCTGGCCCGTGAACAAGCGTGAGAGAGGGGTGTTTCAGGTGGCCCGAAGCGAGTCGACCGCACATCTGAACGGGCCGGAGGCTGCGATGCTGGACGCCCTGTTCAGCCAGTCCCCCGTGGGCTTGCACCTGCTGGACACCGAGCTGCGCATCGTACGCATCAACACCGCCACGCCCGCCATGCAGGGCGTGCACGTGGAGGACGTCGTCGGGCACCGTTTCGACGAGGTCTACAGGGTTGTCGACCCAGACGAGGCCATGGACCTCGCTCGTGGAGTGCTGGACAGCGGTGTGGCCGTGGTGGGGCATCTCCTGCGGGCGCACCGCCTGACCGATCCCGACACGGAGCACTTCTACGAGGTCTCCGTCTTCCGCCTCGAGTCGCCGTCCGGGGAGGTGCTCGGCCTCGCCGTGGCCGTGGTCGAGGTCACCGAGCGGGAGAAGGGGCGTGCCCGCGCGGAGGTGCTCCGTATCGCCCGCGAGCAAGTGGGGCGAACGCTCGACGTGATGGCCACCTGCCAGGAACTCGTGGACGTCGTGGTGCCGCGGGTGGCCGACGTCGCGGTCGTGGAGGTGGTGGACGCCGTACTGCGGGGCGACGAGCCCCCGCTCGCTCCCCTCCCGCGCCAGGTTCCGCTGCGCCGCGCCGCGTTCCGCAGCAGCATCGCCGGCGAGAGGGGTGGCGGTGGCGCCGACGGGCCACAGGCGCATCCGCTGGGCGACGTACGCGCCCTGCCCGCCCCCACGCCCTACACACAGGCCCTCTCCGACCTGCGGCCGCGCGCGGTCGCCCTGGACGGCGACCTCCCGTGGCTCGCCGCGGATCCGGACCGCGCCGAAGCGATCCGCGCAGCAGGGGCGCATCACCTCATCACGGCTCCGCTGGCGGTACGGGACACCGTGCTGGGCCTGATCAGCCTGTACCGGACGCAGCAGCCCGATCCGTACGACGAACACGATGTCGCTCTCGTGCTCCAGCTGGCCGACCACACGGCACTGTGCATCGACAACGCCCGCCGCTACACACGCGAGCACACCATCGCCGCGACCGTCCAGCGGCAGCTGCTCCCCCACCGCCCGGCCTCCCACACGGCGCTGGAGACGGCGTATCTGCTCCTGCCTTCCGACAGCGGAGTGCAGTGGTACGACACCGTCCCCCTGTCCGGAGCCCGTACGGCACTGGTCGTGGGCGGCGTCGTCGGCCAAGGCGTCCACTCCGCGGCCGTCATGGGGCAGCTGCGCACGGTGGTCCGCTCCCTGGCCGCGTTCGACCTGGAACCCGACGAGCTCCTCGCCCGGCTGAACGACACGGCGACGTTCCTGGCAGCCGAGCGCGCGGCCCTGCCGACCGCCGACCCGGTGCACCGCCAGGCCTTCGCCGCGCGCTGCACGTATGCCGTCTACGACCCGCTGACCCGGATCTGCACGGTCGCGGGAGCCGGGTCCGCGAGTCTCGTCGTCGTCCACCCGGACGGAAGTACCGAGTTCCGTGACGTACCGTCCGGGTCCCGGTTGGGGAGCGCCGAGGGAACGCCCTTTGCCGCGACGGCCTTCGAGATCCCGGAGGGCTGTCTCCTGATCCTCTCCGACACGCCGATCCCGACCCTGGAGCCGCCCGCCGACCCGGACGTCTTCCGGGGCCTGCTCGCGCAGGCCGACCGCTCCCTGGAGGACCTGCGCGACGACATCCTGTACGCGTTCGCGGGCGGTCCCCAAGCCGGCCCCACCGCGCTGCTGCTCGCCCGTACGCGCTCCTTCCCCGCCGACCGGGTGGCCGTCTGGCAGCTCCCGGACGCCCCGACGGCCGCCGCCACCGCCAGACGCCTGGTCCGCGGACGGCTCGCCGCCTGGAACGTGGAGGAGGAGACGGCCTTCGACACCGAGCTCATCGTCAGCGAGCTCGTCACCAACGCCGTCCGTTACGGAAACCCGCCGCTGGAGCTGCGCGTCATCAACGACCGCGCCCTCACCTGCGAGGTACGTGACAGCAGCCAGTCGGCTCCGCACCTGCGCCACGCCGGTGTCGTCGACGAGGGCGGCCGCGGGCTGTTCATCATCGCCGAGCTCGCCCAGGCCTGGGGCACCCGGTACACCGCCATCGGCAAGACCATCTGGACCGAGCAGACGCTCCGGTAGCCTCCTCCACGAGGCCGGCTTCCCGCTCGCCCGCCCGCCTGGTACCGCCTCGCCCCGATTGTCCACCGGGCCCCGACGGGCCTCGTGGATTCGCTGCGGTCAAACAGGGCCACCCCCGTGATCAAGGCTCTGCGGCTGTGTACTCTGAGCGAGCTTTCGAACCTGTTCAAGCGTAAACGGAAATGGGGGGCCGGTGCGCAATCGCCGACTCGTAATGTCCGCTGCCGTCGTGGCAGCGAGTGTGGGTCTCATACCGGGGGTGGCCCAGGCCGGGCCGGCCACGCCGGGCACCGCGGGCACGCACGGGGTGACCGTGCCCGACGTGGACCTGAACAAGGCCGCGGCGTCGAACTTCACCACCTTCAAGAGCCCTGCCGAGCAGACGGTCCAGACCTCGTCCGCCGCCAAGACCAACGGCAAGGGCGCTGCCTCCCCGCAGGCGGAGGGCACCACCGCGTCGGAGCCGACGGTCGGCATGACCGCCAAGGGCATCAGCGCGCGCGGGATCAGCCTGGACGTCGCCGTCGCGAGCGACCCGGGCACCGCGCTCTCGGTCAACGTCGCCTGGGGTGACGGCACCAGCGTGACGTTCGGCGCCAACGGGCCGACCAACTCGACGGAGACGCACTCCTACCCGGAGATCGGCTCGTACACCATCAAGGTCACCCTGTCGGACGGTTCGGGCGAGCGGGCCGTCAACCAGCTGCAGGTCGTGACGCCCGGCTCCGACTTCACCCCTTACGCACCCACCCGTCTGCTGGACACCCGCAGCGGCATCGGTACGGAGCAGGGCAAGGTCCCCGCGTACGGCACCACCCGGGTCAAGATCTCCAGCAACGGCGCGATCCCCGCGGGTGTCACGGCCGTGGTGCTGAACGTCACCGCCACCAACACCACCAGCGGCGGCCACGTCACGGTCTACCCCGAGGGCAGCGACCGTCCGACCACGTCGAACGTCAACTTCTCGGCCGGTCAGACCGTCCCGAACCTGGTGATCGTGCCGGTCAACAAGAACGGCTACGTCGACCTGTACAACGGCGGCTGGGAGTCGGTCGACCTGATCGCCGACATCACCGGCTACTTCACCCGCACCTCGTCCAGCGGCTACACCCCGCTGACCCCCTCGCGGTTCCTCGACACCCGCGAGGGCCTCGGACAGGTCGCCGGCCAGGGCGCCATCGGCGTCCAGATCACCGGCAAGGGCGGCATCCCGTCCGGCGCCACGGCCGTCGCGCTGAACGTGACCGTCACCAACCCGCGCGAGGACGGCCACCTGACGGTCTTCCCGAGCGGCGGGTCGGTCCCGACCACGTCCAACCTGAACTTCCGCGGTGGCCAGACCGTCGCCAACTCGGTCATCGTGCCGGTGGGTCCCGACGGCTCGATCAAGGTCCGCAACGGCGCCTGGAAGGGCACCGACGTCATCGTCGACGTGGTCGGCTACTACAGCCAGGACAGCCAGGGCGCCTACCTGCCGTTCCTGCCGGAGCGACTGCTCGACACCCGTGACCCCGCGGACTGGCCGTACGGCCAGCTGGAGGGCCAGGGCTACATCTACATGCCGCTGTCCACCACGCGCCCGAGCAACACGGCGTACGTGCTGAACACCACGGTCACCAACCCCCGGGGCGACGGTTACCTCACGGTGTCCCCGGACCCGAACAGCCTGTACGACTACGACAACGGCTGGGAGATCTGGCCGACGCCGCCCAACTCCTCCAACCTGAACTGGAAGAAGGGCAACACCGTCCCGAATCTGGTCCAGGCGGGCATGGGCAACAACGGCATCGTGGACTTCTGGAACCGCGGCTGGGACAACATCGACCTCGTGGTCGACATCTTCGGTGTGTACCAGACGAACTGACCCAGGCGAAACGATCCGCCGGCAGGTGTGAACGACAGCGCCCCGGGACGGCCTTTGCGGCCGCCTCCCGGGGCGCTGTGCGTGTTCCCCCTCCCCGGCCGGTCAGGCCGGCGCCGTCACCGGGGCCCGGGTGCGGGCGAGGAGGGCACTGAGGAGGGTGCCCAGCAGGGCCACGGCCGCGAAGGCGATCCAGAACGCGGAGGCCGAGGCGACGAGCAGCCAGGATCCGGCGACCGGAACGACCACCGAGGCGAGGGACCAGGACGACTGGTAGACCGACATGCAGGTGGCCTCGGTACCCGGTTCCGCGAGGTCCGCGGCGTAGCCGTCACTGGCCGGGGCGATCACGATCTCTCCGAGCGTGTAGACCGTCATCGCGACCAGGGCGACGGCGACGGTGACCGCCGGCAGCACCGCGTCCTGCAGCGGGGCGATCAGCGCGAAGCCGAGGCCGGACGCGGCGTACAGGGCGCCGCCGAAGAGCATCATCCGCGGGGCGGGGCGGTCCGCGGTGCGCTTGACCAGCGACTGCTGGAACAGCACGACGAGGCCGCCGTTCACGGCCAGCACGGTACCCGCCGCCCAGCCGTCCAGCCCCGCGTGGTCCACGAGGTACAGGCCGGTGAACATCGACACGACGGTGGCGCACACCGTGAAACAGGTCTTGGCGGCGCTCAGCAGCGCGAAGCCCGGCAGGCGCAGCACCCGCAGGGCTCCGCCGCCGGCCGTATCCCGCTCCATGTCCTTCCGGGCGGCCGGGGCCGCAGCGCCCGCCTGTCCGCGCAGCCGCAGCAGCACCACCGTGGTGACGGCGAAGCTGGCCGCGTTGACCAGCACGATCACCCGAAGGCCGGTCGCGCTCTGCGCCGACGCCAGGACGCCGCCGACCAGGGACCCCAGACACAGCCCGATGTTCCGGGCCCAGCCGACGGTGCTGAACGCCCGCCGCGCCCGGGGGCCGCGCGCCAGCCCTGCGATCGTGGCGCCGAGCGAGACCCACACCGCCTTGTCCAGTACGGCGGACAGGACCAGCGCGCCCACGGCCACGGGGGCGGGCAGGGCCACCGCGTAGAGGACGAACAGCGGGGCGCGCACGGCGTTGCCGGCGATGAGCGAGCGCATCGAGCCGTACGTCTGCACCAGGCGCCCCAGGGGCGCACTGGCCGCAATCAGCGCGAGGTTGGCCACCGTGAGCGCGGTGCCGACGGTCCCGACGCCCAAGTCCTGCACGCGTACGAAGTACAGCAGCGCGAACGGCATGAACATCCCCGAGCCCACCGCGTCGACGATCATCGCCGATACGAAGAGCCGGGGCAGCGGCCCCTCCCCCGGCCCGCTCACGCGTCCGGCATCCGCGTCAGGCCGAGGACGTCGAGCAGTCGGGAGTTCGCCTCGGAGAGCTGCATGAGCAGGTCGCCGCGGTCCGGCCCGCTGCCCAGGACGTAGCCGGACCGCCACCAGTTGGCGTCCACGCTGCCCAGGGTCGTACCGGGCGGCAGCAGGCGCTCGGCGTGCGAGACGAGCGGCAGCCCGTCGCGGACGCCCGCCATCGTGGGGGCATCCGCGATGGTGCCGGTGGCCGCCACGAACTCCACCGCCGCCACCTGCGGGGTGCGGGCCGTACGGGGGCGTGCGGGGTCCTCCGAGCCGAGGGCGACCGAGAGCGCGGCGTCGTACAGGTCCAGCCCGGTGGCGCGCAGCAGCACGTCGCTGATCAGTCCGCCGGCCGGTCGGAAGGCCGCCTCGATCAGGTGCCAGCGGTCTCCGTCGTACTTGGCCTCCAGGTGCAGCACGGCGTTGTCGATGTCCAGCGCCGCCACGACGTTCTCGACGAAACGGGTTGCGGAGGGGCCGAGTTCGGCCTGGACAGCGGGATCGATCACGTGCCGGGTCTCGACGAACGAAGGCGGCGCGGTGCAGGTCTTCTCGGTGACGCCCACGAACAGGGTGCGCCCGCCCGACACGACGGCTTCCAGGGACACTTCGGGCCCCGGGACGAAGTGCTCGACGAGGGCCTGCGGCTGACCGGTCGTGTTCATGACGGCCGAGATCGCGTCGGCGAGGTCCGCCGGGTCGGACACGCGGCGGATGCCGAGGCTGGCCGCGCCGTCGACGGGTTTGACGATGACCTCGCCGGACGGCGCCGAACGCAGGAGTTCCGCGGCCTCTCCCGCGTCCGAGGTCAGGACGAAGGGCAGCTCCACCCCGGTGCCGGCGAGCCGGCGGCGTACGTCGCCCTTGTGGGCCAGGTCCTCGGCCACGGCCACGCCGGCGCCGGGCAGGCCCCACTCCTTCGCGAGCCGGGCGGCGACCCGGGTTCCCCAGTCGGTCAGGGCCAGCACGCCGTCCACCCGGCCGGCGAGCGAATCCAGCAGATGCAGGTCGGGACCCGGGTCCTGGTGGTCCGTCAGACGCCAGGCGTAGTTCTCGGTGGCCAGCCGGTCGTAGCGGGAGTAGGCGGTCTCGTCCACGAGGATCGTGTCGACACCCCTGCGCTCCGCCGCTGCGAAGAATCGTTCACGCAGCGGTCCGATGCCGATGACGAGGACGGTGGGACGTGTGTTCAAGGCGACCTAAATCCTTCAGGAGTGAGCAAGTGGGGAGAGAGCGGGCGGACGGCGGACGGCCCGTGCGGTCACGGACGGTCACGGGCGAGCGGTGAAGGCGGCGTCCGTACGACGCAGCAGTGCGCCGTGCGCGGTGGCGGCAGGCGGTACGGCGCTCAGCAGCGGCTGTGCGACGGCCCCCCGGCGGAGTTTGGGGGTGCCGGTGCCGGTGCCGAGCAGCACCCGGGAGCATCCCCTACTGCGGGCCAGCCGCATGGGCAGGTGGTAGGCGACGTGGAAGTACGCGCCGATCTCCTCGCTGCCGGGCCCGAGCCCGACCATGCGCAGGAGGACGTCACGGGTGCCCAGCACCAGGGTGGCGCTCGCGACGGCGCGGCCATCACGGTCGCGGACCAGCGCCACGGCGTAACGGCGGCCGAAGGCTGTGCGCAGCCGCTCGTTCACGCGCAGCAGGCGGGCCGGGTCGCCGGGGATGCCGTGCTTCTCGTCCGCGCACGCCTCCAGCCACGCGACCTCCTGCTGGATCGTGTCGGTCACCGTGTCGCCCCGGTGGATCTCGGCGGTCGCGCCGGCGGAATCCAGGGACGCGAGCTCGCGCCGCAACTGGCGGCGGCGGTCCGCCGGGAAGCGGGCGAGGTAGCCGGCTTCGTCCGCTCCGATGTCCTCGATCAGGAAGTACCGGTCGGTGACGCCGACGTGCCAGCCGCGCTCCCGCAGGACCGGCAGCACCGGGTTGGTCTCTTCCAGGTGGAGGAAGGTGAGCAGCCGGCCCTGGCTGCCTGCGTGTTCCTCGAGCGATGTCACCAAGGCGTCCGCATCGAAGGCGGGGCCGGCGGAACGTGAGCCCTCGGCCCCGTCGTGGCCCGCGCCGTTGGGGAGGCTCGCGGGGAATACGGACGGTCCGTACCCGAGGGCGCAGACGTTCAGCTGACGCAGCCCCTCGGCCCGGGCCTCCTTCAGGTCCGCCTCGGGCTGGGTCACGTCACGGCCCGTACCGGCAGCGATGTCGGTGCAGTTCATCCGGGGGAAGCCGATGTGGTCATCCTGGGTGCGCACCGCACAGGCCGCACCGGCTCCCGTGTCCGCCAGGAAGCGCACGCCGTCCTCGGGCCACCGGTTCGCGGTGAGCCATGCGGTCGAGGCTCTCGGGTCCGCCGGATCGGTGCTCCAGTACCCGGCGGACAAGCCGTCCACGGTGGCGTACTCCCTGAGCGTCACCACGCCATCCCTCCCATTTCCTCACGCACTCGGCCCCACCGCGCCCCGCGGGCAGGGGCCTCCCCACCTGGGGAAGCGTAGTCGAGGCGATCCTGCGGGCCCCACGCGAGGAACGTCACGAGGCCGCCCCCGCAAGGCGCTTGGCGGCCAGCGCGCTGATGTGCTCGGGTGCGGTTCCGCAGCAGCCGCCGACGAAGCTCAGCCCGAACTCCGTGGCCCAGCCGTACGTCAGGTCGGCGAACGCGGCGGGCGACAGGGCCGGCGGCAGGGAATGCGCGCTGTGCTCCCACTCGTCGAGCGCTGCACGGTCCTCCAGGTTCGGGTAGACACCCACGGACGCGCCGAGGCCGGAGAGCAGTTCCAGGGCGCGCGGAACGGCTGCGTGCGGCAGACAGTTGGCGGATACGGCGCTCGCGCCGGCCTCGACGCAGGCCCGTGCCGCGTCCCGGAGCGCGTCGCCGTCGGGGAGTGTCGCGTCCTCGGTGACGACGAAGCTGACCCATGCGGTCAACCCGCGTTCGGCGGCGGCCTCGACCGCGATCACCGCCTCACGGCGCGTGCACTGGGTCTCGACCAGGACGAGATCGGCCTCCGAGTCCGTCAGGACTGCGGCCATCCACCGGTGTTCGCGGCGCAGGGAGTCCTGGTCCGGGGTGAGGGCCGGGGTGTAGCAGTCCTCCACGGGGGCGACCGAGGCGGCCACGAGGGCGTGCGGTGCACCGGCGGCCCGGCGGGCCCGTACGGCGCAGGCCACGGCCCGGTGGACGTAGTCGGCCTGCTCCCGCTCGGCCACGCCCATACGGGACAGCGCCCGGGTGTTGGTGCGGAAGGTGTTGGCGGTGAGGATGTCGCTGCCGGTACGCAGGAACTCGGCGTGGACGCCCTCCAGCGCGTCCATACCGGCGGCGTCGCGCAGTGCCGCACTGGTGAGCCAGGGTTCGACGATGGGTATTCCGGCCGCTTGCAGACCGGTTGCCGTACCGCCGTCGAGGATTCTCGGACGCGGGCTCATACCAACTCCTTGCGATGTTCCACCGTGTGATGCGCGACGCTCTGCGCGCGGCCCCACTCAAAAAATTCCTCGACCCATGCGGAAGGCATCAGATTGACCTTCTGATCAGCGAAAGGGCGCTCCGACGGGCAGATCCAGTCGTCGTCACCGCGGAGCGGAACAGAACCGTCCGGCCGGAGAATGTGCGGTCCGTAGTAGAACCAGGAAATCTGCCCGACGAACTCGTTGAGGACCGCTCCGTGAACTTCCGGGGAAAACATCCTCAGGTGCGCGTAGGCCACGGAGAGCTCGCCCCGGAGATTGAACGGCGCGCGGACCTGATAGTGCCCGAAGTAGTCGTGAGTGGCCCGCAGGACGTCGTTGTGGAAGGCCCGGGCGCCGTCGATCTCGACCTCCGACCGGAGCAGGAGCGGGTTGTCCGGGTCCTTGTACCCCTCCGGCCCGTGCCCGTGCTCGGTGGGGTAGACGTACAGGTCCGCGCCCGCGTCCAGGGCTTCGCAGAGCTCCTGGGACGTACCGTACGGCTGCCCGGGGCGCCGGTACATGCGGACCTTCACTCCCCATTCGGCCATGCAGGCGAGCTGAGCCTTCGCCTCGTCCGCCATCCGCAGGTACTGGGCGCGTACGTCGGGATCGTTGGGGCGGTGCGGCTGTTCATGGAAACGGTTGGCTATCTTCCGGACCAGGCCCTCGGGAATACCGGAACCCTCGAATCCGGAATGTAATCGCCCGCTCTCCATATCGGTGCTGCGCAGGTAGGCACGTGCCACTTCACGAACATCGACGACCATACAAACCCCCTGAGGGCGCCCGTCCGGAAACATTCCATTCATAGATCCGTTACAAAACTCATCATGATCGTCGGCGCCCGATTCTACAAGTCGAACAAATGGGGCATCGCAGATATAGGGGGATCAAAAAATCGGTCGACAGCATGCGCGGATTGCGCTACCGGGCCCCTGAATCATTGAAGCCGGAATCGATTCACGCTTCTTTCACAAACGGATCGCCTGACCGGCACGGTCGGCACCGGGTCCGCACGGGGCGAGTGCCCGGCACGGGTCCGGCACACTGGTGCAGTGGGCGCAAACAGTCAACGTTCCGATGGCCGGCCGCCCTTGCCGCCGCGGCCGCTCCTGCCCGACATGACCGCGGCACGCAGTCGCGGGCCGGCCGACGCCATCGAGGCCATGACGCTGGCGAACCGGTGAGGACGATGTCCGGTCAGCCCTCGTCCACGTTCCACCGTCGCGGCAAGTCCGCGTCGCAGAAGACGCAGACGAAGTCGCCCTCACGCACGACGTTCAACTGCCGGCAGGACGCGCAGCGGCGGAACACGACCTCGTGTGTGAATCCGGCCGGACCCTCGATCCCCGCCCGGTCGAGCGCATCGGCCACGGCCGGCCACGACTCCACATCGGGGCAGTAGCCGGTCGACTGGTTGCTGACCTCAGCGACCACCCACCGCCCCGACTCCTCGCGCAGGCCCATCTCGCCCGCACAGAAAACAGCCTCGCCACCCGCACACACCACATGCTCGCTACGGCGCGGCGCGAGGCGCAGCACGCCGTCCGCGGCGACGACGAAGGTGAACGGCTCCGCCAGATCCGCCGCAGGCAGCCCCGAGACCCACTGCTCGAGCCTTCCGGGCGAGCCCACGGCCCAGCCGTCACTTCCGACGCGGACCAGAGCCCTCAACTCGGCCGGCCCGACATAGCGATACAAGCGCCCCCGCACACCCATGTCGGACAACCTCATACTCCAGCTGTGGTTCGTGATGATCCGTGGGGCAGAGTAGGGGCATGTCCACGTACGAGACCATGTCGTTCCACCTTGAGACCGAGCGGCTGATACTGCGGCCGTGGGCCGAGTCGGACGCCGCCGAGTTCTGCGCCCTCCTCTCCGAACGCGGCAACGGGACGCCCACGGTTGACCACACCCGGACGGCCATCGCGAAGCTGCTCACCGCAACGGCGACAACGGGGATCGCCCTGCTGCCCATCCAGCGCCGCGACGAAGGCGACTTCATCGGCTATTGCGGGTTGATCATCGGTCGCTCCACCGTAGAAGAACCTGAAATCGCGTATGAGTTGTTCCAGCGCGCGTATGGGCGTGGCTACGCCACCGAGGCGGCCGGCGCGGTGCTCGATGCCGCTTTGGCGACCGGGCGGAAACGGCTCTGGGCGACCGTCGGCACATGGAACACACCGTCGTTCCGTGTCCTCGAGAAGCTCGGGTTCGAGCGGGATCACGTATCCACGGAGGACAGCGGCGAAGTGGTATGGCTCACACGCTCGCTGCCGTGACACGAGGTCGCGCCCCGGGGCTTCATGCTCACGTGATCGAGTGCGCTCAGGCAGAGTACCGCCGTTGGACGGCAACGCCGTGGCTGCCCTTCTTCACGCCTCCGGCCGCGTCCACTACGAGCGCCGCCTGATCGTCGTGCACATTGTCGGCCACGTACTCGCGCAGGTGCTGCGTCCCGTCCGGATTCGCCTCGCGCGCCTACTCCGCAATCGTCCGGCAGTTCTTGCCGCCGGCTCCGGCGGCGAGGTTCGACCCGGACGAACCGGCCCATGGACTCCAGCAGCGCGAGCAAACCGCGCAGATGTCGGCCTGCCTGTTCACGCGGCTCCGACCCGCTGAAGTACCGCATCCCGCCCGGCCCACCCTGTGTTGTGCCTCGTCAACCGGCATGCCCAAGCGGCGAGGGCCGGAAAGTGGGGGCCGACGGGCGGGTGTGGTGGTGGGTCAGGGGAGAGTCACCGATCTTTACCTGGGCTTTATGTTGACACCATCTTTACTTAGGTTAGCCTCACCTCATGATTCATGCCGACCTCGCAGCAGCTGCGGCCTACACCACCCCTCCCCTCTGGCGGATCCTCACCAAAACCGGCTATTTCGTCGGCCTGAGCGGCGCCATCGGCTCCACCGTCACGTACGCAGCATCGGTTCGTCCCAGCCTGCGAGCGCCGGAGAGCGAGGCCGACGACGTCGTGGCCCTGCAGCGGCGGACGTCGGTGTACCTGGCGTGGGCCGGGGTGGTGCTGCTGGTGGCGGGCTACTTCCAGCTCGCCGGACGTGTCGCACGCGCCGGCAAGGGCAGGCCCTTCGGGGAAGCCCTCGCCCCTGGGCAGATCTGGGACTTCCTGAACGCACCTGCGGCCAAGGGCGCCTGGGTGGCCCAGGGCACGATCTACATCGCCCAGAACCTCATCCTCGTGCTCGCAGCCGCCGCCCTGATCTCGCTGTTCACCGCAGCCGGCCGCCGTCACCTCAACGCCGTCGCGCGGACCGCACTCCCGCTGTCCCTGGCCATCACACTCGTCGGAGCGATCCCGGCCACCGCGCCCAAGAACTCCGAGAAGTGGCTCGACCTCGTCTTCGGCCAGGCCCACATCATCAGCGGCACGGTGTGGATCGGCGGACTGGCGCTGCTCCTCGCCCTCACCGGCACCCGCCGCCGCCTGAGCGGGAACGCCGGCCTGCTGTGGGCGGACATCTGGCGACGGTTCGGTCTCGTCGCCCTGGTGAGCGTCGCAGCAGTGCTGATATCCGGCCTGTGGTTGTCCTGGAAGCACATGGGCAGCGTGGGGCAGCTCTGGACGACGACCTACGGCCTCTTCCTCCTGGTCAAGATCCTGCTGGTGCTCGCGATGGTCGCGGCCGGCGCCCTCAACCAGCTCTGGCTGATGCCGCGCATCGTCCAGGCCCGTCAGGCCGATGCTTCAGCCTCCCTCCTGCACCTGACGCTGCGCCACTTCCCGAAGGTCGTCTGCGCCGAGGTCGCTCTCGGCGCCGCCGTCCTGGGCATCGTCCCCTTCCTCGCCGGCTCCGCCCGCACCGAGGCGGGCAGCCCGGCGCCCGTCGCAACCGGCAGCATCTTCGCCGTCGGCGCCCTGCTCGTCCTCACCCTCGCCGCGTCGCTGTACATCACGGCCAAGGCTTCCGACGCCCTCGCGCAGCGCCAGATCGCCGCCAGTTCCTGATCCGACGCCATGCGGTGAATCGTTCCTGCCCGCCCCGGCGCCGGACCACGGTCCGATGCCGGGAACCGGCCCCTGCTCCGACGCGGGGACGGCCCTCCCCCCGGGAACGCCGGCTTCGCCTCCATGAACGGCAGCGACACCCAGCCCGCGTGCACCGAGCCGGTGTGGGCGGGCGTCGCGACGGGGCGAACGTTGCCTGACGCGGCACCAGTCAGAACCCGTTCGCGCGGGTGGCGCGCTGCTTCAGCCGGACGTACCGGCGCTGGGACTGGCGATCGCGGTGCTGTCCTCGGGGCTGCCGTACGCACTGGAGCTGCCGGCCCTGCGGCGGCTGCCGGCGGCGACCTTCGCGGTGCTGATTCCCCTCGGCGCGGGGAGCGCCGCGAGGTGGCGGGCCAGGGCCAGTACGGCGAGCAGGGCCACGAGCACGCACACGCCCCACCACCCGGCCCGGCCGTAGAGGCGTACTCCGAGCCAGGAACCCGCGCTGCCGCCCAGGTAGACACAGGTCATGTAGGCGGTGTTCAGCCTGCCGCGGGCATCGGGGCGCACGGCGAAGACCCGTGCCTGATTGGCGACCATGCCGGACTGCATCGCAAGGTCGAGCAGGAGCGTGCCGATCGTCAGGGCGGTCAGCCCCGCCACGCCGCCCGAGGCGCCGGCGGCCAGCACCACGGCGGAGAGGAGCACCCCGAGCAGGCAGACGAGGTTCACCAGGTCGGAGCCCCTGCGGTCCACCAGGCGTCCGGCGAGCGGGGTACAGAGCATGGTGGCCGCGCCGACCAGGGCGAGCATCCCGACCGCCGGGCTGCCCAAGCCGTAGGCCGGGCCGGTGAGAAGGAGCGCCAGGCAGGTCCACACGGCGGAGAACCCGGCGAAGACCGAAGCCTGGTAGATGCAGGAGCGGCGCAGCTCCGGCTCGGCACGCAGCAGGCGCAGCGGCTCGCTCGGCAGTGTCCGGTACGGCTCGCGCGAGGCCCCGGCCGTGGCCGGCACCGTGCAGCTCAGGACGGCCGCCAGGAGCAGGACGACCATGCCGGCCACCAGGTAGGGGACCCGCCACCCCAGCCATTCGCCGAGTGTCCCGCTGAACGTGCGGGCCAGCAGCATTCCGCCTATGGACCCGCTCAGCAACGTGCCCATCACCGCGCCGCGGCGGTCGGCGGCCACGAGCCCGGCTGCCAGCGGGGCGATGACCTGCGCGGCCACGGTGGTGACCCCGATGAGACCACTGGCGGCGACGAGGAGCGCCAGGGTCGGTGCGCAACCCGCGGCGAGAAGACCCAGGCCGGTGAGGGCGAGCAGGGTGACGAGGAACGGGCGGTGCGCGAGCCGGTCGGCCAGCGGAACCAGCAGGAAGATCCCTGCCGTGTAGCCGACTTGAGTGGCGGTGACCACCATGGAGGCGGCGTCGGGAGAGGTGTGCAGTCCTGCGGCGATCAGCGGGACGATCGCCTGCGGGAAGTAGAGGTTGCCGACGGCGACGGCGCAGGTCACGGAAAGGATCAGAACCATCCGGCGGCTCATGTCAGTCCACCGGCCCGTCGTCGGGCGTGGCTGTGCACCGCGCAGGAGTCGTGTGTGTCATGTGCGGAAGTCCACGGCACCCGCGTCCCGCTGCCAATTGATGTAGCGTAGCGCTTAATGATCAGCTTCGTGCTCGGCGTCGAGGACCTAGCGGACACCCGGTTCGCGGTCTCGCCCCTGAGCGAAACCGTCTTCAGCCTGCGGGTGCTGCGTGACCCGGGCTTGTCCGCGGTGCACCTCCCCTGGCGCAGGTCCGTCCTCGGCCGACTCGACGCGCTCGACACCGACCTGCTGATGTCCCTGGTGGCGCGGCGGCTCACCCTTCCCGACTTCCTGACGCCGCGGCCGACGAGCTTCTCCCCCGCCTTCGAAGAGGAACTGGCCGTCGTCCGCGAGGCCTCCCCGGACCTGGTGCGCCGCGACCTGTCGGCCGCCCACGCACCGGATCCGCTGCCCGAGGCCCTGCGCGACGCCGCCGCGACGGACGATGCGCCGGTCCTCGGACTCCGCGATGCGATCTGTGACCTCCTGCAGCGGTACTGGGAGGTCGCCGTCAAGCCGATGTGGCCGCAGATGCGGCTGCTGCTCGAAGCCGACATGACCTACCGGGCCCGGCAGTTGGCCATGGGCGGCGCCCGCCTGCTGTTCGCCGGCATGCATCCGAACCTGCGCTGGCAGGACGGCGTGCTGCACATCGACAAGATGATCAGCAGGCACCGGGTCGCCGCGTCCGGTCGGGGGCTGCTGCTCGTGCCGTCCGTGTTCGCCCACAAGCCCGCACCCCCGGTCAGCCCCGAGGAGCCACCGCTGCTGATGTACCCGAGCCGTGGGGTCGCGACGATGTGGGCCCCGGCGCCGACGGCCGACGCGTCCGCTCTCGTGGCGCTGCTCGGCGCGCCCAGAGCCCGGCTGCTCGGCCTCCTCACCGAGCCGCTGCCGACGATCGAGATCGCGCGCCGTTTCCGGGTCACCCCGAGCGCCGTGTCCCAGCACCTGCGCGTCCTGCACGCCACGGGCCTGGTCTCCCGGGCACGTGACGGACGGCAGGTGCTGTACCGGCGCAGCCCGCTGGGCGACCGGTTGGCCGGCCCGCATTCCTGATCGCCCCTGCCGGCTCCGCCCCCGCGGCGGCCTGCTACCAGGGCAGTTCCCGTACCTGCTGTACGCACAGCAGCACGAACAGCAGGCCGGCGGCCGCCAGCATCACGTTGCTCAGCAGGCCGTTGCGCCAACCGGCCGGTGTGCGTGAGCTGTTGAGCAGCCACAGCAGGGTGAGGGCCAGGAACGGCATGAAGAACGCGCCGATGACCCCGTACACGATGACGAGCCCGAACGGCTGGTCGAGGAAGAGCAGGCTGATGGGCGGGAAGGTCAGCCAGAACAGGTAGGCCCGGAACGGCAGGGACTTCTCGCGACTCGTCCCGTCCGGGACGAGGGACGGGCGGTACTTCGTCACGAAGTCGGCGAACATCAGGCTCACGCCGTGCCACACGCCGATCAGAGAGGTGAAGGACGTCGCGAAGAAGCCGACCAGGAAGAGCTTGGCGGTCGGTGTTCCGTAGCGGTCCGCGAGGATGTCGGTGAGGTCGAGCAGCCCCCGGTCGCCCTTCGCGATCGCCCCACCGGAGGAGTGCAGCAGCTCGGCACCGACGAAGAGCATGGCCACGACGAAGATTCCTGTGGTGACGTAGGCGACCCGGTTGTCCAGGCGCATCACCTTCATCCAGCCCGCGTCGGTCCAGCCCTTGGCGTTGACCCAGTAGCCGTATGCGGCCAGGGTGATCGTACCGCCGACACCGCCGATGAGGCCGAGCGTGTAGATCAGCGAACCGTCCGGAAGGACGGGCGCGAGGCCGGCGAAAGCGGCGCCGAGGTGTGGCGTGACACGGATCGCGAGATACACGGTGACGAGGAACATGACGCCGACCAGCACCGTCATGACCTTCTCGAAGACGGCGTACCGGTTGAACCAGACGAACACCAGGCCCACCAGGCCGCACAGGACGGCCCAGGCCTTCAGGTCCATGGTGTCCGGGAAGAGCGCGGCGAGCGGGAGGGCGCTGGAGGACATCGCCGCGGCACCGTAGACGAAGCCCCAGACGACGACGTACCCGGCGAAGTACACCGTGGTCCAGGATCCGAGGCTGCGCCAGCCGTCGAACAGCGTGCGGCCGGTGGCGAGATGCCAGCGGCCGGCGGCCTCCGCGAGGGAGATCTTGACCAGGCATCCGATCACCGCCGCCCACAGCAGCGTGTAGCCGAATTTGCTGCCGGCGATGAGTGTGGCCACGAGGTCGCCGGCACCCACGCCGGTCGCGGCGACGACGATGCCGGGGCCGATGTAGCGCCAACTCGCCTTGCGCGGGGTGCTGTTCTCACTCTCCCCCGTGCCGGTCTGGAGGGTCTCCTCCATGCGTCTGCCGCCTTCCCGTTCGCAGCTGCGGTGGACCCGGTCACCAAACCGGCTCGGCGGCGGACGCGCAAGAGGCCCTCGCTGGTCACTGCACGGCGGCGGCCTGGCCCCGGAAGGCGCGACGGCAGGCGTGGGGGCTGGTGCCGGTCTGCTCGCGCAAGCGCCGGTTGAGCGTGCGTACGCTCATCCCGGCCTCGGCGGCGATCTCGTCGAGGGCCGGCTCGTGATGTGCCGTGTCCTCCATCCAGCGCAGCAGGGGCTCCAGCGTCGACCTCGATCTCCGGGTACCGGGCCGCCAGGAGGGGGCGGCCACCCAGTGCGTGGTGGCGCGCAGTCCGTCCCGCAGCCCCGTGGCGGCGAGCACGATCCCCGCCCTCCCGGACACCACCGGCGCGGTCGCGGCCGACGCCCGCGTCGTGGACGACGGCGACCCGGTGAGCGGCGCGGGTGTCACCTCCGGCCTCGACCTGTACCTGCTGGAGCGCGCGCACCCCCCGGACAGCGCACGCGCCTCGCGCAGCACCGCCGGGTGCGTGACGATGCCTGTATGGCCCAGGACAGTGCCGGCGGCGCAGCGGGTGCAGAGATCCCGGACGCGGAGCTCAAGCACAACGCGATCGGCTTCCTCGATGCGCTCGTCATCGGCCTGAACTCCACCTCGCCCGCCTACTCGCTGGCCGCCGTCATCGGGCCGATCGTGGCGCTGGCCGGGATCTACGCGCCGGGCGTGATGCTGGCGTCGTTCGTTCCGATGCTGCTGATCGCCGCCGCCTTCTACTACCTCAACAAGGTCGACCAGGACTGCGGGACGACGTTCTCCTGGGTGACGCGGGCCATGGGCCCCTGGGCGGGCTGGCTCGGCGGCTGGGCGATCACGATGACCGGCGTCCTGGTCATCGGCTCGCTGGCCGACGTCGCCGTCAACTTCGGCCTGCTCGCCGCCGGCCTCGACAGCTGGGCCGCCAACCCGGTGATCCGGCAGACCCTCGCCGTCGTGGTGATCCTCGCCATGACCGCAATCTGCGTCATCGGCACCGAGCTGTCGGCCCACCTCCAGGACATCCTGATCCTCGCCCAGGTCTTCTTCCTCCTGGCCTTCGCGGTGGTCGCCATCTACCGGATCTACGCCGACACCAGCACCCTCGACTCCATCGAGCCGTCCCTCACCTGGCTCAACCCCTTCGGCGCGGGCGGCGCCGCCCTCACGGGCGGGCTGCTGCTCGGCGTGTTCATCTACTGGGGCTGGGAGTCCGCGGTGAACCTCACCGAGGAGGTGGAGAACTCCGCCACGGCGCCCGGCAAGGCCGGCATCTGGTCGACCGTGGTGCTGCTGGTGACGTACCTGTCCGTGGGCTTCGCCATCGTCGGCTACGCCGGAACCGCCTTCCTCGCCGAGAACGCGGGCGAGGAAGAGGCCATCTTCGCCGTGCTCGCGCACGAGGTGATGGGCGGCTGGGACTGGGTGGTGCTCCTGGCCGTCTGCACCTCCGCGCTCGCCTCCACCCAGACCACGATCATCCCGGCCTCCCGGACGGCCCTGTCGATGGCCCGGCGGCACGCGCTGCCGCATCCGCTGGCGCACATCCACCCGCGGTTCCGGACCCCGGACGTGAGCACGTGGTGGGTCGCCGCCATCGCCATCGCCTGGTACCTCGTCGTCAACCAGATCAGCGAGAACGCCCTCCTGGACTCGCTGACGGCGCTCTCCCTGCTCATCGCCTTCTACTACGCGCTGACCGGTGTCGCCTGTGCCGTCTACTACCGCCGCCACCTGCTGGAGAACCTGCACAACTTCCTGCTCATCGGCCTCGGGCCGCTGATCGGCGCGGGCCTGCTGGCCTGGCTGCTGGAGGAGTCGATCAACGACATGTCGAACCCGGAGAACTCGGCCAGCGGGGTCTCGTGGTTCGGTCTCGGCCCACCGCTGGTGATCGGGATCGGGATCACCGTGGTCGGCGTACTGATCATGTGCTTCTGGCGGGTACGGGACGGCAGGTTCTGGCGGGAGCGGCGGGGCGTCGTCGATCCGGAGCTCGTCCACGGCAGGAAGCGGTAGCCCGGCGAGCCCGGCGTCCGGAAGGAGTCCCTGATGTCTGTGGTCCTCGGGTACGACGAGTCACCCGGCGCGGAACGGGCCCTGCAAGTGGCGCTCGAGGTCGCCACCGCCTTCGGCGAACCGCTCGTCCTCGTCTACGGTGCCGCCGCGCCCGGCGCTGCCGGGGAGGAGTACGTGGCGCACCGGGAAGCCGTCCGGCAGGCGGGACGCAGCGCCCTCGCGCGGGCCGTCGAGGCCGCCGACGAGGCGGGCGTCCCGTCGACCGTCGAGGTGGTCGACGAGAAACCGGCCCAGGCCCTGCTCGACGCCGCGGAACGGCACCGGGCGCGGGTCATCATCGTCGGCAGCTGGGGGGACAGCCCGATCCGCGGCGCCCTGCTGGGCTCCACCCCGCACAAACTGCTGTACCTGTCGCCGATCCCGGTGCTGTGCGTCCCGACGCGGGGCGACACCGCGGAGTAGGCGTGTCACGCGGTGAGGGACGTGGCCAACTCGACGAAATCCTGGCCGCGTTCCGATGCGCGGTCCGCACCTCGGCGCGGTGGCCGCAGCGGCTCCGGTCAGGGCGCCGGCCGTGGAACTCGCGCCGATCCGGGTCAACGCCGTGGCGGCGGGGGTGGTGCGCTCGCCGCTCTGGTCTCGGCTCGAACCCGCCGAGCGGGAGCGGATGTACGAGCAGACCGGGGCGGGTCTTCCCCTGGGCCGCGTGGGAGAGGCCGGGGAAGCCGCCGAGGCGTACGTCTACCTGCTGCACCAGACCTTCGCCACCGGCACGGTGGTGACCGTCGACGGCGGCGGGACCGTACTGGCCTGACCTACATCCGACCTACATCCCGTTCGGCTGGAGCACGGAGAGGATGTTCCCGGCCGGGTCCTTGAACCATGCGATCGCGGGGCCGGGCGTCTCCCGGGCGATTCCCTTCGCGTCCTGGTCGAATGCCTCATACCGCTCGAACGCCACGCCGCGTGCGGCCAGTTCGTCGACGGCCCTGTCGATGTCGTCCACGGGGAAGTTCAGAACGGTGAAGGTCGCGGCCTCGTGATTCTCCTTCGGGTACAGCATGACGTCGGTGTTCCCCGCCAGGTGCAGGGTCAAGAGACCGTTCTCCTCGGACACCCGCAGTCCGAGCGTCTCGCCGTAGAAACCCTTGGCGCCCTCGACGTTGTCCACCGAGTAGCCGCTGAATCCCTTGCTGTCTCCCAGCATGGTGGTTGCCCTCCGTTCGCCGCAGCTCATCCGGCATCGGCCCCCTGGCTTCAGTGTCCCTCCGATCGCCCCCTGTCGCCCGGCAGCCGGGCGACAGGGGGCCCTCCGGTTACTCCTCCGCCCCCGGCAGCTCCGCCAGCCGGTCGGCGGCCGCATCGGCCTTGCGGCGCGCCGCACCCGCCGTGCGGGCGGCGTCCCGGACCCGCTCGGCGGCTTCGTCCAGGGCGCGCCGCGCTTCGGCCTGCCCGGTCTGCGCCTCGCGCAGCTGCCGCTCCACCTCGGCGACACGCGCATCGGCTTCGGCCAGCGCCTGGTCGTGGTCGCGTTGCTCCTGCTCGGCCTCGCGCAGTTCCGCCTCCCGTGCCGTGGCCTCGACGCCGGTCTCCTCGGCCATGCGGCGGGCCTGTTCGTGCCGGGCCCGGCCCTGCTCCCCCTCGCGGGAGGCCTTCGGCTTCGCCGGAGCGCCGGCCTGGGTGACAGCGGGCTGCGGGCGTACAGGGGCTGTGTCGGGGAGGCCCGTGAAACCGGCCGGTGGGGTCAGCGCGGTGGTCAGGCGTCCGCCCGACCACTGCTCGGCGGCCTCCGGGTCGGCGAGGGCGGCGTGGAAGGTCTGCTCCACCTCGTGCGCGACGCTCTCGCTGACCGCCTGGCCCTCCTCCTCGGCCAGTTGCCGGGCGGTACGCGCCAGTGCGGCGACCACCACATGCCGTTGGTGGGAGAGGTCTTTCAGCTGGGTGCCGTCCAGTGACCGGTGGGCTCGGCGCAGCGCTTCGCCGAGTTCGAGGAACGCGGCGACCTCTCTCGGGCGCCGCCGCACCAGCAGGTTCGAGGCGAACGCCGCCCGTGTGGGGCGCCGCAGTCCTGCGATGGCCCTGGCCGCCTGCGCCTGTCCCGCCTTCCGGGCCCTGGCCGCCCGCTCGTCCCGGGCCGCGGTGAACCGGCCCGGGACCAGTCCGTACAGCTCGTCGGCAACCGCATCCACATCAGCATCAACGTCCACGACATCCACCATGACGCACACCAGGTCCTGCGGCGTTACGGGCGCCGCCCGGCCAGTACGTCGCGCAGCCGGCGGGCCTCCCGTACCGACTGCGCCGAGCCCGGCCGCGCCGCAAGGGCATCGACCTCGGTGACGGTGCCGCGCGCGTCGCAGCCCTGCGCGCAGTCAGCGGCCAACGCCAGCAGCGGCACGTGCGGCCTGGACACGGCTCCCGAATGCACCGCCGCCAGCAGACCGGGCAGCATCGCGGCCAGCACCGGCCACACCGCGCCGGCGCTGTCGGCCGTACGGGCACCCTCACCGGCACCGGCACCGGCGGCCCGGCCCAGCGACTCCGTCACCACCGGCATCCGCAGGGTTTCCGGCAGCACCAGCCGGGCCAGCTCACCGCCCAGCAGCGCGCCGTCCAGGCGGCCCTGCCCGGCCAGGATCAGCAAGGCCTCGACGGCCGCCTCCCGGTCGGCTTCCGGGCGGGCGCCGAGCCCGTAGGCCAGGGCCAGATGCACGGCCGGCCCGGCCGGGCCCGGGCTCTGCGCCAGCGCGGGCAGGAACTCGGGGCTGCCCGCCCCGTCCTGGTCGGCCGTGGCCGCGACCTCCGTCAGCAGCCGGGCCGCCACGATCTCGGGATGCCGCGGCAGGGCGGCGACGGCATGCCGCTCCCGGTGCCCCAGCAGCAGGTGATGGCAGCCGATCAGCGGCTCGAAACCGCGGAACAGCGACCAGAAGGGCCGGGGGAAGTCGCCCCGCCCGTCCAGGGGTTCGGTACCGACGAGGACCCGGCGCCCCACCCGGGCCCCGTACCGACGGCTCGGCCGCTCCGGCTCCCCGGGCTCCCGCACCACGGCCGCACCCGGCTGCGGCAGACCGCCCCGGCGCAGCCATGCGGCGATGCGCGGGCCCTCGGGCGGCGCCGGCTCGGCCACCGCGCGCACGACGTCCTCGTCGGCGGGGCCGCCGCCGCAGCGCAGCAACGCCTGCCCCAGGTCGGCGGGCCCGGGCCGGGCGCCTGCCTGCTCGTACTCGGTGAGTCGCATCACCAGGTCGAACGGGTCCACGGTGCCGTCGGCCCGGCTCGGCGTGGCCAGCAGCATCGGCACCGTCTCCCCGTACCGCAGCCACCCGCAGATCTCCGCGATCCGTGCGCCGACCACGTCGAGGACCGCCGTATGCCGGCAGACCTCCAGCCACGGCCCGGCCTCGCTCCGGTCGGCCACCGCGCGCTCCTCGACCGGCGCCGCGGCGCACCGTACGACGGCCAGCAGCCGCCTGGCGGCGAGCACCCGAGGCTGATGGACACCGCCCCAGCGCTCCGCGACCGGGCGCAGCGCCTCGGCGAGCGCCGCTCGATCCCGTCCCGCCCACCGGACCACGGCGTCGAGCAGCGCTTCGTACGTCGTCACGCTTCCGCCGTCCGCGTCGATCAGCTCCGCGGCCGTACGCGCCACCACGGCGAGCGGCGCGGGTACGGCATCCTCGGCCACGTGCCCCATCCGTTCCCCCCTCCCCTGTCCGCCCGGTACTCGGGCGGCGCGCGAGGATAACAAGCGGTTCACCGCGTCCGGTTGCCCGGCGGCAGGCCGGTGGTGGATCAGTTGAGCAGGGCCGTGCCGAACTCGGTGAACAGCAGCGCGGACGCGACCAGCAGCAGGAGGCCGGTGGCGGCCAGCAGGAGGCGGTACGCGCGCGTCCTGATGCGGTTCCGGGCCCGGGCCACCGCGAGGGCGAGCAGCACCTTGCTGCCGACGAGCAGGGTGTAAAAGCCGAGCAGGAACCCGCCTGCGGCCGGCGGTCCATGCCGCCAGGCCGCCACCAGGACCGGGGCTCCGGTGGTCAGCCAGAACGTCCACGGATGCGGGCTGAGCAGATTGGCCACCGCCCCTTCGCGCAGCGCCCGCCGGCCCTGCGCCCGTGCCCGTACGGGGTCGGCCGCGGTGGGCGGCGTCGCGGTACGGGCTTCACACAGCGTGGAGACGGCCAGCCACAGCAGGAACGCCCCGCCCACGACGCCCCCGGCGGCGACGAACCGCGAGGGCAGCACGCTCAGGACCGCCACCGACAGCATGATGACCGGCAGGTCGGTCAGCAGGGGGACGGCTGCGATCCGCAGGCCGACCCCGAGCCCGCCGCGCAGGGTCCCGGACAGCACCAGGGCGAGCAGCGGCCCCGGGCTGACTCCGGCGCTGAACCCCAGGGCCAGGCCCAGCGCCAGCTCTCCCACGCTCCCCACCCGCCTCTCATCCACCATCGATTGACGGTGATGATGCCCGCGGGACGGGTACACCGACGGCGGCCGACAACCCCAACGCCCGGTGGATCCGGGCGAGGGCCTGCTCGGGACCACACGGACGAGTGACGCCACCACGGCAGTGCCTGCTCGTCGGTCATGCGTCGCGCCGGTGCAGCAGCACACCACCGGCGAGCAGGGCCGCCGCCGTCCATCCCGCGAGGACGCCGAGCCCGGCCCAGGGGCCGATGGGCAGGTGGTCGAGGCCGGTCGTGGCCTGTACGGCCAGCCCGGCGGTCATCGGGGCGACCTGCGCGAGACGCCGCTGCCACGCCGGGTCGGTGACCACGTGCGTCACCAGCGGGACGAGGTAGAGCAGCCCCAGGACGATCCCGATGGCGCTCGCGGCCTCCCGGACCGCCGTCGCCACCCCGAGGCTCAGCAGCGCGATCAGGACGAGGTAGAGCACGGAGCCGAACGCGGCGCGCAGCGTGGGGCCGTCGGCCAGGGACAGGGGCGGATAGCCGTGTGCCTCGGTGAATCCGTTGCCGGGCAGGAGGTACCGCCCGGCGAGCAGGCAGGCCAGGACGGCCGCGGTCCCGGCTGCCGCCACGGTCGCGGCGAGGACGGCTGCCTTGGCGGTGAGGACGGTGATCCGCCGCGGCACGGCCGCGAAGCTGGTGTGGATCATCCCGGTCGCGTACTCCCCGCTGACCGTCAGGACGGCAGCGATGGCGACGACGGCCTGGCCGAGGACGATCCCGGTGAGCGACAGCCGCACCCCGTCCTCGCCGCAGCCGAGGTCCGGGCAGGTCACCGCCTTGGCCGTGCCGGCTCCGAGTGCCACCGTCAACGCGATGGCTAGGAGGAGTTGCCCGGTCCCCCGCGTCGTGCGCAGCTTCGTCCGCTCCGCGTGCAGTGCGTACCTCATGCGTCCCTCCCCCGCAGCCGTGTCGCCGCCAGGACCAGCGCGAGTACGGCGTAGCAGCACAGCACCCCGAATCCCGCCCACGGTGACAGCGGGTGGCAGCCGGTCGAGGGCTCGTAGACGCTCAGGACCTGCGCGTAGCGCGGGAGCGTCTGCTGGATGGCGAAGCCGGCGGCCGGGGTGACCCTCAGCAGCCACTCCGAGGGTCCCGCGGGCAGCACGCCGGCGCCGGCGAGGAGGTACGGGAGCACCAGCGAGGCGATGACCACGGCCGCCGCCGTCACACTGCGGCGCAGGAGCGTGCCGACCGCCAGCGCGAGCACGGCGGTGACGGCGAACAGCAGGGCGGTGCCGAGGACGACGCGCAGTTCGGTTGCCGTCGCGACGGGGAAGACCCTCAATCCCCTGCCCTGCGCGCTCTGCCGGGCGAGCGGGATGACGACGGCGGCGCCGGCCAGCCCGGCGGCGAAGGCTGCGGCTCCGACCACGGCCGACTTCGCCAAGACGACACCGGGGGTGGGATACCGCATCGCCGGCTGACGTACCCCGCGGTCCGGCGCCCCGCCGAGCCCCCTCCGAGCCCCCTCCGAGCCCCCGCCGCCGTCATCGTGCGCGAAGATCGCTTCATGGACGATTTCGTACGCTTCACCCGCACTTGGCACGTCTCGGCCGGCAAGGGATACGACACCGCATGGGGGGAGTTCGAGCGAGACCGGCTCCACGCGCGGGGCCGGGCACTCGCCCTGGAGGGTGGCCCGTACTGGGTCGCCTACCGGCTCGAGACCGGGCCGCGCTTCGTCACCCGCTCGCTGCATGTCAGCGTGGAGGGGCCGGGCCACGCGAGGCGCGAACTCGCGCTGTGCCGCGGCGACGACGGGCGGTGGACGGTCGACGGGCAGGCGCGTGCCGAGTTCGACGGCGCCCTCGACTGCGACCTCGGGCTGTGCCCGCTGACCAACACCATGCCCGTACGCCGCCACGGGCTCCACCTCGCCCGCGAACAAGGCCCCGAACAGCAGTTCCTGATGGCCTGGGTGGCCGTACCGGAACTGACCGTGACACCGTCCGCGCAGACGTACACCCCGCTCGGCGGTCACCGGGTGCGGTACTCCTCCGACAGCTTCCGCAGTGACGTGGAGTTCGACAGCACCGGACTCGTCCTCGACTACCCGGGGCTGGCCACCACCCACCTGGGCGACGGCAGCGCTTACGGCGACGGCAGCGCTTACGGCGACAGCGACAGCTGACGCCGGGCGGTGCGGGCGTCCGCCGCCGGGCTCGGCCGGTCAGGCGGGCTCGGCGCGTCCGGCGGCGGACGGGTTCAGGCGAGGGTGATCTTGTCGCCCTCCACGGATATCTTCGCCGCAGCCAGCGGACGGGTGGCGGGGCCTCCGGCGACCGTACCGTCCGCGATCTTGAAGAGGCTCTGGTGGCAGGGACAGACGATGTTTCCGTCCTTCACCGTCGCGACCGAGCAGCCCTGATGCGTACACGTCGCCGAGAAGGCCTTGAACTGCCCCGCCATCGGCTGGGTGACCACCACCTTCTGGTCCTTGAACACCTTGCCGCCGCCGACCGGGATCTCCGACGTCTGCGCGAGCGCCTGCCCGCCACCGGCGCCGCCGCCGGAACCGCCACTGCCACCGCCCGCCGAGGGTGCGGCAGGCGCGTTGTCGGCTGCTGCGTCCGACCCGCCGTCGCTGCCGCAGCCGCTCAGGACGGTGCCTGCCAGCGTGGCGGCGCCCGCCGCGAGAACCGTGCGCCGACGCGTGGTGTCACCCATGGCCGTATCTCCTTCTCGTACCGGAAGCGGACCGGAGCATCCCTTGCCACTCCAGCCTCAGCAGGAACACGCAGGGAAGCGGCGGGCGGTTCAACGCGTCCTTCGCGGAATTTCGGCCGAACCGGAGCGCGGGTTCCTGCGTGTCCAGGGTGTGACTACGACATCCCCCGACCTGCGCACCCGAGCGGCCGAGTACGCACTCCTGCCGCTGCGCCTCTTCCTCGGCATCACCTTCGTCTACGCCGGGCTGGACAAGCTGACCGACGCGGCATTCCTGTCCGCCGGCGGCGACGGCTCGATCGGACAGCAGATGGAAGCCGTACGGGACTCGGCCGCCCTCCCCGGGCTGATCGAACTCTCCTCGCAGAACCCGGTGGGCTTCGGCATCGCGATGGCCCTCGGTGAACTGGCCGTCGGGCTGGGCGCCCTGGCGGGGCTGCTGACCCGGGTCGCGGCCCTCGGCGGCGCCCTGATCTCGCTGAGCCTGTGGCTGACCATCAGCTGGCCGACGACCCCGTACTACTACGGCAACGACCTGGTGTACCTGATGGCCTGGATCCCGCTGGTCCTCGCGGGTGCCCCTGCGCTCTCGCTCGACGCGCTGCTGCACCGCCGCCGGCGCCGGCCGGCGTCGGCGCACGCGAGGTCCGGGCCGAACCCGGCCACCACCGCCGTCCCGTCCTGAACCGCCGGGGATCATGAGGCAGGTGAGACTGCGTCAGGTCCCTTGTCCGTGGCGGCGCGGCGGCGCGGCGTCGAGCAGGGCCCACACCCGGCGCCCGTCGGGCCCGACGTCACTGCCGCAGCTGACCACGGTGCGCAGGGCTGCGAGTTCGGTGAGGACGGCGCCCTCGTCGAGCGCGGCACCGGCGACGTGGCTGAGGGCGACGGCGAGGATGCGGTGGTCCTGGTCGGCGAGGTGGACGCTGATCCGTTTGCCGCCGTCGGCGACCGCCGCGTCGACGAGACGCCGTACGGCGGTCTCCAGGTCCGGCTCGTCGAGGTGTGCGTATCCCCAGGCCCGGACCGTGGCCGTCGCCTGGGCGCCGGCTTTCTTCGCGGCCCACGGGTCCGCGCGGAACGTCAGCCCGGCGGTCTGCCGGTTGCGGATCTCCATCCGCGGGCGGGCCCGGTCCGGCGGCACGTCCGACCCGCCCGCCTCAGCCGGTGTCGTAGTCATGCGAACACGCTACGCGCACGGACGGACTCTCCGAAAGGCCCGCAGGGCCGGAGGGGTTGGTGGACGGCGGTGGTGCGGCCGCACGCGGGGTACGGCCGCACCCGCGGTTCAGCGCCGCTGCCAGAGCTGTCCGGGACCGCCGTTGCAGGGCATCTGGCGCACCTCGCGGCGACTGCCGGACGGCATGCCCGCGTCTTCCAGGCAGAGACCGGTGACCCGGTGCCTGATGGTGTGCCGGCCGTCGTTCCGGTCGAACTCCCAGTCGGCGGGCTGCTCGGCTCGCTGCACCCGGAGATCCGCTGGGAGGCGCCGGTGCTGACCGTGCCCTGCGCCGCCACCACGGACCTGAAGCTGGAGGGCCGCGGGGTGGTGCTCGTCCCGACCTTCTTCCGGCCCGACCCCCTTGTGCTGTGCGACAACGCGGAACCCGAACGGCCGCTCGTCCTGCGCTATCCCGTCGCCCACGACCTGGCCGCCTACCGGGCCGTCTGCTCGGCGGCCGCTCCGGCCGAGCCGGACGGCGCCCTCGCCGCGCTGCTGGGCGCCACCCGCGCACGCACCCTGTACGCCGCCGCGAGCCCGGCCGGCACGGCCGAACTGGCGCGCCGTACGTGGACCTCGCCCGCCACGGCGAGCCACCACGCCACGGTCCTGCGCGCCGCGGGCCTGCTCACGACGGAGCGGGACGGGACCGGTGTCCGCCATGCACTGACGCCGATGGGGCGGGCGCTGCTGGGCGACCACGCGCACGGGCCGGCCGGCCGCTCAGCCCAGCGTCACGGCGACCAGCGCCGCGGCGACGGTGATCGCCGCGCCGGTCAGCAGTAACGGCCGCCCGGTGGTCAGCACCCACCCGATACCGCGGCATCCGGCGGTGTCCGATGCCGGGTCCTCCTGTAAGACCGGGCCGTCAGCACCCGCCGTCGGGCGCACGGTGGCGTCGGGTTCGCGCAGGAGGGCGCACTGGCTGCACTCCTCCGTACCGTGGAGGGACGAGTCGGAGTCGATCCAGTACGCGCCGTTGAGCTCTGCGAAAGAAACATCGGGGGACACGACTGGACGCGTAGAAGCTTCCATGACCGCCAAACGGACCGCCTGCCGCGGAAGCAACGGTGGTCACCGCATCCGAGACCGGATCGTCACCGGAATGCCGTCGACCCCATGCGGGTGGGCCGCTGTTCGGCCAGGGCCTTCCACAGGGCGGGGTCCTCGAAGCCCAGGGCCAAGAGGCCGGGGGCGCGGACTTCGAACCGGCGAGCCGAGCGGCTTCGCCTCTGTCGCCGGGCCCGTGCCGGCAGCAGCCATGCGCCGCGCCCAGGGAAAGGACCTGGCCCGGCTCAAGGCCCTCCTCGAGCGGCAGGCTGCCGCCTCGGAGTGATGTCCGGATCCTGCAGATGCCCGTCATTGCAGACGCATGGGCCGGGGCCGGATATTTGGGGTCATGAACTCCCGCTCACACTCCCCCCTCTCCGGCCCCCACGTGGTCGTGTTCGCAATGTTCCCCGGGATCGACGCGCTCGACGTGACGGGGCCGGCCGAGGTCTTCGCCATGACGAACCTCGTACTGGAGGCCGGGACCGGGCACCCGGGCCACGGCGGCGGCCGAGGCGGCGGCTACGAGGTGCACCTGGCCGGTGAGCGGCGCGGCCCGGTGGAGACCTCCGCCGGAGTACGCCTGCACGTGGAGGAACTGTTCTCCGAGCAGGGAACGATCGACACGCTGGTGGTGCCGGGCCGGATCCGGATCGGCGCCGACGGCCCCGAGCCGCATGTCGATCCCGCCGTGGTGGCCTGGCTCCGCGAGGCCGGACCGGCCGCGGGCCGGGTCGCTTCGGTGTGCGTGGGCGCGCAGGTGACCGCCGCCGCCGGTCTGCTCGACGGCCACCGGGCGACCACCCACTGGGCCACCGCCGACCGGTTCGCCGCGGACCACCCCGCCGTCGAGGTCGACCCCGATCCCATCTTCGTCCGCTCGGGCCGGATGTGGACGAGCGCCGGCATCACCTCGTCCATGGATCTCGCCCTGGCCCTCGTGGCCGAGGACCACGGCGCCGAGGTCGCCCTCGAAGTCGCCCGCATCATGGTCATGTACCTTCAGCGGCCGGGCGGCCAGAGCCAGTTCAGCGTGCCCCTGGCCCACTCTGCGGGCAGCCGCGACGATCTGCGCGAGCTGCGGCGGTGGATCGGCGAGCACCTGGACGCCGACCTGTCGGTGCCCGCGCTCGCCGTGCGGATGTCCATGAGCGAGCGGCATTTCGCCCGGGTCTTCCGGGCCGAGACCGGCAGCACGCCCGGCGCCTACGTCGAGAGGATGCGGCTGGAGGCGGCCCGTCGGCTCCTGGAACGCACCTCACGGCTCGCGCCCGACATCGCCCGCGCCTGCGGCTTCGGCTCGGTCGAATCCCTGCACCGCGTCTTCCGCGACCGGCTGGACACCTCTCCCGGCGAGTACCGCAGCCGGTTCCGCACCGCCGCCTGAACCCCCGTCCCCGAAACCACGCCCCGCCCGGGCATACCGGGTGCGGCGGCGGTCCCGCACGCCCTCACCCACCTTGGAGTCACCACCGTGAAGTTCTCCGCCACCCACATCGGCACCGCCACGGTCCTGCTGGAGATCGCAGGTCTGCGTCTGCTGACCGACCCGGTCTTCGACCCCGCGCCCGCCGAGTACCGCCACGATCCGGTCGTCCTGCGCAGCACGGCCGGCCCGGCGGTCGCCCTCGCGGACCTGCCGCCGGTCGACGCCGTGCTCCTCAGCCACGACGACCACCCCGACAACCTGGACGCCGCCGGCCGCACCCTGCTCGCCGGACGGCCCGTCCTGACCACGCAGAGCGGCGCGGGCCGCCTCGGCGACCAGGCCGTCGGCCTGGCGCCGTGGGCCACGTACGAGCTCACCGTGCGCGGCACGACCCTGCGCATCACCGCCACCCCCGGCGTCCACGGGCCGGTCGGCGACGTCATCGGCTTCGTCATCGAGGCCGAGGGTGACGAGGAGGGCCACGGCGAGGGCGAGGCCGTGTACCTCTCCGGCGACACCGTCTACATCGACGAACTCGACCGGATCGCCGACCGGTTCAGCATCGGCACCGCCTTCCTCCACCTCGGCGCGGCCCGGATCGCCGCCTTCGGTGACGGCCGGCTCATCACCATGGACGCGGCCCAGGGCGCGGCCCTGACCCGCTCGCTGGGCGCCCGTACGGCCGTCCCCGTGCACTACGCATCGTGGGAGCACTTCAGCGAGGACCGCGCCGGGATCACCGCCGCCTTCGCCGCGGCCGACGTCGGTGACCGCCTCCGCTGGCTCACGCCCGGCGCTCGGGAAACCCTCGGCTGAGGCGGGCGCAGGAGGCCGGCCGGTTCAGGCGGTCCGGAGGGCCGCGGCGCCGAAGGACACGTTGAAACGGTCGCACCAGATGGTGACGCTCGAGTAGTCGGCGAGGTTCACATCGGCCGGGATCTCGTAGTTCTGATCGCCCTTGTTGCCCTTGAGCTTGCCCAGGCTCACGTACTTGCCGTCGTCGAAGACGAACCAGCCGTCCGAGCCCTCCTTCACCGGCGCGTCGGTCAGCCACACGCGCAGGTCGGGGCCGCTGCTGGTGTCGAGGTTCTCGAGCCGGAGCGTGCGCGAGCCGTCGGGCAGCTTGATGAGTTTCACCGTGCCGGTGGTGCTGTGCTCGTGGCTGATCAGGGAGCCCTGGGCAACGGTCTGCGGTCCCTGCGCCGGGGCGGCCCCCGGCCGCGAAGAGCCGGGCCCCGGGGCGGTGGAGGCAGTGGGCAGCGCCTCGTTGACCGTGGAGTTCTGCCAGAGCTTCCACGGCTGGGCCCAGTACAGCCCGGCGCCCAGCACCAGCGTGGCCGCGACCAGCACCCAGGCCAGCAGCCGGCCGCGCCGCCGGCGCGTCCCCGTCACCGTCCCCGTTGCGGCCCCGGCCCCGGCCTCGGCCCCGGTCCCGGTCCCGGCACCCGTCCTCGTCATGACAGCCCCTCTTCGTCGATGCGTTCCTTCGTCATTCAACGCGGGCGGGAGATCCGAGCGCCAGGATCTCCTGATGACGAAAGCCTTACGTCCGCCGCAGGCCGGGCGGCTCGACGGCGATCCGATGTCCGTCGATCCGGGCGCCCGGTGCGCCGCATGACAGACTGCTTCCTTGATCGCGGGGGCACCGGGCGCCCGCGCACGGTGGATTGGGAGAGTAGTGCGCAAGGCGAAGTGGGCGGCCGCGGCTGTTGGTGTGGTGCTGTTGGTCGCCGGTTGCGGCAGCGAGGGCGGTACGGACAAGGGCAAGGGCGGCGAGGCGCCCGCGTCCGGTTCCTCGGCCCCGGCGGCCGGCGCGGGGGCGGGTTCGGGCGGTTCCGGCGCCCTGGACGCCGCCGCGGTGAAGAAGGAGATCGAGTCCGCGGCCACGGCGGCCGGTTTCGCCGAGAAGCCCGGTGACGACGTACCGGCGAACCTGAAGTCCTGCATGGTCTCCTGGACCGCGGACAGCAAGAAGGTTTCCGACTCCAGGAAGTCCTACGACGCCACGGTCGCGACCCTGGCCAAGGGCGGCTGGAAGGAGACCCGGACCGTCGATCAGCCGGCCGCGGTCATCAAGGCGCTGGACAAGAGCGGCTGGAGCGTGAAGGCGAGCCACCAGGGCAAGGCGGGCGCCCTGCTGGTCGTCTCGTTCATCGCCACGGACAACGGTCCGACGTGCGCAAAGGCCTTCCAGGAAGACCTCGCCAAGAACAAGCAGTAGCCTCCCTCCTCCCCCTTGCCCCGCCGGGTGGGGTGTACCTGGGTACACCCCACCCGGCAACCAGGTGCAGTGGCTGCGGCCTCGGCAGAAGGCATCGTCGACGGCGTACCAGTTCGACCCCTGACGGAGGCTGAGGACATGGGGAACGCCGATGGACAGACCCTGGCGAGACCGGACGCGGAAGGAGCGCCACGCATCGCCGGGCCGGGCGGCCGCGTCACGGCAAAAGCGGCGGTGTTCCTCGCCGTCGCCTTCCTGGCGGCCGGAGCGCTCGGCGCCGCTCAGGCGGGTACGCCGATCCCCACCGAGGTCGTCCAACTGACGCAGTTCGGACCGGCTCTCGGAGTCGCGGTGGTTGCCCTGTTCTGGCGGGGCGAGATCCGGAGCCTGCTCGCCGGGGCACTGCGCGGCGGCGCACGCTTCGGCAGCCGCGGCGTCCTGCTGCTCGCCACCGCGCCCCTGATCGTCGCCCTCTGTGCGACGGCGTACGGCGTTGTCACCGGGGACGTCCGGTTCACCGGCCCGAGCTCGCTGGGCAACCCGCTCGTCGTGATCGTGGTGGCGCAGTTCATCGGTGCGTGCGGCGAGGAGCTCGGCTGGCGCTGCCTGCTCCAGCCTCTGCTCCGTACGCGCTGCGGCCCGCTCGCCTCGTCGGTCACGGTGGGTCTGCTATGGGGCGTCTGGCACGTTCAGGTCTTCGCGCAGGACCCGGCGTACGCGGGGGCGTTCCTCCTCGCGACCGTGTCCCTGTCGGTGGTGCTGGGGTCGGCCCTGGAGCGGGTGCGCGGGTCGCGCCTGCTGCTCGCCGGAGGATTTCATATGCTGATCAACTTGGGCCTGTTGCTGTTCATGGACGAGGAATCAGGAGCTGTTCTCCCGATGGTGCTGTTTGCTCTGGCCTGTCTGACGGCGGCCGTCGTACGGGCCCTGGGGGCCAAGCGGGCTGCGGGCCCGGCGCGTTGACACAGAACACGGTGAGGGCGCGGCCGGGCACACCGCCCTGGGCTGCCGTCGTGCGCTGCCAGCTGCTGAGCCTGCTCGCCCTCGCCGTGTCCTGCGTCGGCGGGCTCGCGGTGGTCGCCCTGCTGCTCCTGCCGGTCGGAGCCGGCTTCCCGCTGCTGCCGCCCGCCGCGAAGGCGCTGCGCGCCCTCTCGGACCGCTCCCGCCGGTGGGCCACCGGGTGGAGCGGCATCCGGATCAGCCCGCCCGAGTCGTTGACCGTGGACCGCACCGCGTCCCACCGTACGAGGGTCGCGGCGGTCCTCGGGAACGAGGGGTTCTGGCGCGACCTCGCCTGGGCCTGGCTGGAGCCGCTGGTCGGCGGGCTGCTCGTGGCCGTTCCCCTCGCGCTCGTCGAGTACGGGGCGTTCGGCGCGCTGGTGCAGCCGCTGGTGTGGCGGCGGCTCGGTGACGGCAACTGGTATGCGTTCATTCCGGTGCACAGCACCCCGACGATGCTCGCCGCGCTGATGCTCGGCCTCGCGTTCATCGCCGCCGGCGTGCTGTGCGCACCCGCGGTGCTCCGGCTCCACGCGCGCTGGATCCGGTCGCAGCTGTCCGCACCGCGTACCACCGAACTCACGCGGCGCGTCGAGCAGTTGACCGATACGCGTACGGAGGCACTGGACATCCAGGCGGCGGAGCTGCGGCGCATCGAGCGAGACCTGCACGACGGCGCCCAGGCCCGCCTCGTCGCGCTGGGTATGACACTGGACCGGGCCGCCCAGCTCATCGACACCGATCCGGCCGCCGCCCGCGGCCTGTTGACGGACGGCCGGGAGACCTCCGCCAGGGCCCTGCAGGATCTGCGGGAGCTGGTGCGCGGCATCCATCCGCCGGTACTGGCCGACCGCGGTCTCGGTGACGCCGTGCGGTCCCTGGCGCTCGACAGCTTCCTCGACGTGCACGTGGACAACCGGCTGCCGGGCCGACCGCCGGCGCCGGTCGAGTCCGCCGCGTACTTCGCGGTGAACGAGCTGCTGGCCAACGCGGCGAAGCACTCCGGCGCCCGGCGCGTCAGCGTGCTCCTGGAGCACCACGAGGATGCGCTGCTGCGGATCGCGGTCGTCGACGACGGCCATGGCGGCGCGGACGACCGCGCCGGTGGCACCGGACTGCGCGGTGTCCGCCGCCGGTTGGGTACGTTCGACGGCATCCTCGTCCTGCACAGCCCGCAGGGCGGCCCGACCACCGTGACGATGGAGATTCCATGCGTGTTGTCCTCGCCGAAGACCTCTTCCTTCTGAGGGACGGGCTGGTACGCACGCTCCAGGACCACGGTTGCGAGGTGGTGGCGGCGGTGGACAACGGCCCGGCCCTGCTGCGGGCGTTGCTGGCCGAGGCGCCGGACGTCGCGGTGGTCGACGTACGGCTGCCGCCGACATTCACCGACGAGGGTCTGCAGGCTGCACTGGAAGCGCGGCGGCGGCGCCCGGGCCTGCCCGTCCTCGTACTGTCCCAGTACGTCGAACAGCTCTACGCCAACGAGCTGCTGGCGGACGGCTCCGGGGGCATCGGCTATCTGCTGAAGGACCGGGTGACCGACACCGGACAGTTCGTCGACGCGGTCCGCCGCGTCGCCGCCGGCGGTACGGCCATGGACCCGCAGGTCATCGCGAAGCTGCTGGCACGCAGTGACGCCCGCGGGCTGACAGACGGGCTGACTGCGCGGGAGCACGCCGTCCTGGAGCTGATGGCCGAGGGCCGGTCGAACGCGGCGATAGCCGGCGGGCTGCACATCAGCGAGAGCGCCGTGGCCAAGCACACGGCCGGCATCTTCGCGAAGCTCCGTATCCCGCCGTCGCCCGACGACAACCGCCGGGTGCTGGCCGTGCTGGCCTACCTGAAACGCTGAGCACGGCGAGGCGGTCATTAACCCTCCCCGATCCGTTCCTTAAGCCGGCCTCAAGAACACGGGAGTGGGGCCCGAACCGCACGTTTGTCCGTTTTCCGGTCGCTAACGTGCTGCTCGAACCTCATCCCCGCACAGAGGCAGGTCCTCATGGCTGGCATTTCCCATCGCCGTACAACGAGCGCCAAGGCGAAGGCGGCCGCGGCAGTGGCCGTCGCGGCGGCCGTCGGGGGCACCGCCCTGGTGCTGACCGGTACCGCACAGGCAGCGTCGGTCGGCGCGACCTTCACCAAGGCGAGCAGCTGGAACACCGGCTACACCGGCCAGTACGTCATCACCAACCGCAGCGGCGGGACGCTCAAGGACTGGACCCTCGAGTTCGACCTGCCGGCCGGCACGGCACTCTCCTCCCTCTGGAACGGTGAACACACCGTCAACGGGCAGCATGTGACGGTCAAGCCGCCCCGGTGGGACACGGCCGGTCTCACCGCCGGCGGCTCGGTCACCGTCGGGTTCGTGACCAGCGCGAGCGGGAACCCGGGCAGCCCGACGGGGTGCCTGATCAACAAGGAGAAGTGCTCCCCGGCCACCGGGCCGACGCCCAGCCCCAGCGGCCGTCCCACCACCGCGCCGACGGCCTCCGCCTCGCCCAGCTCCAAGCCGACGACCGCTCCCACCGCGACGGCCACGGCGACGGCGACGGCCACTGCGAAGCCGACCCCGACCCTGCCCCCGGGCGGCGGCACCACGTCGGCCGGGTTCGCACCGTACGTGGACACCTCGCTCTACCCGGCCTTCGACCTCCTGGACACGGCGGCCAAGACCGGAGTGAAGGAGTTCAACCTCGCCTTCATCACCTCCGGCGGCGGCTGCTCCCCGCTCTGGGGCGGTGTCACGGCTCTCGGAGACGACCGGGTCGCCTCGCAGATCGCCGCGCTGCGTGCCAAGGGCGGGGACGTCCGGGTGTCGTTCGGCGGTGCGGCCGGCTCCGAGCTGGGCCTGGTGTGCACCTCCCCCGGCGACCTCGCCGCCGCTTACGGCAAGGTGGTGGACACCTACAAGCTGACCAAGGTGGACTTCGACATCGAGGGCGCGGCCCTGCCCGACACGGCGGCGAACACCCGGCGCGCGCAGGCCATAGCTCAGCTGCAGAAGTCGCACCCCGGGCTCGACGTCTCGTTCACCCTGCCCGTGATGCCCGAGGGGCTCACCCAGCCCGGCGTCGACCTGGTCGGCAATGCCAGGCAGAACGGGGTGGCGGTCTCCGCCGTCAACATCATGGCGATGGACTACGGCCCGGCGTACAGCGGCGACATGGGCGGATACGCCATCCAGGCGGCCACCGCGACGCAGGCGCAGATCAAGGGCGTACTGGGCCTGAGCGACGCGGCGGCGTGGAAGACGGTGGCCGTCACTCCGATGATCGGCGTCAACGACGTCTCCAGCGAGATCTTCAAGGTGGACGACGCCACCCAGCTCGTGGAGTTCGCCCGCTCCAAGGGTCTCGGCTGGCTCGCGATGTGGTCGGGCGCCCGTGACAAGCAGTGCCCGGGCGGCGCGAAGAACTCCGCCGACGCGACGTGCTCGTCCATCGTCCAGGAACCCCTCGCCTTCACGAAGGCCTTCGCCGCCCGCGGCTAAGCGGCCGAGCACCCGCGGCGGGTGGCGGCGATCAGGCCGCCACCCGCCGGGACGGCGACACACAGCACCGTCGGACCGCTGTCGGCAGGGCGCTCCCGGTCGCGCAGCGCTAGTCGGGGGAGCCTCCGGTGACGCGCTTGGCCGCTTCGCTCTCGGCCGCAGGCGGTGACAGCTCGGAGAGGGTGTCGAGCGCGTGATCGTCCCGCAGTTCTGCCTCCCACGCAGCTGCCAGCTCCTCCTGCCGCTCACGCGGCAGCTGCTCGATCTCTTCCCGGCGGGCCGGCGTCAGGGCCTTCAGGAACCGCGAGAGCTCGTCCATGGCCATCGTTCTCCTCCTTCGTCAAGCGGGCGTGTCCGGGGGCGTGACCGCCGTGAAGAGGCCGCCGTCCGGGTCGCTCAGGGTGACCCGGCGCCCCGTGGCCGTGGTGTGGACGGGTGAGACGGTCCGGCCACCGAGCCGCACGGCGGTCTCCACGGCGGTTTCGAGGTCGGGCACGTGGAAGTGGACGTGCCAGCGCGGCCGGACCTGCGGATCCGGGGCCTCCTCGACGGCTCCGCCGCTGATCAGGGCCACGGTGTCGCGGCCGCGCCGGACGACGACGTGGCCGTGCTCGTACGAGACGTCGCAGCACCCGGCGCGCTCACAGGCCCAGTCGAGCACCTCACCGTAGAAAACGGCCGCGGCGAAGGCGTCGCGGGTACGCAGTTCGAGCCATCCGGCGGCGCCGCCGGGATGTGCCGTCCAGTCCGGGATCACCTCGCCCTGCCAGAAGCCGAAGACCGCGCCGTCGGGGTCGGCCGCGAGCGCGGCGCGCCCGGTGCCGAAGGCCAGCGGGCCCACCGCCATCGTGGCACCGCGCTCGCGCACCCGGGCGGCGGTGTCGTCCGCGTCATCCACGGCGAAGTACGGGGTCCACGCCACCGGGACACCCAGGCGCGGGGCCAGCGCACCGATTCCGGCGACCGGTACGCCGTCCTGCAGCGCGACGGAAAAGCCCTCGCCGAGGCGGGTCGGGCGAAACTTCCAGCCGAGCACGGCGCCGTAGAACTGATGGGCGGAATCGAGATCGCGTGCCATCAGGGTGACCCAGCACGGCGCGCCGAACACCTCATGGCTTGACGTCGACACCGGCACCGACCTCCCTCGACCTCCCCCCGACCCACACTAGCCCGGGGCCGGGTGACCGGCTTCGAGGCTGGGCCGCTCGTGTCTCGGGCGAGGCCGCCGCCACCGCCCAAAAACAGCGTACGGCGTACGGAGTGCTGGGGGGGGGCGGTTGCGGATGCGGGCAGCGGCCGCGCGGCCGGACGTGGCTTCTTGATCCCTGTGACGCGTGGTGCCGCCGAGTCCGGGAAGGAAGGCACGTATGCCGGAAGTCATCGTCACCGTACGCTCCCTCGTCCGCCGCCACCGGGAACCTGTCGTCGTACAGGCCGTCCGGTCGACGGCGGCGGCCGTGGTGTCCTATGTCGTCGCGCTCTGGCTGAGCAGCGAGCCGGCGCCGCTGACCGCACCGCTGACGGCGTTGCTCGTCGTCCAGGTGACTCTCTACACCACCCTCACCACCGGCATCCGCCGGGTGAACTCGGTCGTCGCGGGCGTCCTGGTCGCCATCGGGTTCAGCGCCCTCGTCGGTCTCACCTGGTGGAGCCTGGGCCTGGTCATCCTCACCTCGCTCGTCGTCGGTCATCTGGTGCGGGTCGACGAGTTCGTCCCCGAGGTCGCGATCAGCGCGATGCTGGTGCTCGGGGTGACTCAGGTGGCGGCCACGGCCTGGGACCGCGTACTGGAGACCCTGATCGGAGCCGGTGTGGGGCTCCTGTTCAACGTCTTCCTCGCACCGCCCGTATGGGTGGCGCCGGCGAGTGAGGCGATCACCTCACTGACCGGCCGCATGCGCGACCTGCTGGTCCACATCGGCGACGAACTGGACCAGCACACGCCCGTGGAGCAGGCGGCGGCACGACTGCACGAGGCACGGCGGCTGGACAACGACATCGCGCACGTGGACTCGGCGCTGCGGCAGGCCGAAGACAGCCTGCGCCTCAACCCTCGGGTGAAGGAGGCACTCCTCTTCCGCCTGGTGCTCCGTACGGGACTCGACACGCTGGAGATCTGCGCCGTGGTCCTGCGGGTCTGCTGCCGCACGCTGACCGACCTGGCCAAGACGCGCACGGACGGCCCGCTCTTCCCCGAACACGTCGCGCAGTCGCTGCGGGAGCTGTTCGGGCACATGGCGATCGCGCTCGAGAACTTCGCCGTACTGATCACCGCGCAGATCACGGCCAGTGCGGAGGAGGCGGAGGTCCGGCTGACGCAGGAGCTCGCGGCGGCGCGGATCAGCCGCGAGCGGGCCGCGCGTCTTCTGCAGGAGGAGGCGCGATCGCGGCCGGGGGCGTGGCAGTTGTACGGTGCCCTGCTCGCGGAAGCCGACCGGGTACTGGACGAACTGGGGGTGGAGAAGCGCTCCGAACGGCTGGTGGAGGAGCTCGACCGGCACTCGCGCATGGCGCGCGCCCGGCGCCCGCAGCTCCGGCGCCTGTGGCGGGGCCGCGCGAGCTAGTGCCGCGTCAGGCAGCGTTTGCCCTTCAAGGAGCGGCGTCCGGTGCGTGCTCTCGGCGTGCCGGCCGCAAGCGCTCGTACTGGACGTACT
>NZ_JBFBAH010000043.1:0-46722 GCF_040682115.1 Streptomyces sp. NPDC051364 | reverse complement strand
AGTACGTCCAGTACGAGCGCTTGCGGCCGGCACGCCGAGAGCACGCACCGGACGCCGCTCCTTGAAGGGCAAACGCTGCCTGACGCGGCACTAGCCGGCCTCGGCGGGGGTTCGGGCCTTCGACTCGCGGCGCACGGGCTTCGCGGACGGCCTTCCAGAGCATCACCGGGCCGAGCAGGGTCAGGGCGGCGAAGACGACGGCCGGGTGGTCGCCGCCCGCGGCGAGGGCGCCGATCAGCACCGTGCCAAGCGCATGGTCGAGGGCGTCGAGACCGGGGCCGGACCGGTGGCCCGGCCCGGCGCATGCGGTGTAGCGCCCTCAGCGCGAAGAAGAGGTTCAGGCCGGCGCAGGCGAGCAGGGCCCAACGGACCGCCACGGGTATGTTCACGGGCGCGACTCTAGGCCCTCGCTCCCTCCCCGGACGGCCTTGGCCAAATGTCAACTGCATAGCGGCTAGCCGGCTTCCGAGGGCGCCCAGACCGGCGGCCCGACTGCCCGGCGGTGGGCGGTGCCTCCCAGCGTCATGAACAACGGCTCGGCGCGGACGGCCAAGGTAACTCCCGAACCGCTGTCGAAACGCTGCTCTTCGGCGTGTACAGAGCCAAGTGCATCGACGTCGTGCGCCCCCGCCTGGTTCGAGGACGCGACCTTCACCAGCGACGCCCGGTTCGAAGACGCACGGGCTCGCTTGACGACGCCGGAAGGCGCTCCGCAGCACCGCCGCTGGCCGACTGGCTGGAGCATTCAACCCACCGATAGCCCCTGGGGAACCCTTGAGAGGACTTGAGAGCGAAGGTTCCCGCAGTGGTCGTTGTGGTCAGGCCGCGGGTAGTTGCCTGCTTGCGAGGGCTTGAAGGTAGCTCCGGACCGAGTCGGCGAGCGTGGCGTAGAAGGGAGTCCGGTCAGCGGCCTGGAAGGCTTGGGCGCACACGAGGAGTTCGGCGACGGGTACGGCTGGGGTGCCGAAGAGGTGCAGGAACCGGCCCTCGGTCGCGGCGACCGCGTGCCACCAGCATCGAGGGACGTACAGCATGTTGCCGGCGCGCAGCATGATCTCGGCGACCGGCTCCCCGTCGGGCGGTGAGGGGGCTTCGACGTCGTCGCAGAGCAGGTCCGGGCGGGCGGGTGGCCCCGTACAGGCGCCACCGCTTGGAGCCCTCGAGCTGGAAGCCCACCGTGTCGTGGTCGTCCCGGTGGACGCCGAAACCCTCGGCCGGGGTCCACGACGCATACATGTTGACCTGGACGTCGGTGAACGTGCCGTTCCAAGGTCTCGGCGAGTTCGGCGACCGGTCACAGCTCGGCCTCGCCTGCTCCCAGCCGCCGGTTCCGCCGTCTCCTGGCCGCCACGACCGGCCAGGTCTTCACCATCAGCCCGTTACCGCCCGCCTGAGGCTGCGGCAGGCCACTCGCGATGTCGCACCGGCTCAGGTGATCTCGTGTGCGGCGTGTCGTTCGTGTGCCCGGATCGGCGCCCCGCCAAGGCGGCACGATGGCTCTCCCCCTTCAACCATCGGCATGCGGGAGGCGCTGGTCCGGGCGAGCGGTCTCCTGTGTGTCCAGCGCCGGAAACAGGGGTCCTCGGCGCCTGCGGAGCGATGGTGGCGTTGGTGCCCGCCCGGCACCGATGCCCGCGCATCACGATGGAGGAGACGGACATGGACGCGATCGTGCTGCTGCGCGAGGACCACAAAACAGTCGAGAAGCTGTTCAAACGGTTCGAGAAGACCGGGGACGACGATCTCACCGAGCGGCGGGCGATCGCCGACGAGGTGATCAAAGAGCTCACCGTGCACGCCTGGATCGAGGAGCAGGTCTTCTGCCCCGCCGCCCGAGAGGCCGCGCCTGAGACCACCGATCACATTCTCGAGAGCATCGAGGAGCACCATGCCGTGGTGTGGATGCTCTCCGAACTCAAGGACATGGACCCCTCCGACGAGCGCTTCAAGGCCAAGATGAGCGTCCTGGCAGAGAACGTGCGCCACCACGTGGGGTCCGCCGCAGGGCTGGCCATTGACCGGCTCCACGAGCGGTCAGGGGCGGGAATCCTGTTCACGGTCGTCTGGGGTCTGCCAGGACTTTTGCCGGGCGCGCGCACGAGGGCTCTGGTCCGTCGGCTGCGCACAGAGGTCCCTACGGGCTGCGGCACGCCGTGCGCCGTACCAGAACGCCGCGATCAAGAGCGCAACGATGACCACGCCGACCACGATCAGGAAGACTGGGCGGCCCGCCGGGGATGCGGTGAACAGCGCCGTGCCTGCGCCCTTCCTGCGGCTCATAGCTCACGCATCCGTCTTTGTCGAGACACGTTTTCTCGGGACATGACCAAAGTCGTCCACTCCGGCCTACTGAAGAGGTGCCCATTTCCAGTTCGCGTGGCACACCGCGAGGCCGAGCCCCGGACCTCGCCTTCACATCTGCAGGCCGAGCCCCGCCCCGCCTGCACTACGAAGGACCACTCCTATGAATCACAACTTCGGCAAGAAATTCGGGATCACGATGGGCCTGGCCCTGACCGCCCTGGCATCCGGTGCCATGCTCGCGACCTCTGCTTCCGCCACCATTACCGCCCCCTCCTCGGCGGTCACCGTGGTCTCCGACGATGATTCCGGTAATCTTCCGCGTAAGATGACTTACCACAGCCCCCACACGATTAAGACACCGATATACCCGTCGCCCCCGGTATGCGAGAAGAAGCCCTACCTCCCCAATTGCGGACTCCAATGGTAATTCCATAAACAGGCTCCGGCCGCCGAAGACAGGCGTCGGCAGCCCGGCCTCCCTGGCTGCGGCTCAAGGGCGGAGCCGCAGCCGGATCGCGGCCACGGCGATCGTGCCGTGGAAGACGCCCGCCCGGTCCCGCCGGGGCCGGGTGATGGCCCGTTTCGATACCGGACCCACCTGGAATCCGGCCGCAAGCCGGGCCCGGCAGGTCCACGGCATCCGTACAGACCGTTCCGCGCGCACGGTCACGGCCGGGGAGCCAGGCTGGCGGGTATGCCGCCTTCCCTGGTTGTCGAGCCGGGCCGGCTGATGAGGTCCATCACCAAGCCCTCGGCAAACCAGCCGAGGGCCACTCTGGTGCGCATGACAGGGACATCGAGGTCGGTCATCACTTCACGCAGAGTCTCCCGGTCCGCGGCCACTTCCTCGGCGAGCGCCCCCAGGGAGGGCCCGAGAGGGCCCTTGCGGTGGGCCCGGGCGGCTCGACGGAGCAATTCAACTCTGACGAGCCTTCGGGGCGAGGTTCACGCGGCCGGCACCTCGGAGAACGGGCTGTCGCCCAGGCCCGCCAGGAGGTCGGCCGGGTCCCGGTACACGGCGGCGGCTCCCGCCTCTTTCAGGTCGGCGCGAGGAATCCCACCGCACAGCAGGCCGACACTGGCCACCCCGGCCCGGTCGGCGGCCTTCATGTCCCAGACGGTGTCGCCCACAAACACCGCGCGCTCGGGCGGCACCCCGGCCAGTTCGAGGGCGTGGTGCACGGGGTCGGGCGCCGGCTTGCCCTGTTCGACGTCGTCGGAGGTCGCGGTGTCGGTGATGGCGTCGTCGGCGTCGATGGCCCGGCGCAGGGCCCCCAGTTCGCTGTCCTTCGCGGAGGTGACCAGCAGGACCTTCCAGCCTGCCTGCGACAGCGCTCGCAGGAGGTCGGCCGCCGAGTCCAAGGCGGGGAGCCGATCGAAGTACGTGGCGTACAGGGTGTCGTGGGCAGAGCTCATCCGGTCGTCGTCGCCGCGGTCGCGGTCCTCTCCGAGGAGGTGGTCCAGGAGGTCTTCGCCGGGCAGGCCGATCGCCCGGTGGATGTCATGCATGGACACCCGGTGCCCGCCCTGGCGCAGTGCCTCCCACCAGGAGGTGACGTGGAGGTGGTTGGTGTCCGTGAGGGTGCCGTCGACATCGAAGAGAGCAGCGCGGTTCATGGCGGCGGCTTCCTCACAGGTTCCGGAGGGCTGGCAGCAGTTTGGCCTCGGCCCATTTCAGGAAGGCCTCCTGCTGGTCGCCGCCGATCTGGACGAGGGCGACCTCGGTGAATCCCGCCTCCGCGTACGGTCGTACGGCCTCGACGAAGGCGTCCACGTCGTCGCCGCAGGGGATGGCCTCGGCCACGTCTTCGGGGCGGGTGTGCTGCGAGGCCTGCTCGAAACTGGCGGGGCCGGGGAGTTCGGCGTTGACCTTCCAGCCTCCGAGGGCCCAGCGGAACTGGTCGTGCGCCCGGGCCACGGCGGCGTCGCGGTCGGTGTCGTAGCAGACGGGGAGTTGTCCGACGCGGGGTTTTCCCGCTCCGCCGTGGGCATCGAACTGCTCCAGCAGCTCCTGTTTCGGTTCCGTGGCGATCACGAGGTCGCCGTGCCGGCCGGCGAGCTCGCACGAGCGGGGGCCGGACACGGCGATCCCGAGCGGAGGCGGCTCTTCGGGCAGGTCCCAGACTCTGGCGTTCTCGACGTCGTAGTGGGCACCGTGGTGGCTCACGTACTCGCCCGTGAACATCCTCCGGATGATGTCGGCGGCTTCCTCGAGCATCTCCAGGCGTACGTGGGCGGCTGGCCAGCCGGCGCCGACGATGTGCTCGTTCAGGTTCTCGCCCGAGCCCAGCCCCAGCCGGAACCGGCCCTGGGACAGGGTCTGCATCGTCGCCGCCTTCTGCGCGACGACCGCTGGGTGGTAGCGGAATGTCGGGCAGGTCACGTACGTCATGAGCGGGATCCGGGAGGTGGCCTGCGCGGCCGCCCCCAGAACGCTCCAGGCGTACGGGCAGTGTCCCTGCGACTCCAGCCAGGGGAAGGAGTGGTCGGAGATGACCGAGAAGTCGAACCCCGCCTTCTCCGCTCCCACCACGTGGGACACCAGCTCACGCGCTCCGGCCTGCTCGGTCATCATCGTGTACCCGATTCGTACCGGCATGAAGACGTGTCCTTCCAGTCGCTCGTGAAGGGACCGTCGCCCCCTGGGGTCCCTGCGCGAAGAATCGTCTGCCCTGCCCCGGGGCAGACGACTGCCCCGGGGCGCCGAAGCGGTCAGCTGCGCCGCATGTCGTCCGGCGAGGTACTGCCGAGCGGTCCGCTGCCGGTGGAGGTAGACGGAGCGGCGTCCGTGGGAGCGATCCGCCCACGCCAGCCGCGGCTTTCCTGGCCGCGTTCCTCGATGAAGCCCTTGAACCGCTTGAGGTCGCCCTTGACCCGACGGTCCAGGACCCCGAGCGCGTCCCCGGCCTTCTCCGCCACGCCCTGGGGCTCGAAGTCCATCGCCAAGCTGACCCGGGTGTGGGCGTCGTCCAGGCGCTGGAACGTCACTACGCCCTTCTGCTCGACGTCGCCGCTCACCGACCGCCACGAGATCCGTTCGTCGGGCAGCTGGTCCACGATCTCCGTGTCGAATTCACGCTCGGCACCGGCCACCTTGGTCCTCCAGTGGCAGTGTCGGTCGTCGATCTGGCGAACTTCCTCGACGCCTTCCATGAAACGCGGGAACTCCTCGAACTGCGTCCACTGGTTGTAGACGCTGCCCACAGGAACGTCGATGTCGACGGATTCCTTCACCATGCTCACGAGGTTTCTCCTCCCTGCGATCAGGCCGACTGCCTGCCGGCTACGCGGCGCCTGCCCGGCACACCCTGCTTCAATCCCGGCACGTGGCACCGGCCGGGGCACCCGGGGCCGTCAGATGCACCGATACCGGGTAGGCGCAGCCCGTGATCCGTTCATTCCGCTCGCGGCGCCCGGTTTCCCGTCCCTGACGTGGGCAGGAGCCCTGCCGCCGGCGGCCCGCCTGAACGGCTTGCGGCAGCGGCTGCCCCTGCGCATCCAGGGGCGCCGATTCGACCCTGGTCATCGCCAACCCGCCCTACGTCCCCTCGCCCCGACGCCCGGCTGCCCACGCACGGGCCGCAGCGGGCATGGGACGCCGGCGCTGACGGACGGCGTGTCATCGACCGGATCTGCGCGGCCTCCCACGGACGGCAGAACCCTCCGTCACCGTCGAGCCGGCCAACGAAAGCGCCTGCTCCTTCCGCTACCTGGCCGCCGGGGACTGCCCCTACAGCAGACTCCATGCCTGACCTTCCACCGCCCCGAGCCGCGGCCGCCTAAACCCGGGACGCAGTCCTGAGGGGCCCGGGGACGACCGGGCAGGGCCTGGTCATCGGGACTGGTGCCGCCGCCTTCGAAGCGGCGGGCACAGGATCGCCCGGAGCGCGGCGACAATGCCCCGAGGGAGGCCGGCCGTGGCCAGTGGGGCCTGGAGCCGTGCCGGACAATCCGATCATCGGCGCCGCCCTCCGCGCACCCCATCAGGGGCAGCCTGCCCTGCCGCATACGGCTCGGACCCAGGTCGGCCGTCTGCTGCTCGCCGCGCTCCTTCCCGGCCCGGTGCTGCCCACCCTGAGGATCGCCACCGACTCGGCTGCCTGGATCGCCGCATTCACCACCCGCGTCTCCGCGCTCCGGTGCCTGACCGCGGCGACGCGATTGGGTCGGACTTTGCCGGGCAGGCGACGGAAGCGGAGCCGAATCGGACCGAAAAGGAGCAGCACAATGAAGGTCGCCGACCACCTGTTGCAGCGCCTGCGGGAATGGGACGTCGAACACGTCTTCGCCTACCCGGGGGACGGCATCAACGGCCTCCTCGCCGCGTGGGGTCGGGCCAAGAACCAGCCACGGTTCATCCAGGCCCGGCACGAGGAGATGGCCGCCTTCCAGGCCGTCGGATACGCCAAGTTCTCCGGCCGCACCGGCGTCTGCGCGGCCACGTCCGGCCCCGGTGCGATCCACCTGCTGAACGGCCTGTACGACGCGAAGCTCGACCACGTGCCCGTCGTGGCGATCGTCGGGCAGACCGACCGCAGCGCCATGGGCGGCTCGTACCAGCAGGAGGTCGACCTGCTGTCCCTCTTCAAGGACGTCGCCTCCGACTTCTGCGAGATGGTCACCGTCCCCGAGCAGCTGCCCAACGTCCTGGACCGGGCCCTGCGCATCGCCGCCGCCCGCCGGGCCCCCACCGCGCTGATCATCCCCGCCGACGTGCAGGAACTCGACTACCAGGCGCCCGCCCACGTCTTCAAGCAGGTGCCCTCCAGCCTGGGCCTCGGCCGCTACGCCCCCGTTCCGGCCGACGACGACCTCGCGCGGGCGGCGGAGATCCTCAACGCCGGTGAGAAGCCGGCGATGCTCATCGGGCAGGGCGCCCGGCACGCCCGCGCCGAGGTCGAACTGGTCGCCGAGCTCCTCGGCGCGGGGGTCGCGAAGGCCCTGCTCGGCAAGGACGCGCTGCCCGACACCCTGCCGTACGTCACCGGCTCGATCGGGCTGCTCGGTACCCGCCCGTCGTACGAGATGATGCGCGATTGCGACACCCTGCTCGTGGTCGGCTCCAGCTTCCCCTACACACAGTTCCTGCCGGAATTCGGCCAGGCCCGTGCGGTGCAGATCGACATCGACCCCACCCTGGTGGGCCTGCGCTACCCCTTCGAGCTCAACCTCGTCGGTGACGCGGCCGAGACGCTGCGCCGCCTCGCACCGCTGCTGGAGGGCCGTACGGACGGCGCCTGGCGCGACACGATCGAGCAGGGCACGGCGCGCTGGTGGGAGGTGATGCAGCGGCGCGCCGAGGTGCCGGCCGACCCGGTCAATCCCGAGTACGTGGTCCACGCGCTGGACGAGCTGCTGCCTCAGGACGCGATCGTCACGGCGGACTCCGGATCGGCGGCCAACTGGTACGCACGGCACCTGCGTTTGCGCGACGGCATGCGCGGCTCCCTGTCGGGCACCCTCGCCACAATGGGCCCCGGCGTGCCGTACGCGATCGGTGCGAAGTTCGCCCACCCCGACCGTCCGGCCATCGCGCTCGTCGGCGACGGCGCGATGCAGATGAACGGCCTGGCCGAACTCCTCACCGCGGCGAAGTACTACGGCGAGTGGTCCGACCCCCGGCTGGTCGTCGCCGTACTCAACAACGGGGACCTCAACCAGGTGACCTGGGAGATGCGCGCCCTGCAGGGAGCCCCGCAGTTCGAACCCTCGCAGAGCATCCCGGATGTGCCCTACGCCGACGTCGCCGCCCTGTTCGGACTCGGCGGCGAGCGGGTGGAGAACCCTGACGACGTGACAGCGGCCTGGCGCCGGGCGCTGGCCGCGGACCGGCCGTACGTCATCGACTTCCGGACGGACCCGGCCGTACCTCCGATTCCGCCGCACGCCACCTGGGACCAGATCAAGGCCGCCGCCGAGGCGGTGCTGCGTGGGGACAGCGACCGCGCAGCCGTTGTCCGCCAGGGGTTCAAGGCGAAGGTCCAGGAGTTCCTTCCCGGGGGCGGAGGAAAGGACTGAGCGGTGGCCGCAGCCTCTGACATCGACCTCGCCGGCCTGGAACGCGCGTTGCGGGCCGAGGTGGACGGCGAGGTCCGCTTCGACGCGGGCAGCCTCGGGGCCTACTCGACCGATGCGTCGAACTACCGGCAGGTCCCACTCGGCGTGGTGGGTCCCTCGCACCGTGTACACCGCGCACCGGCTCTGGCCCACGGAGCAGTTGCCGGGTGATAACGCCGTCAGGTGTCGGAGAACGTCCCCTGCGGCGGCGACGTCGAGGAGCACTTGGCGGCCGTGCCCGCCTGCGTGGACGGGGGGCTTCGAAGAGGTGTACATCGGGCAGATCGGCCCCGATGGCGAGGCGTTTTTAGCGGGCTACCGCGAAGAACGCGCTGCCCGCCCTCGGCGGATGAGGCACCACGCGGACGAGGCGGCGGCGCCGGTCGGGTGGTCGTCGGGGTGGACGGCATGGAAATGCTGCGGCCCCACGGCGGTGTCACGGCTGCCACACCACTCGTCCCGCTTCACCGCCCCAGCGCCGCACTCGTGCCCCCGCGCTGTCACCGCCTCAGCGAAGGGTCGTCCTCGGCGAGCAGGGCGAGAAGGCCTGCGACCTCGTGGCCGGCTTCGGCTGGGTGCCGGAACATCGCCCCCTCGGCGATTTCGTATCGGTTGCGTCTACCGTCGCGCGAGCGCGTCAGGTACCCGTCCGCTTCGAGGTCGGCGACGATCCCCTGAACCGTCCGCTCGGTGAGTTCGCACATGGCCGCGACATCACGCAGCCGAACCCCGGGGTCCCGGGAGATCACCACCAGGACCCGTGCGTGATTGGTCAGGAACGTCCACGCGGGGCGACGTTCTGAGCTGCTTGCCATGCCTTCCATCATGCGCTGTTCCATTCGCGTGAGACAAGTCGTGTAAGGCGACTCGCGCAATCCGAGACACGTAAGACAAGACGCGAAATTCTTTTCCCGTAATTCTTGACGTATGACGGTATGCGGCGCACGATCGATCTGACAGCGATCCGACTGGTCCAAGGGAGTCGGAGATGGCCCCCGCTCAGGAACTCGAAGCGACGACGCAGACCGACGAGACATGTTCGACCGTGCGTGTGGAACCGGATGGCGTGGGCGGCGCGGTGGTCGTCCTCGCCGGAGAAATGGATCAGGACTGTGCCGCGGAACTCCGCGAGGTCCTGGTCTGCGCCCTGAGCGCCTACCCCCAAGGATTGGTGCTCGACCTGACGGCCGTGACCTTCTGCGACTGCTCCGGGCTCAACGCCCTCCTGCAGGCCCGACTGGACGCAGGCGCCGATCGCGCCCGGCGCTTCAGGATCCGCAGCATGAGCCCCCGGGTCGCCCGGCTGCTGGCGCTGACCGGCACCCTCGACTACTTCCCGAACGACTCCGGGCCCGGCTTGCATCCGGCCGTGGGGGGCGCGGGCCATGACTGACCACGGCTCGCCTCCGCATCGGCATCCCGTGACCGGCGGGCGGGACGACCTGCTCGACGCGGTGCACCGGATCCTTGCCGAGGCCGGATTCGACCGGCCGGCACGGGGTACCGGGCTGCAACTCCGCCGCTGCGGCGAGGGGCTCCTGCTCGATTGGCTGCCCGGGGCCGTCATAGGCCCCACGCTCAGGATGCATCGGGACCAGGCCGACCTGAAGGAGATCACCGAGCTGGACGGCATCCGCCGGTCCATGTTCATGGCCCTGACCGAGACACTGCGGGCCGCGGGGTTCGAGGTCGCGGCGTACGAGGGCGGGCTGCTGCTCGTCACCCGCCGCCCGGCCGCTGAGGCATCGCCCGAACCCGAACCCGCAGGAGATGGCGTGCGGCGCACGCCGCACGCTGTGTGACATGCCCGAGTAGAATCACTATCGAGGCATTTTCGGACCGATGCCGGCGTACTTTGCACAGCTCCCGGAGTCGACATGAACGAGCCCGTCCGCGCGCCGGGCCCCGACCCCGCTTCCGCCCAAAACGAGCTCGTGCGCTCCGTTCGCGCGCTGACCGAGGAGATCGCGGAGCTCCGGGCGGGCCGGGCCGACCGCCATCTGCTCGACCTCGCGACCGGAATCCTGGTCGTCCAGCTGTCTGTGCCCCCCGCCGATGCCGCGGACCATCTGCGCCGCTTGGCCACACAAGCGCGTGTGGACCCGTCGGACGTCGCCGCCGACATCGTCAACGCCGCCGCCGGATCCGCCTCCGCGGCGCCAGTCCGCGCGCCTGCGGAAGAGGACCGCGGCGCCGCGCGAAGGGTACGGCGCACCGACGCGGCCATTGCGTCGGCCGACGTCGCGAAGGAAGCCGCCGCGTCCTTGCTCGAAGGCGGCCTTCGCCCCCTGGGCGCGAGAGCCGTATGGCTGTGGCGGCGGACCACCACCGACTGTCTCCAGCTGGCCGCCCAGGCCGGCGGAAACGCGCTGCAGTCCACGCACTGGCAGTGGCTGCCGGCGCATGTCGGCGGCCCCCTGCGCACGGCGCTCGTCGACGGCCGCCCCGTTTGGCTGCCTGCCGGCACCGAGGATGGGCAACCGCTGCCCGGACCCGCATCCGATTGCGCGCGGGCGGTCCTGCCCCTGCGCCACCAAGGGGCGGTCACCGGTGTGCTGCTCGCGGCCTGGCCCGGGCCTACGGCTTTCGACGCGCCGATGCGGCGCGCCGTGGAGGGGATCTGCGACAGCGCGGCGCGGGTGCTCGACGCCGCGCCGGATCCGGATGGTTTCGGCCATCCCGGACTGCTCGGCACCCTGTTGGACTGCCTGGTCCACGCGGCTCTCGCGCTCTCTTTCGACGAGGGCACGTCCGCTTGGCGGATCGAGCACGCCAACCCGGTGGCCGCCCAGCAGCTCTGCGCGCTGCCGGAGCCTGCCGGACGCGCACTGGCCGAGGTGCTGCCAGGCCACTGCGCGGAGCTGGTGCGGATGCTGGAACAGGCGCGCGCGGACGCGGCTCCGGGACAGGCGGACCGACTCGCAGACCGCGACGGCAGCGCGCTGAACGACGTACTGGTGCTGCCGCTCGGACCGGTACGGGCCGTGCTGCTGTGGAACCCGGCGGACGAGTCGGCACTGCTGCTTCCCCGGGTGCTCGACCGGCTCGACCACATGGCGCTGTTCGAGGACGACCTCGTCTCGGGGCACTCCCATTGGAGCGAACGCGCGTACACCGTCTTCGGAGTGCGCCGCGATGCCGCGGCGATCTCGCTGCGCGAGCTGGCTCCGCGGCTGCATCCCGGCGACACGGCTGAACTGGCCGCCCTGATCGAGTCCCTGACGGGACGCCAGGAGGGTGCGCAGGCCGTGGTCCGGGTGTTCCGCGAGGACGGTGGGATGCGCCATGTCCGGATCGCCGCGGAGCCTCAGGTGAAGGAGGCCACCACCGTTGCGGTGACCGGCATCTACCAGGACGTGTCGGCCCTGCACCGGACCGAGGTGGCGCTCGGCGCCACCTACGATCAGCTGACCGCGGTGCAGGCGCAGGCCGCGGTGCGGCACCAACTGGTGCTCGAGCTACAAGAGGCGATCGTTCCCGAGGTGCCGAAGGAGGCCCGGCTGCCCGGGCTGCTTGTCACCGCCCGCTACCGGCCGGCCGCGGAGGACTACCGAGTGGGCGGCGACTGGTACGACGTCCTGCCGCTGTCCGAGGACCGGGTGATGCTGGCTGTCGGCGACATCGCCGGCCACGGCATCGAGTCGGCTACCGCCATGGTGGCGCTGCGCAACGCGCTGCGTGGTCTGGCGTTCACCGGGAATCCTCCCGGGCACCTGATGGGCTGGCTCAACGAGGTCGCCCTGGCCACCTCCGGCCATCCCACGGCTACCGCCGTCTGCGCACTGTACGAGCCGCGGCCCCGGCTGCTGCGCTGGGCCAGCGCAGGGCACCTACCGCTGCTCCTGCTGCGTGAGGGCCGGGCGTCGCTGCTGGATCCGCCGCGCGACATCCTTTTGGGGGCGGTGCCGTCGGTGGCGTACACCGAGTCGGTCACGGCGCTGCACCCCGGTGACCTGCTGATCTTCTACACCGATGGGCTCGTCGAGCGCCGACACGGCGCCTTGGATGAGGGGCTGGCGCTCCTGGCTGGGGTGGTGGAGCGGCTTGCGGACCTGGACATCAGCGATCTGGCCGACCGGCTGCTCACGGAGGTGCGCGGGGACACGGACGACGATACGAGCATGGTGCTCATCCAGGTGGCGTAGCGCAGTCGGGGGCCATGGGTTGGGCGGCGACCGTCAGTGCAGCCAGACGCGGATGCGCGCGGCCAGGTCGTCGGCGTCGACGGGTTTGGTGACGTAGTCGTCGGCTCCGGCGGCCAGGGCCTTGTCCCGGTCGCCGGGCATCGCCTGGGCGGTGACGGCGACGATCGGGACGTGGGCGTAGGCCGGCATCGCACGGATGGCCGCGGTGGTGGCGTACCCGTCCATGCCCGCCATCATCACGTCCATCAGGACGAGGTCGATGTCGTCGTGGGCGGCGAGCAGTTCCAGGCCGGAGCGGCCGTTCTCGGCCTGCAGCACCCGCATCCCCTCGCGCCGGAGGATCTCGGTCAGGGCGAACACGTTGCGCGTGTCGTCGTCCACGACGAGTACGGTGCGGCCGGGCGCGGCGGGGCCTTCGCCCCGTTCGGCGGCGTCCGGGACGAGGCCCGTCGAAGTGGCGTCATGCGCGGGAGCGGGTCGGCCGATGGCTTGGGGACGCCCGGCCGCAGCGGCCCGCGCCGGCGCCCGGACCGGCAGGTAGAGGGTGAAGACACTGCCTTCGCCGGGCGTGGAGCTGGCCTCGATCGCCCCGCCCAGCAGGTGGGCCACCTCACGGCTGATGGACAGGCCCAGTCCGGTTCCCCCGTAGCGGCGGCTCGTGGTGCCGTCACCCTGCTGAAAGGCGCCGAAGACGGTCTCCAGCCGGTCCTCGGCGATGCCGATGCCCGTGTCCGACACCCGGAAGGCAACCACGTCATGCTCCCCGCGGCCCACGTCGGCGGGGATCTCGTGCGCCGCTGCCAGGCCCACCCGCAGTTCCACGTGTCCCTGCTCGGTGAACTTGAGGGCGTTGGCCACGAGGTTGCGCAGCACCTGGCGCAGCCGTGCCTGGTCGGTGAGCAGCCCGTCGGGCAGTCCCGGTCGGGTGAGGATGCGGAACTCCAGTCCGCGGGCGGCCGCCACCGGCTGGAACGTCGCGTCGAAGTACTCCAGCAGCTGCCGCACCGGGAAGAGTTCGGGGTGCAGGTCCATCTTTCCCGCCTCGACCTTGGAGAGGTCGAGGATGTCGTTGATCAGCTGAAGCAGGTCGGAGCCCGCGGAGTGGATCACCTCGGCGTAGTCGACCTGCTTGTCGGTGAGGTTCCCCTCCACGTTCTGGGCAAGCAACTGGGCAAGGATCAGGAGGCTGTTGAGCGGGGTGCGCAGCTCGTGGCTCATGTTGGCCAGGAACTCCGACTTGTACATGGACGTGCGCGACAGCTGTTGGGCTCGCACTTCGAGCTCGCGCCTGGCCTGCTCGATCTCCAGGTTCTTGCGCTCGATGTCGCGGTTGCGGTCAGCAAGCAGGGCGGCCTTCTCCTCCAGCTCGGCATTGGATCGCTGCAACTCCTTCTGCCTGGCTTGGAGTTCCTGCGAACGCGCGCTGAGTTCGGCGGTCAGACTCTGCGACCGTTCCAGCAGCTCGTCGGTACGGGCGGTGGCGATCAGCGCGGTGACGCTCACGCCGATGGCTTCGATGAACTGGTCGAGGAAGTCCCGGTGGATGGCAGTGAAGGGGGCGAGGGAAGCCAGTTCGACTGCTCCGAGCACCTGGTCCTCCACCACGATCGGCAGGACGATCAGGGCGCCCGGTTCGGCGGCTCCGGCGCCGGAGGCGATGGTGGCGTACCCGGGTGGCAGCTGCTCCACGGAGAGGGTGCGGCGCGCGCCCGCGGCCTGCCCGACGAGCGACTGGCCGAAGCGGAACCTGCGGGGGGGCGCGGTGGGATCGTCGGGCGAGCCGAAGGAGGCCCGCATGACCAGGCACGGGCCCTCGGCGTCCTCCTCGGCGAGGAAGAAGGCGCCGTACTGGGCGGCCACCAGCCGCGGCACCTCGTTCATCATGAGCTGGGCGAGATCGGTCAGATCGCGGGTGCCCTGCATCAGGCCGGACACCCGCGCGAGGTTGGTCTTGAGCCAGTCCTGCTCCTGGTTGGCCCGTGTGGTCATGCGCAGCGACTCGACCATCGCGTTGATGTTGTCCTTCAGGTCTCCGACCTCGCCCGGGGCCTCAACGGTGATCGACTGCGTGAGGTCGCCCTCCGCAACGGCGCTGGTCACGGCGGCGATAGCACGTACCTGGCGGGTCAGGTTGCCGGCGAGCCCGTTGACGTTCTCGGTGAGGCGTTTCCAGGTGCCGGAGACCCCCTCCACCTCGGCCTGGCCGCCGAGTTTGCCTTCGGTTCCGACCTCGCGGGCGACGCGGGTGACCTCGGCGGCGAAGGAGGAGAGCTGGTCGACCATCGTGTTGATGGTGGTCTTGAGCTCCAGGATCTCGCCGCGGGCGGAAACGTCGATCTTGCGGGTGAGGTCGCCCTTGGCGACCGCCGTGGTCACCTGGGCGATGTTGCGTACCTGGTTCGTCAGGTTGTCGGCCATCGAGTTGACGTTGTCGGTCAGATCCTTCCACGTGCCGGAGACTCCCTGCACTGTGGCCTGACCACCGAGTTTGCCTTCGGTGCCGACCTCGCGGGCGACCCGGGTCACCTCTTCGGCGAAGGAGGAGAGGCGGTCGACCATCGTGTTGATGGTCTCCTTCAGCTCCAGGATCTCTCCGCTCGCGTCCACGCGGATCTTGCGGGTGAGGTCACCGCTGGCAACGGCTGTCGCGACCTGAGCGATCGAGCGGACCTGCGAGGTGAGGTTGTCGGCCATGGTGTTGACACCGGTGGCCAGCTCCTGCCAGATGCCGCTCACCCGGTGGACCCGGGCATGCCCGCCGAGGAGCCCCTGGGCACCGACCTCCCGGGCGACCCGGGTCACCTCGGAGGTGACCAGCGACAGCTGGTCGACCATGCCGTTGTAGACCGTCGCGATCTCGCCGAGGGGGCCTTCGGACCCCTCCGGCAGGCGGGTGGTGAAGTCTCCGTCCCTTACGGCCTTGAGTCCGTCCAGCAGCCGCCGCAGCTCCTCGTCGAGCTCGGACCGTTGCCGTACTTCGTTCATGGACGGACCTCCGCCTCCACTGTGGCACGCGTCGCGGGGACGGACATCCCGGCGGCAACGCCCGGCCCGCCCGCTCGGCACTGGCGGTCAGCGCCCCCGCGCGGATTCCGGCGGCCCGTCGGGGTGGGACCCCTCGCCGGACCGCCACGGACCCGGCGTATGTGTGTCCGGCCAACCGGTGGACGACACCGGTGAGCCACCGGGCGCGCGCACGGCACGGACCGGGATGGGAGCCGCCACCTCAAGCCAGACACTGACTTCCCGCCCCTCCGGGGCATCACTCCCCAGCGCCGGGCGAGCCGGTTCATCACCATCAGGCCGTGCCCGCCGGGAAGGCCCAGGGCAGTCCCCGGCCGGAGCTGCGGCAGCGCGTGGCTCGCGTCGCTGACCTCGTTGCGCAGTGGCCGTACCCAGGGTGCACTGGGCATCGGCGAGACGGCCCGCCACCTCGTCGCTCGCACCCATCGCCCTCCGGGACCGCCGACGGCGTGGTGACGGGACGCACTGGGTGGCCCGGCAGCCCGCGACGGACGGGCTTCCGTCGCGGACACAGGCGTCACGCCGTGCCAGAATCGTCACGACGCGATCGGTCACATGTTCGGCAGGCGCATATCGGGGTATATGACTCCTCCGGCAGCAGCCGGACCAGGCCGTGTCAAGGCGGTGAGACCCGATGTCCCAGTGCAAGACGCCCGACTACCGCAGCGGCCACCGCGGCCGGCACTGGACCCACGCCCTGCGCAGTGCTCAGAAGGCCGGGGCCGTGATCGTCACCGATGAGACCCTCGAACCGGTCGCGTACGCCCACGACGGAACCGGTCCCGGCCGCTTCCGTCCCTGGGTCACCTCATCCGGCGTCCGCTACGACAGCCATGACGTCCACCCCGAGTGGTGATCAGACGCCGTGTCGGTCCGCCCTCCGTGGGCATGGGGTCAAGCGCGTGATCGACCGCAGCGGCGACGTGGCGGCCAAGCCGTCGTGGCCATCGACGGCGTCGCCTGGTCACGGTTCGAGGACGTGAGCACCCGGCTGCCAGCCGTTGGCCCCTGCCGGACCGCGCCATTCGCATCAGGGGCCCGGGGTTCCACCCTGTCGGCCGTCGGCCGGCCGGCAAAACGGCGATCAACGCCGACCGGGCAGGACAGTTCCCTCACGTGGACCCGGCCGGACGAACCTCGGTTCCCGCGCCCTCCGGCCCGGTCGGCGCCGTGCCGGGGTGTCTTCCCCCGTAGGCCGTCGGCATGCGGGTCCGGTTCCTCAGGAGAGTTCGGCCCGTACCAGGGCGGCCGCGAGCCGCGGCAGGTCCTCGGCGGTGACGAGGCGGGCGAGGCCGGCCGGCGTCTTTGGGAGCCCCAGCGTGGCGGCGGCATCGCGGGCGCGGCCGTCGAAGGCGGGGCGCAGTTCGGGCCACACGCCCTGGGCCTCGCGGCAGAAGATGTCCGCTCCGACCGGTCCGATCCGCGGGACCTCCTGGAGGAGCTCACGGATCCGGCCGGGATCCCCGTCGGCGGCGTCGCGGAGCCGGCGAAGGTCCCCGCGGTACCGGGCCAGGAGGAACTCCGCCCCCTCCCCCAGCGCGGTGGCGGTGCTCTCGTCGTAGCGGCGGTAGTGGGCGCGGCCGAGGGCGTCCACCCGGTCCTGCCAGGACGCGGCGGCCATCGCCCGGGGCGTGCGCATCCCCGCCGCGAACAGCTCGCGGGCCGCGGCCACCGCGATGTCGGCCTTGATGCGCACCGAGAAGAGCACGCAGAGGGTCAGGAGTTGGTACAGCGGAGCGGGTGTGGTCCGCAGCCGGATGCCCGCTTCCTCGGCGTGGGTCCGCCCGTGCTCGTCCAGCAGGTCCCGGACCGTGGTGCGCTGTGTCATCTCGGGCCGCCCTCCGTCAGGGGTCGGTTCGGGTGATCAGTGTGGTGAGGCGTTGCCGGGACTTGGTGAGGGAGCGGGGTCGCGGGGGGTCGTGCCAGGGGTTCTCGGCCAGGAGCCGGTCGGCGTCGGAGAGGGCCCAGCGGCGGGCGGTGAGACCGAGTACGTCGAGATCGCCCCAGGCCAGCGGCGCCGCGACGGGAGCACCGGCGAGGGCGCGCACGGCGTAGGGGGCGACGACGGTCTGGGCGTAGGAGTTGCGCTGGACGTCGAGGTAGAGGCGGCCGTGGCGGGCCTTCTTGCGCGGCTCGGTGGTGAAGCGGTCGGGGTGGCGGGCCGCGAGGACGTCGGCCGCGGCGTGGGCGAAGGACCGTGCGCCGTCGACGGGTGCCCGGCGGTCGAGGGGCACGATCACGTGGAGGCCACGCGATCCGGTGGTCATGACCAGGGACGGCAACTCCAGCTCGTCCAGCAGCTCGTGGAGGCCGTGCGCGGCTTTCCGTACCAGGGCGAAGTCGTCTCCGGGCGGGTCCAGGTCGAACACCAGCCGGTCCGGGTGGTCAGGGCGGTCCGCCCGGGACAGGAAGCGGTGCGGGGTGATGCACGCCTGGTCGGCGAGGTAGACCAGGGTCGCGGTGTCGTCGCAGACGGCGTACGTGACGGTGCCGTCCTGCTTGGGCAGCTCGGCGCGGTGGATCCAGTCCGGGAAGTGGTCCGGCACCTCCTCCTGCATGAAGGAGGTGCCCTGCGTCCCGTCAGGGTGCCGTTCCAGCATCAGGGGGCGTCCGCGCAGGTGGGGCAGCATCCTGCGGGCCACGGTGAGGTAGTACTCGGCGAGGTCGGCCTTGGTGATGCCGTCCCCGGGGAACAGGATCTTGCCGGGTGGCCGATCTCGACGCTGCGGCCGCCGGCCCGTATGCGCCGGAGCGCGGTCGTCCGCTGCTTGGCTGTCATGAACCTCGTACCTCTGGTCGTTCGCGGACCACCTCGCGGGCGGGCTTGTCGTCGCGGAGCCCCAGGAAGCGGGGGTGGCGCAGCAGTCCGGCCGTGGTCCACTCGGTGAAGGCGACCTGCGCGACCAGCTCGGGGCGCACCCAGTGCGCGGCCCGGTCCCGCACGGCGCCGGCCGGGAACGGGGGCTGCTCCTGTGCGAGGTCGTCGAGTCGTCGGCGCAGGGCGCGCAGGGTGGCGGTGTCGTAGCCCGTGCCCACCTTGCCGGCGTAACGCAGCCGTCCGCCTTGGTGGTAGCCCAGGAGCAGGGCGCCGAAGCCGACCCGCAGGCCCGCCGGCTCGGTGAATCCGCAGATGACGAACTCCTGGCCGCCCGAACACTTGAGCTTGAGCCAGTCGGCGGTCCGGCGGTGGGCATAGGGCGCGACGGCACGTTTGGCGATCAGGCCTTCCCAGCCGTGGGCGCAGGCCCGGTCGAGGAGGGCGGGGTCAAAGCGATTGCGGTGCGGGGTGAAACGCAGGGGTGGGCGGAAGCCGAAGGTGTCGCGCAGCAGTGCTTTGCGGGTGCGCAAGGGGAGCCGGGTGGTGTCGTGTCCGTCCAGGCGCAGCAGGTCGAAGACGTAGTACATGACACGGATGCGGCCCGCGGCTCGGACCGCTTCGGGGCCGGTGAGCTGCATGCGCTGCTGGAGGAGCGCGAATTCGGTGCGTCCCCGGCGCAGGGCGACGACTTCCCCGTCCACGGTGAAGTCGTCGCATTCCTGGGCGGCCAGCGCCTGGGCGACCTCCGGATAGGTGGCCTCCAAGGGCTTACCGCCGCGGGAGAGCAGCTGCAGCACGTCGTGATGGCGGGTAGCGAGGACCCGGACGCCGTCCAGCTTCCTCTCGAAGAGCCAGCCTTCGCCGGAGGCGCGGCGCGCGGTGAGCGTGGCGAGCATCGGGGTGCCGGGTGCTGTCGGCGCCGGACGCAGGAGACTCCGGTGCTCCTCCGGCAGCCGTTCCATGGATGACGTGTTCACCCTCGCTCACCCCCCGATCGCGCGGCTGCGGCGACCTGCCCGAGCGTGCGGCCGGTACGGGCCGATCGCGCCCGCCGGGGGTCGGGTGTGCCGGCGGGCGCGGCCTGCTCGTCCGCTTGCCTGACCAGGAGCGACGCCTCCCGCTCCCCTTCCCCGGCGCTGCGGATCCGGGTGAGCGCGTAGCCGCCGTGCAGTTTGCGGCCGTCGAGCCGGAACGAGGCGTGGCCCCGCTGCAGTGCCTCGGCGAGAGGAACCTCAGGGCCGTCCCGGTCCGACGTGGCGTTGCGGTAGGTGCCCTCGTCCCACACGATGACCGTGCCACCGCCGTACTCGCCCTGCGGGATGACGCCCTCGAAGTCGCGATAGGCCAGCGGGTGGTCTTCCGTGGGCGTGGCGAAACGCTTGTCGTGCGGATCCTTGGAGGGGCCCTTGGGCACGGCGAAGGACTTCAGGACGCCGTCGGCTTCGAGCCGGAAGTCGAAGTGCATGCTGCGCGCGTCGTGGATCTGCACGACGTACGACGGCGGACCGCCCGCCGACCGCCCCCCGGAGCCGCCCTCCGGCTCGGCCGTCTTCGAGAAGTCCCGCCGTCGGTGGTATCGGGCCAGCTTCCCCTTGTCCGTCATGGCCTCCTCCTCGCACCCTCGTGGCAGCAGCCTCTATCAGGCGGCTACCCGGGACCGGGCGCGCCAGTCGTCGCCTGCGGGAACGGGGCGTCGAACCTGTCAGGCCGGGGCGCACCACCGGAAGGCTTCGGCCGCGGGCACGATGCGGGCAGACATGTTGATCTCCATCATGCGCAGAGCGGCCTCGGCCAGGTCCTTGTGGATGTGCGCGACGGCATCCGCCGCGACCGTGACCGAGAGGTGGCGGATGTGCGCGTCGAGGGCGGAGTAGAGCACGCACTGCTCCGTGACCTGCCCGCACAGGACGAGCCGGCTCACGTCGAGCGAGCGCAGGAGATAGGCCAGCGGCGTCTCATAGAAGATGGAATGGCGCGCCTTGACGACGAAATATGCGGCCTCGTCGGGACGTAGTGGCTCCACGAGGTCGGCGTGCGGGCCCGCCAGGACCGCCTCCAGGAGTTCGCCGTGATGGGAGCGCCACTTCCCGAAGTTGTCGTTGGCGTAGATCACCGGAACGTTCCGCTCCCGCGCCTGTTCCAGAAGGTCGACCACGGCGGGCAGGACCCGTGAGACGGACGGGACCAGGACATCGGCGTCCTTGTGGTCGTACGTGTTGAGCATGTCGATGATGACGAGTGCGGTCGCCGCCATGGTCCTGCACCTCACATGCCGACGCCCCGGCCCGACACCACGCCGGCCTGGCCGGCGTGGTGTCGGCGGTCGGTCGGCCCCTCCGATGGTCAGGGTCCGAGCGCCTTCCGAAGTGGATCGGGATCTTGGCTCGTGCTTCCAGTTCTCCCTGGGTTTCGGCTGCTCCAGGGGCTTCGGGTACGAACACGCTTGACGACACCGAGGCTGCCGGTGAAGCGAACGGCATCAATGAGGCTGTTCATGGTGAGGGCGGCGTCCTCCTGGCCTTGAGGCCGTGGGCCTGGTGGCCGACGCATTCGCAGCCGTTGTCCGCGCCGAGCCCGAGGGTCGCCTCCTTCGGCCGCCCTATGTCCCGCCTACCCCGCATACCATCGGCAAACGACACCACGTCGTTCGGGCCACCGCCCTGCCGGACCCCGTCCTGGACACCCTCTTCGGGCACGGCGCCGTCCACACCCTCGACGGTGAGGCACACCGCATCCGCAAGGCGATGTTCCTGTCGCTGCTGAAGAACGCCGAGGGTGTGGCGGCACTGGCCGAGCTCATCCGGGCACGGTTCCTAGCGGCGGTGACCAGCCGGCGGCGGGAACGGCTGGTCCTCTTCGACGCCACCGCCGATGCCCTCGCCCTGGCCGTGTGCGAGTGGGCGGGCCTCCCGCTCGCCGACACGGCGGTTTCGGACATGGCCCGCGACTGCACGGCCATGGTCGACGGCTTCGCCTCTCCCGGCCCTCGCCACGTGCGCTCCTGCCGGGCCCGGGCCCGGCAGGAGCGGGCCCTCGCGGAACTGGTCACCGACGTCCGCGCGACGCGGGCCGACGCGGTCACCTCGGGTTCCACACTCGGCACGGTGGCCCGGCACCGTGACGTCGACGGCAACCTCCTCGATCCGCGGGTCGCCGCCGTGGAGCTGCTGAACGTGATCCGCCCCACGATCGCGATCGCTTGGTTCGCCACGTTCGCCGCTCACGCCCTGCACCGCTGGCCCCACCACCTCGACCTGCTGCGCTCCGGAGGGGGAGGCGGCCACGCCGTCGCGTTCGCCGACGAGGTGCGGCGCTTCCACCCCTTCGCGCCCTTCGTGGGAGGCCTGGCGGCGCGAGACCTGGAGTGGCGGGGCGAGGAGATCGCGCAGGGCACCCTGGTGCTGCTCGACCTGTACGGCCAGAACCACGATCCGGCTCTGTGGACGAACCCGTACCGGTTCGACCCGAACCGCTTCACCGGCCCGCACAGCCCGCTGGACGCCCTGGTCGCCCAGGGCGGCGGCGACCCGGCACGCGGCCACCGCTGTCCCGGAGAGGACATCACCGTGACGGCCCTCGCGGTCATCGCGACAGAACTGGCCCGGCTCGACTTCGACGTCCCCGAACAGGATCTGACCATCCCCCTGTCCCGCATTCCGACCCTGCCCCGCAGCGGTTTCGAGCTGATCCTTCGGCCGTAGGGATCGCGGGAAGGGAGCGTTCCCAGGTGTGTCTCCCGGGGCGCCTCGGCGACCCTGTCGGCGTTCGACGAGCGCGCCGAGATGCCGGAGGAAGCCGTCGAAGTGATGGGGAAGCAGTTCACCGGCCGCGAGGTCAGCCACCGGCGACGGCACTTGCGGCCGTCGCACCCCCTGAGGACGGGGCCGCGCACCAGGGCACGGCGCCCACCCGGCACCTGGCCCCCAAGCGGACACGGCCCGGGAACGCCGCAGGCGCCCCAACGGTCCCCCGCCTCGGCGGCCAGCCCATCGGTCCACCGCCGGTTCACCTCGGCCCGGGCGGGTAGGCGCCGGAGCGTACGGGAAGCGTTCTGGATCGGAGGTTCCGCCATGCACGACACCACATCATTGACTTCGTCGGGACCATCCCTCCTCACTGTCTATCTGAACGACCACCTCACCGGCTCGGGTGCCGGCGTACGTCTGATCCAACGGATCGCGGACCGGCACCGCCACACGGACGAGGGCCCCCAACTGGCGGTGCTGGCGGCGCAGGTCGAAGCGGACCAGCAGAGCCTGCGCCGCATGATGCGTGACCTCGACGTACCCGTACGGCGACTGCGCGAGGCGGCGGGCCGGATCGGCGAGACCGCGGGACGGCTCAAGCCGAACGGCAGGCTCTTCTCCCGGTCCCCGCTCAGCGACGTCACCGAACTCGAGACCATGCTCCTGGGGGTGTACGGCAAGGCCGCCTGCTGGCGGGCCCTGCGCGACCTCGCCGAGACCGACACCCGCCTCGACGCCCCCGACCTCGACCGGCTGCTCGCCCGGGCGGACACACAGACCCGCACCCTGGACGACCTGCGCCGCCGCCGCGCGGCCGAGGTCCTCACGGCGGAAACCGCGGTGAGGGTCCGGCCAGCATAAGAGGCCCTTTGCCGAGCCAACGCGTCGGCGCGCTGGCTCCCCCCCCTGCGCGCGAGGCTCGAGCTCACCATCACGGGGTCCCCGCCTGGCGCGCACGGGACGTCGGCCCCATGAGTCCCCCGATGTTTCCACCTCGGCGAAAACGCCGGTGCACGGCACCCGGACGTACAAAGCCGCACCCCACATGTCGCCCATCCGCGGCGGCACCAGGGCACTGGGCGGATGATCGAGCGCCGCCCCCTGGTCTGAGCGCGGCCCTGTAGTTCGCTTGCGACGGGGTGCTCGACGGCGTCAGATGTCGCTGGTCCACACCTCGGGGCCGCCCCCTTCCCACTGGATCGGCCCGTCCTCGGACAGGTCCACATCCTCCAGCCCGGCCCGGCGCAGGAACTCCGACACGTCTGCGGGTGTGAACGCCCGGCCAAGGTCCGCGTCAACGCCGAGCGCGTGCACGGTGACCTTGCGCCCGCCTTGCGGCGACACGGGGTGGATAACGATCTCCGTCTGGTCCGCCATGCAACCAGAGTGCGGCAGAGCGGCCAGTAAGGCATCCGGGGTTCACCCTGCCCGCCGAACGGCAATGCAGTGGCTCCGACCGCGAGTGGGCGAGAGCACAGCAGCTCTTGACCTCTTCTCAGAACTCCTGGGGGGAGAGTGTTCTGGGGGAAGGCGACCGGAATACACGCGTGGATACCGGAAGCTGCCACCCACGGATGGGTGCTTCCGGAGCGGGCCTCAGCCGCATGGCGACCTCCCGGCGTCATGCAGCCGGCTCGCCCGAACGACGGGCTGCCGCCCGGATCCGTACGGAAGCCGGACGCCCCGGGTTCCCGGCCACCTCCCCGGCCGGGAACCCGGGGGCCGCCCGGCCAACCCCCGGCGCCGGCGCTCGTACCGCCGCCCGTGCAACGGACCCTGGCCACGCAGGCCAACACCGCCGCAGGCAAGACCGCCGCAACCACCGTGAAGCAGACCACCGAAACGAAGGCGAACAAGGCCGCGGAGCCCCCGCTGAGCGAACTCGTCCCGGCCCTCCTCGTCCAGGCCGCGGAACCCCGCCTGGTCAGCGAGGTCACCACCGAACTGGCCCAGGCACACCCCGACCGCCCACGCCCATCACGACGAGCCCCACGACCCGGAAACACCGGGGCCCGAAGCCCTGGACTGGTGGGGGGGTCCCCGACCCTCTGACGGTGCACGGGCTCGGCCGGCTCCGCGGGGCCCCGCCGAACGGCCGGGCCCCGCGGCACGTGCGCCCGCGCTACATGTGCGGCTGGTTGTAGTACCGGCCGAACTGCTCCAGGTAGGACGGCTCGCCGCCGCGCTTGGACTCGTCGAACTCGGGAGCGTCCTTGATCTGGTCCTTGGTCCGGTCGACGTGGACCTTCTCCTCCACCATGTCGATTATCTTGATCGTCCCGGCGGGCAGCAGCACGTGCTTGCCGAAGATCCACACCCCGGTGTCCACGACGACGTAGGAGGCACCAACCTCCTCGGAATGCTTGCTGATCTTGCCGATGCTGCCGTCCGTGGCCTCGACCTTGTAGCCGACGATGTCGGTGCCCCGCTGGTAACCCGTATCCGGACGGTAACCCCAGATGTCGAACTCCGTCACAGCAGACCCCTTTCATCACGCGGACCGTGCCCGTTCAGTGGCCCAGCGCCCGCTTCAGCTCTGCCTTGTCCATCTTCGAACGACCCTCGATACCCCGCTGCTTCGCCTCGTTGTACAGCTGCTCCTTGGTGGGGCCCTGCGAACCGCTGTGCGAGCGCTGCCCACCCCGCTTGGAGGACGACATGTCCTGGATCGAGGACCGGCTCGCTGTCGTCGACTCGCCGGAGCGGGCACGTTCCTTGTTCACGGTGCGGGCCGCGATCTCCTTGGCGCGCTTCGTACTCTCGCCGCGCTGCTCGGCACTCTCCTTGATGTGCTCGTACTGACGTTCCCGCTTGGGGCTGGAACCGCGAGGCATGATGACTCTCCTCAGCTCGTGTTGTGGTCTCTGCACGGTGGCTGTGCCACCAGGCCCGTCCTGCGCCTTCCCGCCCAGGGCCATCTCATTCAGAAGGCTCACGCGGCCTCTTTGCCCCGTCCGCCGACGGCTCCTCACCGGCCTTCCTATGTGTCACCTCCCTGCGGGCACGGTCCACCCGTTCCCGGTCGACGGGCTTGCCGCTGCCCGGGCCGGTCCGGTACGGGACTCCCGCAGGCCGACCGTGCTCGTCCACAGCGGCTCCCTCATCGGGGAGCAACTCCGGGCGCGGGTCCTTCTTCCTGCCGCGCATGATCCACCGCCTCCGTCGTTTCAGATGGGGTGCGGGCCGGGCCGAGCGGCACGAATTGCGGGGTCAGCCCTCGGTGTACTGGAGAGCCTCGTGCATCGCCTCGGGGGCGGAGGGCCGGCCCATGAGGACGCACAGGGTGAACAGGGAGTCCTCGAATGCCCGGCGTGCGTCCGGGTCGGCGGGTGCTGCGATCAGGCGCAGGCGGGCTTCGAAAAACCGGCCGAGTGCCCGCTCGGCGTCCGCCCGGAGCGGCAGCAGATACGGGCCGGAGGCCGAGGCTGCGGCGGTCGGGGTGCGGGCGGCGTGGACGCCCTGGCGCAGGACCCGCTCAGCGCGGGCCGGGACGGGCATGCCCCGGGAGGCAGCAAGCATCGCCTCGGCGAGGGCGGTCTCGGGCAGGCCCGCTCGGGCTGCCGCCGCGGACAAGATGCGCTCGGCCTCGCGGGCCGGGGCCGGGATCGTCGCCATCAGCGTGCCCACCGCCCAAGCGAGCGTCCGCTCGGGTGACGCGGGTGGGTCCATGGAGATCACTTGCTTTCGTGATGGATACCTGCGTGGGCAGCGGCGGCCGACGCCTGCGTCGGTCCTTGGACCGGCCACATGACAGGACCCGGCCGGGGTGATGGTGACCACGGGCCCGGCCGGGTCCTGCGTGCATGGGCGAAGAACGATCTGATGCGGTCAGAACTCGTCTTCGCGCATTTCGTCATCTCCGCGCTCACGCCGCATCTCCTCCAGGCGGCGCTGCGCGATCTCCTCGGGACTCGTCTTGCCGGACCGCTCCTCGCGGGTACCGGGGTGCACGGGGTCCTGACCTACAGGACGCATGCGCTCCTGCTCCTCGCGGCCCTTGCCCGGCTCCTGGCGCTTGTCCTGCTTACCGCCCATGACCGCGACTCCTCTGCGACACGTGGCTGAAGGCTTCTCCTCCACCCTGGCACGCACAGTTACCTTTCGCATCATATGGGTGACCAGTAGGAGTGAGCAGGGCGTTGGCGGCGGTGGCGGGGTGGAGGCGGGGTGCGTGGCCCCGACGATGGAGCCCGCTACCGCCAGGAGCCCACCCATGCTGGAACGCACGCCGCGCCAGGGCCGCACCCGGGTCGGCGGCGCTGCGTATGGGTGAACGCGCCCAGATGTGAGGCCACGTCCGTGTCCCGCACGATGGCCTTGAGTCGTCTCTCGAGCGGTAGCGGGCTCCGTTGATGAAGGTCACATCGCAGTGGTGCAGGAGCCGAGTCGCGAATGCCGGCGGCCAGGACGTCCGCGGTCGGAGTCACGACGTCGGTGTCCCGAGGTCACCGTCACGAGGTCGCAGTCACGCGGTCGAGCCCGCGTCGGCGGCGGCTGATGGAGTCGGGGTCCCAGCCGGGGTGCGGGACGGACGCCAGCAGCAGCCGGGTGTAGGGGTGGCGGGGCGTGGTGAGGAGTTCCGCCACGGGCCGGTGCTCCATCGTCCGGCCCCGGTACATGACCAGTGCCTCGTCACAGACGTATCGGACGACCGCCAGGTCGTGGCTGACGAAGACCAGGCCGATGCCGGTGTCGCGGCGGATGTCCGCGAGCAGGTTGAGCACCTGTGCCTGGACCGAGACGTCAAGGGCGGACACGGCCTCGTCGAGCACCAGCACGGCCGGTTCGACGGCCAGCGCCCGGGCGATGGCCGCACGTTGGCGCTGCCCGCCGGACAGGCTGCGGGGCAGGGCCGCCGCCTCGCGGTCGCCGAGGCCGACCTGTGCCAGCAGTTCCCTGACCCGGGCGGCCCGCGCCGTACGGTCGTGGGCTCCGTGCAGCCGCAGGACACCGTCCAGGGTCGCGCCGATGCTGATGCGGCCGTCGAGCGACAGGTAGGGGTCCTGGAAGACGATCTGGACGGCCTTGGCCCGGGCCAGCCGGGCCGCCTTCCCCCGTGCGGCCTTCGCCAACGGCTCGCCCTGCACGAGGATCTCCCCCGCGTCGGGGGATTCCAGGCCGACCAGCATCCGGGCAGTGGTGGTCTTGCCGGAACCCGACTCCCCGACGATGCCGAGCGCCCCGCCCGGCGGTACGGAGAACGACAGGCCGTCGACCGCGACGACCTCGGTCCCCCGGGTCCGGTACGTCTTGTGCAGGCCGCTCGCCCGGAGCAGCGCCGGGATCGGCTCGGTGGTGGTCAACGGTCCTCCTCGTCCGGAGCGCCGGTGCGGGCCGGAGCCGGGATCGTCGCGGCCGTCGCCGCCATGTCGGGGTGTGTGCCGGAGAGCTCGCCGGCGAGTTCGTCCGCGCGGTGGCAGGCGACTTCGCCCGGGCCGTGCGGCCGCAGGGGCGGCGGCGACTGGTCGCAGCGGCCGGGCTCGGCGAAGCGGCAGCGCGGTGCGAAGGCGCAGCCGGGTGCGGACTCCATGAGGCCCATCGGGGCTCCGGGGATGGGGACGAGGCGGCCGTACGGTCCCGCCGGTCCGCTCAGGGGTGGGGACGAGCCGAGCAGGCCGGCGGTGTAGGGGTGAGCCGGGGTGGCGAACAGGTCGGCCACGGGGGCCGTCTCGACGATCCGCCCCGCGTACATCACGTAGATCCGGTCGCTGGAGGCGGCCGCGAGTTCGACGTCGTGGGTGATGAGGAGCATGCCGAGGCCCCTCTCGCGCTGGAGCCGCCCGAGGATGGCCATGGTCTCGGCCTGGGTGCTGACGTCGAGTGCGGTGGTGGGTTCGTCGCACAGCAGCAGACGGGACTCGGTGGTGAGGGCCGCGGCGATCACGACACGCTGGAGCATGCCGCCGGAGAGCTCGTGCGGGTACTGGTCCAGGTGCCGGGCGGGATCGGGGAGGCCGACGGCGGTGAGCAGTTCGACGGCGCGGGCGTTCGCCCGGTCCTTCGGCCAGCCCTGGCCGATCCGCAGCGATTCGGTCAGGAAGTCACCGACGCGGCGTACCGGGTTGATGGCCGCCCTGGGGTCCTGGAAGATCATCGCAGCCTTGGCGGTCCGTACCTCGTGCAGGCCGGCCTCGTCGGCTCCGACGAGGTCGATGCCGTCGACCCGGACCCGGCCACGGGTCGCGCACCCCGGGGGGAACAGCCCGAGCGCGGCGCGAGCGGTGACCGACTTCCCGGAGCCGGATTCGCCGACCAGGGCGACGACCTCCCCGGCTGCGACGGTCAGGGTGATGCCGTCCAGGACCGGGCGGGCCGTCGTGGGCAGCGCGATGTGCAGGTTCTCGTACTCGAGCAGTGCCATCAGGAGTCCCTCCCGGCGAGCCGGTCGCCGAGGGTCTCCCCGACGACGTTGAAGGCGACGACCACCAGGACGACCGCGACGGCCGGCACGATCGCGGACAGCGGCTGTCCCTGGAGGACGGCGGTCTGCCCCTGATTGATCATGGCGCCCCAGTCGGGTGTCGGCGGCTGGACGCCCAGCCCCAGGAACGACAGGGCGGCGAGGTCGAGGAGGGCGTAGCCGAAGTTCACGGTCGACTGGGCGAGCAGGGTGGGGGCGATGTTGGGCAGCAGGGCGCGGACCGCGACGAACACCGCGGAGTGCCCCTGCACCCGATAGGCCGCGATGTAGGGCCGGGCCTTCTCCTGCACCGCCAGACCCCGTACGACGCGTGCGGTGTACGGCATGTACGCGATCGCCATCGCGATGACCGGCGCCGTCATCCCCTTGCCGAAGAGAGCCACCGCGAGGATCGCCAGCAGCAGCGCGGGGAAGGCGAAGAGGACGTCGAGCACACGCCCGACCAGGGTGTCGGTCCACCCGCCGCGCCAGGCGGTGAACAGGCCGACGGCGATGCCCGCCGCGGTGGAGAAGAGCACTACCGCGAGGGGTCCGGCGAGGCTGGACCGGGTGCCGACGATCAGCGCCGAGAAGGTGTCGTGGCCGCCCTGGTCGGTCCCCAGCCAGTGCTGGGCGCTCGGCCCGACGAGGGTGTCGCCGAGCGAGCCGAAGGTCGGGTCGTACGGCGCCAGCCAGGGGCCGAACAGGGAGAGCACCAGGAACAGGGCCAGGAGCAGCATGCAGCCGGCGTGCAGCGGGCCGCCGCCGAGTCTCCGGATCCGGGTGAACGTCGCGCGGAGCATCCCGCCGGGGGGCGCGGCCGCGGCGCCGGCCGGGATGGCCGGGGTGCCCGCCGGGGGTGAGGTCCGTAGGCTCATCGCGCACTCCCCCCGGCCGCGACCCGCGGATCGATCAGCGGATGCACCAGGTCCACCAGGGCGTTGACCACGACGAACGCGCCGACGACTAGCAGCACGATGGCCTGCACGACCTGGAAGTCCATCTGGTCCACCGACTGCACCAGCAGCGAACCGACCCCGGCCATGCCGAAGGCGGTCTCCACGATCGCCGTGCTCACCAGCATCCCCGAGACCAGGAGTGCGGAGACCGTCACGATCGGGCCCAGCGCGTTGCGCAGCACGTGCCGCCTGATCACCGTCCGCCGCGGCGTTCCCCGGCTGAGTGCGACCTCGACGTGCTCACGGCGCAGTTCGTCCAGCATCGCCGACCGGGTCACCCGGGTCACCAGCGCCATGAAGGTCACCGACAGGGCCGCTGCCGGGAGCACGACGTGGTGGAGCCGGTCGAGCAGGCCGGTGCCGTTGCCGATGGTCGGGAACCAGCCCAGTCGCACGCCCAGCACCGACCGGAACAGGAGGGCGGCGACGAAGGCGGGGGCGGCGGCGCCCACCGTCACGAGCAGCATCAGGGTCCGGTCGGTGCGCGTGCCACGGCGCAGCGCTCCGACGATGCCGGCTCCGACCCCCACGACGACGATCATGAGGGCCGATACGCCGACCAGCAACAGGGAGGCGGGCAGGCGCGACCAGATGACCGAGCCGACGTCCTGGTGGAAGAGGTAGGAGCGGCCGAAGTCGCCGTGCAGGACACCGTCGAGCCACTTCCCGTACCGGACCGGGAACGGCTCGTCGAAGCCGTACTGGTGCCGGATCGCGGCGAGTTCCTGCGGGCTCGGGCTGCGTCCCTTGACCAGGAAGGCGGCCGGGTCCCCCGGGACGAGGAAGAGCGAGGAGAACACCAGGAAGGAGGTGACGAGCAAGGTCGCCGCCATGGCGGCCAGCCGGCGCAGCACCCGGCCGACCCGGGCCAGTACCGGTGCGGGCGTCATCGCTTCGCTCCGATCTCGGCGGCCCACGGGTAGTAGAGGTAGGCGATCGAGGGCTGGACGCCGGTGATCCGCTTGCCCATGAAGACGCTGACGGGCTGCGTGTACAGGGGCAGCCACGGCAGTTCGCGCAGTGCCGTTCGCTGGGCCTCGGCGTTGGCCGCGGCGTGTTCGGCGGGATCGTGGGCCGCGACGGCCTTGTCGACGGCGGCGTCGAAGGCCGGATCGGACCAGTTGCCGTAGTTGCTGAAGGAGCCCGTCTGGAGCGAGCCGTACACGTCCAGCGGGTCGGTGATCGACGTGTACCAGAAGGTGAGGAACAGGTCGATGCCCTCGCGTGCGGCCGGATCGGTGAAGAGGGTCGTGTACTTCTCGGCGGAGAGGGAATCGATCTGCGGCTTCAGGCCGATGGCCGTGGCGGCCTGCGCGACGGCCTGGGTGATGATCGTCGTCTGGGAGTCCAGCGGGCTGGTCGCGATCACGATCTTCTGGCCGTCCACCCCGGCCTCTGCGGCGAGCGCCTTGGCCTTCGCCGGGTCGTACGGGTACGTCGGTACGTCCTTGAGGATGCCCTCGCGTGCGGCGGCGGGTGCGTCGTCCCACAGGTTGTCGGTGGTCAGCGAATGGGCGACCTCTCCGACTCCGCCCGCTCCGGCCTTGACGATGCCCTTGCGGTCGATGGCCATCAGCAGCGCCTGGCGGACCCGGGCGTCGCCGAGGGGGCCCTTGAGGCTGCTCACCACCTCGTCGACGACCGTGGTGCTCCGGCCGAAGTAGAGCGTTCCGGCCTCGGTGGCACCCAACTGCTTGTAGGCGTTCGGCGGGACCATCCAGCCGCCGTCGACCTCGCCGCTGCGGAAGGCGTTGACGCGGGTGGTGGGGTCGGCCAGGAAGACGAACTTCGCCCGGCCGGACTTGGCCTTGAGGTCGGCGTTCCAGTATCCGTCGAACCGCTTGAGGCCGAGGGACTGGCCGGAGGTCCAGGACTCGAAGGAGAACGGGCCGGTGCAGTTCACGCCGGTCTGCGCGTTGCCGTAGTCCTTGCCGGCCTTGGCCAGCGTGGCGGCGGATTCCACGGTGCCGGGGCCGGCGGCGAGGTACTCGTTGAAGGTGGAGTCCGGCTTCGCCAGGGTGACGGTGACCTCCAGCGGACCGGTGCGCTCGACCGCCTGAACGTTGCGGAAGGGGTACGCCCACACGCTGGCGGTCGCGGGGTCGAGGTTGCGGCGCAGGGAGGCGACGACGTCGTCCGCGGTGAGTTCCGTGCCGTCGTGGAAGCGCACGCCCGGGCGGATCTGGTACACCCAGGTGGTGGGTGTGGGATTGCTGTACGAGGCCGCGAGGTTCGGCGAGGTGGTCAGGTCGGGGTTCCAGCGCAGCAGGCTCTCGCAGACGTTGGCGAGGATCTGGTTGGGCGGGAAGTCGAAGGAGTGCGCGTAGTCGATGGTGGTCGGCTCGGCGTAGACGGACCAGGTGAAGGAGTCCAGGTCGCCCGAGGCGGCGGGCGTCCTGTCCGTGAGCCGGTATCCGCTGGTGGTGTCGTCGGGCCGGTGTGCGGGGCCGCCGCACGCGCTCGTGACGAGCACGGCGGCCGTGGCGAGGGCGGCCGCCGCGGTGTGGCGAAGCCGTCGGGGCCGGCGCGAGCTCGGTCGGGCTGAGGGCATCTGCTGCCTCCGAGAGGGGTGAGCGGGGGGAGGGGGAGGTCCGTCGGTTCAGAGCGAGGCGGCGTAGACGAGTTCGCCGTCGAGGTAGGTCCGCAGCACCCGGGTCTCGGCGATCTCCTCGCTGGGGTGCGCGAAGGGATCCCGGTCGAGGACGACGAGGTCGGCGTACTTGCCCACCTCGACGGTGCCGGTGACCTCGTCCAGGTGGTTCGCCCAGGCGCTGCCGGCGGTGTAGGCGGTCAGGGCCTGGGACAGGGTCAGGGCCTGCTCGGGGAAGAAGGGAGGCAAGGCCTCGCGGGTCCCGGTCGTGTTCGGCGCCTCGTCGGGTACGGCGCGGTTGACGGCGACGTGGATGCCCCAGAGCGGGTTGGGGCTGCTGACGGACCAGTCGCTGCCCGCGACGAGCCGGGCGCCGGCGCGCTGGAGATCCCCGAACGGGTATTGGAGGGCCGCTCGTTCCGGCCCCAGGAAGGGGATGGTCAGCTCGTCCATCTGGGGTTCGTGCGCGGCCCACAGCGCCTGGATGTTCGCGGCCGCTCCAAGTCGCGCGAAACGCCCGATGTCATCGGGGTGGACGACCTGGAGGTGGGCGAGGTGGTGCCGGTTGTCATTGGCGCCGTTGACGGCACGCGCTGCGTCCAGCGCGTCGAGGACCTCCCGTACGGCGCGGTCCCCGAGCGCGTGGAAGTGGAGCTGGAAGCCCGAGCGGTCGAGGCGGGCGACCGCTTCGGTGAGCAGCTCCGGGTCGATGAAACTGAGCCCGGAGTTCCCGGTGGCGCAGCCGCAGCCGTCGAGGTACGGCTCCAGCATTCCGGCGGTGAAGTTCTCGGCGATGCCGTCCTGCATGATCTTCACGGAGGTGGCGTGGAAGCGGCCCGCCCGGCCGGTGCGGCGCCGCTCCTCCAGCTCGGGAATCTGCTCCAGTCCGCGCTCGCGGTCCCACCACAGCGCGCCGACGACACGCGCCCGCAGGGAACCTTCGCTCGCGGCACGCAGGTAGACGCCGAAATTGTCGGGGTTGCCGGGGAAGGCGCCGATCATGGCGTCCTGCCAGCTGGTCACACCGAGGCTGAACAGGTGCTCCTGCGCGGCCAGCAGGCCGGCGAGCGCCTCGTCCGGCGTCGCGATGGGCACGTGCCGGGCGACCAGATCCACGGCACCCTCCTGGAGCGTGCCCGCCGGGGTGCCGTCCGCCTCCCGCTCGATCCGGCCGTCGGCCGGATCCTGGGTGCCGCGGTCCACGCCCGCGAGCCGGAGCGCGTGGGTGTTGACCCAGGCTCCGTGACCGTCCCGATTGGTGAGCATGACCGGCCGGTCCGGGACCACGGCGTCGAGCATGCCGCGGGTGGGCGTGCCGCCGGGGAAGACGTCCATCGACCATCCGCCGCCGCGGATCCACGCGGCATCCGGATGCTCCTTGGCATACGCGGCCACGACGGCCAGATAGCCCTCGATGGTGCGCTCCTCGGACAGGTCGCAGCCGAGCATCAGGACGCCGGCCACCACGGGGTGGACGTGCGCGTCCTGGAAGCCGGGGACGAGCAGTCCGCCCGCCAGGTCCACGACCTCGGTGGACTCGTCGGCGAGCGAGCGGACGGCGGCCTCGTCGGCGACGGCGAGGATCCGGCCACCTCCGACGGCGACGGCGGCGTCGACGGGTCCGGCGGCGGCCCCGGTCCCCGTGCCGGTGCCGGTGGCGGTGCCGGTGCCGGTGCCGGTGAAGACCCGTCCTCCCACGAAAACGGTGTCGGCCCGCTGCACGATCGGCTCCTTGCTGACGGCCATCGACGCACCCCTCCCCATCGGCGGGCGGACCCGCTCGGCTTGTTGTTGAGGAGGAGTGAACGGGAGCGCAACATTGTTGTCAACGATGTTGCGCTCCCTCCGTTCCACATCGTTACACTGGCCGCACCATGCCGAAGTCATCCGACACATCCGCCCGGACCAAGCGCGCGGGCAGCCAGCTCACGCCCGACGCCATCATCGAGGCGAGCCTGCGCATCGCGGCTCGCGGCAGCGCGGACGCCTTCACCGTCCGACGCCTCGGCGAGGAGCTCGGCGCCGACCCCACAGCGATCTACCGGCACTTCCGCGACAAGGACGAGCTGCTGCTCTCCGTCGCCGACCGCACGCTCGGCGAGGTGGTCGACAGCATTCCCGAGGGCCTCGACTGGAAAGGGCGGCTGCGGGCGCTCGCCGACGCCTCCCTGGAGGTCGCGCTGCGCTATCCGGTGGTCGGCTCGACCATGGCCAGCCGCACCACCCGCCGGCCCAACGAGTTCCGTGTCGTCGAGCTCATCATCGGAGCCGTCAGGGAGGCCGGGCTCGACGGCGCCGAGGCGGCCGTCCACTACCGCATGGTGGGTGACTCGCTGCTCGCCTACGTGGGGCAGCGCGCCGCCTACCTGCTGTTCGACCCGGACATCCGGGAGGCCGACGAGTCTTCGTGGAGCCGGGAGTACCGGCTGGTCGACGCCGAGGGATTCCCGAACATCACCCGACTGAGCACGGAGCTGGCCGAGGTGACGGACGAGCAGATCTTCGCGGCCAGGGTCGAGGCGCTGATCACCGCCATCGAGAAGCGGGTCGAAGCACTCCGCGGCGCGTAGGCGCGTGCCCGCAGGCCCCTCGGGGGCGGGTCGGGGGTGGCGGTGCCGTCGCCCTCGCCCCGCCTTTCGGTCCACACGCAGCCATGGGCGCAACACTGTTGACAACCATGTTCCGGGGCACGGCCTTCAGACGGTCGTGGATGTGCTGCTGCCACTTGGTGACTGCGGTCCGGATGGACGCCTCACCGTCGGGGTCGTGGCCGTAGGCGCTGCGCTCGGCAGGGGTGAGTTTGGCGTGCCCGCACGCAACACCCCACCCATACCGGCAAATGCCCCGAACCGAGCCTTCTGCAACGCCGTTCAGCCGAGCAGGGCGGCCGCGGACTCCTCGGCGAGGTCCTCGGCGTACGGGGGCAGCGGGCGGCCTGCCCGCAGGGGGCGGCGGACCACCCCGAGCGGCAGGTCGATCAGGGCCAGGGCGATCCGGTCCCGGCCCTCGGGCCCGGTCAGGCCGAAGGCCGCGCCGACCATGCCGAGGCGGGCGAACACCCGCTCGTTGCCTCGGTCCGCGCGTTCCCGGCGCTCCTCTGACCAGCCGGCCCGGCCGAACTCCTCGGCGCCGTACAGGAGCAGCGCCGCCTCCCGCGGGTGGGCCCGGCTCCAGGCCACGACGTGTCGGGCGCCGGCGCGGGCGGCCCTGCGGGGGTCGGGGTCGCCGTCGAGGGCGGCGAGGTAGCCCTCTTGGAAGTCCTCGACGGTACGCAGCCACACCTCGGCGAGGAGCGCAGAGCGCCCCGGGAACCGGTGGTACACGGATCCGCTGGGCGCACCGACGGCCTGGGCGACGGCGGACATGGTGACTGCGGCCGGGCCGCCAGCGGCCGCGAGGAGGACGGCGGCGTCGAGGAGCTCGTCGGCGTCGAAGCGGGGTGGTCTCGGCATGAATCAGAGAGTACTCTCCAATTCAATTAGAGGTTGCTCTCCAATTGAAGGAGCTCCATGCCCGTCCACAACGTCCACGAACGCCTGCTGCCCATGAAGGCGGCCGAGGCCGGCGCCCTCCTCGACTCCCTCTCCGACGGGCCGGCCGACCGGCTCTGGCCGCACCGGACCTGGTCTCCCATGGAGTTCGACCGCCCGCTGTCCGCGGGCGCGAAAGGCGGGCACGGCCCGGTCCGCTACACGGTCGCCGCGTACGTCCCGGGAACCTGGGTCCGCTTCACCTTCAGCGGTCCTCGCGGCTTCCACGGCTTTCACGAGTACGCCGTACTGCCGGTCGACGACGAGCGCACGGTGCTGCGGCACACCCTGTCCATGCGGGTCACCGGGATCGCCCGGCTGAGCTGGCCGCTGGCCTACCGCTGGCTGCACGACGCACTGTTGGAGGACAGCCTCGACCGTGCCGAGCACCCGGCCCGGCGCGCCCGCTGGTCCCCGTATGTCCGGCTGCTCATGGCCATCGCCCCCAAGGAACACTGACGGGGCCCGGACCCTCGCTCCCGGCAAGGTCCGAGAGACACGACCCGTTGCTGCGACCGGCAACGCACCGGGGGACGTCCGGGCGGTTCCCCGCTCGGAGGACGCGAGGTGTTGCCACCCGGCCCGGCCGCGCGGCGCGCAGCGCGACGGATGGCGCCCGGACCGACCTTGACCAGCCGGTCCGGATGCCGCTTCCGTCCCGGATGCCGGGCCCGACGCTCAACTTTGGGCACCAGCGGCTCGATCACCGCCCACAACTCGTCTTCGACTTCCCACAGCTTCGGCATGATCGGGCCGCCTATACGATGTCTCCCGTCTCCGGGCATGGCGATGAAGGGTTCCGCATCAAAGGGCCGCCTTCCGTCCGTCATGCGATCCTGATGTCTCAGGTACTCCTCGATCTGGTACGACTTCCGCCCTCCGCAAGAGCTGTTCCGGAAAGGCCGAGCAGGGCCACGGCAGCTGGTACGGCGGCGATAAACACGAGGCGACCGGTGCGCTTGGCTATCACATTCGATCCTGTTCCGTGGATCCCCAGGACCGGAATCGCGGATCGTACGGGATTGAAACGAACTCCTGGCGAGGGGCTTGCTCCTTCTTCGGTGCCTGCCTGTGGATTGGCGCCCGCGTAAGAAATTTCAGGCGGGTGCCGCGGCCGACAGCCTGCCGCCGGTCAGCCAGATACGCGACATCGCATCGGCCAGGGCGGGGAATCGGGCGGCCTCACAGATCATTTCCGAGAGCACGAGCATTCCATGTGCGGTGCACTTCGGATCGCGGTTCCGGTGCAGCCAGATCACCGCGTCGCCCAGGGGCCGGCGCCCCAGGAAGATCCCCAAACGCCGCACGGCGGCGGCCGTCTCCAGGTCGGAGCGGCCTCCACCGAACGGCAGGACTTCGGTTCGGCGGATCCCCGGTGGCGCAATGGAGTCCCGCACGTGGCGGACGAACGCTTCCGGCGGGACCTGTCCGTTCTCGAAAGTGTTGCGGAATCCGACGATGCGCATGCCTGTGTTGTGTAGGCGGAGCTCAATGTACAGCTCGATGGACAAACCTCGAAGCTGAATGTGCAGGGGCAGGTAAGCAATTTCTCCCGGCCGTCGCGAGGCCCCGCCGAAAAATCCCTGAGCATCCTCTGCCCTCGACCGGATGGTCGACGTCAGGAGCCGATACTCGTCCGCTGATGCGTGCGCCGGAGAAAACGACACAGGTTTCAGCACGGCTGCCCACATCAGGGGAGGCCGCCAGAAATATGCCTTCCCTGAAGTAATCTGACCCCGATCGGTTCGATCCTGCTGCATTCACGCATGCGTATCCACCGCCTTCGTCATAATCCCCATTGCAGGGTTCGGATCGGTCCCGTCCTTTGTAGTCGTCCTGGTGGCGGCCGAGCAAATAGTTGGCCTCTGATGCTAAGAATTGAGCGCGTGATTCCGGTGGCCGGACCCCGCCCCGGACACGAAGCTGCCTGATGTCTGCTCCCGGGACCCGGGGCCGCTGCCAGGTGCAGGTGAGCCGGACTGCCAGGCCACAGGGCAGGAACAGCAGGGTCGGTGTCGAGGTTGTCCGACGCGACGGCCAGCGGCCTGTCCGTCGGGTACACGGCGCACTCGCCCGCCCGCCGGCGGTCCGGCTCGCCGCCCGTCGGCCCGCGTCAGGTGGCCGGTCGTGATCAGGGGAAACATCAGGTGAGTGAAGGGGCCGGTGTCAACTGCGAAGTGCCGATGTCGTGGCAGCGCCCGTCAAGGCCAAACGTCACTCCATGTCAATACAGTCATCCCTACGAGGAAGAGAACGTCGACGCGGATGCCGACGGCGTCCCCCGACATCTACCAACGCAACGAGGCAGAACAAGCCGCCACACCGCACAACTGACCGCATCGGAGACGCCATGGCGATCACCCTGCTCAGCATCGCCATAGTGGTGGCTGCCCTCGTCATCAGGACGGCAGTCGCCGAAGTCCGCCAACCCGGCAGCGGACGCAAGCACTGGAGGTTCCTCACCAACCCACGAGCCCTCGCTACCGGAGCCCTCACCGCCCTGCTGCTGGGCCTCCTCGCCTGGACCACAGAAGGACCCGTCGCAACGGCCTGGGCCGTGCTCGCCGGCACGCTCGTCGCCTACGTGGCCGGAAGCGACGAACGCGATGAACGCGACGACTGACCAAAGCCGCATCCCAATTGCCGAGACCCTGAAGTCCTGACCCAACGCACCTCAGGTGACGCAGCACGACAGCCTGCCCGAGCTCGTCCAGGGTCTGATCTACTTGCCAGTTGAGTGAGCCTCCGACCGACCAGAGCTGACCACGGACTCCAGTTGGCCGGTCCGAGGCGACCGGGCAGGGTCAGTTCCCGCGGGGCGCGTACATGATCACCGGTATGCCCTCGAGGCGGACCGAGGCGCCGATGACGACCCAGCTGCCGGGGCGGTAGCCGTCGGCGACCATGCCCCAGGCGATCGACCCGGCGACAAAGATCCCGCCGTACACGGCGAGAATGCGGCCGAAGCCCGCCTCTCGGCGGTCCACCAGGCCGCCCCGGACATCGACAGGACCTGGGGTGGGGAAGACGAATCTGAAGCCCTGCACCTCCGACGGCGTGCGGACAGGAGCGGCCCTGACCCGCTGGATCCGATACCCGGCCCGGGTGGACGTCAGTAGACCAACGGATCAGGTCTGGACACGACTGGTTTCGCGTACGAATATCCGCCGCACGAAGTGGCCTGCGTTCATGGAATCGACCTACATCCGCTTGACCGATGAACCTGCGGCAACGTAACTTCGACCGCACCGACTCGCGAGCTACTACTGGAAGGAGGCGAAGCCGGATGTCGACCATCTCCGAACTGCTTCGCCTCGCACACCAGATCGCCTGGGCTCCCGGTCGTGTTGCACACGGCTGCTGAGCAGCCCCCTTCCCGGCGTGCCTGATTGCGGCCCCGGCACCTTCCCATCTCTGTCACCATCTACGGCACGTCCTTGCGTGCCGATTTGTTGCGCTCGGGGTTATCGAGCTGCGACCATCGAAAGAGAAAGCTCCTGAAATGGCGACTTGGACAGTCACATCGACCGCGCGCCGAAATGCGAGTGCGCCATGGTAGCGGCGCGGATCACGGTCAACTGGAAAGAAACACCGATTTCACCGGCTGCGCCCCACACCACAGTGCTGGATTTTCTGCGTGAGCGTGGTCTCACCGGCACCAAGGAGGGCTGCGCCGAGGGTGAATGCGGCGCCTGTTCCGTCCTGGTGGCCCGTCCCGGGGTAAACAAGCCCACTGACTGGGTGGCGGTCAACGCCTGCCTGGTCCCGGTCGCGGCGCTCGACGGTCAGGAGGTCATCACCTCCGAAGGTCTCGCCACCGCCGGCGAGTCCGGCATGCCGGCCGCGTTGCACCCCGTGCAGGAGGAGATGGCCGTCCGCGGCGGTTCCCAATGTGGTTACTGCACACCGGGATTCATCTGCAGCATGGCCTCCGAGTACTACCGACCCGGCCGCTGCGCGCACCCGGACTCGGCCGACGGCGCCGGCGCCGGCACCGGCACCGGCACCGGCACCGGCACCGAGCACGGTCCGAACGGTTTCGATCTGCACGCGCTGAGCGGAAACCTGTGCCGCTGCACCGGCTACCGCCCGATTCGCGATGCCGCGTTCGCCGTCGGTACACCCGCCGAGAACGACCCCTTGGCGCAGCGTCGCGAGCAGTCCCCGCCCGAAGCAGTCTCCACCGAATACACCCGGGACGACAGCGCGTTCCTGCGGCCGAGCACCCTGGCCGATGCGCTGCAGCTACTGCGCGAGCGGAGCGACGCGGTGGTCGTCGCCGGAAGTACCGACTGGGGTGTGGAGGTGAACATCCGTTCCCGCCGGGCGAATTGCGCGGTCGCGGTCGACCGCCTGCCCGAACTGCGGGAGATGCGAGTCGAATCCGACCACATCGAGATCGGGGCGGCGCAGACGCTCACAGAGATCGAACGCCGCCTCGACGGCAGCGTCCCGCTGCTGGCAGAGCTGTTCCCGCAGTTCGCATCCCGGCTCATCCGCAACAGTGCGACCCTCGGCGGCAATCTGGGCACCGGGTCACCCATCGGTGACAGCCCACCGGTGCTGCTCGCGCTGGAGGCATCCGTGGTACTCACCGACACCGACGGTGAGCGCGAAGTCCCCCTCTCCGACTATTTCACCGGCTATCGGCAGAGCGTGCGCCGTCCCGGCGAGCTGATCCGCGCGGTACGCATCCCGCTGCCGCTCTCGCCCGTCGCGGCCTTCCACAAGATCGCCAAACGGCGCTTCGACGACATCTCCAGCGTGGCGGTCGCTTTCGCGCTCGACATCGAGGACGGGATCGTGCGCAAGGCACGCATCGGCCTGGGCGGCGTGGCCGCCACCCCGATCCGCGCCCTCGCCACCGAGGCAGCCCTGGAGGGCAAGCCGTGGGCGGCGGAGACCGTCGAGGCCGCGTCCCGGGTGCTGCAGGCCCAGGGCACACCCATGGACGATCACCGCGCCAGCGCCGGATACCGCTCCGCGATGCTCGGCCAGAGCCTGCTGAAGCTGTACGCGCAAACCACCGAGGCGGTGTCGTCATGAGTCATCTGTCCGAGCGCCCCGAAATGCCCGTCGTCGGCGTTTCCATGCCACACGAGAGCGCCAACCTGCACGTCACCGGCACCGCGCTCTACACCGACGACCTGGTCCATCGCACCAAGGACGTACTGCACGCCTACCCGGTCCAGGTCATGAAGGCCCATGGCAGGATCACCGCGCTGCGCACCGAGCCCGCGTTCGCCGTACCCGGTGTGGTCCGCGTGCTGACCGGTGCCGACGTTCCCGGCGTCAACGATGCCGGTATGAAGCACGACGAACCGCTGTTCCCCGAAGAGGTCATGTTCCACGGCCACGCCGTCGCTTGGGTGATCGCCGAAACCCTGGAGGCGGGCCGGCTCGGTGCGGCGGCCGTCGAGGTGGAACTCGACGAACAGCCCTCCGTGATCACGTTGCAGGAAGCGATCGCGGCGAACAGTTTTCACGGGGCCCGGCCCTTGATGCTGACCGGCGACGTCGATGCCGGCTTCGACGACTCCGCGCACGTGTTCACCGGCGAGTTCCAGTTCTCCGATCAGGAACACTTCTACCTCGAGACGCACGCGGCGCTGGCCCACGTCGACGAGGGCGGGCAGATGTTCGTCCAGAGCAGCACCCAGCATCCCTCGGAGACGCAGGAGATCGTCGCGCACGTGCTCGGCCTGCACAGCCACGAGGTGACCGTGCAGTGCCTGCGGATGGGTGGCGGCTTCGGCGGCAAGGAGATGCAGCCGCACGGGTTCGCGGCTGTCGCCGCGCTCGGCGCCAAGCTGACCGGTCGGCCGGTTCGGGTGCGCCTCAACCGGACCCAGGATCTGACCATGTCCGGCAAGCGCCACGGCTTCCACGCCACGTGGAAGATCGGCTTCGACGCCGAGGGCCGCATCCAGGCCCTGGACGCGACCCTGACCGCGGACGGCGGCTGGAGCCTGGACCTGTCCGAGCCCGTGGTGGCCCGCGCGCTGTGCCACATCGACAACACCTACTGGATTCCCCACGCGCGCATCGCCGGTCGCATCGCCAAGACCAACAAGGTCTCCAACACCGCCTTCCGCGGCTTCGGCGGACCGCAGGGCATGCTGGTGATCGAGGACATCATGGGCCGGTGCGCGCCGCTGCTCGGCCTGGATCCGATGGAGTTGCGCGAACGCAACTTCTACCGGCAGGGCCAATCGACGCCGTACGGACAGCCGGTCCCCCACCCCGAACGGATCTCCACCGTCTGGCAGCAGGTTCAGAACGACGCCGGCATCGCCGATCGCAAGCGCGAGATCGCGGCCTTCAACGCCGCGCACCCGCACGCCAAGCGGGCCCTCGCACTCACCGGGATCAAGTTCGGCATCTCGTTCAACCTCACCGCCTTCAACCAGGCCGGCGCACTCGTGCTGATCTACAAGGACGGCTCGGTCCTGATCAACCACGGCGGCACCGAGATGGGCCAGGGCCTGCACACCAAGATGCTGCAGGTGGCCGCGACCACGCTGGGCATCCCGCTGCACAAGGTGCGCCTCGCCCCGACGCGCACGGACAAGGTGCCCAACACCTCTGCCACCGCCGCCAGTGCCGGGGCGGACCTCAACGGTGCGGCGGTGAAGAACGCCTGCGAGCAGTTGCGCGAGCGGCTGCGGCAGGTCGCCGGCACCCAGCTGGGCGCGAACGCCTCGGACGTGCGCATCGTCGAGGGCGTCGCACGGGTCCTCGGCAACGACAAGGAGCTCGCCTGGGACGACCTGGTGCGCACCGCGTACTTCCAGCGGGTCCAGTTGTCGGCGGCCGGCTTCTACCGGACCGAGGGGCTGCACTGGGACGCGAAGGCCTTCCAGGGCTCGCCGTTCAAGTACTTCTCCTACGGCGCCGCCGCGACCGAGGTGGAGGTGGACGGCTTCACCGGCGCGTACCGGATCCGGCGGGTGGACATCGTGCACGACGTCGGCGACAGCCTCTCGCCGATGATCGACATCGGTCAGGTCGAGGGCGGTTTCGTGCAGGGCGCGGGCTGGCTCACGCTTGAGGACCTGAGGTGGGACGCCGGCGACGGGCCGAACCGCGGTCGGCTGCTGACCCAGGCGGCGAGCACCTACAAGCTGCCGAGTTTCTCGGAGATGCCCGAGGAGTTCAACGTCAGGCTGCTGGAGAACGCCACCGAGGAGGGTGCGGTGTACGGGTCCAAGGCGGTGGGTGAGCCTCCGCTGATGCTGGCCTTCTCGGTGCGAGAAGCGCTGCGGCAGGCGGCCGGGGAGTTCGGGCCCTCCGGAGTCAGTGTGGAACTCGCCTCCCCCGCGACACCGGAGGCGGTGTACTGGGCGATCGAAGCAGCCCGCAAGGGGGGCGTGCGGCACGACGGTCGCGTCCCCGACGGCAGCGAGGTCCCCGCCGACGCAAGCTCTTTGAGCAATGCCTGACATGAGCTGGGTGGCCGCGGTCGCACGGTTGCGGGCAGGCCGGGAACCCGGCGTGCTCGTGACCGTCGCGACCGTGCGCGGCCACGCACCCCGCCGGGCCGGTGCCAAACTCGTCGTGGGACGGACCGAGACCTGGGGTTCTATCGGCGGCGGCAACATCGAAGCCGTGGCCATCGATCGGGCGCGCGAGCTGAACGGCACGGCCGGTCCGGAGCCGGAGCCGGAGCTGATGGAATTCGCCCTCAACGACAAAGTCACCGGCCCGCACGGTGTGCAGTGCTGCGGCGGAGCCGTCACCGTACTGCTCGAACCGCTGCCGGTGGTCCAAGCGGTGGCGGTCTTCGGCGTCGGGCACGTCGGACTGGAACTGGCACGCATCCTGGCCCGCCACCACCTCGACCTGCACCTGATCGACACCCGCCCCGACATGCTCACCGACGAACGACTCGGCGTGCTCGCGGATGCGGTGGCGCAGATCCACGTGCACCACACCCCACTGCTTCCGGAGGAGGTGCTCACGGAGCTACCACCCGGCACCCACGTCCTGATCATGACCCACGATCACGCCGAGGACGCCGCACTGTGCGACGCCGCCTTGCGCACCGCCGGTCTCGGCTCCATCGGATTGATCGGCTCGTCCGCCAAATGGGCGCGGTTCCGGCAACGCCTGGCCACCGAGGGCGGCCACGACGCCGCCACCATCGACCGGATCAAGACCCCGATCGGAATCGCCGAGATCACCGGCAAGGAACCCGCCACGATCGCGGTGAGCGTCGCGGCGGACCTGCTCCGGTCCTTCGAACAGGACCGCCACCGGGCAGTGCCGAATCCGGTTGCCGCGGTGCCGTACGCTCCGGTCGCCGGCAGCGCGTGAGACAGCACGGACCCGCGGCACCTGGGCGACCCTCGCCAGGCCCGGATATGAGAACGCTGCCCCTGATTGCCCGGCACCGTTCCTGAGCCACCCCGGGCAGCGGAGAATCGGAGGTGTCCTGCCCGCCCGGCCCCCGGCCGCGCGCACCACCGATTCAGCGCGCACTCCCCCGGGGCTTCGGGCGGGTTGGCGGGAGTTCTGAGGCAGGGATCTGAGGGCCGTCGTAACCCTTGAATGCGCCGTAGCGCGGTGCCGTTCGTCCAGTCCTCGCAGAATTGTTCGACCCCCTCCTGGCCGCGTACGACAAGGACTGCTGACATTCCGCAGCCCGCTGGGCGCGATGCCGGCACTGCTACAAGGTCCGATACAGCGGCCCCGGCGGAAAGCAGGTCGAAGAGTCGGGCTTCGTGAGGCAGGACGAAGCCATCGACAGACTGACCGGTGTCTTCAAAGCGAAGAAGGCCGCCCCGGCGAAGCAGGCGAAGTACGCGCGTCGAGAAGAACGGTCCCAAGCGGTTCCGGGACTACGCCGTCGAGTGGAAGCCCCGCCGGCGCCATCTCGCCGCGGTGTCACTCAGCCACCTGGACTCGCTGTTCCAGCACCACTTCCCCGCACTCGGGACCCGCCGGATCAGCAGGTTCGACCACAAGGTGGTGGACGGCCTCATCCGGGACGATCGAGCGTAACGGAGTCGGCATCGCAGCCCAAGCGAACGCCGAAGAGAAGCCGAAGTCGATACTTTTCGATGCCCATCGACTGGGCGTCTTCGACGACAACCTCTCCTGGGCGTTCCGAACAGCCCTTTGCCCACCAGGTAGTTCCAGTCGCCCCGGCGTCAAGCGACTCCGTCAACAGGACGTCGTTCTCCTCTGTACCGAAACTTGCGCTCCGACGTACCGAAGGTTCGCTGCGGCCGCACGTCGAGCGGAGCGCGCACCCGTTCGGCTGTCACGAAACGGTCATCATCCGGTCCCATTCCGACACCAAAGGTCGGCAAGTATTCCGGTGGAGAACGTTCAGCCCAGCAAAGGATCTACCGATGCTCCGTTCCCGACGCGCCAGGGTCAGGGAGCCGAACCGGCCTGCCGGGCCGTACCGACCGGCGTTCGCATCCGGGCCTCGCGGCGAGACCTCCGATCCCTGCCCCGTACGTACGGAGCCGCTCGCGTGACCCACCGCAAACCGAAGCCGCGACTGGTGTCGCGCCGCACCGCCCTGGCCTGCACCGGCGGTGGACTCATCGCCACCGCTCTCGGCGCCGCCGTCGACTTCAGCAGGGGCCCCGGGACCGGCCGAGCGGAAACCCAGGACGAGGGTGGGGCAGGGCCACCCGCCGAAACGACTCCCGAACGGGGGCAGGCGTGGATGCCGGACGTCACCCACAGGCCGCTGGCGGTGAACTTCACTCCGGGCGGGATCCGAGAGATGCGGGGTCTGGTCCTGCATGTGCAGGAGGGCGAGAACTCGCTCCACGATCGCTTCAGCGACCCGGCGGTGGAGTGTTCCTCGCACTTCTGGGTCTCGCAGTCCGGCGAGATCGAACAGTACGTCTCCGCGCACGACCGGGCCTGGGCGCAGGGCGCCGGGAACCCGTCGTGGCTCTCGGTGGAGACCTCGGGATTCGCGACTCGGCCGCTCACCGCGCAGCAGGTGGACGCCGTCGCCCGGATCTACGCCTGGGGCATGGCGCAGCACGGGTGGCCCCTCGAGCCCGCCTCCACACCGCTGGGCCAGGGGTTCGGCATCCACAGCATGGGCGGCCGGGACTGGGGCGGCCACTCATGCCCCGGCCCTCTCCGGTCCGCCCAGACGGGGGCGATACTCAGCGCGGTCCGTGTGAGGTTCCCCCGGTAGGCGTCGCAGTGTTGGCGGGGGGGCCAAGCTGACCGTCGAGCGACGCGACCCCGCCGGGACGCGTGGCGTGGACTGGCCACCGGCTACGACAAGACGGCAACCAGTACCAAGCGCCCGGGGGCTGGCCATGGTATCTGCCGCTGGCCGACCGGGGCTGCTGGTGGCCGTCGGCTATTCCGGGGTGATGCGGGTGGCGGTGGCCCGCTCCATGGCTTCGGCGAAGCCGGCATCGCGGCGGCGGCGCTGATAGACCGTCGCGGTCGTGATGCCGACCTCCGCCGCGGCCTTCGCCGTTGCCGTCCCGGCCCGCAGGTACCCGAGGAACTGCCGACGCCGCTCCGGCGTGAAGCGGGAGGGACGGTGCTCCGCAGGTTGGACGGTTGCGGCCGCCACCGCGTCACATGCGGCCGCGAACGCCGGCTCTTCGCTGCGCCAGGCGTTGGCCTGACCGGAGCCGTCGAAGAGAATCTGGGAGACCAGGCTGGGCGAGGCACCCAGGAACCAGGAGCCGCAGGTAGTCCGCCCAGCGATACCCACCGCCTCGACACCGTCCGGGTCCACACCCGCCAGTGCAAGCGCCGGCCCCGTATCCGTCCGGGCCGCACGAAACACTGCACGGACCGCTACCCCCAAGTCCCCCGTCACCGCCTGAACCCCCTCACCCATGCGCAGCCGAGCCAGCACAGTGGACCGAATGCGGGCCGAGAGCGTCTGGGGCATGAGCGCACCCGCAGGACGCACCTCGACGGCTGGCCCTCCCGACGCACCACTCCACAGGCAGACCCAGGCGACGATCACCATCGCGCGGCGTGCGCCTTGCCCTGGCACGGAGCCGCACCTCGGGGGAACCTCACCCTGCGCGAAATCTGGTCGAACCATGCCGGGCGGTGCCGTAGGGTGGGGTTCACCGACGCGGGGTGGAGCAGCTCGGTAGCTCGCTGGGCTCATAACCCAGAGGTCGCAGGTTCAAATCCTGTC
>NZ_JBFBAH010000042.1:32826-48382 GCF_040682115.1 Streptomyces sp. NPDC051364 | reverse complement strand
GCCCAGGTAAGCGTCACAACTCACCCAACCCGTGCGGCCCTTCTCATGTCACGGCCTCACCAGCACCGGAACAATTCATCCCCGGGTCGTTAGCCGAACCGGGGGCGGGCGCCAGACCGCCGGGCCGGCAGGCACGAGGCGCACGTACTCCACCGGGAGTACGCCCGATCGGCCCGCCCGGCGGACGACGGTGGCGGCCGCGGCGGTCTAGCGTGGCCGCATGGCGGAGCGGCGGCGGGAGTACTGGGCGGAGCGCATGCGCGCCGGGCGGCTGCCCTGGCGGTCCTCGCTCCTCGTGGCCGTGTTCACGCAGGCGGCCACCGGGTGGGTCCACCACCTCCAGCCCGACCGGGAGCCGGTCGACGCGCTCGGACGGCTCCTGCTGCTCCTCGGGCCGGCCATGCTGCTCCTGCGGCACCGGTATCCGGTGCCCGTCGTCTACGGCGTCTGCGCGGTCACGCTGGCCTACCTCGCCGGCGGATACCCGTACGGCCCCGTCTTCATCAGCGTCGCCCTGGCCTGCTTCGCCGCCGTCGTCGCCGGACACCGCTATGCCGCCTGGGGCGCGGTGGGAGCCCTGTGGGCCGGCCATCTGCTCATCGGGCACTGGCTGTACCGCTGGCTGCCCCCGCCCGGCGACGGCCCGGCGCCGTGGGGGACCGAGGGCGGCGTCACCGCCTGGGTGATCGCCGTACTCGCCGCCTCCGAGGTGGTCCGCGTACGCCGGGAGCAGTGGGCCCGGGACCGGGCCGAGCGGAAGGCCGCCGAACGGCGCCGGGTGGACGAGGAGCGGCTGCGGATCGCCCGCGAGCTGCACGACGTACTGGCCCACAGCATCTCCGTGATCAACGTGCAGGCGGGCGTGGGCCTGGCCCTGCTCGACACGGACCCCGAGCAGGCCCGTACGGCGCTCACCACCATCAAGGCGGCCAGCAAGGAGGCGCTCGGCGAGGTCCGGCAGGTCCTGAACACCCTGCGCGCCCCCGGCGAGGCCCCCCGCACGCCCGCCCCCGGACTCGACCGGCTCTCCGAACTGGTCGACCAGGCGGCCGCGGCCGGGCTCACCGTCTCCGTGGAGGGGGAGGCCGCGGCCCGGGGGCTGTCGCCGGGCACGGATCTCGCCGCGTTCCGGATCCTGCAGGAGGCGCTCACCAACGTGGTGCGCCACTCGGGCTCCCGGACCGCCAGGATCCGCATCATCCGGCCGCCCGGAGCGCTGGAACTGCGCGTGGACGACGACGGTCCCGCCACCGGCGGCGACGCCGGCGGCAGCGGCACCGGCCTGATCGGGATGCGCGAGCGGGCCGCCGCGCAGGGCGGCACCATCGAGGCGGGCCCCCGGCCGGACGGCGGCTTCCGGGTGCTGGCGCGGCTCCTGCTGGGAGACACCGGATCGCCCGGGAACCCGGCGTCGAGGGAGGACCAGGAGTGATCCGCGTACTGCTCGCCGACGACCAGGCACTGGTACGGGCCGGCTTCCGCGCGCTGCTCGACGCGCAGCCGGACCTCGAGGTGGCCGGCGAGGCCGCCGACGGGGCCGAGGCCGTGCGGCTGGCGCGTGAACTGCGCCCGGACGTCGCCCTGATGGACATCCGGATGCCGGAACTCGACGGCCTGGCCGCCACCCGCACGATCACGTCGGACCCCGGACTGGCCGCGGTGAAGGTGGTCATGCTGACCACCTTCGAGCTCGACGAGTACGTCTTCGAGGCGATCCGCTCCGGCGCGTCCGGCTTCCTGGTCAAGGACACCGAACCGGAGGAACTGCTGCGTGCCGTACGGGCCGTGGTGGCGGGCGACGCGCTGCTGTCACCCGGGGTGACGCGCCGGCTGATCGCGGAGTTCGCGGCCCGGTCGAAGGCGCCCGAGGCGGCGGCGGAGCTGGACCGGCTGACCGAGCGGGAGCGCGAGGTGATGGCCCTGGTGGGGCTGGGCCTGTCCAACGAGGAGATCGCCCGCCGGCTGGTGGTGAGCCCGCTGACCGCGAAGACGCACGTCAGCCGGACCATGATCAAGCTCGGCGCCCGGGACCGGGCCCAGCTGGTGGTGCTGGCGTACGAGTCGGGGCTGGTCCGGCCCGGCTGGCTCGGCTGAAGCCACTCCCGCTGCGGGCCACTCCCGCTGTTGGCTACTCCTCCTGTGGTACCTGCACTGCCGCCGGCCGTACGACGACCAGGGCCCCCTCCCGGGGCGAGTCTCGGAAGCGACAAGGCAACCCCTTCCGAGGAGCTGAACCGAGATGAACACCCTGGCGTACGACGGGCCCGGCCCGTGGATCCTGTTCGTCCCGCTGATCTGGGCGGCCGTCGTCTTCGGCGTCGTCACGATCCTGCGCCGTACGGTGTGGCGCGGCGGCCGCGGCCCGCGCGGCCCGTGGGCCGCGACCCGGGGCTCGTACGGCGAGAACTCGCCGATCGCGATCCTGGGCCGCCGGTTCGCCACCGGCGAGATCGACGAGGACGAGTACTGGCGCCGGCTGTCGGTCCTGGACGAACAGTTCGGCCGCACCCGCCTCGACGGCAAGGACGGCCCCGTCTGACCACGCCGTCCGGGGTCTCAAGGGCGACGGGTGACGAGGTCCGCGCACCCGCGGACCTCCGCTCCCGTCCCGTGCTTCACAGGACCCGGCGCATGCAGATCCGCGGCCACCGGTCCAGGCCGTGTTCCGCTTCGCGGTCACGGATGTCCTTCAGGCCGGGGCTGAGCTCCCCGTCGACGAGGCGCTCGAAGCCGCAGCGGGCGTAGTACGGGGCGTTCCACGGGACGTCCTCGAACGTGGTGAGGGTCAGCGCCGGTATGGAGTCGGCTGCCGCCCGGGCCGCCAGATGTTCCAGCAGCGACCGGCCGATACGGCGGCGCGCACCGTCCGGATGTACGGAGACCTGCTCGATGTGGAGGTTCCCGTCGACGCGGTCGGCGATGAGGTAGGCCAGCGGAGCATCGGCCTCTGTGACCGCGACCCAGGCCAGTCCGGTCCGCTGGTAGCGGGCGAGTTCGTCGAGCGGCAGCGGTTCGTCGTCGGCGATCTCCGGCATGCCGATGCCGCGGAAGCATTCCCCGGCCGCCCTCTCGATGGCCTGGAGGAGGGGCAGTTCATCGATGTGCACTGCTCGAATACGCATGGCGCCCATTGTCGCCCCCGGGCGTGCGGTGCCCCCGTCGGGGCCCGTTCGTCCACAGGGTGAGACGTGTGTCTCGGCGCGGTTCGTTTCGGCCGGATCCCGGCGGGCATCCCGCCATTCCTCCGCTCGCCCGGCCGGGTGGCCCGGACCCCGGGTTACGGTCCCGCGATGTATTCGAACACGCAGACAGTCGACGCCCCTTCGCCCAGCCGTCGCGGCCTGCTCCGCGCCGCCGTCGCGGGCTCGGCGGCCGTGGGCTCCGTCCTCACCCTCGGTTCCGCCTTCCCCGCCTCCGCCGCTCCGGCTCCCGCTCCTGCGCCCGCCGCGCCGGAGGCCGCCGGGCGGCCCGTCTCCCCGGAGGAGGCCCTGCGCCGGCTGACCGCCGGGAACCGGCGCTGGCGCACGTACCGACAGGAGCACCCGCACGAATCGCCGTCCGTACGGATCCAACTCACCCGTGCCCAGCACCCCTTCGCGATCATCCTCGGCTGCGTCGACTCCCGCGTCCCCCCGGAGCTCGTCTTCGACCAGGGGCTCGGCGACCTCCTGACGGTGCGCTCCGCGGGCGAGGTGCTCGACGAAGCCGTGCTCGGCAGCATCGCGTACGGGGTCCTGGAACTGGAGATCCCGCTGGTGCTGGTCCTCGGCCACCAGTCCTGCGGGGCGGTGGGCGCCGCCGTACACGCCGACGAGACCGGCGAGCAGCTGCCCGCGCACATCCAGTACCTGGCCGACCAGATCCGGCCGTCCATCGACCACGGCCAGCACGGTGACGCCCGTATCGACGCCACCATCGACGCGCACGCCCGGCGCACCCGCGGCCGGCTCGCCGCCGAACCCGACATCGCCCGCCGCATAGCCACCGGCAAGCTGGCCGTCGTCGCCGCCCGCTACGACCTCCGCGACCAGAGAGTCCGCACCCTGGCGTAGACCAGGCTCCCCGGGGGCGCTGGAGCGCCGCCGTGCGCCCCTGGTGGAGACGGCCGGCCGGACCCCACGCTGGAACCCGGTACACCCACCAGGACGGGGGCCATGGGCGATGTCGACGTCGATGGAGAACCAGGGAAAACCGATCACCACACACGACATGGTGGTGGTCCACCGGATGTTCCGGCGCGAGTTCCGGGAGGCGGCGGGCCGGGTGCGCGGGGTGCGCCACGGGAGCCGCGCGCAGGTCAGGCTGGTCGCCGACCGGCTGGCGCTGCTGCTGGACACCCTGCACCACCACCACGAGGGCGAGGACCGGCTGCTGTGGCCCAAGCTGGCCGAACGCACGCCCGGGCACGGCGAGTTGTGGAAGCGGATGCAGGGCCAGCACGCCGACCTGGCCGACCACCTCGGACGGGCGGGCGCCCTGCTCGGACCGTGGGCGGCAGGCGGGGCGAGCGCCCGGGGGGAGGAGCTGGCCGCCGTGCTCGAGCAGGTGTCGCAGGCCGTCGAGGAGCACTTCGACCAGGAGGAAGGCGAGGCGCTGCCGCTCGTCCCGGCCGTGGTGTCGCAGGCGGAGTGGGACGAGATCGGCGACGCGGCCAGCGCCGCCGTCCCCAAGAGCAAGCTGCTCACCGTCCTCGGGATGATCCTCAAGGACGCGGACCCGGGGGAGCAGATCCTGATCATGGCGCATCTGCCGCTGCCGCCCCGGGTGATCTGGCGCGCCGTCGGGGAGCGCAACTTCCGCCGGCTGGAAGAGCGCCTGGCAGCGGCGGTGGGGCACGGCTAGGAGCGGTACACGCGGAGGTCCGAGACCTCGTACGACATCTCGGAGACTCCGGGGTCGGGGGCCGGGTGGTAGCGGCCCGCGCTCACCGACAGGTTCACGATGATGTACGCCCGCCAGCGCCGGCCCACCCCGCTGCGGTCGGCGAACGCGCGCGTGCCGTTGACCCACCAGACGACCGAGTTCGCACCGAACTTGACCTTGAGGTCGACCCACGCGCCGGGCCGCACGGCGGCGTCGCGGAAGTAGAACGATCCGCCGCCCCGCACATGGTTGGAGAGTTCCAGCAGGTCCGGGTTGTCGGGGTGGTACTCGAAGACGTCGACCTCCTGGCCGCCGTCCCGCCAGGTCCAGATCGCGGGCCAGGCGCCGGCCGCCTCCGGCAGTCTGACCCGGGCTTCCAGCACGTCCTCCGCGCGCAGCAGGAACCCCTCGTCGCTGCCCTCGGTGGTCAGCAGGCCGGTGTCCCAGTTGCCGTCCGGCCGCCGGGTGGCGCGGAAGGTCCCGGCGCGGCTGTAGGCCGGATCGTCGGTCAGGTGATCGAGTTTGCTGTCGCCCGGATTGACCGGGCCGCCGTCGGGATAGGCCCAGGACCGCCCGGCGACCCACCGGGACGTAGAGCCGAAGTCGGCCGAGAAGACGAGTGCGCCGGGGCGCCGGAACTTGGCGAGGAGTTGCGAGATCACCCCGCAGCTCTGCCCGCGGCGCGCCGTCCGCATTCCGATGATCTTTACCCGATCGGCCCGGGATGGGGCACTTCGGGGCGCCGAGGGCGCCCGCGGCGCACGCCGGTCAGGAGCCGGACTGCTCGATCCGCTCGGCGCGCTCCGCGTGCTTCTCCTTGATGCGGACCGCTTCCTTGCGGACCTCGGCCTGGGTGGTGCGCTCCTTCTGGAGCCACTCCGGGTTCTCCTGCTTCAGCGCGTCGATCTGCTCCGTGGTGAGGGCCTCGGTGACCCCGCCGCGCGCGAGACCGGCGATCGAGACGCCGAGCTTGGCCGCGACCACGGGCCGGGGGTGCGGGCCGCTCCGTCGCAGATCCTGCAGCCACTGGGGCGGCTCGGCCTGCAGCGCGTTCAGCTCGCTGCGGGTCACGACACCTTCCTGGAACTCAGCGGGGGTGGCTTCGAGGTACACACCCAGCTTCTTCGCCGCGGTGGCGGGCTTCATGGTCTGGGTGGTCTTGTGCGACGTCATGGGGTCAAGAGTATCGAGCGTGTGCGCTACTTCTGACCACGGCCGGTAACCTGGCCGGGTGACAGGCTCGGAAGCATCTCCTTCAGCATCTCCTTCGTTCCGGCTCGCGTACGTCCCGGGAGTGACGCCCAGCAAGTGGGTGCGGATCTGGAACGAGCGCCTGCCCGACATCCCGCTGACCCTCCTCCAGGTGTCCGCCGCCGAAGCCCCCGACATGCTGCGGGGCAGCGGCGCCGACGCCGGGTTCGTGCGGCTGCCGATCGACCGGACGGGCCTGGCCGCGATCCCCCTCTACACGGAGACCACGGTCGTCGTGGTCCCGAAGGACCACGTCGTGGCCGCCGTGGAGGAGGTGTCCACCGGGGACCTCGCCGACGAGATCGTGCTGCACCCCCTCGACGACACTCTGGGGTGGGAGAGCCTGCCCGGGCGGCCCGCGCTCGAACGCCCGGCCACCACGGCGGACGCGATCGAGCTGGTGGCGGCCGGGATCGGCGTCCTCGTCGTCCCGCAGTCCATCGCGCGGCTGCACCACCGCAAGGACCTCACGTACCGGACGGTCACGGACGCCCCCGAGTCGCGGGTCGCGCTGTCGTTCCCGGACGGCGAACCCACCGACCTGGTCGAGGAGTTCATCGGGATCGTGCGCGGCCGGACCGTCAACAGCACCCGCGGCCGTGCCCAGACCCCGCCGCAGCCGAAGCAGCGCAAGCGCCCCGAAGCGGCCGGCGCGGGGCGCAAGCCCACGGCCGGGAAGTCGGGCGGCAAGAACCCGCGCGGCGGCTCCGGCGGTGCGAAGGGCGGAGCCAAGGGCGGCAAGAGCAGCAAGGGCGGCAAGCCCCGCCGCCGGCCGTAGCGCCGCCCGCCTGCCCACCCGGTCCGCGGAAAGTCACGCACGGTCACGCTCGGGCCACCCCGGGCCCGGCCTCCGCACGGGGCGCTATACGCCGATCCTGACCAGCGCGAGCGTGATGTTGTCGGGGCCGCCGGCGTCGATGGCGGCCTTCCACAGCTCGAACGCGGCCTTGCCGTCGTCGTGCACCCGCAGCAGCTCGTCGAGCTCCTCGGGCGGTACCGGGTCCGTCAGCCCGTCCGAGCACACCAGGAAGCGGTCTCCGGCGGACAGCGGCTCCGTCGAGACGTGGGGCGTGATCGCGCTGCGCCGGCGGGCGCCGCCGAGCGCCTGGGTCAGCAGGGACGTGGTGCGCTGCCCCGGTTCCAGAGGCGGATTGTCGTCCACGCTCAGCTGCCGGAGCTCCTCCGCCGTGGCGTCGAAGACCCTGCTGTCGCCGACGTTGAAGGAGATCAGCGAGTCCTCCAGTACGACGGCACCCGCGACCGTGGTGCCCATGGTGGCCAGCTGCGGATCGCTGTCGGCGGCCGCGTACACCGCCTGGTTGCAGAGGACGAGCGCCTCGCGGACGGCTCCCTCGCTGTCCAAGGAGGGCCCGAGCATCGCGAGTTGGCGGGCGACCAGCGCGCTCGCCACCTCGCCGGCCGGCTGCCCGCCGATCCCGTCGGCGACCGCGACGACGAGCGGCGAACCGGTCGGGAAGACGAGGGTCTGCGGATTGCGCGTCACACCGGCGCACAGCGTCCACGGCCCGACGACGAGGCTGTCCTCGTTGTGGTCCCGTACCAGCCCGGCATGGCTCAACGCGCTCACGGCTATGTACGTCATCGCTCCCCCATTGTCGCGCCGCGAACCCGAGGCCGCCCTCGGAGCCGGATCGCGGCTCCCGGCGCCCGCCGCCTCACTCGGGCTCCCGGCCGCCGCGCAGCGTCTGCCGCTGCACGAGCCGGCCGATGTCCTTCGCGGTGACGATCCCCACCAGCCGGCCCCCGTCCACCACCAGCACCGGCAGCCCGGTCCCCGGGCGCAGCTCGTCCAGGGCCTCGCCGAGCAGATCGTCCGGGGCGGCGACCGCGCACTGCGCCAGCGGGGTCGCGACATCGCGCACGCGCAGTGCGTCCCGCTGCGCCTCCTGGATCCGGGCCAGCGCGCGTACGTGCACCACCCCGCTGGGGCGGCCGTCGAAATCGAGCAGCGGCAGTGCGGAATGCCGGGATTCCACGGCCACCTCGTCGATGAACTGCCGCACGCTCTGCCAGTCGGCACCGGTCGCCACCGGGCTGGACATGGCGTCGGCCACGCGCACGCCCCGCAGGGCCGTGCGCAGCACCGCGTGCTGGCGCTCCGCGCCCGCGACGAACGCGATGAAGAGCCCGAGGAAGACGAGCCACAGCCCGCCCGGCGACCCGCGCACGAAGGAGATCCAGCCCACGGCCGTCAGCAGCACGCCCATGACCTGCCCGCTGCGCGAGGCCGCCCGCTCCGCCCGCTCCCGGTCGCCCGTACGCCACCACAGCAGCGCCTGAAGCACCCGTCCGCCGTCGAGCGGCGCGGCCGGCAGCAGGTTGAACACGGCGAGGAACAGGTTCGTCCACCCGAGCCAGACCAGGACGGCTGCGGGCACCGCCCAGCCGAGCAGGGCGTCCAGCCCGATCCCCGCGCCGAGTGCGGCGCCGCCGAGCAGCAGGCTGGTGAGCGGCCCGCTCACCGCCACCACGAAGGCCGCAGCGGCGGTCTGCGGCCGGCCCATCCTGGTCATCCCGCCCAGCGCCCACAGGGTGACGTCCTCGACGGAGATCTTCCTCCTGCGGGCGGTCGCGGCGTGCGCCGTCTCGTGCAGCAGCAGGCTGCCCATGAGCAGCAGGGCCCCCACGACACTGGCGAAGGTGTAGACGGCGTTCGAGCGCCCCGGAGTCCACACGGGGAGGGTCTGGCGGCCGAGCCCGTACGCGAACAGCACCACCAGCAGCGGCACGCTCCAGTGCATGCGCAGTGGCACCCCTACCACACGTCCGATCGGGACCGAGCCGTTCATCGTCGTCTCCTGCCGGCTCGGCAGCGGGTCCACACCCATTGTCACTCCGGGCGCGGACCTGCGCCGGGTGCCGCCCCGGCCCGCGGACGCGGTCGGCAGGGGGCGGCACCCGGCGGGGCTCAGCCCTCGGTGGCGGCGGCCGGAGCGGCCAGGGCCTCGTCGAGCTCCCACGCGTGGCGCTTGAACTCGCGCAGGAAGCCGGCGTGGTCCTCCCACTGGCGGGCGATGCCGCGCAGCACGTCCCAGTGGTGCTCCACCGACTGGTCGATGACCCGGCGCAGCGCAGGCTCGGCCTCCGCCCGCTTCTCGACGAGCCCCTTGACCGCCGAGGCCTCCAGCACCGCGTTGCGCAGGGCGCGCAGCGCACGGGAGGTGTCATCCATCGCGAAACCGCGCTCGCTGCCGGTGGCCTCGTCGAACAGCGGGGTGAGCCGCGCCTCGATGAATGCGGTGATCCGCTCGAAGTGCTGCACGTCCATCGGGACTCCATCTCCTGCCGCGCGCGGTGCGGCCCGGCACATCGGGTGTTGCTTCTGCTTCCAGGCGTTCTGGCTCCGCCTGCGTGGACGCAGAATATCCGTTGAAGATCGACCGCAGGATCCGCGGGCGGCCCCGGAATTCCGGGAAGGAGATCCGCGGTATTCACCGTCGCTCCGCGTCCTTGCGGTGTTACCTTCCGTTCCGTCGGCGCGTGCGTCGCACTTTCGGTTGGGGGGCGGGGGAATGGTGAGCGCAACGGCGGAGCTCGGTCATGCCGAGGGGACCGACGCTTTTCTTCGGCACATGATCTGGCGGTATCCGGACCAGCGGCAGCCCGTGGTGGCGCTGCTCGGGCCCCGGCAGTCGGGCAAGACCACCATGCTCCGCTCCCTGTCCCAGGGCTGCGGATCCACGGTGGTCCACGCCCACCTCGACTTCCACGAGAACCCGCTGGACCCGGTGTCCGCCGCGGCCCTGGTGGCCTTCCAGATGATGCGCGGCTGGGACACACTGCGCCGCAGCCCCGTCTTCCACCGGTTCGCCCTCGGGCTGCTGGCCCTCAACGAGAACCTCGAGGCGGACCGCTCCCGGGCCACGGACCAGATCAAAGGCCTGATCCACCAGTACACGCGCAACACCCGCCGCGGCCGGTTCGCCATCCGGCTGGAGGAGGCCGTGGACGCCACGGTGGACGTCGTGGTCACCGGGGCGCTCAGCCCGCTGGTGCAGGGGCAGGCGCGCGAAGTGGCCACAGCCGTACGGGAACGGGCCCGGCCGGTGATCGGATCGCTGCTGCAGAGCACCGCCCGCTGGGGCCTGCGCGACGCGCTGCGCTGGCACGTCGGCATCCCGGAGGCCGAGGCCGCGGGCTCTCTCGACGCGCTGATCAGACTGAGTTCCGCGTCCCGGTCGGCCGCGGTCGGGCCGCTGCTTGCCGCGTTCCTCGCCGACGCCAAGGACCAGGCGGAGCGGCACCCGGCGCTGCGCTCCTCGTGCTCCTGCGAGCTGCCGGAGGAGTACGCCGGCCGGGCCGCCCGGCACGACCACGCGTGGGTCCTCTTCGTGGACGGCGCCCAGACCCCGGCCGGCCGGCGGTTCCTCGCCGCACTCGTCGCGGCGCGCATACGCAACGAGCAGAACGAGCCGGGCTCGGGGGCCGCAGCCGACCCGCTCGTCGTCCTCGCCGCCTGCGACCAGTGGCAGCCGGAATGGACCACCCGCTGGTGCGAGCCCTGGCGCACCACCCCCCTGCCGGACACCCCGCAGCGCCGCGTCCCCCTCCTCAGCCGGGCCACGCGTACGCGCTGGACCCGGCAGGACGAGGCCGGCGCCGGACCGGATCCCGCCTCGGCGGCGCACTACTGGTATCCGGTGTGGCTCGATCCGATGTCCGAGGAGCGGGTCTCGTACCTCACCGACGACGCCGCGCCGCTCGCCGTACCCGTTCCGGCGTCCGTCGTCCACGCCCTCACCGGCGGCCACTGGGGCGCCGCCATCGCCCTGCAGGAGCAGCGCGAGAGCACACCGCCGGACGCGGAGACCGGCGTGGCGGAGAGACCCCTGCCCGCCGTGGTCGACGCGACCGGAAGACCGCTGTGGTCGCTGGCCCTGGAGACCAGCCTTCCCGAAGGGCTCGCCGCACCCGCGCCGGGATGGACCAACCCGCCTCCCGTCGTCCTGGCGGCCGCCTACCTGGCCGACGTGCGCACCGCCGACGACCCCCGCGTACCGCAGGACATAGCCGACCTGCCGCGCAGCCTCGAGCTGTTACGCCGCAACCTGTGGGTCAGCACCTTCTTCCACCGCCCCTCCCGGATCCGGGAGGTCGGCTGGGGCGAGGCGGACAGACCCCCGGTACTGCACCCCTGGCTGAGCCGCTGCGCGCTCACCGCCCTCTCCGCCGCCACCCCTGTCGGCGCACCCGCCGCCGCAGCGGACGGGGAGCGGCCCGCCGACCCGTGGCACGACGTCTTCACCCGCCAGGCCCGGGCCCTGGCCTCCGTCGCCGCCACCCACAACGGCGCGGGCCTCGCACGCGAGGAACAGCAGCTCTTCTACGACCTGGCCCTGGGCAAGTTCGCCCCCGTGGCCGAGGCACTGGCCGGCCGTTTCGACCGTGACCACCGCGCATGGGTGCGCCTCCTCGACTATCTGGCTTCGGCGCCGTGCCGCCTGGTCCACGAGCAGTCCGCCCACGAGTCGTACGCGCTCCTCCTCGCCGGGATCGAGCAGACCGGCCGGGACGTCGTGGCGGTCGCCACGGCCAAGCTCCTGGCCCTGCTGTGGCTGTACAACGATCCGCTCACCGAGCGCAGCCGGCGCTGGGACGCCCAGATCGAAGAGGGCTTCGAACGGCTCTCGCACAACTCCCGTCTGCTCGATGTCAGCGCCCTCCAGCAGGCGGGCGCGCTGTTCGCCTGACCCCTCCGCGCCACGCCGCCGGCGTGGCCGGGCGCACCGCAAGGAGTCCTCATGCCCGCAGGTGTACGCAACCCACGGCTCGGCCGGCTGCGCCGCCATCCCGTGCTCTCGCTGACCGCCGCCCTCCTGCTCCTGGCCGGTGCCGTGCTCGGCGGCACCTGGGGCTACGGCGTCTTGTTCCCGCCCGCGCTGTCGTGCGGTCCCGGAATGACCGCTGCCGGCACGCCGTTGGCGTGCGTCGGCGTGAACCTCGGCAGCACGCCCTTCACCAAGGGCGAACCCGAGCGCATGCACAAGCTCGAGGACACGATCCGCACCGCCAACGAGGCGGTGCAGGGGAACTCCACCAGCGTGGTGCTGATGCTGAACCTCTCGCCCGTCGAAGACGTGGACACGCTGACCTACGAATCGCTCTACCACAACATCGAGGGCGCCATAGCCGCCGTCTGGCGGGCCAACAACACGGCCGCGTACGGCAGTACACCCGGAGTGAAGCTGTACCTGGCCAACATGGGCAGCCAGTACGGGTCCTGGCAGCAGGCGGTCGCCGGCGTCAAGAAGAACGCGGCGGCCGAGCACATCTCGGCGGTCGTCGGCCTGGGCCAGAGCACCGAGCAGACCCGGCAGGCCGCCGTGGCCATCTCCGCCCAGCTGCACATCCCCGTCATCGGATCGACGGTCACCGGCAATTCGATGAACCTGGACCCCGCGGACCCGGCCGGCAAGCGGACGATCCCCGACATGTTCCGGGTCTCGCCCACCAACTCCGACTCCGTGATCGCCGCCAACCAGTACGTCTCCGGGCTGCGCCCGGCCGTGACCTCGCTCGCCGTGGTGGCGGACAGCGTCGCCGACGACGACTACACGGCCACGCTGGCGACGGAGGCCAAGACCCGCTTCCAGGCGACGGACCGCACGGTGACGGTGCTTCCGTACACCTCGCCCCGCAGCCTCCCGAGCGGCGCCGGCCGCCAGGACTACCTGATCCAGCAGTTCAACCTGATGCACGCCAACCTGTGCCAGGCCGCACCGTCCGTCGTGTACTTCGCCGGCCGCGGCCGCGACCTCGGAGCCTTCGTGCAGAACTGGGTGCAGGGCGCGCCCTGCGGCATCCCGCAGCTGCGCATCCTGGTCGGGGACGACGCCTCCGAGGCCATCCGCGACGACGCGGTCCTCAAGGGCGTCGCCTCCGGCCGGGTGACGGTGGCGTACACGGCCCTGGCCAGTCCGGACGAGTGGGGCACCGAATGCCCCGGGTCGGACGCCAAGCGCAACTACGACCAGTTCTGGTCGGCGTTCACCGGGCGGCCCGACCCGTGCACGAAGCAGCCCCTGGCCACCACGCAGTCGGGCGCCGCACCCCTGGCCTTCGACCCGGCGGACCTCGCCAGCGGCCAGGCGATGCTCACCCACGACGCCGCCGTCGCCGCGATCAGCGCGGCCCGGCACGACGAGGCGGGCCTGAAGAACCCGGGGCTGGAGACCGGCATCCTCCACCAGTTCTACTGTGCGCAGATGCTCCCGGGGGCGAGCGGCTGGCTCTCGTTCGGCGCCGACGGCAACCCGGTCGGCAAGCCCGCCCCCATCGTCCAGCTCAACCCGGACGGGACGACGAAGACGCTCACCCTCACCTGGCCGAGTTCCGCCCCCAACCTGAGCCTGCCCCAGCGCGGCGGTACGGGGGCCCCGGGCTGCTGACCGCACCGGGGACCCCGCGGCCCAGCGGCTCAGTGGCAGAGCCGGGCGGCCTGTTCCAGTTCGTCGGCCAGCAGCGCCGGGTTGCGCGGGCCGATGTGCGGGGCGGCCAGGGACCGTACGCGGAAGCGGTTGTGCGGGGTCGTCTCGTCGGCCTCCCGGATCATCAGGTCCTGGAGCGCCGGCGGGATCGTCCGGTCCTCGGTGAACCGCAGGAACGTGCGCGGGACCCGGCCCCACTGCTGCGGCAGGCCCCGGGAATCGGAGACCCCGATGGCGGCCGACTCGTCGGGTTCGAGGATGTTGAGCAGGGTCCGGACCTCGGTGTCGGAGTAGTCGGCGGCCAGCGCCTCCTTGGCGACCCGGAGGAACGCCGGGTCGCTGGTCCGCCAGTTGACCCGGGTGACCCCCAGCTCCGGCGGCGTGGGGACGGGGGTCATCTTGGACATGGAGCTCGTGGCCGCCTCCGGTGTGGTCATCAGCTCCACCACCGAGCCCCGCTTGGTGGGGCAGAAGGCCGAGATGTACACGAGGTGCGAGATCAGCTCGGGCACCAGGTTGGCCACGGCATTGAGGGTCACGCCGCCCAGGCTCTGGCCGGCCAGCACGACCGGGCCGTTGCGGTGCGCCCGCCGCACCACCGCGGCCACGTGCTCGGCGGAGTCGGCCAGCGTCCTCCCGGAGATGGGGGAGGGCTCCGTACGCAGCCGTTCCAGGTCCTGCGGAGCCTGGTACGAGAGCGGGAAGTAGGCGTCGGGGCCGTGCCCGGGCAGATCGACCGCGACCGCGCGCTGCCCGCGCAGCCCCAGCTCGGTCAGTACGGGTGACCAGGCGTACGCATTGCTGCCCGACCCGTGGACCAGGACGAAGGTGACCGGCTTGGCGGGGCGGGGCGCAGCCTCGGCCGTCGCCGCTCCCGTGCCCACCGCCGTCGCCGCTCCCGTGCCCACCGCCGTCGCCGCTCCTGCGCCCGCCACGGCCGCCCGCAGGGCGGTCCGGCGGGACTGCCCGCCGCTGCCGTCGCCGGTCGTCCGGCCAGCCGTCGGTTCATCTCCACCAGTTAAGTTACTCATGAGTAAACCCTACGACTCCGCGATCAAAGAGGGGTGGAATTCCGGCCAACTGCTGTTCGGTCAGGCCTCCTTGGGCGTTCGCCCCGTTCGTTGAGAAGTGGACAATCTGCTGTGCGGCGTCGATTCGTCCGGATGAATGCCGCCTCGGCCACCCCGGAGACAGCCGTCCGGAGCCGCCGGCGGTGATCGGCAGGCCGGGCCACAGGCCCGGCGGGTCCGCCGTTGCGATCGAGCCAGTCGTACGGCGCCCGCGCCGCTGCCGCCGACCCCCGCGAAATTGCCACCGGCACCTGCGCCCCCTCGACGGACCACCGCGGCGGCTTGTTGAGTTATGTCGCGCTTCAGACGCAATGGGTGAACTGAGCGCCCCCGATTCTGATGTGAGGAGCATTCATGCGCATCTTCCGACGGCCCTCGCACTCGGCGCGGCCGCCCTCGCCGTCACCGCCGCCGGTGTCGGCCCGGCGGCCGCCGCCGAGCAGGCGCCGGCCCCCCGGGCCGCCACGTTCTGCACCTACATCGCCGACACGGGCGAGGGCGGTTGTTTCGCGACCCGCGCCCAGGCCGCGGAGCTCCGGCGCGCAGGCCGACTACAAGGACCTCGGGAGGATATGGAGCGATTCCAACTCCGGCGGCAGCGAGATGACCTTCCGTGGCAGCGTCGGCTGCAACTGGCGCTACCCGGAGTTCAACGACCTCGCCTCGATGGGCTGGAACGACACCGTGAGCTCGGCCCAGGGCATCAGCTGCCCGATCACCCTCTGGGAGCACAAGGACTTCCGCGGCGCCCACCAGACGTACTACGGCTACAACGCGTACGTCGGAGACGGCATGAACGACAAGGCCTCCTCCATCAGCTTCGACGTCCGCTGACCCACCGGGCCCGGGGGGGGGGGGCCCCCCCCCCCGGCCCGGTGTGATGAGTGCGTTAAGGGGGGGGGGGGGGTGTAGATGGCCGGGAGG
>NZ_JBFBAH010000042.1:0-32816 GCF_040682115.1 Streptomyces sp. NPDC051364 | reverse complement strand
GCCCTCCGCCATCCGCTCCGCCGCCCGGGCCCCCCCCGGGCCCGGCGGCGGTGCACCGCCGCCGGGCCCTCCCGCAGCCGGGTGCCGGGCACCCGCCCCGCGTACGACTCGTATCCACCAGGTGGCGGCCCGGGCGCCCCCTTCCGAGTGACACCCCCGTAGGTCGAGCCGGCCTGCCGACGCCCGTGGTCGACGATCTCCAGCGGCCGTACCTGTTCCGGCCGCAGATCGCCGGGGGCCGGACGCTTGGGAGATCACGTGCACATCCTGCTCGCCGCCAGCGCGTTCAACAGTCTCACTCAGCGTGTGCACGCCGAGCTGAGGGACCGCGGGCACAGTGTGGCGGTCGAGCTCGCCCTGCCCGGTGTCTCCTTCGCCGACGCCGTCGAGCGCCACCGGCCGGACCTCGTGCTCGCGCCGATGCTCAAGACGGCCGTCCCCCGGGAGGTCTGGTCCGCCCACACCTGCCTGATCGTCCACCCGGGACCGGTCGGCGACCGCGGACCCTCCTCGCTCGACTGGGCCATCACCGAGGGCGCGACCCGCTGGGGCGTCACCGTCCTGCAGGCCGGGGAGGAGATGGACGCGGGCGACGTCTGGGCCACCGCGGACTGCCCGCTGCCACCCGTCGGCAAGAGCGACGCCTACCGCGGCGAGATCTCCGACGCCGCCCTGACCGCCGTGCTCACGGCCGTCGACCGCTTCGCTTCCGGCACGCACCTCCCGCAACGCCAGGAATCGGGCCGCGCCCGGCCCTACCTGCGCCAGGAACTGCGCCGGATCGACTGGCACAACGACTCCACGGAGAGCGTCGTGGGCGCGCTGCGCGCCGCCGACTCCCAGCCCGGCGTACTCGACGAACTGCTCGGCGGCCAGTGGTTCCTGCACGGCGGGCACCCCGAGGACCAGCTGCGGGGCCGCCCCGGAGAGCTGCTCGCCACCCGGGCGGGCGCGATCTGCCGGGCGACCGCCGACGGAGCCGTCTGGATCCCCGAGCTCCGGGCCCGGCGCGCGCCGGGAGAGCCGGCCCCCGTCAAACTCCCCGCCACCCTCGCCCTCGGCGACCGGCTGCCGCCGCTCCCCGAGCTCCCCGCACCGCCGTACGCCGAAGAGGGCCCGCGCACCTGGTCCGACATCAGCTACCGGGAGCAGGGCGGGGCAGGCTTCCTCACGTTCTCCTTCCCCGGCGGCGCGATGAGCACCTCGCAGTGCCGGCGCCTGCTCGCCGCCTACCGGGAGGCCTGCACCCGCCCCGTCTCCGTCCTCGTCCTCGGCGGCGGCCGCGACTTCTTCTCGAACGGCATCCACCTGGGCGTCATCGAGGCGGCCGCCGACCCGGCCGAGGAGTCCTGGGCCAACATCAACGCCATGGACGACCTGGTGGAGGCCGTGCTCACCACCACCGACCGGTTCGTCGTGGCCGCCCTCGGCGGCAACGCGGCCGCCGGCGGGGCCATGCTCGCGCTCGCCGCCGACGAGGTCTGGTGCCGCACCGGTGTGGTGCTGAACCCGCACTACCGGCTGATGGGCCTGCACGGATCCGAGTACTGGACCTACACGCTGCCCCGCCGGACCGGGACGGGCGTCGCCGACCGCCTCACCGCCGATGCCCTGCCCCTCAGCGCCGAAGCCGCCCGGCGGCTCGGGCTGGTCGACCGCACGGTCGACTGCGGCCCGCAGGCCTTCGCGGAGGAGACCGCCCGGCTCGCCGTCCGGGTGGCGGACTCGCCCGCCATCCGGTCCCGGATCGCCGGCAAGAAGGCCCGCCGCGACGCGGACGAGAGCGTCAGGCCGCTCGCCGCCTACCGGGAGGCGGAGCTGGCGCGGATGCGGGAGACGTTCTTCGACCCGCAGGCCCCGTACCACGCCCTGCGCCGCGCCTTCGTACGCAAGGAACCCCCGGACGGCACCCCGGCCCACCTGGAGCGGACCGTACCCGGACGGCGCACCGCGCCCCTGCCCTCCCGGCGGCCCGCAGTCACTGGACCGGCCGAACAAGACAGGGCACCGGGCCCGGCCGGCTGCTAGCAAGAAGGGTGAGGCCGGCGCGGAGCACCCGCCCGTCCGCCGTCCCCGTCCCCGCCCCACCCATCCCCCCCGCATCCCTCCCCAAGGAGCGATCCTCATGGATGCAGCAACGCCGAGCACGGCAGTAGAGGACCCCACGATCCACATCCTCTGGATCAACGCCGGACTGAGCTGCGACGGCGACTCGGTGTCCCTGACGGCAGCGATGCAGCCCAGCATCGAAGAGATCGTCATGGGCGTCCTCCCGGGACTGCCCAAGATCGCCGTGCACTGGCCGCTGATCGACTTCGAATGCGGACCGGTCGGCGGCGCCGACACGTTCATCGAATGGTTCTTCAAGGGGGAGCGCGGGGAGATCGACCCCTTCGTGCTCGTCGTCGAAGGCTCCGTCCCCAACGAGAAGATCAAGCCCGAGGGCTACTGGTGCGGCTTCGGCGACGACCCGGAGACCGGACAGCCCATCACCACCAGCGAGTGGATCGACCGCCTCGCGCCCAAGGCCCTCGCCGTCGTGGCGATCGGCACCTGCGCCACGTACGGCGGCATCCACGCGATGGAGGGCAACCCCACCGGCGCCATGGGCGTGCCCGACTACCTCGGCTGGGACTGGACCTCGAAGGCCGGCATCCCGATCGTGTGCGTCCCGGGCTGCCCGATCCAGCCGGACAACTTCTCGGAGACCCTCACCTACCTGCTCTACCAGGCGGCCGGCTCCGCCCCGATGATCCCGCTGGACGACAAGCTGCGCCCGACCTGGCTGTTCGGCAACACCGTGCACGAGGGCTGCGACCGGGCCGGCTACTACGAGCAGGGCGAGTTCGCCCATACCTACGACTCGCCCAAGTGCCTCGTCAAACTCGGCTGCTGGGGCCCCGTCGTCAAGTGCAACGTCCCCAAGCGCGGCTGGATGAACGGCATCGGCGGCTGCCCCAACGTCGGCGGCATCTGCATCGCCTGCACCATGCCTGGCTTCCCCGACAAGTTCATGCCGTTCATGGACGAGCCTCCCGGCGCGAAGCTGTCCACCAGCGCCAGCGGGGTCTACGGCGCGCTGGTCCGCAAGCTCAGGGCGATCACGGAGCACACCGTGGACCAGGAGCCGAAGTGGCGCCACCCGGGGCGTCAGCTGACCACCGGCTACCGCAAGCCCTGGTGACCGCGCCCGCGGCCCCGCGTCCGTCCCGCTTTCCTCCCACCGTTCCGCCTCGAAGAACCTCCAGCTCCCGCCTCCAAGAAGGGTCACGGCAGACAAGATGACACCGAAGACGAAGGCGGCCGGTGACGGCAGCGGCCTGGTGGAGATGGCCTGGGATCCGATCACCCGGATCGTGGGCAGTCTCGGCATCCACACGAAGATCGACTTCAAGCAGAAGAAGGTCGCGGAGTGCTACAGCACCTCGTCGGTCTTCCGCGGCTACAGCGTCTTCATGCGCGGCAAGGACCCCCGCGACGCGCACTTCATCACCAGCCGCATCTGCGGCATCTGCGGCGACAACCACGCCACCTGCTCCGTCTACACGCAGAACATGGCGTACGGAGTGAAGCCTCCCCACCTCGCCGAGTGGATCATCAACCTGGGCGAGTCGGCGGAGTACATGTTCGACCACAACATCTTCCAGGAGAACCTGGTCGGGGTCGACTACTGCGAGAAGATGGTCCGCGAGACCAACCCGGGCGTCCTCGAGCTCGCCGAACGCACCGAGGCCCCGCACGCCGGCGACCACGGCTATCGCACCATCGCCGACATCATGCGCTCGCTCAACCCCATCGAGGGCGAGTTCTACCGCGAGGCCCTCCAGGTCAGCCGCTACACGCGCGAGATGTTCTGCCTGATGGAGGGCCGCCACGTGCACCCCTCCACCCTCTACCCGGGCGGCGTCGGCACCATCGCCTCCGTCCAGCTCTTCACCGACTACATGAGCCGCCTCATGCGGTACGTGGAGTTCATGAAGCGGGTCGTCCCGCTCCACGACGACCTCTTCGACTTCTTCTACGAGGCCCTGCCCGGGTACGAGGAGGTCGGCCGCCGGCGCGTCCTGCTGGGCTGCTGGGGCGCGCTCAACGACCCCGAGTACTGCGACTTCACGTACGCCAACATGACCGACTGGGGACGGAAGATGTTCGTCACCCCCGGTGTGATCGTGGACGGCAAACTCGTCACCAACGACCTCACCGAGATCAACCTCGGCATCCGCATCCTGCTGGGCAGCTCGTACTACGACGACTGGGCGGGCCAGGAGAAGTTCGTCACCCACGATCCGCTCGGCAACCCCGTCGACGCCCGCCACCCGTGGAACCAGCACACCATCCCCGCCCCGCAGAAGCGCAACTTCGACGACAAGTACAGCTGGGTGATGTCCCCGCGCTGGTTCGACGGCAAGGACCACCTCGCCCTCGACACCGGCGGCGGCCCGATCGCGCGCCTGTGGTCCACCGCCCTCTCCGGGCTCGTCGACGTCGGCTACGTCAAGGCCACGGGCAACAGCGTGATCATCAACCTGCCGCGCACGATGACCAAGCCCGAGACGCGCTTCGAGTGGAAGATCCCGAAGTGGAGCAACGCGCTGGAGCGCAACCGCGCCCGCACGTACTTCCAGGCGTACGCGGCCGCCATCGCGCTGCACTGCGCCGAGAAGGGCCTGGCCGAGGTCCGTGCCGGACGCACCCAGACCTGGGAGAAGTTCGAGGTCCCGGACGAGTCCATCGGAGTCGGCTTCACCGAGGCCGTCCGCGGGGTGCTCTCGCACCACATGGTGATCCGCGACGGCAAGATCGCCAACTACCACCCCTACCCGCCGACCCCGTGGAACGCCAGCACCCGCGACACCTTCGGCACCCCCGGACCGTACGAGGACGCCGTCCAGAACACCCCGATCTTCGAGGAGAACTCCCCGGAGAACTTCAAGGGCATCGACATCATGCGCGCCGTGCGCAGCTTCGACCCCTGCCTGCCCTGCGGCGTCCACATGTACGTCGGCGGCGGCAAGACCGTGAAGCAGATGCACGTGCCCACCGGCCTGAGCGGACTGGGCGGATGAGGGCGACGGCGACCGACGCCCGCGAGGCGGGCCGGCGGGTGGACGAGGTCCTCGACCGGCTGGCCGCCACCGGGGACCGCGAGGCCTGCGCCGCGGCCGAGGAACTGGTGCGCGTGCTCATGGACTTCTACGGGGCCGGGCTCGCCCGGATCGTGGAGCGGCTCGGCGTGGAGCGCCTCGGCGGGCTGCTGGACGACGAGCTCGTCGCGAGCCTGCTGGCGCTGCACGACCTGCACCCCGAGGACGTCCACACCCGGATCGCCCGCGCCCTGGACGCCGTACGGGACCCCATGGAGCTCGCCGGCTTCGACGCGGCCACCGGCGTCCTGCGGCTGCGGTCCGCGCCGGGCGGCGGCTGCGGCTGCGGATCCGCCGCCGACGCGGTCCCGCAGAGCGTCGAGGACGCCCTGGCCTGCTTCGCGCCCGAGGTGACCGCGGTGGAACTGGAATCGGCCGAGGCGCCGCTGCCCCTGCTCCAGATCGGCACCCGCCCGCAGGCCCCGGCACGGGCCCGGTGAGCGCGCGGCACCCCTGGGCACCGGCGGAGCCGCGCACCGGCTCCGCCGGCCCGGCCGGGCCCGCCGGGCTGCGCGGCCCGCGCGGCCTGCGCCGGTTCACCGGACCCCGGCCGCCCCGGGCCGAGCGCTGCGAACTGTGCGGGGTGGCCGTGCCCGAGGACGGCCACCGCCACCTGGTGGAGGTCGAGAAGCGGGCACTGGTCTGCGCCTGCACCGCGTGCGGCCTCCTGTTCGACCGGCCCGGCGCCGCCACCGGGCGCTTCCGCGCCGTCCCCGACCGCTACCTCACCGACCCGGAGCACCGGCTCGAAGAGGGCGCCTGGGAGCAGCTGCAGATCCCGGTCGGCGTGGCCTTCTTCTTCCGCAACGCCGCCCTCGACCGGCTGGTCGCGCTCTACCCGAGCCCGGCCGGCGCCACCGAGAGCGAACTGGACCCGGCCACCTGGCAGCACGTACTCGGCGGCGGGGCGCTCGCCGCGCTGCTCGAACCCGACGTGGAGGCGCTGCTGCTGCGCCGGGCCGAGGGCCGCACCGAGTGCTACCTCGTGCCCATCGACATCTGCTACGAGCTGGTGGGGCGGATGCGGCTGCTGTGGCAGGGCTTCGACGGCGGGGCCGAGGCGCGTGCCGCGCTCAAGGACTTCTTCGCCCAGGTGGAGCGCCGGGCCAAGGTCCCCGCCGCGGCGGGGGAGGGGCGGCCATGACCGACTTCACCTTCGCCTGTACCGGAGTGCGCGCCGACCCGTACGCGGCCGGCCCCACCCTCGTGTTCCGGCTGCGCATCACCGCTTCTGCCGACACGAGGGTCCACGCCCTCGCGCTGCGCTGCCAGATCCGCATCGAGCCGGCCCGGCGCAGCTACGGCACCGGCGAGGCCGCAGCCCTCCACGACCTGTTCGGCGAGCGGGCCCGCTGGGGAACCACCCTGCAGCCCCTCCAGTTCGCCCAGGTCTCGGTGATGGTCCCCAGCTTCACCGGAGAGACCGAGACCGACATCGTCGTACCGTGCACGTACGACATGGACATCGCCGCCGGCCGCTACCTCAGCGCCCTGGAGGACGGCGAGGCACCCCTGCTGATGCTGTTCTCCGGCACGGCCTTCACCGGGGCCGGGGGCTTTCACGTCGAGCCCGTCCCCTGGGACCGCGAAGCCCCGTTCCGGATGCCCGCCGAGGTGTGGCGGGAGATGGTCGAGCAGCACTTCCCGGGCTGCGGCTGGCTGCGCCTGCCCCGCGACACCATGGCCGACCTGCTCGCCTACCGCTCCCGCCACGCCCTCGCCTCCTGGGAGGCGACCGTACGGGCCCTGCTGGACGCGGCGGGGGTGGCCGAGCCGCCACCCCCGGACCCCGCCTGGGCCGGGGCCGTACTGCCCCGGGCCGCCGAGAGGACGGCGCCATGACCATGACGGCCCTGCCCGAATCCCGGTTCGCCGTGGTCCGCCAGGTGGCCGACGCCGTCCTCTTCGAGGGCTACGTGCTCTACCCGTACCGGGCCTCGGCGGCGAAGAACCGGCTGCGCTGGCAGTTCGGCGTACTGGTCCCGCCCGCGTGGGGGCCCGCGCACGACGAGCACTCCTTCCAGCGCACCGAGCTGGTCATGGAACCGCGCGGCGCGGCCACCCTCGCCGTCGAACTGCGCTTCCTGCACGCGCAGCGGCGTACCGTCGAAGAGGCCCGCGCGGACGGCTCGTTCGCGGCCGTGCCCGAACTGCACCTCCCCGACCGGGTCCTGGTCCCCTGGGACGAGGGAACCGAGGAACGGGTCGAAATGACCGTCTCCGTCGCCGAGTTGGAGGAGGGTGAGGTCTCCCTGCCCTTCGTACGGCCCGCCCGCGAGGAGACCGAACCCGTCCTCGGCCCCGACGGCCGGGAGGTGGGCCGGCTGGTCCGGCGCACCGAGCGGGCCGACGGTGTGCTGCGGCTGCGCGCCGAGCAACTGGACGTCCCGTACCGGGCGTTCAAGCTCACGGTGCTGGTCGAGAACACGAGCGACTGGACCCCGCACGCCGATGGGGCCGACGGCGCCGACCGTGACGCCGCCCTGCCGCGCTCCCTGGTCGCGGCCCACCTCCTGCTGGGCCTCAGCGCCGGATCCTTCCTCTCGATGACCGACCCGCCCGAGTGGGCCAAGCCCTCCGTCGCGACCTGCGCCAACCTGCACACCTGGCCCGTACTCGCCGGCGAACCGGGCAGCGCCGACGTGGTGCTGTCCTCGCCGATCATCCTCGAGGACCACCCCGGCATCGCCCCCGAGAGCATCGGGGCCATGTACGACGCCACCGAGATCGACGAGATCCTCGCCCTGCGCACGGCGGCCCTGACCGACCAGGAGAAGCGGGAGGCCCGCGGGACCGACGCCCGGGCGGCCGCCGTGATCGACCTGGCCGAGACCATGCCCCCCGAGGTGCTGGAACGCCTGCACGGCGCCGTCCGGGCACTGCGGGAGATCACCGACCCCGGTGCGCCCACCCCCGAGTCGTTCCCCGAACTCTTCGACGAGGGCGCGGTGTTCAGACCGGACACCCCCTGGTGGGACCCGGCGCACGCGGACCCCGCCGACCCGGCCCGCGACCGGATCCTGATCGGCGGCACCTCGGTGGGCCCCGGCAGCCGGGTCCTCCTGCGCCCGGGCCTGCGGCGCACCGACGCCCAGGATCTGTTCCTCCAGGGCGCCGTCGCCCAGGTCGAGGCCGTGCTCCACGACGTCGACGGCGGAGTCCACCTCGCCGTCACCGTCGAAGGCGACCCCGGCGCCGACATCCGCCGCGAACAGGGCCGGTTCCTGTACTTCCAGCCCGACGAGGTCGCCCCCCTGGAGGACGCGTGAGCGGCCGCATCCTGATCGCCGGCATCGGCAACGTCTTCCTCGGCGACGACGGCTTCGGCGTCGAGACCGTCCGGAGGCTGGCCGAACCCGGGCACGGGCTGCCCGAGCACGTCGAGGTGGTGGACATCGGCGTACGCGGGGTCCACCTCGCCTACCAGCTCCTCGACGGCTACGACACGCTCGTCCTGGTGGACGCCACCGCGCGCGGCGGAGCCCCCGGCACCCTGTACCTGATCGAGGCCGGCGAAGCCGGCTCCATCGCCCCGCAGAGCCCCGTACTCGACGGGCACCAGATGTCGCCCGACGCGGTGCTGGCCCTGCTGGACACGCTGTGCGCCGGAACCGGCGGGACACCGCCCCGGCGGATCTGGGTCGTCGGCTGCGAACCCGCTTGCCTGGACGAGGGCATCGGCCTGAGCGTCCCGGTGGCCGCAGCGGTCCCGGAGGCCGTACGGATGGTCCTGGACCTGGTCCGCCGCCCGGACCAGGAGCTGCTCGACGAAGAGCGCAACGCCACCGCCAACTGAGGAGAACCCATGAAGAAGGCCATCATCGGAGGCGCGGCCGCCGCCGCCCTCGCCGCCGCACTGTGCGTGATGCTCCCCGATGTCCAGCGCTATCTGAAGATCCGCCGCATGTGACCCGTGACCCCTGACGACTGACGTGCCACCGCCCCGGCGCCCGAATGGCGTACGGGGCGTCGGCGCGTCGGCGTGCCCGACCGCCCCGTACGGCGCCGGCCGGTCTAATGAGGCCCGGCAGGACGGAGTCCCATGCACGAGATGTCGATCGCCATGGCCGTGGTGGCCCAGGTGGAGGAAGCCGCCGAGGCAGGCGGCGCGAGCGCCGTCACCTCGGTCCGGCTCCAGGTCGGCGAGCTGGCCGGGGTGGTACCAGACGCCCTCGCCTTCTGCTTCGAACTGGCCTGCGCCGGAACGGTCCTGGAAGGCGCCGAGCTCGTGACGGAGCCCGTCCCCGCCCGCGCGCACTGCCGCTCCTGTACGGGCGACTGGGCGGTCGGCATGCCGCCCCGGCTGGTCTGCCCCGGCTGCGGACAGGCCACGGAGGTCGAACTCCTCGCCGGGCGCGAGCTGCAGATCCTCAGCGTGCACTGGGAGGACGGCCCCGCCTGCGACCGGCATCCCGCCCCCACCCGCGAACCGATCTCCGAGGAGCGCTGAACCATGTGCCGTGTGGTCGACCTGAAGCAGGCGGTCCTCGCCAAGAACGACTCGGCCGCGCACACCCTGCGCGCCGAACTCACCGCCCGCGGCACCACGGTGGTCAACCTGCTGTCCAGCCCGGGCAGCGGGAAGACCGCCCTGCTGGAGCGTGAACTCGGCCTGGCGCGCGAGCGCGGCGTGCCCGTCGCCGCCCTCACCGCCGATCTCGCCACCGAGAACGACGCGGTACGGCTGGCGCGTTCGGGCGTCCCCGTCAAGCAGGTGCTCACCGACGGGCTCTGCCACCTCGAGGCCGGGATGCTCGGGCGGCACCTCGACGGCTGGATGCCCGAGGACACCCGGCTGCTGTTCGTGGAGAACGTCGGCAACCTCGTCTGCCCCGCCTCGTACGACCTCGGGGAGACGCTGCGCGTGGTCCTGGCCTCGGTGACGGAGGGCGAGGACAAACCGCTCAAGTACCCGACGGCTTTCGGGCTCGCCCACCTCGTCGTGGTGACGAAGACGGACATCGCGCAGGCCGTGGAATTCGACGAAGCCGCCTTCCGCACGCACGTCCAGCAGGTCAACCCGGGCGTGGAGGTGGTGCTGACCTCGGCCCGCGGCGGCGTGGGTGCGGGCATCCTGCTCGACCGGGCGCTGGCGGTCGGCGCCGGCGGCCCGGTGCACGCCCCGGTCATGGCCCAGCAGCCCCCCACGCACCACCATCACGATCACCACGCCGAGGGCCACTCGCACTCCGCCGTGGTGCCGGCCCGCTGATGGAGGCCGTACAGCGCCGCCGCGTCGTCGTGCGCGGAGTGGTGCAGGGCGTGGGCTTCCGGCCGTACGTGTACACCCGCGCGACCGGCCTCGGCCTCGCCGGGCACGTCACCAACACCCCCGAAGGCGTCGTCGCCGAGGTCGAGGGCGCACCGGCGGCCGTATCGGCCTTCTGCGAGAGGCTCGCTGCCGACGCCCCGCCCCTCGCAGTCGTCGATGCCGTCGACCACTGCGAGGTCCCCGTCGCCGGCGGCGCAGGCTTCACCATCGTGGCCTCCCGGTCCGGCGGACCCGCGCGCACCCTCGTCTCCCCGGACGTGGCCACCTGCGCCGACTGCCTCGCGGAGCTGGCCGATCCGGCCGACCGGCGCCACCGGCACCCCTTCATCACCTGCACGCACTGCGGACCCCGCTTCACCATCGTCACCGGGCTGCCGTACGACCGGGTGCACACCACCATGGCCCGCTTCCCGATGTGCCCCGACTGCGCCCGCGAGTACGCGAACCCCGCCGACCGGCGCTTCCACGCCCAGCCGGTGGCCTGCCCCGCCTGCGGACCCCGGCTGCGGCTCCTCGCCGGCTCGCCCCCGTGCGAGGCGGCATACCCCGACCCGGTGGCCGAGGCCCGCCGGCTGCTGGCCGGCGGGGCGATCCTCGCGGTCAAGGGCCTCGGCGGCTACCACCTCGCCTGCGACGCCGCCCACGCCGGCGCCGTGGCCGAGCTGCGGCGCCGCAAGGCCCGCGGGGACAAGCCGTTCGCCCTGATGGCCCGCGACCTCGCCGACATCGAGCCCCTGGTCCACCTCGGCCCGGCCGAACGGGACCTGCTCACCGGGCCCGTCCGGCCCATCGTCCTGCTGCGCCGCCGCCCCGGCGCCGACGAGGAGCTCGTTGCCGACGCCGTCGCCCCGGGCAGCCCCGACCTGGGCGTGATGCTCCCCTACACCCCCGTGCACCATCTGCTGCTCGGCCTGCCCGGCGACCCGCCAGGCCCCCGGCTGCTCGTCATGACCAGCGGGAACCTGTCGGGCGAGCCGATCGTCACCGACGACACCGAGGCCCTGGACCGGCTCGCCCGGCTCGCCGACGCCTGGCTCACCCACGACCGGCCGATCCACGTCCCGTGCGACGACTCCGTGGTGCGCGTCTGCGACGCCGAGGTGCTGACCCTGCGCCGCTCGCGCGGGTACGCCCCGCTGCCCCTCGCGCTGCCGCTGTCCGTACCCGCCACGCTCGCCGCCGGGGGCGACCTGAAGAACACCCTCGGCCTGGCCGAGGGACGCCAGGCCTGGCTGTCCGCCCACATCGGCGACATGGACGACCTCGCCACCCAGTACGCGTTCGCCCGCGCCGAGGAACAGCTGGAGTCCATCACCGGCGTCGCCGCCGTGCTGGCCGCCGTGGACCGGCACCCCGGCTACCGCTCGGGCCGCCTGGTCCGGGACCGGGCCGCCGGCCGCCCGGTCGTCGGAGTCCAGCACCACCACGCCCACATTGCGTCCGCGATGGCCGAACACGGCCTCGACGGCGCCCGCCGCGTGATCGGCGTCGCCTTCGACGGCACCGGATACGGCGACGACGGGGCCGTCTGGGGCGGGGAGGTGCTGCTCGCGGACTACGCCGGGTACACCCGGTTCGCGCACCTCGCCTACGTCCCGCTGCCGGGCGGCGACGCCGCCGTGCGCCGGCCGTACCGGATGGCCCTGTCCCATCTGCGCGCCGCAGGGCTCGACTGGGACCCGGACCTGCCCTGCACGGCCGCCTGCCCGCCGGATGAACTGCGGCTGCTCCGGCGTCAGTTGGAGCGGAACCTGCACTGCGTCCCGACCTCCAGCATGGGCCGCCTCTTCGATGCGGTCTCCTCCCTGGCGGGCGTCTGCCACCACGCCGGGTACGAGGCCCAGGCCGCCATCGAGCTGGAGGGCGCGGCGCTCACCGCGGCGGTGAGCGCAAACGCGAGCGGGTCCGGGGCCGGGGCGGATGCCGGCCCGGACTACGCCTTCGCCCTCCGGCCCCCCGCGCACGGCGGCCGCGACGCCCCGCTGACCGCGGACCCGGCTCCCGTACTGGCGGCGGTGGTCCGCGACGTACGCGCGGGCATCGCGCCCGGCGTGGTCGCCGCCCGCTTCCACACCGCCGTCGCCGCCCTCGTGCACCGGGTCTGCGTCCGGGCGCGCGAGCGGCACGCGCTCGACACCGTCGCCCTCAGCGGCGGGGTGTTCGCCAACGCCGTGCTCTCCTCCGCCTGCGCCCGCGTACTGCGCGAGAGCGGCTTCACCGTACTGCGCCACCACCGCGTGCCGCCGAACGACGGCGGGCTGGCCCTCGGCCAGCTCATGGTGGCGGCCTGCGCCCCGGACCACCCACAGCAAGGAGAGGGCCATGTGCCTGGCGGTACCCGGCAGAGTGCTTGACATCGGGGAGAAGGACGGCACCCGCATGGCGACCGTCGATTTCGGCGGGGTGGTCAAGGAGGTGTGCCTCGAGTACCTGCCGGACCTCCGGGTCGGCGAGTACGCCATCGTCCACGTCGGCTTCGCCCTGCAGCGCCTCGACGAGGAGTCGGCCAAGCAGACGCTCGAACTCTTCGCCCAACTCGGCATGCTCCAGGAAGAGTTCGGCGATCCGTGGGAGCGGGCGGCGGCCGAGGCGGGCACGGGGGACTGGCCCTTCGCCGACGACATCGCGCAGCAGCCGCACGCCGGGGACGCCGTACAGGAGGCGCAGCAGCCGTGAAGTACATCGAGGAATTCCAGGACCCCGAGCTGGCCCGCCGCCTGCTCGACGACATCCACGCCACCGTCACCCGCCCCTGGGCGCTGATGGAGGTCTGCGGCGGCCAGACCCACACCATCATCCGGCACGGCATCGACCAACTACTGCCCGAACAGGTCGAGTTGATCCACGGCCCGGGCTGCCCGGTGTGCGTGACCCCGCTGGAGGTCATCGACAAGGCGCTGGAGATCGCCTCCCGCCCCGAGGTGATCTTCTGCTCGTTCGGCGACATGCTCCGCGTCCCCGGGACGGGCCGCGACCTCTTCCAGGTGCGCAGCGAGGGCGGCGACGTACGGGTGGTGTACTCCCCGCTCGACGCCCTGCGGATCGCGCAGCAGAACCCGGCGCGCGAGGTGGTGTTCTTCGGCATCGGCTTCGAAACCACGGCGCCGCCCAATGCCATGACGGTGTATCAGGCGAAGAAGCTCGGCATCCCCAACTTCAGCCTGCTCGTCTCGCACGTCCGGGTGCCCCCGGCCATCGAGGCGATCATGACCTCCCCGAGCTGCCGGGTACAGGCCTTCCTCGCCGCCGGGCACGTGTGCAGCGTGATGGGCATGGGGGAGTACCCGGAGCTGGCCGCGCGCCACCGCGTCCCGATCGTGGTCACCGGCTTCGAGCCGCTGGACATCCTCGAAGGCGTACGCCGGGCCGTACGGCAGCTGGAACGGGGCGAGCACACCGTCGACAACGCCTACGCCCGCGCCGTCCGCCCGGAGGGGAACCCGGCCGCCCTCGCCATGCTGGAGGACGTCTTCGAGGTCACCGACCGCGCCTGGCGCGGTATCGGCGTCATCCCCGCCAGCGGCTGGCGGCTGTCCGCCCGCTACCGCGACTACGACGCCGAGCACCGCTTCTCGGTGACGGACATCGCCACGCAGGAACCCGCCGAGTGCCGCAGCGGTGAGGTCCTCCAGGGCCTGATCAAGCCGCACGAGTGCGAGGCCTTCGGCACCACCTGCACCCCGCGCAACCCGCTCGGCGCCACGATGGTCTCCAGCGAGGGCGCCTGCGCCGCCTACTACCTCTACCGGCGCCTCGACCTCGCGCCGGCCCGGACCGCACCGCTGGAGGCGAGCCCCGTTGTCTGAGACCGTGTCCGACGCCGTGTCGGGGGCCGCACTCGACGTCACCGGCTGGACCTGCCCGGCCCCGCTGCGCGACCGCCCCCGGGTGGTGATGGGCCACGGAGGCGGCGGCGCGCTCTCCGCCGAGCTCGTCCAGCACGTCTTCGCACCCGCCTTCGGCGGCGAGGTGCTCGCCCAGCTCGGCGACTCCGCATCGGTCACCCTGGGCGGAGCCCGGCTGGCCTTCTCGACCGACTCGTACGTGGTGCGGCCGCTGTTCTTCCCCGGCGGCAGCATCGGCGACCTCGCAGTCAACGGCACGGTCAACGACCTGGCCATGAGCGGGGCCCGCGCCGCCTACCTCTCCTGCGGGTTCATCCTCGAGGAGGGCGTGGAGATCTCGGTCGTGGCACGGGTCGCCGAGGCCCTCGGCGCGGCCGCGCGCGCTGCGGGCGTCGAGGTGGCGACCGGCGACACCAAGGTCGTCGAGGCCGGTCACGGCGACGGCATCTACCTCAACACCGCCGGCATCGGGCTCATCCCCGACGGGGTGGACCTGCGCCCGCAGCGCGTCGTACCGGGTGACGTCGTCATCGTCAGCGGGGAGATCGGACTGCACGGCGTGGCCATCATGAGCGTCCGCGAGGGGCTCGGCTTCGAGGCGGAGATCGAGAGCGACTGCGCACCGCTGGGCGGGCTCGTCCAGGCCATGCTCGCGGTCACCCCCGACCTGCACGTGCTGCGCGATCCCACACGCGGCGGGCTGGCGGCCGCCCTGAACGAGATCGCGGCCGCCTCGGGCACCGGCGTCGTCATCCAGGAGGGCCGGGTTCCGGTCCCCGAGGCCGTGGGCAACGCCTGCGCGATCCTCGGCCTCGACCCGTTCTACGTGGCGAACGAGGGCAAGCTGGTCGCCTTCGTACCCCGCGAGCACGCCGACGCCGTCCTCGACGCGATGCGCGCCCACCCGCTGGGCCGCCGCGCCACGGTGATCGGCGAGGCCGTCGAGGCACACCCCGGCCTCGTCGTGGCGCGCACCGGCCTCGGCGGCACCCGCGTGGTCGACCTGCCGATCGGGGAGCAACTGCCCCGCATCTGCTGAGGCCGGGACCCTACGGGTTGGCCGGCAGGGTGCGGAGGTCGGTGATCCGGTACCCCTGCGAGCGGACCGCGTCGATGATCTGCGGCAGGGCCTGTGCATCGAGCACGGGGCCCTGCCCGTCGAGGGAGCCGACGTTCATCTGGACGATCTCGCCCGGTGCGAGCACGTCCAGCGCCCGCTTGACGGCGTGCTGGGTGGTCATGCCGCCCGCCGTGCCGCGGTAGCCGTTGGTGTCGGTGGTCCACTCGATGTCCGCGAAGCCGAGCGCGTTGACCTCGGCGATCTGCCCGGCCGTGGTGTCGCCGTACGGGAAGCGGAGAAACGGCAGCGCCGCCGGCCCGGCGGCCGGCCGGATCGCCCGGTCGGCGAGCGTGACCTCCTGCGCCCGCTCCGGAGCGGTGAGTCCACCGAAGATCTGTGACATCAGGGGAGCTCGGGGATGAACGGGAGATAGTCCTCCGTCGCCGTGGAGGGCACGACCGCGTAGCTCGCCTCGGGGAGTTCGTTCCACACGCCCGGGAGGTCGCCCAGCGGTTCGGAGACCACCAGCCGGGTCGCGTCGGAGACCTCCCGCAGAAACGGCAGTTCCGGGTACAGCTGGCGTACGGTCTCGGCCTTGCTGCTGTAGTACAGCGAACGCGAGTGGCCCGCGCTGGAGTAGCGGAAGGCCCACACGCGCTCGCCGTCGCTGACCGCGATCGTCATCTGCAGCGGGTCGGCGACGCCGTGCTCCTTGCCGAGCCGCTCCACCAGACCGGCCATCCGGGCGACCGCGCCGGGGGCGTCCTGGTCGAGGCCGAAGGTGACGGCCAGGTAGAACATCACCTCGGAGTCCGTGGAGCCCTCGATGCACGAGAACAGGGCCGGGTCGACCGCCATGTACAAGTCGCGCTGCAAACGGTGGAAGTCGGTGATCGCGCCGTTGTGCATCCACAGCCAGCGGCCGTGGCGGAAGGGGTGGCAGTTCGTCTGCTGGATCGCCGAACCGGTGGAGGCACGGACATGGGCGAAGAACAGCGTCGAGCGGACGTGTGCGGCCAGTTCCCGCAGATTGCGGTTGTTCCAGGCGGGCCCGATGTCCCGGAAGATCGCCGGGGTTGAGCCACCGTCGGGGCTGTACCAGCCGATGCCGAAACCGTCGCCGTTGGTCGACTCGACACCCATCCGGGCGTGGAGGCTCTGGTCGATCAGCGAGTGTTCCGGCTGGTAGAGAACCGCGTCGAGCAGCATCGGCGAACCGGAGTAGGCGAGCCATCGACACATCAGCATCATTCCTCTCCTGAGCCTCGTACGAGCCTATCGCGGCCGGGGTTCCGCTGCCCCGCGGCCGTCACGCGTCCGCCCCCGGCGGGCTTGACCCGGACGGGTGACATCTCCCGCGCCGGGCGCCGGTCCGGGGCGCGGGCGGCGGACCGGTGCCGAGAATCTGTGTCTGCGGCCCAGGGAAGGGGAGACAGGTGCGCGGTACGGCGGTCGAAATCCTCGTGTGGTGGGCGGTGCTGATGGGGGCCACGCTGGTGTCAATCAGCTCACCGGGCCCCGTCGAACTCGTGGTGGCCGGTGCCGCCGCGGCCGGTGCCGCCGTGATGGCACGGCTGACGCGCCGGGCGGCGGACGTAAGGGTGCGCGGAACCACCGGGGCGCTGCGGGCGGTCGCAGGGCTGCCCCTGGCCGTCGCGCAGGGTCTCGCCGTACTGGTGGGTGTACTGGCCAGGCCGCGAGAGGGCGCGGGCAGGGGCCGGATCCGGCGGATCCGGCTGCGCGAGGGGGCGGACCCGGGATGGGCGGGGGTGGCGCTCGGATGGTCCGCCGACACCTGCGTGATCGACCTGCCGGACGGGCGCGCGGAGGCCGTGGTCCACACCTTCCGGCCCGCGACGGCCCCCGGCGGGGCGGAGCGCGCCGTGGCCCGCCGGGACGGCACGCGGTGAGCGCCGCCTCGGTACCGGCCTGGTCGGAGGCCGCGCTCGTGCTGCTCGCGGCGGCCTGGCCGGCCTGTCTGTGGGCGGCGGCCCGCGGCAGCGCCGTACGGCGGCTGGCAGGCGTCTGCATGGCGGGCACGGTGACCGGCGCCGTGCTCCTGCTCCTGCCCATGGCGTACGGCCGGTCCTCCTACCAGGACGCGGCCCTCGTGTTCGCGGTGCTGTGCCCGGCCGGGGTGCTGGTCTTCACCCGCTTCGCGGGCGCCGGTCCTGGCGCGGAGGCCGGTCCGGGCGCCGACGCCGGGGATGGCTGAGATGGCCGTGGGGCATGTGCCGGCGTCCGTACTGCTGTGGCTGGGCGTCGCCTGCCTGCTCGCGGGCGCGGGAGCGCTGGTGCTCCTGCGCGGGAGCCTCGAACGGCTGCACGCTCTGGCCCCCGCCAACGGGCTCGGCGTACCGCTGATCGCGTGCGCCGTGGCCCTGGAGCAGGGCGTCGGCCGGGCAGCCGTGAAGACCCTCCTGATCGGGCTGCTGTTCGCCGTCGGCGGGACCGTGACCACCATCGCCGTCGGCAAGGCCACCGCCGACGAGCAGGAGGGCCGGGTCCGGCATGGATGACGCACTGATCGCCGTCGCCCTGCTGCTCGTCGTGGCGGCCGCGACGCTCGCCGTCCTGTGCCGGGAACCCGTGCGCCAGGCCGCGGCCCTCGCTGTGCTCGGGCTCGCGCTGACCCTCCTGTTCGTCGTACTCCAGGCCCCTGACGTGGCGCTTTCGCAGCTCGCGGTCGGCACGGCGCTGACACCGCTGCTGATCCTCCTCACCGCGCGCAAGGTCCGCCGCCCGCCTGCCGAGCAGCCCGCCCCCGAGGACGACGGGCAGCACGGCGACCGGGACCGCCAGGGCGGCCCGCGGCGCACCCCGCAGGACCGGCCGTGAGGGACCGGACCCGGCTGCTGCTCCTGGGCTGCGCCGCCGCGGTGATCGCCGGCTTCTTCACCGCCGCCTGCCCGCGGCTGCCCGCCTTCGGCACCGACCACCACCCGTACGGGGACCGCGCCGTGGCCGCCGCGCTGGCGCACCACACCGCCAACGTGGTGTCCTCGGTCAACTTCGACCTCCGGGCCCTCGACACCCTCGGTGAGGAGACGATCCTCTTCGTCACCGTCCTCGGATCGACCCTGCTGCTGCGACTGGCCCGTGACGAGCGCAAGGCGCCGCCCCGGAGCGAGCGGGCCCTGCCCACCACCCGGCTGTTCGGGGCCGTCCTGCTGCCCGTCGCCCTCGTGGTGGGCGTGTACGTGGTGGCGCACGGGCAGCTCACACCCGGCGGCGGGTTCCAGGGCGGCGTCGTCCTCGCCACCGCCCTCCACCTGGCCTACCTCGCCGCCGACTACCGGGTCCTGGAACGGGTCCGGCCGCTCGCGGCCCTCGACGTCACCGACGCGCTGGCCGCGGTGTCGTTCACGGCGCTGGGTCTGGCGGGCCTTGCGGCCGGGGGCGCGTTCCTGGAGAACGTCCTGCCCTTCGGCGCGTTCAACCAGATCACCTCGGGCGGCCTCGTCCCGCTCTTCAACGTGGCCGTCGGCGTCGAGGTCGGTTCCGGGCTGATCGTGCTGCTCGCCCACTTCCTCGATCAGGCCGTCGAGATCACCGAGCCGGACGGGCACCCCAGCCCCGAGGGCCGCCCCCGCCGCCGGTCCGGATCCGCTCCGCAGGAGGACGAGAACTGATGGGTGCCCTGCCCTTCCTGGCTGCCGGCTGGGTGCTGCTGATCGCCCTGTACGGGCTGGTCACCAGCCGCAACCTGATCCACGCCATCGGCTGCCTGGCCGTCGCCCAGTCGTCCACGTACCTGATGCTGCTGGGCGTCGGATACCGCCGCGGGGCCAGCGCCCCCGTGTACGGGGACCTCGAGCCCGGCAGCCGGCCCGTCGTCGATCCGGTCGTACAGGCCCTGACCCTCACGGACATCGTGGTCGGCGCCACCGTGACCGCCCTCCTGCTCGCCCTCACCATCCAACTGCGCAAGCGCCATGGAACGGTCGATCCCCAGGCGCTCACCGCGCTCAAGGGCTGACGCCATGGCGGATGCCGAGGCGCTCCTCCCGCTGTCCGTCGCGATCCCGCTGATCGGGGCCGTCCTGCTGGCCGTGGCCGGCCGGTGGCTGCCCCGGCTCGGCTGCGACCTCCTCGCCACCACGACGGCAGCGGCCGGCCTCGGCTGCCTGGTCGCCCTGTGGCCGCACACCGCGGACCGGGCGGCCGTCCGGATCGGCGGACACCCTGCGGACATCGGGATCGTCCTGCTCGCCGATCCGCTGGGCACCGGACTGGCCTTGCTCGCCGCGGTGCTCGTCCTCGCCGTGATCGTCTACTCCTGGCGCTACTTCGACGAGCCGGCCGGGGACCGGGCCGGGGTCTTCCCCGCGCTGATCCTGCTCTTCGAGGCGGGCATGGTCGGCTTTGCGCTGACGGCCGACCTGTTCAACGCCTTCGTCTTCTTCGAGCTGATGAGCGTCGCCGCGTTCGCGCTCACCGGCTACCGCATCGAGGACCCGAGGCCGCTGCAGGGCGCCCTCACCTTCGGGATCGTCACTTCCTTCGCCGCGTACGGCTCTCTCCTCGGCATCGCCCTGCTGTACGCCCGTACCGGGGAGCTCAACCTCGCCCGGCTCGGGGAGCGGCTCGACGGGCAGCCCACGGACGCCCTGACGGTGGTCGCCTTCGTCTTCGTCGTCACCGCGTTCCTGGTCAAGGCCGCGGCCGCGCCGTTCCACTTCTGGCTGCCCGATGCGCATGCCGTCGCCCCGACCCCGGTCTGCATGCTGATGTCCGGGGTGATGGTCGAGCTGGGCGTGTACGGGGTCGCCCGCGTGTACTGGGCGGTGTTCTCGGGGCCCGGCGGGATGCCGCACACCGCGTTCCGGACCACCTTCGTTGCGATCGGGGTCGTCACCGCGCTGCTCGGCGCCCTCATGTGCTGGCCGCAGCGGCACCTGAAGCGGATGCTGGCCTTCTCCACCGTCAGCCACGTCGGGCTGTTCCTCGTCGGCGTCTCCCTCCTCACCCCGGCCGGTACCGCCGCCACGGCGGTGTACGTGGCCGGCCATGGCTGCGCGAAGGCGGCGCTCTTCGGGCTGTGCGGGGTGCTGCTCGACCTGTACGGATCGGTGGACGAACACGGGCTGCACGGCAAGGCGCGCGCCCACCGGGCGGTGGGGCTGCTGTCCGCCCTCGGCGCCCTGGTCCTGGCCGGACTCCCACCGTTCGGCGCGGGTCTGGGCAAGGCGCTCGGCGAGGAGGCGGCGGGCCATGCGCTGTTGCCGGTGTTCCTCCTCACCTCCGCGGTGACCGGCGGCGCGCTGCTGCGAGCCACGGCCCGGATCTTCTGGGGGGCCGGGCCGCCCCCGCGCACGGCACCCGCAGACGCCGAGACCACCGGGGACGGGGAGGAACCGGAGGTACGCGCGGCCAGGCAGTCGCCGCGCCCGCCCATGGTCGCGGTACCGGCGGCGCTGCTGCTCCTGGGCCTGCTCGTCGGCACCGTACCGGCGGTCGCGGAGAGCCTGGGCCACGGCGCGGAACTCTTCACCGACCGGGCGGGCTACGGCGCGGCCGCCGGCGGCAGCGAGCTCCGGGGCGGCACGGCCCCGGAGGCGGTCGCGACGGACTGGACCGCGTTGGGCGCCGGGCTCGGCGTGGCCTCGGCGGCGTCGGCCTGCCTGTTGGCGGGGGCCGCGCTCTGGTGGCCGGGCGGCGCCACCCTGCGGCGGGCGGCGGCCGCCGCGGTCCTGCCGCTGCGCCGCCTGCACTCGGGGCTGGTCGGCGACTACCTGGCCTGGCTGGCCGTGGGCATGGCCGCGCTCCTGCTGGCCATGGCCCTCCAGGCGTAGCGGGCATGACCGTACGTCATGCCGCGACGTGCTTACCCGGGCACGGGTACGGGTACGGTGGCCGGCGAAGAGGACGAGCCACGAAGTTGGGTACCCTCTCGGTTGGCTTCGGGGCTTCGGCAGGCTGAACTGCCGTGACAGGGGATGGATTTTTCATGAGTACACCTTCTACCGACCTTTTCCAGCCGCTCAGGCCCGACGACCCGGCCACGGTGGGCGGTTACCGTCTGACCGCCGTGCTGGGCGCGGGCGGCATGGGCAAGGTGTACCTCTCCTACACGCCGGGCGGGCGGCCCATCGCCCTCAAGGTGATCCGGCCCGAGTTCAGCGAGGACCCCGAGTTCCGGCGGCGCTTCCAGCAGGAAGTGCGGGCGGCGCAGCGGGTGCAGGGCCTCTACACCGCGCCCGTCATCGACTTCGACACCGAGGGCTCCCAGCCCTGGCTGGCCACGGCCTACGTACCGGGCCCCTCCCTCGCGCACGCCGTTGCCGGGCACGGGCGGCTGCCGCTGCGCAGTGTGCTGCTGCTGACCGTAGGGGTCGCCGAGGCGCTGCACGTCATCCACGGCGCGGGCATCGTCCACCGTGACCTGAAGCCCGCGAACGTACTCCTCGCCGGCGACGGTCCTCGCGTGATCGACTTCGGCATCGCCCGTGCGGCGGACGCCACTTCCCTGACCGGCAGCGGCGTCAGCGTCGGCACGCCCGCGTTCATGGCGCCCGAGCAGGCTTCCGCCGGTACGGTCACCGCCTGCACCGACATCTTCGCCCTCGGCCAGATCGTGGCGTACGCCGCGATCGGTGCGCCCGCCTACGGCGAGGGGTCCTCGCACGCCGTGCTGTACCGCATCGTGCACGAGGACCCCGACCTCAGCGCACTGCCGGAGGAGCTGCGGCCCCTGGTGACGCGGTGCCTCAGCCGTGACCCGGCGGACCGGCCCACGCTGACCGAGGTCATCCAGATGTGCCACGACCTCTCTCCCGTCCCGCTCCGCCAGGGCGAGGACTGGCTGCCCCAGGCCGTCGCCGGTTCGATCACCGAGCGCCTCCGGCTGCCCGAACCGGCGCAGACCCCGCCGCCGCAGCCCGCCGCGGCCCCGACGCCGACCGAAGTCTCCCCGCAGCCTCCGGCGCAGGGCGCGCCCCCGTACCCGCCCTCCGGTCTCGGCGTGGCCGCCGCGCCGACGCAGAGCGCCCCCGCCGCTCCGCCGCACGCACCGGCCGGTCCCGCTGCTCCGGGCGCGGTGCCGCCCGCTCCGACGCATGCCGCAGCTGCTCCCGCGGCTCCGGGCGCGGTGCCGCCCGGCTATCACACGCCGCCGCCCGGCTACCAGACCCAGCCCAGTTACCAGACGCCGCCGCCCGGGTATCAGACCCAGCCCGGTTACCAGACGCCGCCGCCCGGGTACGTGCAGGGCTTCCACGCCCCGTCGCCCTCCCACCACCCCGGCTACCCGCCGCCCGCGCCGCAGCGCAAGCCGAAGGGGCTGATCATCGCCGGGGCCGTCGTGGCAGCGGTGATCGGCCTCGCGGTCATCGGTTCCCTGCTGCCGGACCGCTCCGGCAACAAGGCCAAGGACGGTTCGGCTTCCACCGGCGGAAGCCCGAGCGCCGCAACCCCCAGCGGCGGCTCCCAGGACAAGAGCGGGAAGCGCACCGACCCCACCCCGGCCTCCTACCAGGGCGTGAACCTGACGGCCAACTACCAGCTCATGCTGGCCGACAACCCGCCGCGCCCCGCCACCGGCGGCAACGTCGGCGTGTTGTACAACCACGGAGACCTGTACTTCTACCTCGACACCCTCTTCGGGGACACGAAGGTCGGGACCAACAACGGCAAGCTGGTCGTGCTGAACAACTCGCAGAAGGGCTCGCTCGAAACCTGCCGCGCCGAAACCCGCTACACCGAGAAGATCGGCCTCGATCAGCTCTCGGACGGGACGGAGATCTGCGTGCTCAGCGATGCGGGCCACATCGCGGTGGCGACGTACCGCGGCAAGTCGGGCGCGAACGACCCGAGCAACTACATCACGCTCGACCTCACGATCTGGCGCAACGCCGAGGAGCCGAAGAAGAGGAGCTGAGGCTCCGGGGCACTCGCGCCGCGAGTGCCCCGAGTGCCCCGAACGCAGGCCGTCCCGGCTCTACAGCCGCTCTTCCATCCCGATGGCGGATTCCAGGTCCTCGCGGGCCTTGCTCTGGCCCTCCTTGCCCTCCTGCTGCTCCAGCAGGGCCGCGGCGATCGCGTCGAGCTTGCGCTGGATGGCGTGCTCGGCGCGGCGCTCGGAGTTCTTCAGCAGGGCCAGCAGCAGCAGGGACACGGCGCCCATGGCGTCGCCCGCGAGGTGCTGCCACTCCGTGGACAGCCCTGCCGCGTGAGTGGCCACGTAACCGGCGACCAGGAGCACGCAGAGCAGGGAGAAGACGGCGGAGCTCGTGAAGTTGGAGGCGAGCTCGGCCAGCTTCTCGAAGCGGGCGGAACGCCCCTCGCTCGTGCGCTCCGCCGGGTGCTGCAAAGCCATGCCCTGCGCCTGCCCATCCCGGACCACCGCACACACTCCTTCTGGTCATTGTCGCGCCACGGCCGTGTGCCGGGTTTCCCGGGCGGGGTGGGGGAGCGGGCCTGATGAGCGGGCGCGGCGGGGGGCTGCGGGGGATTGCGGAATTCGGCCAGGGCGCGCGGGCCGGGGGCGTTGTCCATATCGCGTCCTTCCCAGCAGACACCCGCTGTGGTGGCATGTGCATGCCGAAATTCCCGGTTCCGCAGGGCGAATTCTTCCGCAGGGCGAATTCTTCCGCGGGACGAATGAATGGAGAAACGAAGATGTTGCTCCGCAGGCTCACTGTCGGCGCGGCGGTCGCGGCGTTATCCGCCCTGGCCCTGCCCGCGCAGGCACATACCGTGTCCACGCCACCCGGAAGAATCACCGTCGACGTGGTCGGCGTCAACGGATCGGGATGCCCCCAGGGGACCGCGAGCGTCGCCGCGGCCTCCGACAACACGTCGTTCACCGTCACGTACAGCAACTACCTGGCCCAGGCCGGCGCCGGCTCCGGCGGTACCGAGTTCCGCAAGAACTGTCAGCTCGCCCTGCAGATCCACGTACCGCAGGGGTTCACGTACGCCATCGCCCGCGCCGACTACCGCGGCTTCGCCCACCTCCAGCGCGGGGCCTACGGCCAGGAGCGCGCCAACTACTACTTCCAGGGCATGGCGCAGACGGCCCGCACGGCCCACCAGTTCAATGGCCCGTACTCCGACAACTGGCAGGCGAGCGACCAGACCGAGTACCAGGACCTCGTCTATGCGCCCTGCGGCGAGGAGCGCAACCTCAACGTCAACAGCGAACTGCGCGTCTACTCGGGGTCGTCGAACCCGCAGGCCCTGAGCTTTATGAGCATGGACTCGACGGACGGCAGCGTCAGCACGATCTACCACTTCGCGTGGAAGGAATGCCCCGCGGCCTGACGCGGCGTGAGTGAGCGCAGGAAACACCGATCGATGGTCAGGAGTGACAACGATGTCTCATTCCCTGTCTCGTACCCTGCTCACCGGCAGCGCGGCGGCCGTGCTGATCGCCACGGCGACGACGTCCGCCGGAGCCGCAGGCCACACCCCGCAGATCACCGCACCCCCCGACAAGATCGTGATCGAACTCGCCACGGTCAACGGATCCGGCTGTCGCGAAGGCACCGCCGAGGTGGCCGTCGCGCCGGACAACACCGCCTTCACGGTCACCTACAGTGAGTACCTCGCCCAGGTGGGCCCCGGTGCGCCGCCGACGGCATTCCGCAAGAACTGCCAGCTCAATCTCCGCGTCCACGTTCCTTCGGGATTCACCTACGCGATTGTCCAGGCGGACTACCGCGGATTCGCATTTCTCCAGCCCGGTGCATGGGGGCAGGAGCGGGCGAACTACTACTTCCAGGGAATGCCCCAGACGACTCAGCGCACCCACCAGTTCAACGGGCCGCACAACGACAACTGGCAGGCGAGCGACAAGACCGAGTACGCGGATCTGGTCTGGGCGCCGTGCGGAGAGAAACGAAACTTCAACATCAATACGGAACTGCGCGTGAATGCGGGCACGTCCAACCCGCAGACCTCCACCAGCTTCATGGCCATGGACTCCACGGACGCGAGCGTGAGCACCCTCTACCACCTCGCCTGGCAGGTCTGCCCCACTCCCAAGCACCCCTGACGGCCCGGCATGTGCTGTACCCGGCGAATCCGCCGGGTACAGCACGGCCTCATCGCGCCATCACGTCAGGGGGTGCAGCCGGGACGGGGCGTGGCGGGACACCGCCGGGTGGGCGGCGGCCGGGACGGGGGCGGACGTGAGGGCACTGCCCGCCTGCCAGGCCCGCCAGTCCAGATTCCAGTCGCCGAAGCCGTTGTCGAAGGGCGCCATCGGCTCGCCGCCGCTGTTCACCACCTGCACGATGTCCCCCTCCCGTACCGTCTGGAAGAACCAGGCGGCGTCCGTCGTGCTCATGCCCGTGCAGCCGTGGCTCACGTTCTCCTCGCCCTGCGACGCGACCGACCAGGGCGCGGCGTGCACGTACTCGCCGCTCCACGTCACCCGCGTCGCGTAGAACACCGGCAGGTCGTAGAACTCGCTCGTGCCGCGCTTGATGCCGACGGTGTCCCCGCGCATCCGGACCTGGTACTCCTTGCCCAGCACGACCTTGACGCCGCTGCGGGTCCGGAACCCCGCCTTGCCGGTGGTGACCGGGATCGTCCGGATGACCCGGCCGTTGCGGCGTACGGTCATCTCGTGGGCGGCTGAGTCGGTGACCGCCTCGATCCGGTCCCCGATGGTGAACTCCGTGGAGTCGGACGGGCCGCCGTAGCCGTGGTCGCCGAGCTCGACCCCGTCGAGACCGCTCGTCACGTGCACCTCGGCGTGCGCCGGCCAGTACGTACGCGGCCGGTAGTGCAGCGTCGAGTCGTCCACCCAGTGCCAGCCGCCCTCGACCGCCGGCTCCGAGGTCACCTGGAGCGCCCGCTCCACCCGTGCCCGGGCGGTCCGGTCGGTGGCCGGAACCGGCCGGCTCAGGGCGGCCGTCACGATCTGCCCCGCGCCGTACGTCCCGGGCCTCGGCCCGAACTCCACCGTGAGCCTGCCCCCGTCCGGGGGCGGCGTGGTCCGGAAGGCCATGGTGACGCCGACCGGCGTCCCGGCCGCGTCCTGTGCGCCGACCCGTACGGTGTAGAGCTCGCCGGCCCGCAGCGGCTCGGTGTTGGTCCAGCGGCGGCTCTTCGGGGCGAGTGTGCCGCCCACGTAGCGCCCGTGCCTGTCGCGGACGGTGACATCGGTGAGCTGTCCCGCCTGGGCGAGCGCGATCTCGAGCGGACCGCCGGCGTTCGTGGGGAGGACGACCGTACGCGCCGGCCCGTCGGCCTCGCGGGAGGCGGGCCTCCGCAGCACCGACCCGGCGCCCCGGGCAGTGGCCCGTACGCGCTGTTGCCGCCAGCCGGTGCACAGGCCGTCCCGGAAGCCCTCCACCGCGCACCGGGCGGCGATGCCGCCGTCCCCCTCGTCCAGGGCCCGGCCGACCAGCAGGGTCACGGAGGCGTGGGGGCCGCCGCCCGCCGACCCTTTGGCATCCTGCTCCGGCGCCCGGTCCGGCGTCGCGGCGACGACGAGGACGGCGCCGGTCGCGGCGGCCACCACACTCCACGCCCAGATCGTTCGTGCCCGTCTCGCCTTTCGCTCCTGTTGTGCACGGTGCGTCGATGACTTCGCCACGCAGCCCTCCCAGCTCGCCCACGGCCCGATGGGAGTATCAAAACGATTGCGCGGCTAAATGATGATCATGCGCTCGGAGGGTGCGACCGAACGGGCACGCAAGAGAACTCGTACGGAGCAACGGAAAAGGGCGGCGGAGCAACCTCGGCGGCCCGGCCGCCACTTGCCGGCGCGGCCGCGAGCGCGCCGTTCAGGGCAGCGGCCGGACCCGGACCACGCGGGCCGGGTTCTGGCCGCCGCCGGAGGCCAGGACGCGTACCTCCTCCTGGTCGCTGATCTCCGCCCGGACGATGCCGGTCGCGTCCGTGTAGACCGGGTGGCCGCCCGGACCGGCCTGGCCGGTGGCCGTCACCACGACGACGTCCTCGCTCGTGTCCGGTCCCTCGGAAAACACCAGCTCGTAGCGCTCGGAACTCATCCGCGCCCTCCTCTGCCGGGCGAAAGAGCGTCCCCCACCTCCATGATGCGCGCAGTGCCCGGTGCGCGCCGCCTACGCGCGGACGACGGCGTACCGGCCGCGTGCCTTCGCGCCGTCCGGCAGCGTCCAGTCAGCGGTGACGTGCCCCAGCAGCTGCCCGGCGGGGGCGGCCTGCGCCGGTGCGGGCCGCAGGACGCGCTGCACGCTGATGGTCAGCTTCCCGGCGGAGGTCTGCACGAGCACATCGGACGTGTCCGGCCCGGCGGAGACCGCCAAGACGGCGAGCGGCCCCGGGTGGCCGGCCCCCGCGGACCAGCCCGTGACGGTCGGGTCGGGCGCGTCGCTCTCGCTCTGGGCCTGCGCCTCGGCCTCGCCGAGCACGAGCGCGTACAACCGGTCGACGAGCACCGGGTCGTGGGTCCCGTCATAGATCCACCGGTGCCCCAGCACCCCGTGCTCGGAGGTGCCGATGAGGGCGTCTTCCGCCCCGTCGAGCGGGGCTCCGCGGTAGGTGAGCGGCACGAGGTAGGTGACCGGTCGGTCTCCCGCACCGTCGGTGACCGCCATGAACTCGATCCCGACCTCGCCCTGCGGGTCGTCGAGCCGGAAGCCCCCGGCCTTGGCCGGCTGCGGCGCACTCGCCGCGTCCGGGCCCTGGTACCAGGGCTGAGCGGGAAGCCAGGAAGCGAGCAGTTCCAGCTTGCCGGGGGTCATCGTGGTCCGGTGGACGACGGCCATGGTGCGGCACCTCTCTCGGTCGACTGGAGATCATCCTGCCATCGGCGTCGCGCGGTGCCTCAGGTTGCGTCCGCCTTAAGCGGCGGCGGCATCCGTGCCAAGGGCTGCGTACACCCGGTGAACAGGCAGGAAACTCAACGGAGTTGGCGTTGACGGCCGCTGCTCTACGCGCGTCATCATGGGCCGCATGAGAATCCCCCCACGCTTCGTGGCCCTCGCCGGCGCCGCGGCAGTCGCCGCCGCGCTCCTCACCGGACCGGCCGCCTCGGCGGCCCCCGCTCCCGCCTCCGGGCCCGCCTCCGTCGCCGAGGCCACCTCCGCGGCCTCGGTCGGCAGCATCTGCTACTCGGCGCTGCCGTCCCAGGCACACCACACCCTCGACCTCATCGACGAAGGCGGTCCGTTCCCCTACTCCCAGGACGGCGTCGTCTTCCAGAACCGTGAGCGGCTGCTGCCGATCCACGGCAGCGGCTACTACCACGAGTACACCGTCGTCACCCCGGGCTCGCCGACCCGCGGGGCGCGCCGGATCATCACCGGACAGCAGTGGGAGGAGGACTACTACACCTCCGACCACTACGCGACGTTCCGGCGCATCAACTTCGGCTGCTGACCGGCCCGTCCGCACGACCTGCGGGCGGCATCACTCGAAGCGCGTGGTGTCGCCCGCTCCGCGGCGTACGATCTCGGCGCCGCCGCCGGAGAAGTCGATGACCGTGGTCGGCTCGGTCCCGCAGTCACCCGAGTCGACCACGACGTCCACCAGGTAGTCGAGCCGCTCCTTGATCTCCCAGCCCTGCGTCAGCGGCTCCGGCTCGTCGGGCAGGAGCAGGGTGCTGGACAGCAGCGGCTCGCCCAGCTCGGCGAGCAGGGCCTGGGTCACCGCGTGGTCGGGGATGCGTACGCCGACCGTCTTCTTCTTGGGGTGCAGCAGCTGGCGCGGCACTTCCTTCGTCGCGGGGAGGATGAAGGTGTAACTGCCCGGCGTGGACGCCTTGATCGCGCGGAACACGTCGTTGTCGATCTGCACGAACTGGCCCAGCTGGGCGAAGTCCTGGCACACCAGCGTGAAGTGGTGGCGGTCGTCGAGATTGCGGATGGACCGGATCCGGGCGAGGCCGTCACGGTTGCCGAGCTGGCAGCCCAGCGCGTAGCAGGAGTCCGTGGGGTACGCGACGAGCGCGCCGGAGCGGATGCTGTCAGCGACACTGCCGATGGTGCGCTGCTGGGGGTTCTCGGGGTGCACGTCGAAGTACTTGGCCATTGGCCGAGCCTACGCGATCAGGCCACCCCCGGTGCGCGAGCGGCGGGCGCTCGACGTCCAGCCCTGCTGCCGGAGGCGTTCGAAGCCGTCCAGGAGCAGGTCCAGCGCGAACTCGAACTCGAACTGGTCGTCACAGCCGCCGCCCACGACGGAGTCCCCTTCGTGGGCGGCGGCCATGGCCAGCTCCGTGACGTGGGGGTAGGCCGCCGCGGCCTCCGGGGGGACGGCCGGCTGCCCCTCCGGATCGGGGCCCGGGGCGGCGTCGAACAGCTCCTGGGTGAATCCCAGCATGCGGCTGCCCAGTGCGTGCATCACGTGGTGGGTGAGATCGACCGAGAAACCTCCGGCGCGGAACATCCCGATCACCGAGTCCATGTACGCGAGCACCGCCGGCGTCGGGCCGGTGCGCGACCGGATCACCTGAGCCGCCCACGGATGCCCCAGCAGGGCCGCCCGCGCCGAGAGGATTCGCTGCCGGACCGCGCCCTGCCAGTCGGATCCGGGGGCCGGGGGGTCGATCTCGCCCACGACGGTCTCCACCATGCCGTCCAGGAGCTGTTCCTTGTTGGCGACGTGCTTGTAGAGCGCCATCGGCACCACGCCCAGCTCCTGGGCGAGCCTGCGCATGCTCAGCGCCTCGATCCCGATGCCGTCGGCCAGCGTGACGGCGGCGCGCAGCACCCGGTCCCTGCTCAGGGGCGCCCGGGGCGCTGCCTCCGTCTGCCGGGTCATCTCGATCAGCTCCCTCGTGGTCCGTGCGCGGGCGGGGTTCCCGGCTTGACGAGTGTACGGCGTACACCTAACGTACGGCTCAGGTGTACGCCGTACACCTAAGAAGAGGGGTCGGTTCCGCATGAGCTCAGCCAGGAAAATCGCCGTCGTGACGGGTGTGCTGTTCCTCGTCACCGAGGTCGCCGCGATCGGCGGGCTCGCGCTCTACGGCCCCGTGCTGCACGACGCCGACTACGTCCTCGGCGCCGGCGCCGACACCCGGGTGTTCCTCGGGGCGCTGTTCGAGTTCGTCCTCGCGCTGGCGGTCGTAGGCACCGGGGTCGCCCTGTACCCGGTCCTCAGGAGACAGAACGAAGGCGCCGCACTCGGCTACGTCTGCGGGCGCCTCCTGGAGGCCGCCGTCATCGTCGTCGGCATCATCAGCGTCCTGTCGGTGGTGACGCTGCGCAGGGACACCGCGGGAGCGGCGGGCGCCGATGCCCCGTCCCTCGTCACGGCCGCCGACACCCTCGTGGCGATCCACGACTGGACGTTCCTCTTCGGCCCCAACTTCGTCCTGGGCGCCAACACCCTGGTCCTGGCCTGCCTGATGTACCGCTCACGGCTCGTCCCGCGGCCCGTCGCCGTACTGGGACTGGTCGGCGGCGCCATGATCTGCGGCTCGGCGACCGCCGTGCTGTTCGGCCTCTACGAGCAGGTCTCGGTCGCCGGATCCCTCGCTGCCCTCCCGGTGTTCGCCTGGGAAGTGACCTTGGCCGTCCGGCTCCTCGCCAAGGGGTTCACCGGGCCCGCTCAGCCCGCGAACACCGCCGAGAAGTGGGCGAGCAGCCCCGCAGCGGTCGGCGGGCACAGTCTGGCGCCGAGGTAGCCGTCCGGCCGGACCACGAACGCCGCCGGCTCCCGCACCCCGTACATCCGGGCGAACTCGCCCCGGCCGTCCCGGTACACGGGCACCGGGGCCGACGCCGGCCGGTCGGGCTCGCTCTGCGCGAGGATCGCGCACACCCCGACCCGGCCCGTGGCGAAACCCCGTACCGCGGACGTGAGTTCGGCGAGGCCGTCCAGCGCCGGGCGGGGCCCGTACAGCAGCAGCACGTGCTCGCGGCCGCGCAGCAGGTCGTACAGCCGCAGCGGATAGGCGGCGAGGTCGCCGGCGAGCCCGCCGCAGTCCGGTGCCCGGTCGCCGGGCTGCGGTCCGGGAGCAGCGCCCGCGTCCGGCTCCGCCCGCTGCACCACGGGGCTGCCCCGGTAGCCGACGAGCAGCTGGGCCTGGCGCATCATCAGCGTCTCCGCGTCCTCCGGATCGGCCTGGACGCCCTCCGCGGCGTGCCGGACGGTACGGCCGACGACCTCCTCGCCCACCGGCCGGCGCTCGGCGTCGTAACTCGCGACCAGCCCCGGAGCTGCGGCACCGTCCACGGCCAGCGCCAGCTTCCAGGCCAGGTTCCAGGCGTCCTGAATCCCGGTGTTCATGCCCTGCGCGCCGGTCGGCGGATGGATGTGCGCCGCGTCCCCGGCCACGAAGACCCGCCCGGCCCCGTACCGGTCCACCAGCCGGTGGCTGATCCGGAACACGGACGACCAGCGCATGGCCGACGCGGTGGTCGGCTGCGGAGACAGCCGGTCCAGGACGGCCTGGATATGGCCGAGTCCGGGAGCCCGGCTGCCCTCCAGGCCGTGCGCCACCCCGTCTCCGCCCTCGGGCGGAGCGGCGGAGAGCTCGGGCGGCACCGTCATCGACACCCGGTAGCGGCGGTCGCCCGGCAGCGGGATGCACACCAGCACGTCGTCCACGGCGCCCGCGGCATCGTGGTGCATGGCCCGCACCCCGTACGCGTACGGCAGGTCCCAGTCGACCTCCACATCGGCGAGCATGTACTCCTCGGGGAAGGCGCCTCCCTCGAAGCTCAGGCCGAGCCCCTTGCGGACGATGCTTTGCGCGCCGTCGCAACCCACGAGGAACCGGGTCCGGACCTCCTCCTCCCCGCTGGGAGTCGTGAGCCGGCTGGTCACCCCGTCCGCGTCCTGGACGAACGACACGAGCTCGGTGCCCCGCTCGATGCGCGTCCCGAAGCGCTCCAGGAACTCCTCGATGATCCGCTCGGTCTCGTACTGCGGCAGCGCGGCGAAGCGGTACGGGACCTCGGGCGGCAGCACCAGGTCCAGCCGGGGCTGCTCCACGCCGTTCACGTACGTCAGCTGCCCGCGCATCGGGACGGCCGCCTCCAGGGCGGCCTGGACGAAGCCCATCCGGTCCCAGATCTCCAGGGTCCGCGGCTGGATCCCCACCGCCTTCGCGTACGGCAGCCTCGCCGGGAGCCGGTCGACGATACGGCAGGCGATCCCGCGCCGCCGCAGCTCGGCGGCCGCCGTCAGCCCGACCGGGCCGGCGCCCGCCACCAGGACGTCCGCAGCTGCTCCATCGGTGTACACCATCGGCGCCTCCCGGGCGGGTCCCCGTAGGGATCTCCCCCCATGGTGGCCCGGAGGCCCGCTCCCGGCGATCGGTGCGGAGGCCGGGCCGAACCCGTGGCCACCGCCCGCTGCGCCGGCGCGGCGCGAGCCGGCCGCCGACCGGAAAACATCGGACGCCCTAAGCGGCCTTGGTGAAGGGGGGTGCGTTTTCGCGTCGTCCGGTGCGGTGCATCGCAAGGCGGAGCGGCACGCTTGTGCTGGACGTACCAGGGTGCTGCGACAACACGGCGAGGCGCCGTGCCGGGCGGCGCGGGGGCGTGCCCCACTTCCCCGAGACCGCTTACGACCCGGGGATGAATTGTTCCGGTGCTGGTGAGGCC
>NZ_JBFBAH010000041.1:0-55333 GCF_040682115.1 Streptomyces sp. NPDC051364 | reverse complement strand
CTGGTACTCGTGCACACGACTACCTGCTGATCATCCGCCAGCCAAACCGCCAAGCCGACGCGTCCCGATCTCAATTACCCCCGAGGCCGTAAGCGTGGGCTAAGCGTCGCTTAGGGCCTCGGCGTCGAGGAGGGCGGTGCAGGCGCCCTGGCCGAGGTGAGGGGTCATGGCGTGGGCCGCGTCGCCGACCAGGGCGGTACGGCCGCCGTCGACGAACGTGGGCAGCGCCGGATGGAGGTGGCGCAGCTCGTACCGGATCCAGGTCGCCGGATCGGTGCCGGCGAGGACCTGCGCGATGGGGTCGTGCCGGCCGGCGAACGCGGTACGCAGCTGTTCGGCGGCCGCCTCGGGGGTGGCGGCCGCTGTCGCGGCGGTCTCGGGGACGGTGGCGTACCAGTTGGTTCGACGGGGGTCATCCCGAAGAAGCGGCCCGCACCCCATGTCTCGCCGTACACACCGGTCTCGTATCCGGCGATGCCGATCCAGGCGACGGTACCGACGGGGCGCGGGCCGACGGCCGTGCCGAAACGGGCGGTGTGCACGGCGCTGTTGATGCCGTCGGCGCCAACGACGCGGTCGGCGTCGAGCCCGTCCGGGTCGGTCAGCCGCTGCCCGTACGCGATCTGCGTGCCGCCGAGCCGGTCGAGCTCGACGAGCAGGGCGTCGATCAAGTACGAGCGGGAGATGAGGAGTTCGGGGCGGCCGGCCTTGCGCTCGATCCGTTCGAGCGGCAGGGCGGCCAGCACCTTGCCGTCGGGGCGGCGGATCCGGGCACGCACACCTGCTGCACGCGGCCGGGCTGCCGGCCGGACCGGACCGGGCCCGCACCCTCACCCTCGCGCTGCACGGCGCGCTCCCGCACCTGCTGACCGGGGCCCCGGGCACCCTCGCCGCCGCCGGCCTCGACGACCTGGCAGGCTTCGCACGCGGTCTACTGGTCTGCGTATGCCCCGAACCGTCCGAGGAGGAACCGTGATCACTCGAGTCGACCGTGCCGTGGGCGCCGTTCTGGGCTCGGCCGTCGGTGACGCGCTCGGCGCACCCTACGAGTTCGGGCCCGCCGGCGAGTTGACCGCGCGCGGCGAGGAGATGCGCGGGGGCGGCGGCTGGGACCCGGGCGAGGCGACCGACGACACGCAGATGGCCGTGCTGGTCGGCGAGTCCCTGCTGGAGCACGGTCTCGAACTCCCCGACATCTTCGGGCGGTTCCAGCGCTGGGCGGCCGACGCGCCCAAGGACATCGGGCTCCAGACGGAGGACGTGCTGACCAACGGCGAGGCCTGGGACCTGGCCGCCGCACTGCACTTCCAGATCAACGCGCGGGCGGCGGGCAACGGTTCCCTGATGCGGGCCTCCACCTCGGCGGTGTACTTCGCCGCCGCCGGGCGGGAGGGCACGATGGACGCCGCCCGGCGGATCGCCGCGCTGACGCACGGCGACCGGGCCGCCTGGGAGGGCACGGCCGTGCTGCACGAGCTCGTACGGGTGACTCTCGACGGGGGCGATCCGCTGGCCGCCCTCCCCGAGACGCTCGCAGCGGTGCACCCCGACCACCGCGAGCGGTACGGGCTCGTCCTCGGCCCCGACTGGCATCCGGGGCTGGCCACCGAGTTCAACGGAGCGGTCTGGCCCTGTCTGGGCTCGGCCGTGTGGGCGCTGCGGACGACCACCGCGTTCGCCGAGGCCGTACGGGCCGCCGTGGACCTGGGCGGGGACACCGACACGGTGGCGGCGGTCACGGGCATCCTGGCGGGGGCACGCTACGGGCAGGCGGCGATCCCGCCGGAGTGGACCGCTCCGCTGCACGTACCGCTGCCCGGGTTCGGGGACCGGGTACTGGACGCGGACGCGCTGCGCGCGCTCGCTCAGTCGCTCGCGGGGCGGACGTAGCGCTCGGGGAGCAGATCCGCCACGGGCACGGCCCTCAGCGCGCCGCCTGACCCGAGGATCACCCGAAGCCGCGGGTGGAGGTCGAGGAGCACCTGGCGGCAGCGGCCGCACGGCGGGAGCACTCCGCGTTCGCGGTCCCCGACGGCGACGATCGTGTCGAGCGCGCGGATGCCCTGCGCGACGGCCGCGCCGAGGACGACGAGCTCGGCGCAGGGGCCTCCGGTGAAGTGGTACACGTTCACGCCCCCGACGGTCCGGCCGTCACGGGCGCGGGCCACCGCCGCCACGGTGTGATCCTCGCCGTGACAGCGAGTCCGGGCCAGATCGGTGGCGGCCGCGACGAGCTCGAGGTCCTGCGGGGTCATCGCCCCCTCATCGCCCGACGGCCGCGCCCTCTTCCGCGAGCAGCCGCCCTTCGGCGTACCCGAGCGCGGCAGCGGGGAGCGCCCCCTCCTGCCCGCTGAGCAGGACGGTCAGGGTTCCGGTACGGGGCAGGCCCGGCTCGGGGAGGACGCCGAGGCGGCGCAGCGCCTGTACGGCAACGGGCTCGGCGGAGCCGTGGAAGCGGAGGTCGGCGCCGCCGGTCCGCTCGGCCAGGGCGGCCCGGATGGCGGCTTCGACGAGTTCGTAGTGCGTGCAGCCGAGGACGACGTCGGTGACGTCGGCCGGGGTCAGCGCGGCGGCTGCGGCAACGGCCGCGGTGACGGCGACGGCGGTGCCGTCCCCCGCCTCTACGGCGTCGGCGAGTCCCGGGCAGGGCACCTCGGTGACCCGGGCCCCGGCGGCGAAGTCGCGGATCAGCCCGCGCTGGTACGGACTGCCGGTGGTGGCGGGTGTGGCCCAGATGGCGACGCGCCCGCCCGCGGCGGCGGCGGGCTTGATCGCCGGCACGGTACCGATCACCGGGATCCCGGGCTCGAGCTCGGCCCGCAGCGTCGGCAGGGCATGCACGGAGGCGGTGTTGCAGGCCACGATCAGCGCGTCCGGCCGGTGCCCGGCGGCGGCCTGGGCGACACCGAGGGCGCGCCCGGTCAGATCGGCGGGGGTACGCGGCCCCCAGGGCATGCCGTCGGGGTCGCAGGAGAGGACCAGATCGACGTCGGGCCGCAGCCGCCGCATCGCGGCAGCCGCCGCGAGGAGGCCGATTCCGGAGTCCATGAGGGCGATCTTCACCTGGTCACCTTAATCGAAGCCCCCCGGAAAACCCCCAATCCGGGGGGGGTGGGGTGGGGTCGGGGCGAGGGTGGGGCGGGGCCAGGTGGGCGGGGGTGGGCTGGCGGGGCGGGGGCCGGAGGGGACCGGCCGGCCGGGAGTGCCGGGCGAACCGGGGGTGGGGGCCGCAAGGACCAGGCGACCGGGGGTGCCGGCGCGGCGGGACCTGAGCGGCTGGATCCCGTCGACGGGAGGCCGCCACCACAAACGGGACAGAGCGACGAGGCCAGCCAACCGGACTACCGGGCACGACGGGACCTGAGCCGCCGGGTCCGCGCACGCAGCGTCGACGTGCCACTCGGGGACGCCGGCGGGCGAGGCCCGCGGAGGCGGGATGGCCGGGGCGGGGGGCGGCGGGCGGGCGGCCTGTCGAGTCGGCGTCGGTGGAGTGTCCGGGGGCTTCCCGGCAGTCCACTGTCCTTCCGTGTCGCGCCGGCCCGTCAAGGGCGCTCCTTCGTCGCGTCGCTACGCGATGGCCTTCGGCCACCCTTGACCGACCGGCCCGCCCCGGAATGCCATAAGACTGCCGGGAAGCCCCCGCAGGAACGGTCAGGGGGTTCATGTTCCGATGAGGGCCCATCACAGATCCTGACCGGCAGCCCCTGTCATCCGGAGTCCGCTCACCAGGAGCATCGAGCCGCGTCGGCGATTGCGCCGCGGGGAGGCCACGCCTCCCTCGAGGGCCCACAGGACACCCTTTCCGGACCCGGGCAGGGTCAAGCCGCACCAGACAGCGACCAGATGCCCATGCCGGTAGGCCTGGGCCCGCAGGCGCGTCAGGTCGCTACGTGCTCCGCCCGGCTTGGCGTCCGGCGGCCGTCTGTGGCCGCTCATAAGCCGCCCGCGACCGGCACAGGGGCAGCCCGGCATGCGACAGCGGGTCGTTTGCCCCTTTTGTTCTCCAGCTGCGTGCCGGAAGGCGCCCTGCCGGAGTGAGGGGTTGAGAAATCCGGCATCAGGCTCCCTCTCACCGGCTTTTCGCCCCAAATGGCGTGCAGACGCCCGGAAACCTGCCCATGGGAGGCGTCTGGGCGGCCTATGTCCAGCCCCAGACGGCCGCCGGACGACAAGCGATGAGAAGCAAGTAGCGATTTGATGCGTCCACGGCCCAACCGGCACCGCATCGTCATCTCATCGCTGTCTGGTGCAGGTTGACCCTGCCAGGGTCCGGAAAGGGTGCATATGGGCCCTTGAGGGAGGCCTTCCCCTCCCCGCGGCCGTGTCACCGGCCTGGCTCGGTGGTCCTGGTGGGCTGGGTGCGGATGGACGGGGGCCCCTGCTCGGCATCTCTGATCGGGGCTGATCGGAACCCTGAACCCCTCGGCCATCCTTCGGGGGCTTCCCAACAGTCTTTGGCATTCTGGGGCGGGCCGGGCAGTCAAGGGTGGAGCGCAGCGACATCGCGAATCGACGCGACGAAGGAGCGCCCTTCACGGGCCGGCACGACACGGAAGGACAGTGGACTGACGGGACGCCCCCGGACACTCCCCCGGCCCCGAGCCGACAGACCCCGACCCCGTCCTCCCGATCGACGTTTCCGTCGCCGAGTACACGGACCGGCCCGCACGTCCCGACCAACCCTCCCGACCCCGCGCACACGAACCTCACCCCCACCCCTCCGCCGCGCCTCTCCGACCCGGCTCGACGGACCCACCCTCCAGCCCCGCCTCCCCGACCAGCTCCTCCGACCCCGAGTCGACGGACCCCACCCTCCTACGCTCCCGCCCCCCACCCCGCCCGCTCGACCCCCGCCACCCCCACCCCGCCCGAATGCGGGACACGTTCCGCGGGGTTCGGCAGACTGCCCGTATGGGCCTTCTCTGCGCCGCCTGCGCATCCCTCGTCGTCTGGATCTGGCTCACGTTCGCCCAGGGCATGTTCTGGCGGACCGACGTCCGGCTCCCTCCGCGCAGCGCCCCCGCCCGCTGGCCCTCCGTCGCCATCATCGTCCCGGCCCGGGATGAGGCCGGGGTGCTGCCGTACAGCCTGCCCTCGCTCATCGCCCAGGACTATCCCGGCGAAGCCGAGGTCATCCTGGTCGACGACGGCAGTACCGACGGCACCGGCGCCCTCGCCCTGCGGCTGGCCCGGGAGCAGCCGGGGCTGCCCCTCACCGTCGTCTCCCCCGGCGAGCCGGAACCCGGCTGGACCGGGAAGCTGTGGGCGCTGCGGCACGGCATCGCGCTCGCCCGGACCGCTCACGCCACCGAGCCCGAGTACCTGCTCCTCACCGATGCCGACATCGCGCACGAGCCCGACAGCCTGCGTGAGCTGGTCGCGGCCGCGACGACCGCCGAGCTCGACCTCGTCTCGCTGATGGCCCGCCTCCGTGTTGTCAGCCTCTGGGAGCGGCTCGTCGTACCGGCCTTCGTGTACTTCTTCGCCCAGCTCTACCCCTTCCGCCGGATCAACCGCCCGACCGGCCGGACCGCCGCCGCGGCCGGCGGCTGCGTCCTGCTGCGTACCGAGGCCGCCGTACGGGCGGGCGTGCCGGAGTCGATCCGGCAGGCCGTCATCGACGACGTCTCCCTCGCCCGTGCCGTGCGGCGTTCGGGCGGCCGGATCTGGCTGGGGCTCGCGGAGCGGGTGGACAGCGTGCGCCCGTACCCCGCGCTCGCCGACCTGTGGCGGATGATCTCGCGCAGTGCGTACACGCAACTGCGCCACCGGCCGCTGCTGCTGGCCGGGACGGTGGCCGGGCTCGTGCTCGTCTACCTCGTCCCCCCGGTCGCCCTCCTCGCAGGTCTGGCCACCGGGCACGCCGCCACCGCGTGGGCCGGCGCCCTCGCCTGGCTGCTGATGGCCGGAACCTATCTGCCGATGCTGCGCTACTACCGCCAGCCGGCCGTGCTGGCTCCGCTGCTTCCGCTCACGGCCCTCCTGTACCTCCTGATGACGGTCGACTCGGCCGTCCAGCACTACCGGGGCCGCGGCGCGGCGTGGAAGGGCCGAACCTATGCCCGTCCGAGTGATGCCTGAAACGGCGGACTGCTGCCCGTGCCGATGTCATACCAGGTCACCGTGTTGTGACGCTGCGTCAGCAGCAAGTCGGTGCAACACCCAACCGGTGAGTACGAGTAGGAACAACCCGGGGCGGAAGTGGCGAAACGTGCACATGAACGAGAAGTGAAGGGTGTGGCTCTGACCTGGGAATATGCAGGTCAGGGCGGTGTTCGTCACACCTCGCTATGGACCCGGTGAAGTCGTGGGCTTAACTTAGGTCCCATGACCTCCCCCCGCTCCACTTATGGCGGCGGTTACTACTCCGCGCCCTCCTTCCCGGACACCCCCATCTACGACTCCCTCGTCGCCGAACGCGGCACCCCGCAGATCGCCCCGATCCGCGTTCCGGCCGCGTACGACTCCCCGAGCGCCGGCTATTCGAGCGGTGGGTACCTCCCGGCCCTCGCCTCGTCCATGCCCGCGCTGCCCCCGGCCATGCCGCAGCAGCAAGCCCCGGCGTACGGGTACCCCCCGTACCAGCAGCAGGCGGCGCCCGCGCCGATGCCGCTGCAGAACGCGCCCGCTCCGTACATCCCGCAGCAGCAGCCCGCCGTGGCCCGCGCGGGCTACATGCAGCAGGCGCAGCCGCAGCAGCCGCGACCGGTGGCCACGGGCACCGGGTACGAGGCGATGCGTCCGGCCGCACCGCGCCCGATGCAGGTTCCGGTTCCGGCTCCGGTTCCGGCCGCCTCGTACGAGGACCCGTACGGCCGCCCGTACCAGGGGCGTGGCTACTGACGGGCCCGCTGACGCTCGTCGGAGCGTGCGTGGGAGCTCCTGGCAGGATGCTCCCATGGCGAATTTGTATGTCCAGGCGCTCCACGTCCATCCCGTCAAGTCGGTAGCGGGGACAGCTCCCGACGAGGTGGTCGTGGAGCCCTGGGGTCTGTCCGGGGACCGGCGGTGGGCGCTCGTCGACACCGAGGGCACGGTCATCACCCAACGCCAGCAGCCCCGGCTGGCGTTGGCCGCGGCGCGTCCGCTGGACGGAGGCGCCGTCGCGCTGTCGGCTCCGGGCATGGCCGAGCTGGTCGTGGAGGTGCCGGAGCCGGGTCCGCTGGAGCCGGTCGTGCTGTTCGGCAAGAAGGTCGAGACCGTGGTCGCCGCGAGCGCCGCGGCCGGCTGGTTCAGCGCCTACCTGGGGGTTCCGGCGCGGCTGGTGCACATGGACGACCCTGCCGTGCGGCGGCCCGTCGACCCGGAGTACGCGCTGCCGGGCGAGACGGTGAGCCTCGCCGACGGCTATCCGGTGCTGCTCGTGACCCTCGCGTCGCTGGACGCGCTGAACTCGCTGATCGCGCAGGGGGACCATCCCGAGGAGGGTCCGCTGCCGATGAACCGTTTCCGCCCGAGTGTGGTGGTCGCCGGCGCCGAGGCATGGGCGGAGGACGGCTGGCGGCGCATCGCGATCGGCGACGCCGTCTTCCGCGGGGTCCGGGAGTGCGGGCGGTGCATCGTCACGACCACCGACCAGGCGACGGCGGAGCGCGGCAAGGAACCGCTCAAGACCCTGGCCCGGCACCGGCGGATCGGCAAGTCGCTGGCCTTCGGGCGGCAGCTGGTTCCGGTGCGGGTGGGCACGGTGCGGGTGGGCGACGAGGTCCGCGTCCTGGAGTGAGCGTGCGGCAGCCCCTCGGAATGACACATTCGAGGGGCTCTGGGGGAACGCTGGAACCAAGCACCGTGGGCGGGCCGTTGGTGCATTCGACAGGTGTGGCGGGAAGGTGCGGGAGTTCGGCTTCGGCTTCCGTGACTTCGTGCACCGGATCGGGTGACACGACTGCCGCGCGTCCCGGAATGCGCGTTGCCGGGGCATGCGGGAGGCTTGGACCGCAGACAGACGGAGGCAAAGGGGGTGCCGGACCGTGTGGACAGCCATGGGTGTGTGGCGTTGGCGGCGCAATCCGCTGCGCCGGCCTACAGATCTCTTCGAGGCGTGGGTGGCGTTCGCCGCGCTGGTGTGCGTCCTGTTGGTGGCTCCGGCCGTCGGCACGGTCGCAGGCCTGGAGGTGGACGGCACGCTGCAGCGGGCCGCGCGCGAGCAGCGCCAGGAGCGGTACCTCGTCCCGGCCGTGGTGGTGCGGCCGGCCGCCGAGCCGGCCTCGGGCGCGGGGGCGGGCGCTGATCCTTCGGCGCAGCGGCAGAGCCCGCAGCGCACGCAGATCGTGGCGTCGTGGACGGCGCCCGACGGAAGCAGTCACCAGGGCACGGTGCCGGCCGCGGAGGAACCGCCGCAGGCAGGGGACCGGTTCCGGATCTGGACCGATACGCAGGGCAGGCTCGTGGGGCGTCCGCTCGACGGGGCCTCGGCGAGTGCCCACGCGGCGGTGGTGGGCCTGGCCGCCGCTCTCGGCGCGGCTGCACTGGTGGAGACGGTCCGCCGGCTCGTCGTACGAAGGCTCATACACCGTCGGTACATACGCCTGGACCGTGCGTGGGCGGCGGCGGGACCGGACTGGGGCCGGGCGGGTGCGGGCAGCTGACCTGGCATCTCACCGGCCCCGCGCGCGCTACGGTGGAGCGGCCGGAGTCGGTCGCCGCCACTGCGGTGGGCGGCAGCGGTGGTTTCAGTCGCTTCGACAGCGCGAGTACGAGAGCGGGGGCACGACAGCACCATGGCACAGGGCGCGGTCCAGGTGACGCACGGCGGGGCTTCGCGGTGGCGGCGCCGCTCCGGTGAGTATCCGACGCTGGCCGCCGCGCTCGCCGTCGCAGGCGACGGGGACGTGCTGTCCATCGCCCCCGGCACCTACCGGGAGAACCTGGTGCTGCACCATGCCGTCACCCTGCGCGGGCCGGAGGGCTCGGTCGGTTCGGTGCGGATCGCCCCGCTCGACGGGGTCGCGCTGACGGTGCGCGCCTCGGCCGTGGTCCAGGACCTGCACCTGGAGGGGCAGGACCGGGCCGCGCCCGCGCTGCTCGTCGAGGAGGGCTCCCCCGAGCTCACCGATCTCCGGGTGAGCACCCGCTCGGCGGCCGGCATCGAGGTGCGCGGCGGGGCCCGCCCGCTGGTGCGGCGGTGCACGGTGGAGAACCCGGCGGGCGTCGGCATCGCCGTACTGGACGGTGGCGGTGGGGTGTTCGAGGAGTGCGAGGTGGTGGCTGCCGGACAGGCCGGGGTCTCCGTCCGGGGCGGCGGGCATCCGCGTCTGGAGCGCTGCCGGATCCACCATGCGTCGGGCGCGGGCATCGCGGTCACCGGCGAGGGTTCGGGGCTGGAGGCGCTGGGCTGCGAGGTGTACGAGATCAAGGGCACCGGTGTGCAGATCGCCGCGCGCGCGGCGGCCCGGCTCACCGATTGCGCGGTGCACCGCACCTCGACGGACGGGGTCACCCTCGACACGGACGCGGTGCTCACCCTTGCCGGCTGCGATATCCACGACATCCCGGAGAACGCGGTGGACCTGCGCTCCCGTTCGGTGCTCACGCTCAGCCGCACCACCGTCCGACGGTTCGGCCGCAACGGTCTGTCGGTGTGGGATCCGGGTACCCGGGTGGATGCCGAGTCCTGCGAGATCCACGACAGCACGGGCGACTATCCGGCGGTGTGGATCAGCGACGGGGCCACGGCCTCCCTGAACTCGTGCCGGGTGCACGACGTGCCGGACGCGGTGTTCGTGCTGGACCGGGGTTCACGCGCCGACGTCGTCGACAGCGATCTGTCCCAGGTGCGCAACACCGCCGTCTCGGTGAGCGACGGGGCGACCGCACAGGTCGACGACTGCAGGATCCGGGAGGCGGCGACAGGGGCCTGGTTCCGCGACCACGGAAGCGGCGGCATCCTCGCCAACTGCACGATCGACGCGGTCCAGACGGGGGTGATCGTCACCAAGGGCGCCGATCCCGCGCTGGAGCGGTGCACGGTGAGCTCCCCGTCCGAGGCCGGGTTCTACGTGTCGGCGGGCGGTCGCGGAACGTTCCATTCCTGCCGGGTGACGGGCAGCTCCGGCTTCGGCTTCCACATCATCGACGGCTGCCGCACCACGCTGACCGGCTGCCACACCGAGCGCTGCGCGCGCGGGGGTTACGAGTTCTCGGAGGACGGCCCCCTCGCCGAGGAGTGCACGAGCGACGAGTCCGGGTCGCGGCTCGCCGCCCAGTCGGCCGCAGCCGGGGCTCTCGCCGGTGAGCGCGCGGGCATCCGTACGGTCGGCGCGGTCCAGAGCCCTGCGGCGCATGCGGCGCAGGTGCCCGCTCCGCGCCCGGTGGAGGAGGCGGACCGGGGGTCGTCGGCGGCGCGCGGCTCCGGCGAGGTGCTGGGCCAGCTCGACGCTCTGGTGGGCCTGGAGAGCGTCAAGCGCGAGGTGCGGGCGCTCACCGACATGATCGAGGTGGGCCGGCGACGGCAGCAGGCGGGCCTCAAGGCCGCCTCGGTGCGCCGCCATCTGGTGTTCACCGGCTCCCCCGGCACCGGCAAGACGACGGTGGCCCGGCTCTACGGGGAAATCCTGGCCTCCCTCGGGGTCCTGGAGAGCGGGCACCTGGTCGAGGTGTCCCGTGTGGACCTGGTCGGTGAGCACATCGGCTCCACGGCTATCCGTACGCAGGAGGCCTTCGAGCGGGCGCGCGGCGGGGTGCTGTTCATCGACGAGGCGTACGCGCTGGCGCCGGAGGACTCGGGCCGGGACTTCGGGCGCGAGGCGATCGACACCCTCGTGAAGCTGATGGAGGACCACCGGGACGCGGTCGTGGTGATCGTCGCCGGGTACACGGCGGAGATGGACCGCTTCCTGACCGTCAATCCGGGTGTGGCCTCGCGGTTCTCCCGGACCATCACCTTCGGCGACTACGGGCCGCAGGAGCTGCTGCGGATCGTGGAGCAGCAGGCGGAGGAGCACGAGTACCGGCTCGGCGAGGGCACGGCCAAAGCGCTGCTGACGTACTTCACGGAGCTGCCCAAGGGCCCGGCGTTCGGCAACGGCCGCACGGCCCGGCAGACCTTCGAGTCGATGGTCGAGCGGCATGCGGGCCGGGTGGCGCAACTGTCGGATCCGGGCACGGACGAGCTCACCCTGCTGTTCCCGGAGGATCTTCCGGCTCTGCCTGCGCTGCCGGCTCCTTGCTGACCCTGGGGGCCGGCACGGCGGGTGTGGCCGATGTGCCGCCGCCCGCGGGCGGCTCTGCCGGTGCGGCCGACCGGGCGCGGCGGGCGGGCCCCGCCAACCGGGCCAGGAGGGCATCGCGTTCGGCGGCGAAGGCGGGGTCGGCCTGGTAGTCGAAGTGGCCGAGAATCGGCGCGGGCAGCGGGTGGCGGGCGCTGCGCCCGTAGGCGAGCGGGTCGGCGAGCGGCCCCCGGTCCACGGAGTCGGCCGGGGCGGACGGGCCTGCGGGGCCGTGGGGGCTTGCCTTGCCCGGCGGGCAGTCCGCGCGGGTGGTGTCGCCGGCCTGAGCGAGGACCGGGCCGCCGATCGGGTCGGTGGCGCGCCAGAGGTTGCGCCAGCAGTCGACGTCGCCGTGCAGCGCGCCGAGCGGGCCCGGCCCGAAGTACGCCGGGAACCAGCGCCCGTACAGCCGCCGGAGCGGGGAGCCGTACGTGAGCAGGGCGACCCGGCGGCGGACCTGCGGCGGCAGTTGCCAGACGGCGGCCGCCGCGAGGACGCTGCCCTGGGAGTGGCCGGAGATCACCAGGCGGCCGCCGGTGCGACCGGTCCAGCCGGTCATCCGCCAGGTCAGGTCGGGGACGGCGCGCTCGGCGTAGCAGGGCGGCGCGAACGGGTGGGCGGCGCGCGGCCAGAAGGTGCCGACGTCCCACAGCACCCCGATGGTGCGGCGGGCGGCGGGATCCCGGTAGGCGCGGCGGCCCCAGGTGACGAACAGGATGAAGCCGAGGCCGATCAGCCAGGACCCGGCGTCCTGCGCGGCCCGCGCGGCGGTCTCCAGCAGCGGGTGGGCGCCACGGGCGGCCTCGCCCGGGACCCGGCCGCTGATCCAGGCTCCGGCGAGGGCGCCCGCGCCGAGCAGCAAGGTGATCCCGGAGATGGCGGCCACGAACCAGGGCGCGGAATCGGTGAGCGCGGCGGCGGCCCGGGCCCCGGCGATCCGGCGGCTGCGGTCCTCGTCGGGCGGCTCCCCCGGGTACTCGGCGGCCACCCCGGCGGCGAGCCTGCGCCGGGCGCGGATCCCGCGTACGGCGAACCAGGCGGCGAGCAGGGCCAGTACGAGGATCAGCGGGGGCAGTACGGCGGCCTGCCAGGACAGCAGCACGGGCGGCGCGGGCAGCGGAGCACCGGCCGGTCCGGTGGCTCCCGCTCCGTCCAGCCAGTCGGCGACCCGCTGGGCGACGCCGCCGGACATCACCCCGCCGAGGGCGCAGCCGAGCATGGCGATGGCGGGGCCACCGAGGCCGTACAGGGCGGTCGCCTGGTCCGGGGCCAGCCGGTACAGGCGGACGGCGACGGCGGCGAGGAACAGGACGCAGCAGCCCTGGCCGAGCATGAGCGCGCCGAAGGCGAAGTCGCCGGGGAGCCGCCCGGCGGAGGTCCACCCGGGGCGGGACCAGCCGGCGTACAGCAGGGCGGCGGCGAGCAGCGCGAGGGCGGAGCCGGGCAGCAGGGTGACGGCGGCGCGGTCGAGGCGGTGGTCGGCGCGGGCCTCGGTGCGGCCGCGCCGGCAGACGACCCAGGCGACGGCGACGGCCCCGGCGGCGAGCAGCACCTCCACGGCCCAGCCGAGGGCCTCGAGCGCTGGGGTGCCGACGCGGCGGTCGTAGCGGGCGGTGGGTACGGCGACGGCGGCCGCGACGGTGAGCAGCCCGGCGGCGGTGTGCGCGGCGCGCAGCCGGGCCACGATGCGCCGCCCGTACCAGAATCCGGGGCGGCCGAGGGCGGGCGCAGTGCCCGCGGCGGCTGCAGGGGCGGCCGTGTCCGCGGGCGGTGGCTGGGACTCGTACGCGCTCCACGTGCGGTTCGACAGGAACCACAGCAGCCCGGTCAGCGCGGCCGGGACCAGCGCGCCGAGGGCGAGCCGTCGCCCGGGCTGGCCCCACCAGCCGCCGGGTTCGAGGAACCCGAGCCAGGAACGGGAGCCGGTGCAGCCCGTGGATCCCGCGCACTGCCAGGCGAGGAGGTCGAGCGAGACCTCGCAGGCGGCCGCGATGAGCAGCAGGGTGAGGCTGAGGGCGAGGACCCGTACGAGGACCCCGTACGTCCGTACCCCGCGCGGCGCCGGACCTGTGGCGGGCGCGGCCGGCCGGGCCCAGTGGGCGAGGTTGACCACCATGAAGGGCAGGAGCAGCAGCCACAGGGCGCGGGCGCCGTTGCCGGAGGTGAGCCGGGACCAGCAGTAGGCCTCGACCACGGGCCGGCCGGCGTACCACTCGGGATGGTCCTCGGCGTCGGCGTCCGCGGCGCGGCGGAACACGGCGGCGGTCGAGTCCCCGGTGATCCGGACGGTGCGCGGGTCGCCGAGCAGCTCGTCGGGGGGTGCGCCGTGGACTCCGTGCACGCGGAGTTCCAGGGCCAGGGGCCGTGGGGGTGTGAGGAGTTCGAGGGCCAGGGGATGCGGGGGCTTGGGGGTGTCCGGCACGGCGGCCTCCGCTAGCGGGGCGAGATCAGCGCAGCTCCAGCATCCCGCGCCACGGACCCCGTGCCTAGGCCCCCTCCGGGCGATCCTCCGGCCCGGGGCTTGCCACCGACCGGCCCGGGAGACGCGGCCGCAGGGGCCGCGCGGGCGGGGCCGGGGCGGCGAAGAAACAGCGGACATCTGACGGGGCGCCAGCTATGGTACGCGCACCACACGCGCACACACGTTCCGCTGCACACCCCCAGGAGGCACCCCATGGCACGCCGACTCCGCCCGGTGGGGCTGGACTTCATCGAGGACGCCCCGATCCGCCTGAGCTTCGTCGCGCGGACGGCGGCATCGCCCGAGGCCGTGTACCGGGCCCTGGCCGAGGAGGTCGAGGGCTGGCCGCGCTGGTTCGGGGCGGTGACCCTGGCCCGGCCGACGCACGGGGGTGCGGGCCGGGAGGTCCGGCTGGTGGGCGGGACCCGCTTCCAGGAGACGATCATGGCGGCGGATCCCGAGCGGCGCTACGCGTACCGGGTCGACGAGACCAACGCCCCCGGGGTGCGCGCCCTGTTGGAGGAGTGGCGGCTCGTTCCCGCCGAGCCGGGACCCGGCACCCTGATCCGCTGGACCTTCGCCGCCGACGGCCCGGCGCTCTTCCGGCTCGCCCTCACCGGTGCCCGCCCGGGCCTGGGCCACTCGTTCCGCTCGGCGGTCCGGGCCCTGGACGCCCGCCTGTCGGCGCAGCGACCGACGGGCGGCGCATGACACGCCACCGGCACGGGCGCCGGGCGGTCCCCGCCGGTCAGGCCGCCGGCTCGCGCCAGACGCCCGTGGCCAGCAGGGTCTCGAGCGTCTCCGTGTACGGGGCGATGTCCAGGCCCTGCGAGGCCAGCCACTCGTCCGAGTAGTACTTGTCCAGGTAGCGGTCGCCCGGGTCGCACAGCAGCGTGACCACGCTGCCCTTGCGCCCCTCGGCCACCATCTCCGAGATGATCTTCAGGGCGCTCCACACACCCGTACCGGTCGACCCGCCCGCCTTGCGCCCGATGGCCTGCTCCAGCGCCCGGCACGCGGCGACGCTCGCCGCATCCGGCACCTTCATCATCCGGTCGATCGCGCCCGGCACGAAGCTCGGCTCCATCCGCGGCCGGCCGATGCCCTCGATGCGCGAGCCGCAATCGCTGCTCGCGTGCGGGTCGTTGTTGGTCCAGCCGTCGAAGAAGCAGGAGTTCTCCGGGTCCGGGACGCAGACGCGGGTGTCGTGCTGCATGTAGTGCACGTAGCGCGCGATGGTCGCGGAGGTGCCGCCCGTGCCGGCGGTCGCCACGATCCACGCAGGCTCGGGGTAACGCTCCAACTGCAGCTGCTGGTACATCGATTCTGCAATGTTGTTGTTGCCGCGCCAGTCCGTCGCCCGCTCCGCATACGTGAACTGGTCCATGTAGTGCCCGCCCGTTCGGGCGGCGAGCTCCGCCGACTCCTCGTACATCTTCATCGAGTCGTCCACGAAGTGGCATTCCCCGCCGTGGAATTCGATGAGGCGGCACTTCTCCGGGCTCGTCGTGCGCGGCATGACGGCGATGAACGGAACGCCGATGAGCTTGGCGAAGTACGCCTCGGAGACGGCGGTCGAGCCGGACGAGGCCTCTATGACCGGGCGGCCGGGCCGGATCCAGCCGTTGCACAGCGCGTAGAGGAACAGCGAGCGCGCGAGGCGGTGCTTGAGGGAGCCCGTCGGGTGGGTGGACTCGTCCTTGAGGTAGAGGTCGATGCCCCATTCCTCGGGGAGCGGGAAGCGCAGCAGGTGGGTGTCGGCGGAACGGTTGGCGTCGGCCTGGACCTTGCGGACGGCCTCCTTCAGCCAGGCGCGGTAGTCCGCGTCGCTACGGTCGACGTCGATTGTCGTAGCCGTCGTACCGGAGGTACGGGTGGTGCTCATGCGCCTTGCTCCTTCATGCGGTTCTTCGCCCCCTGCTTTCGCAATGTACCTCCCTCACCTGCACAAACAGTCACTTTGGGTATCTATGCGGATCGCTTTCGATCGCGTTCGGTTGCATACACGGGCACCGTGGGTGACCCTGGTGGAGCATTACCGAGGGTGCAGCACCCGTAACACTCATGTCGGGGAGTCGCAGCCGTGATCAGTCATTCCCGCAGGCACTGCGTCGTAGAACTGCAGGCCTTGCCGTCCCGGATCGGGCAGATCCGAAGGATCGTTTCAGCGCAACTGCGCCACTGGCAGCTCGATCCGCTCATAGACCGGGCTGCGCTCGGCGTGACGGAGCTGCTCAGCAATGTCCACCGCCATGCGCAGCCGGACAAGACGTGCACGGTCGAGATCGAGCTGCGGCTGGGGCGGCTCACGGTCTCGGTGTACGACAGCGATCCGCGGCTTCCCGTCCTGCGGGAGGCGGCCGCGGACGCCCTGGAGACCTGTGGGCGCGGGCTCGCGCTGGTCGCGGCGGTCAGCGAGGCCTGGGGCGCGCGCAACCAGGCCGACGGCCCCGGCAAGGTGGTGTGGTTCTCGCTCCGCGCCGCCCCGGCGGCATCGGCGCAGCAGCGGCCGGTCGGCAACGGATCCATGCCCGTACGAGAACCCGTGCCGGCGGTGGTCGTCGCCGTGGACCCGGGCGCCGTCCCGACCGGCATGTCGGTGGCCGCGTCGGTCGGCGCCAGGCCCGGGTGAGGGTTCCGTCGCCGCATCCCGCGCCCCGGCAGCACCAGCGCTGCCAGGGCGCCGGCAGGCCAGGGCGCCGGCGGCGGCCCGGCGGCGAGCCCGGCCAGGACGCCCTGGGGGTGTCTGCTAAGCCGCCGCCCCCAGGGCCCCCAGCGGGTCGTCCAGCACCGGCTGCCAGGCCAGTTCTGCCGCGCCGACCAGGCTGTTGTGGTCCAGGGTGCACGGCAGGATCGGTACTCCGCCGCTGCGGCCCCACAGGCTGCGGTCCGCGACCACCGCGCGCAGCCGCTCCGGGTCCGCGTGCAGCAGCTCCCGGTGCAGGCCGCCCAGGATGATCCGGTCCGGGTTGAGGATGTTCACGAGCCCCGCGAGGCCGAGGCCCAGCCGGTCGATGAGTTCCTCGGCGGCCGCCCGGACCGCCGGCTCCGCGTACTCCTCGCGCAGCAGGTCGCGGGCCTGCTGGAGCAGCGACACCTCCGGGCCCGGGGTGCGGGCCGCCGCGGTCAGGAAGGCCAGCGGGTCCGCCTCCACGTCCAGGCAGCCGCGGCCTCCGCAGTGGCAGGGCCGTCCCTCCGGGTTGACGGTGAGGTGGCCGACCTCCAGGGCCAGGCCCGAACTCCCGCTGTGCAGGCGGCCGTCCAGCACCAGAGCGCCACCCACCCCGCGGTGGCCCGTGGCCACGCACAGCAGGTGCTGGGCGCTGCGGCCCGCGCCGTGCCGGTGCTCGGCGAGCGCAGCCAGGTTGACGTCGTTCCCGGTGAGCGCCGGGCCGTCGATCCCGGCCGCCTTCACGCACTCCGCGAAGACGGCCCGTACGGGAGACCCGGCCGGCCAGGCCAGGTGCAGCGGGTTGAGCGCCGTACCGTCCGGCTCCGCGACCGCCGACGGGACCGCGAGGCCCGCACCGATGCAGCGGCGGCCGGTGTCGGCGAGGAGCGCCGCGCCCGCGTCGACGACGGCGCCCAGCACCTGCGCCGGGTCCGCGGAGACGGTGACCTTGCCCGGGGCGGTGGCCACGATCCGGCCGCCGAGGCCGACCAGCGCGGCCCGGAAGCCGTCGGGGTGCACCTGCGCGGCCAGCGCCACGGGGCCGTTCTCGTCGATGGAGAGCCGGTGCGAGGGGCGGCCCTGGGTCCCGCCCGCGCCGCCCGGGCGGGAGTCCACACGGATCAGGCCGAGCGCCTCCAGCTCGGCGGCGACGGCCCCGGCGGTGGCGCGGGTGACGCCCAGCTCGGCCGTCAGGACGGCGCGGGTCGGGGCCCGGCCCGTGTGGACGAGCTCCAGCGCCGGGCCGAGGGCGCCGCGGCCCCGCTCCAGCTTGGTCCTCTCCCCCACCCGCGGTGGGGCCCCGTTGCCGTTCATGACAGGGATCCTCGCATGATCGGTGGTGTGCGCGGCGCCGCCGGTCAGTCGGGGGGTGTCCCCGGCCCGCCGACCCGCAGGGTGATGTTCAGCCGCCCGGTCAGCCCGAGCCAGGGCGGGGCGGTGCCCGGCAGGACCTTGGGCACCCCGTGATAGGCCAGCCGGGCCGGGCCTCCGAAGACGAACAGATCGCCGCTGCGCAGCGGCACGTCCTGGTACGGGCGGCCGCGGGAGGCGGTGTTGCCGAAGCGGAAGACGCACGTATCTCCGAGGCTGAGGGAGACGACCGGTGCGCCGGACTTTTCCTCGGCGTCGCGGTGCATGCCCATGCGGGAGTCGCCGTCGTAGAAGTTGATCAGCGCGATGTCGTACGCCTCGGCGATGCCGGTTCCGGTTCCGGTTCCGGTTCCGGTTCCTGCCCAGGCCCCGGCCGCGGTCACCGCCTCGCGCCCCAGCTCCGCGAGCCAGCCGGGCATCGGCTTGACCGGGGCCCCGTCGCCGTCCACCGCGGTGCGGGCGTAACCGTACGGGTACCAGTGCAGTCCGAGGCACACCTGGCGGGCGGTCATCGTCCCGCCGCCGGGTGTCCGTACGGTGCGCAGCCCGGCGGGCGGGCGCGCCCAGGCGCGGCAGGCCTCGAGCAGCTCCCGCTGGCGCTCGGACGCGAGCCAGTCGGGCACGTGCACGGCGCCGGGGGCGATCTCGGTCCGCTCGCGCGGGAAGAGTTCCCCGGGTTCCCCGTCCATGGCCCCATTGTCACCGGTCGGTGGGACACTGCCCGCATGAAGATCACAGAGTATGTGGAGACCCTTGCGCGGGAAGGCGAGTTGCTCGCCGACACGGCCGAACGGGCGGGTACGGACGCCCCGGTGCCCACCTGTCCGGGGTGGCGGGTTTCCGATCTGCTGCAGCACACGGGTGCGGTGCACCGGTGGGCCGCTGGGTACGTCAGGGACGCCGTCGTGGAGCCGGGCCCGTTCCCCGACGCCCCCGAGCTGGTCGGCTCCGAGCTGCTGGCCTGGTACCGGGAGGCGCACGAAGCACTGGTCCGGACGCTGACCGAGGCTCCGGCCGATGTGCAGTGCTGGACCTTCCTGCCGACGGCCGCGCCGTCGCCGCTGGCGTTCTGGGCGCGCCGGCAGGCGCACGAGACGGCCGTGCACCGGATGGACGCGGAGACGGCGCTCGGCGTGGCCTTCGCACCGATGGCATCGGAGTTCGCCGAGGACGGGGTGGACGAACTGCTGACCGGCTTCCATGCGCGGCCGCGCAGCCGGATGCGGACCGAGGAGCCGCGGGTGCTGCGGATCCGCGCCGCCGACACGGGCGCGGTGTGGACCATGCACCTTTCGCCGGAGCCGCCCCGCACGGTGGCGGGCGACACGGGCGACCCGGCGGACTGCGAGGTCACCGGCGAGGCGTCGTGGCTGTACGCGGCGCTGTGGAACCGGCTCCCGCTGCTGGGCCCCGGGGTGACCGGGGACGAATCGCTGGCGCGGCAGTGGACCGAGACGGCCGGAATCGGCTGACCGGAGCCCTGCGGGGCTCTTGTGACCGTACGGTACGAACTGTGACACTGCGCGCATGGGGCGACGAACGCAGGCGGACCGCGACGCGATCACGATAGAGATCGGCTACGCCTTCGTCAGCGCGTGCTTTGCGGCCGCCCTCGTGTTCGGTGCGGTGTACGGCCCTGCCCTGGTCTTCGACGTCTCCCCCACCACCGATGCCGTCCTGACCCTGACGGGCGGCGTGCTGGCCGCGGTGGTGTTCCTGCTCCGGGTCACCCACGTCCTGTGGCGCTTCGCCCGCCGCCCGGAGAACGACGGTCGCTGACCGCCTCGTTCGGCTCGTGCTCGGACCACAGCCGGCTCATGGCCGGCTCACAGCCGGATCATGGCCGGGCGGGCGGCACAACCCTGACGATCGTCGGGGGCGGATGTCGAGGACGGCCACCCGGGGGCGGTGGAGCCGGGCCAGTTCCCCCGCTTCGCGGCCGTCGCCGGCTTCGGCGACGACGGTGATGCCGGGGTCGGTGGCGAGCACGGCCCGTACGCCGGCGCGGATCATCGGCTCGTCGTCGGCGATCAGTATCCGGATCTGTGTCACCGGGCTTCCTCTTCCTGGGAGTGGGAGTGCGTGTCTGGGTCGAACGCGTCGGCGGACCGGTCGTCGAAGGGGTCGGCGGTCTGTACGTAGAACTCGCAGGCGGCATCCGGCGGCCGGGGCACGGGAGCCGCCGGGCGGCGGGCCGTCTGCCGCTCGGGCAGGTGCGGCGCGACCTCCGCACGGGGTTGGCCGAGCCGCAGGCGGGCGTAGCCCTCGGGGGCGAACACCGACCGGCGGTCCGTCACCGTGTCCCACACCCGTACGCCGGTGACCAGCGCGGCCACGGTGAACAGCGGCACCAGGACGGCCGCGGCAGCGCTCCGGCCGAACCTCCGGCGCGCCGGCCGGTGCTCCGGGGCGGCGGCCGGTGCTCCGGGGCGGCGGCCGGCAGCCGGCAGCCGGTGCGGGAGCGTGGCCCGGATCCCGAAGCCCCCGCCTTCGGGCCCGGTGGCGAAGGTCCCGCCGGCCGCCCGGACCCGCTCCCCCAGCCCGACGAGCCCGAGCCGCCGCTCGTCGCCACCCGGCGACCCCGCCCCGGCTGCCCGGGCAACCCCCGTTCCGGTCCCTGGGCCCGGCGCCGGATCCGGCGGCGGCGCGTTCGTCACGCGGACCTCCGTGCAGGCCTTCGTACGGCGGACCACGACGGTCGCCCGGTGGCCGGGAGCGTGCTTGGCCACGTTCGTCAGCGCCTCCCGGACCACGCGGTGGACCGCCCGGTCCACGACCGGCGGCACCTGTCCGGGTGCTGCGTCACCCTCCAGCCGGAGCCCTGCGTCCAGCCCGGCCCCGACCGCACGGGCCACCAGGTCCTCGAGCTCTTCCGGCCCGGGACCCGGTTCGTCGCGCCGGACGCCGATCACCTCGCCGAGCCGGTCCACGGCCGCGCCCGCGCGGGCCCGGATGTCCCGGGCGGCGGCCCGGTGCTCGCCCGGCAGGCCGGGAGCCGGCTGGAGCGCGCCCGCCGACAGGGCGAGCAGGGCAGCTCGTGGCCGAGGAGGTCGTGCATGTCCTGGGCCATCCGGGTCCGCTCGCGCAGCCGGGCCCGGTCCGCGAGCAGATCCTGCTCCCGTTCGAGCTGTGCGGTCCGCTCCCACCCGGCCCGTACCAGCTCGCGCTACTGGCGCAGGAACCGGCCCGCACACCAGGGCACCATGGCCGCCGCCACCAGGCGCCCGTGAACCGGCTCGCCCAAACGAGCCAGGCCGGTGCGCGGGCCACCGCCACGACGGCGGCCGCGACCACCGCGGCCGGCGCCAGTGCCGTGCTCCGCACCCGCCCGGGCCGCCCGCCGGCGAGGAACGCGCAGCCCGCCTCGGGTATCACCCACCAGCCGCTGCCCGTGCCCGCGGCGGCGCCGGCCGCGGCCGCGGTCCCGACGGCCAGAGCCGCCGCCGAGACGGGTGCGGGCCAGGGGCATTGGTCGATCACTGCTCTCACGCCCGCGACCCTACGGAATCGCCCCGGGCCCGCGGCACTGCCGAAAGTCTGCCCCTGGGCCGCAGGCGACGGGCGACGGGCGACGGGGTCAGCCCACGGTGGCGGCGTACGCGGTCTGGCTGCGGAACTTCCAACTCGGCGACTCGTCCCACGGGTTCGGCATGAGCGTGCCGGTCGCGTACGCGTAGCCCGCGCCGCGGTCGAAGGCCGTGCGGAGGGTGGTGCGCATCGCGGCGGCGTCCGGGACCGCGTGGACGAGGTGCCAGAACGCGGTGCCGGTCGGGTCGAGTTCCGTGCCGGGGCGGTAGGCGCCCGACGCGCCGAAGACGTTCCCGCCGAGCCAGCCGCCGCCCGTGTACGCGGCGTACGTGTCCTCGTAGGTGACGAAGACGTCCGCGGTGCGGTGGCCCGGTTCCAGGTAGCAGTCGGCGATGGCGGTGCCGGGGTTGTCGACCACGAGGTCCGGCGCGGTGGGGTCGGCGGCGTTCATGGTGTCCTGCACGTACGCGCGCAGCTGTGCGTAGTGGTCGCGGGTGGTGTTGCCGGGGCCGCAGTCGCGGCTGACCACGTCGAAGAAGATGCCGTCCACGTGCAGGCGGCCGTCGCGGGTCTTGAGGTAGTTGTCGACGGAGGCCTTGACGGCGGCGATGTCGCGGTTGCCGTGGTCGGTGTGGACGTAGCCGAGGACCTTGGTCTTCTCGCCGGTGGCGGTGGTCCCGGCCCGCAGCGCGTCGGCGTGGGCCTGCCAGGGTACGTCGAAGGGGGCGTCCCCGTTGCCGGGGTTGAGGACGACCACGGAGGCGGCGGGTGTGGTGGCGACGAGGTCGCCGAGCATGGGGTCGCCGGCCCTTGCGTACGCGGGGACGCCGATCTCCAGGCCCCGCACGCCGGCTATCCGGGGTCTGGGGGCCGGGGTGGCGTCCTCGGCCGCGGCCACTTCGCCCGTGCCGGCCGAGGCGGTCACGGCGGGCGCCGGGGCGGCCAGTAAGGAGGTGATCAGGACGGCGTACAGGGCCTTCACTGCGCGGGCCATGACTGTTCCTCCGGCGAGGGGCGGGGGCAGGGGCACGACCCGACGAACACTAGGCGGGCGCCCGTTCGGTGAAAGCCGAACCACTCGCATTGGTGCGAGGAACAGACAAGCGATCTGTCACCTCATCATGTGAGCCGCGGTCATGCGGCGGGCAGCCCGACCCCGTGGGCCAGTTGGCCCGCGGCGTGTGTGAAGAAGGTGGCGCGGTCCTCTACGACCCGGTTGAACTGGCCGAACAGCTCGAAGGAGATGAGGCCGACCAGCTGGGCCCAGGCGGCGACCAGGGCTGCGGTGACCTCGGGCGGCAGCCCTTCGGCGAAGTCCGCGGTCATCCGGACGGCTTCGGGGCGCAGGTCGGCGGGCAGCGGCGGGAGGGCGAGGCCTCGGCCCGCGTGGGCGGCGCGGACGATGGCGATCAAGGTGTTGCCGACGCGGGAGGCGGGGCCGACGGTGTCCATGGGGGCGCTGTACCCGGGGACCGGGGAGCCGTAGATGAGGGAGTACTCGTGCGGGTGGTCCAGCGCCCAGGCGCGGACGGCCTCGCAGACGGAGATCCAGCGCTCGCGGGGCGGGGCACCGGCGGCGCGGGCGCGCGCGTCGGCCTGCTCGGCGGCGGCGCCGATGCTGTCGTAGGCGTCGACGATGAGGGCGGTGAGGAGCTCGTCACGGCTGGGGAAGTAGCGGTAGAGGGCCGAGGAGACCATGCCCAGCTCGCGGGCCACGGCGCGCAGCGAGAGCTTGGCGGCGCCCTCGGCCGCCAGCATGCGGCGCGCCTCGTCCTTGATGGCGGCGGTGACCTCGATACGGGCCCGCTCCCGGGCCCCGCGCACGGTACTCATGCGAGCAGTGTGCCACGAAGTCAGAGCAGTGCCCAAAAATGGGATCGCCGATCCATTTTGAGAGCGGTGCTCTTGCTTTGGTGCAACGATCCGTGCACACTGATCTCAAGCGAGAGCACCGCTCTCCCAGCACCACCGGAGGCAGTCATGAGCAGCAGGCCCACCCCGTACTACGTCCAGGCCGGCGCGCTCGAAACCCGCTTCAACTCCCTCTTCGGGAAGCTGGCCCGGCTCGGCATCAGCCTGGCCGGCACCGCCGAGCTGTCGGTGCGCGGCCGCAAGTCCGGCGAGATGCAGCGGATCCCGGTCAACCCGCACACGTACGAGGGCGAGCAGTACCTGGTGTCGGCGCGCGGCCACTCCCAGTGGGTCCGCAACATGCGGGTGGCGGGCGGCGGCGAACTCCGCGTGGGCCGCAAGGTGCGCACGTTCACGGTCACCGAGCTCACCGACCCGGTGCAGAAGGCCGCCGTGCTGCGCGCCTACCTGGAGAAGTGGGGCTGGGAGGTCGGCCGGTTCTTCCAGGGCGTGACCGCGCAGTCCACCGATGCCGAGCTCCAGGCGGCCGCCGGCGACCACCCGGTCTTCCGGATCACGATGTCGAACTGACGGGCAGGGCGCACCCCTCGCAGCCCGCCACCCCTGACCAAAGCAGCGGCGGCCTTGCCCGCACCGCAGGCAAGACCGCCACCATCGTCCACACACCGGCCCGGAAGGGGCCTGGCCCGCTCCCCCGGCCCCGGCCCGGGACCCCTAGGCCTGCCCCATCTCCTGCCCCTGGCTCCCGCCCTGCCCCTGCCCCTGCTCCGGCCCCTGTGCCCGGTTCCGCGCCTGCCTGCCGTCCAGGGCGTGCAGCGCCTTGCGGGCCATCGGGTACGTCCGCACCAGGTCGGGCAGCGTCGTCGCACCCCGGGTGATCCGGGCGAAGGCCCGCCATGCCGGGCGGAAGCCGGTGATCGCCGCGTGCATCAGCCCCGGCCGAGCCTCGAAGGCGGTCAGCATCCGCTTGCCGACGCTCATCTCCACGCCCAGTCCGGCCTTGACCGCGAACGCGTAGTTGAGGGCCTGGCGGCGCGCGTCGACCGCATCCTGAGCCTCGGAGATCTTCACGGCCCACTCCCCGGCCAGCCGGCCCGAGCGCAGCGCGAAGGAGATGCCCTCCCGGGTCCACGGCTCCAGCAGTCCGGCCGCGTCCCCCGCGACCAGTACCCGGCCGCGCGAAAGCGGGGAATCGGGCTTGCGGCAGCGGGTCAGGTGCCCGGAGGAGACGGCGGGTTCGAACCCGGCCAGTCCGAGGCGGGCGATGAAGTCCTCCAGGTACCGCTTGGTCGCGGCGCCGTCACCCTTCGCCGAGATGACCCCGACGGTGAGGGTGTCGCCCTTGGGGAAGACCCAGCCGTAACTGCCGGGCAGCGGGCCCCAGTCGAGGAGCACCCGCCCCTTCCAGTCCTCGGCGACCGTCTCCGGGACCGGGATCTCGGCCTCCAGGCCGAGATCCACCTGGTCCATCTCGACCCCGACGTGCGCGCCGATCCGGCTCGCGCTGCCGTCGGCGCCGACCACCGCGCGCGCCAGGACGGTCTCCCCGTCGGCGAGCACCACGGCGACCGTGCGCCGGTCGGGCACTGCCGCCCCGTGCTGCTCGACCCGCGCGACGGCCGTACCCGTACGGACGGTGGCGCCGGCCTTCTCGGCCTCGGTGACCAGCGCGGCATCGAACTCGGGCCGGTTGATGAGCCCGAACAGCATCTGCCGCGAACGGCGGGTCCGGGTCAGCTTCCCGTTCAGCGAGAAGGTGACCGCGTGGATGCGGTCCTTGAACGGCAGGACGAAACCGGGCGGGAGGGCATCGCGCGACGGGCCGATGATCCCGCCGCCACAGGTCTTGTACCGGGGCAGCTCGGCCTTCTCCAGCAGCAGTACGCGCCGCCCGGCCGTCGCCGCCGCGAACGCGGCCGAGGCGCCGGCCGGTCCGGCCCCGACCACGACCACGTCCCACACCTCGCCGGTTCCCCCGGCGCTCCCTGCCATCCCGTCCCCCGCCCCCTGAGCGGCCTGCCCTGCTGCTGAGTCGGGTCCCCCGACGGTGCTGTCGTCGCTGCTCACGATGTGCTGCTGCTCCTGATCATGCGGTTGCTCCGATGCAGGGAAATCCTACGGCGCGAGTCCGCCCCATCCTGCTGTGCGAGGATCGGGACTGTCTTTCGACGTACCCCGCATACGCCCACGACGCGGATGCGGACGGCGTACACGTACACAACGTCGCACCCAAAAGGAGCGTGCCCATGTCCCAGAATCCGATCGCCGAGACCATCGCCTCGCTGATGCCCCGCGCCAAGCAGGAGCTGACCGAGCTGGTGGCCTTCCAGTCGGTGGCGGACTGGGCGCAGTTCCCCCGGAGCGAGAGCGAGGGCGCGGCGAACTGGGTGGCCGACGCGCTGCGCGCCGAGGGCTTCCGGAACGTGTCCCTCCTGGACACCCCGGACGGCACCCAGTCGGTGTACGGCTTCCTGCCCGGCCCGGAGGGTGCGCCGACCGTTCTCCTGTACGCGCACTACGACGTGCAGCCGCCGCTGGACGACACCGCGTGGATCTCCCCCGCGTTCGAGCTGACCGAGCGCGACGGGCGCTGGTACGGGCGCGGCGCGGCGGACTGCAAGGGCGGGTTCATCATGCACCTGCTGGCGCTGCGCGCGCTGAAGGCCAACGGCGGTGTGCCCGTGAGCGTGAAGGTGATCGTCGAGGGCTCGGAGGAGCAGGGCACCGGCGGTCTCCAGCAGTACGCCGAGGCGCACCCGGAGCTGCTGACCGCCGACACGGTCGTCATCGGCGACGCGGGCAACTTCCGGCTCGGCCTGCCGACCGTGACGGCCACGCTGCGCGGCATGACCCTGATCAAGGTGAAGATCGACACCCTCGGCGGCAACCTGCACTCCGGCATGTTCGGCGGCGTCGCCCCCGACGCGCTGGCCGCGCTGATCCGGCTGCTGGACTCGCTGCGCGCCGCAGACGGTTCGACCACGGTGGACGGTCTGGCCTCGGACGCCGTCTGGGAGGGCCTGCAGTACCCGGAGGCGGACTTCCGCGCCGACGCGAAGGTGCTGGACGGGGTCGAGCTGATCGGCGAGGGCACGATAGCGGACCGGCTGTGGGCCCGCCCGGCCGTCACCGTGCTCGGCATCGACTGCCCGCCGGTGGTGGGCGCCACCCCCTCGGTGCACGCGAGTGCCGGCGCGCTGATCAGCCTGCGCGTGCCGCCGGGCGTGGACACGGCGGAGGCCATCAAGCTGCTGGAGGCCCACCTGGTGGCGCACACCCCGTGGCAGGCGCACCTCGAACTCGAGGTCGTGGGCCAGGGCCAGCCGTTCCAGGCGGACACGAGCAGCCCGGCGTACGCGTCGATGGCCGCGGCCATGCAGGTGGCGTACCCGGGTCAGGAGATGCAGGTCGCGGGCATGGGCGGATCGATTCCGCTGTGCAACACGCTGACCACGCTCTACCCGGAGGCGGAGATGCTGCTGATCGGGCTGAGCGAGCCGGAGGCCCAGATCCACGCGGTGAACGAGAGCGTCTCCCCGGAGGAGCTGGAGCGCCTCTCGGTCGCGGAGGCGCTGTTCCTCGTCAACTACGCGGAGTCCAAGCGCGGCTGACCTGCGCTACGGGCGAACTTCGCTCCCGGTGAAAGGCGTGCCGGGGGCGGAGTCGGCGCACGTACGTTCGGGGTATGGATCTTGTAGAGGTACTCCCGCAGCGGCTCCACATGCTCCGTTTCCCGATCGGCCAGGCGTACCTGTGGCGCGACGGCGAAGCGCTGACCCTGATCGACTCCGGCCATGCCGGATCGGCGGCGGCGATCGAGGAGGCCGTCCGCTCCCTCGGGCTGAGCCCGGAAAGGCTGGAGCGGATCGTCCTGACGCACTGCCACCGCGACCACATCGGCGCCGCGGACGAACTCGCCGCCCGCTGGGGCGCGGAGGTGGTGGCGCACCGGCTGGAGGCCCCGGTGATCCGGGGCGAGCTACCGGTGCCGGAGCCAGTCCTGCTGGACTGGGAGATCCCGCTGTACGAGCACGGTCTGACGGTCCCCGAGGCGCCGCCGACGCGGGTCGAGCGCGAAGTCGAGGACGGCGAGGTGCTCCCGTTCGGCGACGGCGCGGTGGTGGTCCACGCCCCGGGCCACACGCCGGGCAGCATCGGCATCCACCTGCCGCGCCACGGCGTGCTGTTCGCGGGCGACTGCATCGCGGGGGTGGGCCAGGTGATGCTGGGCGTCTTCAACGTGGACCGTGACGAGGCCCAGTCCTCCTTCCGCCGCCTCGCGGCGCTTTCCCCGTCGGTGGCCTGCTTCGGCCACGGCGACCCGCTGACCGAGGACACGGCGGCCACCCTCCTCACGGCAACGGAGTCGGACCCGGTCCTTCCGTAGCCGCTGCCCGACGGGGCCCGGGAGCGAAGCTCCCGGGCCCCGTCGGGTTACGGGGTGGGGCGGCCCGCCTCCAGGTACAGAGGGCGGCCCCGCTCCCGGGCCCGCAGGGCCCAGCGCAGCCGCTCGTAGCGCACCGGGGGCAGCAGCCCGGCCGCCTCCTCCTCCGTCACGAACCGCCAGGCCCGCAGCTCGGGGCCCGGCAGCCGGAGCCCGGCCGCGGCGGCGGCCGAGAGGCGGCCCCCGTCGAACAGCAGCCGCAGCCCCCCGTACGCAGGAGGCATCGGCGGCTCCCAGTCCACGACCAGCAGCCCCGGTACGGCGTCCAGCGTCAGGCCCAGTTCCTCCGCGACCTCCCGCACCCCCGCGCACCCCGGCGCCTCACCCGCCTCCACGACCCCGCCCGGGAACTCCCAACCCGGCTTGTACGTCGGATCCACCAGCAGCACCCGGTCCTCGTCGTCGAAGAGCAGCACCCCCGCCGCCACCGTCTCCCGCGTCGGCTCCGGCGTCTGCACGATGTCGCAGACCCGGGCCGCGTCCGTGCGTACGGCTTCGGCGATCCGCTCCGCCGTCTCCCGAACGGTCAGGTCCCCGTTGTCGATGACGTGCGCGTCCGCCGCGAGCCAGCCGCCCAGCGCATGCTGGTACGCGGGGATGTGGTCGTACGCCCACTGCCGGACCCGCACGTCCACGTCGGCCGGGTCGCCCGGCTCCTCCCGCGTCGCGATCCGCTCCCGCAGGATCGTTTCCGCCGGGGCGAGCAGCACATGCCGCACCGGTATCCGGCGCGCCGCGAGCCCGCCGAAGATCTCGTCCCGGTACTCCTGCCGCAGCAGCGTCATCGGTACGACCAGCACCCCGCCCAGCTCCGCGAGCATCGCCGCGGCCGTGTCCACCACCAGGCGCCGCCAGCTCGGCAGGTCCTGGTAGTCGGAGACTTCCGCGAGGCGTTTGCGCGGCAGCAGTTGGCGTAGTGCGTCCCCGACGAGCTCCGGGTCGTACAGGGTGCTGTCCGGCAGGATCCCGGTCAGTTCGCGGGCCGTGCTGGTCTTCCCGGCGCTGAATGTGCCGTTGATCCAGACAATCACGTCTACCCCTCTCCCCATGGCTCGTCCGGAGCCCCCAGTGGCTTGCCCGCATCACCCTGCCACGGAAACCCGGTCATCGGCCCAGTGCTTATCCTCAAGGTCAGAGCCGTACCCCACCACTTCCGGAGGATTCCGTCCCGTGCCGCAGACCCGCCGCCCGTCCGACCCCCGCTACGGCAACCGGCCGACCATGAAGGACGTGGCGGCCCGCGCGGGCGTGGGCCTGAAGACGGTGTCGCGGGTGGTCAACGGCGAGGCGGGGGTCACCCCGGACACGGTGCGGCGGGTCCAGGAGGCCATCGAGGCACTCGGGTTCCGCCGCAACGACAGCGCGCGCGTGCTGCGCAAGGGCCGTACGGCCACCGTGGGACTGGTCCTGGAGGACCTCGCGGATCCCTTCTACGGACCGCTGAACCGGGCCGTGGAGGAGGTGGCCCGGGCCCACGGGGCGCTGCTCATCAACGGGTCGAGCGCCGAGGATCCGGACCGGGAGCGGGAGTTGGCGCTGGCGCTGTGCGCGCGCCGGGTGGACGGGCTGATCGTGATCCCGGCCGGGGACGACCACCGCTACCTGGAGCCGGAGATCCGGGCAGGTGTGGCGACGGTGTTCGTGGACCGCCCGGCGGGCCGGATCGACGCGGACGTGGTGCTGTCGGACAGCTTCGGCGGCGCCCGCGAGGGGGTGGCGCACCTGATCGGGGGCGGCCACCGCCGGATCGGCTTCATCGGGGACCAGCCGCACATCCACACGGCGACGGAGCGCCTGCGAGGTTACCGCGCGGCGATGGCGGACGCGGGCCTGCCGGTGGCGGAGTCCTGGGTCTCCCTCGGCCGGACGACCCCGGACCGCGTCGGGGAGGCGGCCCGGGCGATGCTCGCGGGCCCCGAGCCCGTCACCGCGGTCTTCGCGGGGAACAACCGGGTGACGGTGACGGTGGTACGGGTCCTGGCCGAACACCGGCCGCCGGTGGCCCTGGTCGGCTTCGACGACTTCGAGCTGGCCGATCTGCTGCGCCCCGGGGTGACGGTGGTCGCCCAGGATGCGGCGGCCCTGGGCCGGGTGGCCACCGACCGCCTGTTCCAACGCCTCGCAGGCGCCGCCCTCCCCCCGGCCCGCATCGAACTCCCGACCCGCCTGATCCCGCGCGGCTCGGGCGAACTCCCCCCGGCCTCCTGAGGCTTCACCGGATCAACTCCCGCAGCACGGGCACGGCCCCACCGGCGGCGGTGAGCCCGGCGAGCACGGCCAGGGCGGGATGCGTACCGCCGAGGTACGTCAGCCCGCCGACGACGAGCCCGCCGAACAGGGCGGCGAGAACCACGACGGCGGTGTGCAGGGGGAGGAACGGCGGCTCGGTGTCCGGCGGTGTGGTGTCCATGCCCCGATCCCACCGCCACTCGGGGCCCTGAACAGCGGGGACGGAACGGATCCGGGCCGAAGTCGATCAGCGTCGAACCCCCGTGAACAGCTGGGGTGTTCGACGGAACGCACCACCTGATCCGCACTGTTCCGCGTCGTTCCGTCCTGTTCCGCAAACTTCGGGGCCGTACCGCCGTGGGCGCTCTACGGTGGTCGCCATGGAGGAGCAACCACCGGGCACGTTCGACGAGGAACTGGCCGCCCTCGCCGCCGATCTGCGCCGCCTGCGGATCGAGCGCGGCAACCCCTCGTACCGCGATCTCGTCACCCGGGCGGCGAGATCGGGCGCCGGGATCCAGCTGTCGCCCGCCACGCAGAGCGATGCCTTCAACGGCAGGCGGCTGGTCCGGGTGGACACCCTCATGGGCCTGGTCCGGATCCTGCACGCGTACGACGAGTACGGCCAGGAGCGGACCGTCCCGGCCCACAACGCACCGGAGCTGTCCGACTGGCGGCGTCGCTGGCGCGCCTTGGCCGAGCTCCAGTCCGCAGGCACTGCCCGCGCCCGGACGGCGGCAGTGACCGCCCCGCCGGTGCCGGAGGCCCTGAAGGCTCCGCAGGCCCCCGAGACCGCGACGGACCCGGCTCCGCCGGCAGCGCCCGCTCGCCCACCCGCCGAGCGGCCCGCGGGGCCTGCCCCGTACACGTTCGCCTTCCGCCTCGTCGGCCACGACCAGGCCGTCCGTGACGTGGCCTTCTCCCCCGACGGCCGGTACCTGGCCTCCGCCGACCGGAACACAGTCCGTCTGTGGGAGACCACGACGGGCAAGAGCACGGGCCTGCCCCGGCCGGGGACGGCCCCGGTGGCGTTCACCGCCGACGGTCTGCTGATGACGGTCGACGCCACGGTCAGGTCGGTGGTCCACCGGTTCGATCCCGCCGAGTCGTCCGAGGCCTCTCCGCTGGCCGGTCCCACCCCGCGGGTCCGCGCCCTGGCCTGCGATGCGGAAGGGGCCGGGCTGGCCACGCTGGATGCCGAGGGGGCCGTACACCTGTGGGACCTGCTCTCCGGCCACCTGCTCTCCACCCCCGACAGGGGGCGGTTCACCACGGCACGCTTCACGCACGACGGGCGCCTGCTGGCCGTCGACACCGGTGCACGCGTATGGGACCTCTCGGGCGAACGGCCCGTCGGTGAAACGCTCTACGAACCGGAGCTCGCCGATGCGGTCACGGCGCTCTCCCCCGGCGGCGGTGTCGTCGCCCTGGGCCGCCGGGACGGCAGCATCGCCCTGCGGGAAGGCCGCCGCGAACGATCCCTCGTCGGCCATACGGTGGCCGTCAACGCCGTGGCCTTCTCCCCGGACGGCACGCTCCTCGCCGGCGCCGCCGCCGACGGCACCGTACGGTTCTGGGACACCGCGACGGGCCGGCCGCTGGGGGCGCCCCTCGGCGACCACGGAGCCGACGTCAACGCGGTGGCTTTCTCCGCGGACGGGCGCATGTTCGCCACCGCGTCCGGCGACCGGACGGTGCTGCTCTACACACGTGCCGACACCGGCGGGGGCACCCCGCTCGCCGCCCGGGCCCTGGCCGTCGCCCTGCGCATGCGCCGGGCGGTCCAGCTGCCTGCGGTCACCGCCGGACGCCCGCTCGTGCGGACCGCGTTCTCGCCGGACGGATGGAGCATCGCCGCGACGACCGGCGAACAGTCTCTCCGCCTCTGGGACCCCGTCTCGCGCTCGCCCCGCTGGCCGCGCCTCGCCGAACCGTCCGTCCTGCCCTGGGGCTGGCGTTCTCACCCGACGGGAGCCTTCTCGCCACCGCGTCCGGCGACCGGTCCGTCTGCCTGCGCGATGCGGCGAGCAGCACCGTCGTCCGGGAGATACGAACCCTCCACACCGGCGCCCTGAAACGGCTCGCATTCTCTCCCGACGGGCGGCTGCTGGCCACCGGGGGCACGGACACCACGGTGCGGCTGTGGGACCCGCACACCGGCAAGGCAGTCGGAAAGGCCCTGCGCGGCCACAGCAACGAGGTGGTCGGGATCTGCTTCTCCCCTGACGGGCAGCTGCTGGCCACGTCCGGCGCCGACGGTGGCGTACGGCTGTGGGATCCCCGCACCCAGCGGCAGCTGCCCGTCCCCTTCGACGGCCACCGGGGAACCGTGTGGGCGGTGTCCTTCGCACCGGACGGGCGGGCCCTGGCCACGGCCGGCGCGGACGCCACCGTACGGCTCTGGGATCCGGCTCGCGGGGTCCAGCTCGGCGCACCGCTGAGCGGCCATGCCTCGGCCGTCTACGAGCTCGCCTTCTCGCCGGACGGACGCCTCCTGGCCTCGGCCGGTGAGGACGGTGTGGCGCTGCTGTGGGACCCGGCCACGGGCAAGCGGGTCGGCAGCGCGCTCACCGGCCACGACGGGGCCGTGGGCGGGCTCGCCTTCTCCCCCGACGGCAGTCTCCTCGCCACCGCGGGATGGGACGGCACGCTGCGCCGGTGGATCACCGGCCCCCTGTAGAACGCCGCGTGGCCCGGCCGGGGTTCCGGCCGGGCCACGCGTTCAGATCATGATCAGGCGGTCGCCGTCAGGGTCGCCGAGCGGCGGGGGATGGCGAAGGCGTCCAGTTCGGCGCGGGTCAGGCCCGTCAGGGCGGTGACCTCGTCGGTGCCCACCGCGCCGCAGTCCAGGCCGCGGACCAGATAGCCGGCCAGGGCCTTGGCCGTGGCCGGCTCGTCCATCACGTCGCCCTCGATCTTCGCGACGTACGCCTTCAGGCGCGCGGCAGCCGTCTCGAGGCCCTCGCGGTAGAAGGTGAAGACCGCCGCGTAGCGGGTCGGGAGGTGGCCCGGGTGCATGTCCCAGCCCTGGTAGTAGGCGCGGGCCAGGGCCCGGCGGGTGAGGCCGTAGTGCAGCTTCCAGGCCTCGTGGACGTGCTCGGTGGTGCCGATCGGCAGGACGTTTGTCGAGCCGTCGGAGACGCGTACGCCGGTGCCGGCGGCCGCGACCTGCATGATCGCCTTGGCGTGGTCGGCGGCCGGGTGGTCGCTCGACTGGTACGCGGCGGAGACCCCGACGCAGGCGCTGTAGTCGAAGGTGCCGTAGTGCAGGCCGGTGGCGCGGCCCTTGGAGGCCTCGATCATCCGGGCCACGGTCGCGGTGCCGTCGGAGGCGACGATCGACTGGCTGGTCTCGATCTGGATCTCGAAGCCGATCCGGCCCGGGCGCAGGCCGCGGGCGGCCTCGAAGGCCTCCAGCAGCTTGACGAAGGCGCTGACCTGCTCGGCGTACGTGACCTTGGGGAGGGTGAGGACCAGTCCGTCGGGGAGGCCGCCGTGCTCCAGCAGCCCGGACAGGAAGATGTCCGTGGTGCGGATGCCGCGGTCGCGGACGTTGGACTCCATGCACTTCATGCGGATGCCCATGTACGGGGCGTTCGTGCCATTGGAGAAGGCTTCGGAGACGAGGCGGGCGGCGCGGGCGGCCGCCTGGTCCTCCTCCTCGTCGGAGCGGACTCCGAAGCCGTCCTCGAAGTCGACGCGGAGGTCCTCGACGGGCTCGGCGGCGAGCTTGGCGCGGACGCGGTCGTAGACGGGTACGGCCAGTTCGTCGCTGATGCCGAGCACCTTGGCGAAGGTCGCGGCGTCCGGGGCGTGCTCGTCGAGGGCCGCGAGGGCCTGGTCGCCCCAGGAGCGGATGGTGTCGGCGGCGAAGACGTCACCGGGGACGTAGACGGTGTGGACGGGCTGGCGGGTGCCGGGGTCGCCCGGGTAGTGGCGCGCGAGCTCCGCGTCCACCGGCGCGAGGGAGGCGCTGATGCCCTCGCTGACCGCGCCTGCGAGGCTCGTCGCCACCTTCTCCTGCTGACCCATCGTGCACTCTCCTCTTTTCCGCTTCACGGAAGCTTAGATCCGCATAGCAGAATTTAGTGTCGGGGTTCCGCCCAGTCAATGGTCCCTCCACCGACACGGGCAAACGACTCGGGGCCGTGCGGTGAGAAACACCACACGGCCCCGAGAAGGTCAGCCAAAGGTCAGGCCACGAAGAGAAGCGCAGGTCAGCCCTTGCGCGTCTTGATCTCCTCGGTCAGCTGCGGGACGACCGCGAAGAGGTCGCCGACCACGCCGTAGTCGACCAGGTCGAAGATCGGGGCCTCGGAGTCCTTGTTGATGGCCACGATGGTCTTCGAGGTCTGCATGCCGGCCCGGTGCTGGATCGCGCCCGAGATGCCGGAGGCGATGTACAGCTGCGGGGAGACCGACTTGCCGGTCTGGCCGACCTGGTTGGAGTGCGGGTACCAGCCGGCGTCGACGGCGGCGCGCGAGGCGCCGACGGCGGCACCGAGGGAGTCCGCGAGCTCCTCGATGATGTGGAAGTTCTCGGCACCGTTGACGCCGCGGCCGCCGGAGACCACGATCGCGGCCTCGGTCAGCTCGGGGCGGCCGGTCGACTCGCGCGGGGTGCGGGCGACGACCTTGGTGCCGGTGGCCAGGGCGCCGAAGGTGACGGCGAGGGCCTCGACGGCGCCGGCGGCCGGGGCGGCCTCGACCGGAGCCGAGTTCGGCTTGACGGTGATGACCGGGGTGCCCTTGGAGACACGGGACTTGGTGGTGAAGGACGCGGCGAACGCGGACTGCGTCGCGACCGGACCCTCGTCACCCGCCTCCAGGTCGACGGCGTCGGTGATGATGCCGGAGCCGATGCGGACGGCCAGGCGCGCGGCGATCTCCTTGCCCTCGGCGGAGGACGGGACGAGCACGGCGGCGAGGGAGCCGGCGGCGGACACCGACTCGTACGCGGCCTGGAGCGCGTCCACCTTCGGTACGACGAGGTAGTCGGCGAACTCGGGGGCGTCGGCGGTGAGGACCTTGACGGCACCGTGCTCGGCGAGCACGGCAGCGGTGTCGGCGGCACCGGCGCCGAGGGCGACGGCGACGGGCTCGCCGATGCGGCGGGCCAGCGTCAGCAGCTCGAGGGTGGGCTTGCGGACGGCGCCGCCCACGTGATCGACGTAGACGAGAACTTCAGCCATGGGACTGCTCTCCTGCTATTGCGAAGTGTCTGGGGGCTATGAGGGGGTGGCCGAAGGTCTTGGATGAACCTCGGGCCGGCCAGGCTGCCTCTTAGATGAATTTCTGCTCCGCAAGGAAGGCGGCCAGCTGCTTGCCGCCCTCGCCCTCGTCCTTGACGATCGTGCCGGCGGTACGGGCCGGGCGCTGCGCCGCGGAGTCGACCGCGGTCCAGGAGCCCTCGAGACCGACCTCGTCGGCCTCGATCTCGAGCTCCTCGAGGTCCCAGGACTCCACCGGCTTCTTCTTGGCGGCCATGATGCCCTTGAAGGAGGGGTAGCGGGCCTCGCCCGACTGGTCCGTCACGGAGACGAGCGCCGGGAGGGAGGCCTCCAGCTGCTCGCTCGCGGAGTCGCCGTCGCGGCGGCCGGTCACGGTGCCGTCCTCGACCTTGACCTCGGAGAGCAGGGTGACCTGCGGGACGCCCAGGCGCTCGGCCAGGATCGCCGGGAGCACGCCCATGGTGCCGTCGGTCGAGGCCATGCCGGTGATGACCAGGTCGTAGCCGGCCTTCTCGATCGCCTTGGCGAGCACCAGCGAGGTGCCCATGACGTCGGTGCCGTGCAGGTCGTCGTCCTCGACGTGGATGGCCTTGTCGGCGCCCATGGACAGCGCCTTGCGCAGCGCGTCCTTGGCGTCCTCGGGGCCCACCGTCAGGACGGTGATCTCGGCGTCGTCGGCCTCTTCGGCGATCTGCAGCGCCTGCTCGACGGCGTACTCGTCGAGCTCCGACAGCAGACCGTCGACGTCGTCGCGGTCGACCGTCAGGTCATCGGCGAAGTGCCGGTCGCCGGTGGCGTCGGGCACGTACTTCACACAGACAACGATCCTCAGGCTCACGCCGGCTCTCCTACCGCATCGTCTTTTTTCTGATACCGCCTTGTGCAGGCAGCATAGGCGCCTTGTCGGGCGGATCCCGGTCGGGGCGGCCCGCGCTCCGATGGGAATGTTACTCGTCAGTACACCGTGGGTCCCGCACGGTTGCAAGGCCGGTGAACTGTGATCTGTCCAACGCCGCCCAGACCCGCCCCAGCAGGGACGATTCAGTCGCGCAACGCGTTGAAGCGACCCTGGTGGTACAGGAGGGGGCGGCCCTCGCCGGCAGGGTCCCCGGCCACCGCCTCCGCGATGATCACCCGGTGCGCCCCGGCCGGCACCCGCGCCACGACGCGGCACACCAGCCACGCCAGAACGCCGTCCAGCAGCGGAACCTCGTGCGGACCCGGGGCCCAGCCCGTGGCCGGCCCGAACCGGTCGGCTCCGCTGCGGGCGAACAGGCCCGCCAGCTCCGTCTGGTGCTCGCCGAGTATGTGGACGCCGAGGTGCTCGGAGTCGCGTATCGCGGGCCAGCTGGACGCCCCGGTGGCGATCGTGAAGGACAGCAGCGGCGGATCGGCCGAGACCGAGTTGAGCGAGGTCGCTGTGAACCCGACCGGTCGGCCGCCGTCGGCGGCGGTGATCACGGCAACTCCCGCGGCATGCCGGCGGAAGACGGAACGGAGCAGGTCGGGCGAGCCCGGCTGGGCGGTGCCGAATCGTGCGGACTGGGCCGTCGGGATTGCCGGCGGGGCTGTCATCGAGGAGCTTCCTTCTGCCGCACAGGCGGCGGGCACGGGCGCGGTCGGATCGGGTCGGAGGCCGGGGTCGTTCAGTGGCTCCGACAACGCGCGCTCGCGTAGCGGACGAGGTCCACGTGGACCCGCCCGTAAAGCAGGAGTTCATACCGCATGCGGCCAGCCTGGCGATCTCTCGTGTACACAGTCAAGCCACACGGGGCAGATGCGAGGCGCGTCACGCTGCGTGCGGGCGCGTGTACCGGCGCGCCGGTCATACCGCGGCACCCAGCGCGGCGATCACATCCGCTTTGCGCGGCATCCCCGCCGCGCGCCGCACGATCCGGCCCGCGGAGTCCAGAACGAGCACGGTCGGCGTCTTCTCGATGCCCAGAGCGCGCACCAGTTCGAGGTGGGCTTCGGCATCGATCTCGATGTGCGCGACCCCCTCGACCAGTTCCGCCACCTCGGCGAGGATCCGCCGCGTGGCCCGGCAAGGCTGGCAGAACGCGCTGGAGAACTGCACCAGGCTGGCCCGCTCCCCGGGCTCGGCACCCAGTTCCGCCGCACCCAGACGCCCGACACCAGCCGTCACCGCGGACCTCATTCCTGCATCATTGAATGTGTTCGTACGGTGATCCGAGCGCCCCGGACACGCGTCGCATTCCCGGCGTGACGAGAATCTCCTCGGGCACAGACGTCTGGGCTGGCCAGCAGCGCGCGTATGGGGCACGATCCCCAAGGGCCGCGTACCTACGCAGCCGTAACTTCCGGCCGGGAGCACCTCCCCAGGCAGAAAGCGGGGTCTCCCCCTCATGGCTGAGCTCGTCTACCCTCCGGTGATCGGCGCCGCCCACACCCTGTTCAGGGCGCTGGACATCCGCATCGACATGAAGGGCACGGAGAACATCCCGCGCAAGGGCGGAGCGGTTCTCGTGTCGAATCACATCGGCTACCTCGACTTCATCTTCGCCGGCCTGACCGCGCGGCCTCAGAAGCGTCTGGTCCGCTTCATGGCGAAGGAGTCGGTTTTCCGCCACAAGGTGTCCGGCCCGCTGATGCGCGCGATGAAGCACATCCCGGTGGACCGCAAGCAGGGCGAGACGGCCTACCAGCACGCCCTCGACTCGCTGCGCGCCGGCGAGATCATCGGCGTGTTCCCGGAGGCGACGATCTCCCAGTCGTTCACGCTCAAGAGCTTCAAGTCGGGTGCCGCGCGCATGGCCCAGGACGCCGGTGTCCCGCTGATCCCGGTGGCGCTGTGGGGCACCCAGCGGCTGTGGACCAAGGGCCGTCCGAAGAACCTCAAGCGCAGCCACATCCCGGTGACGATGCGCGTGGGCGAGCCCATCGAGGCGCCGAGCGACCAGTACGCCGGGGCGATCACCCGCCGCCTGCGCGAGCGGGTGCAGGAGCTGCTGGATGCGGCGCAGCGCGCCTACCCGGCCGCCCCCAAGGGTCCCGAGGACTCCTGGTGGCTGCCGGCGCACCTGGGCGGTACCGCGCCGACGGCCGCCCAGGTCAAGGAAGCGGGCTGATCCCGCACCACCGGGTCGGGTGATCCTGCGGCCCCGCTGTTCACGGCGGGGCCGCAGTACTGTGCCTGCCGAGTGGCGCGCCTGCCCGTCAGTTGGGGTTCTCGGCGTGGGTCAGCGTCTCCCATGCCTCGAAGTGGTTCTCGGTGCCCGCGGGGCGCCGCCCCTCGGTGAGCTTGCGGGCGTTCTCCATGCCGATGCCCAGCCGCGTGTGCAGGGCGTTGTAGCCGACCTCGGTCGCCGGGCCGATGCCCTTGGTCAGGCTCCCGCCGCACAGCCAGGAGGGCACCGGTGCGCCGAGCTCGTACGCGGCGTGGAAGCCGAGCGCGTGCCGGAAGCGGTCCTTGAACTCCGGGTAGAGGTCGCGGCCCTGGATCCGCGAGGTCTCCGCGACGTGCATGGTCGCGGCGATCCCCATGCCGGTGTGGCCGAAGTCCCGGCAGGTCTCCTGGGCGAGGCCGTCCACGAACGCGCTCTGGCCGTGCCAGTAGTCGATCAGCTCGCTCTTGGTGTCGATGCTCGAGCGCGGCGGGTACTTCGGCTGCGGGCCGTCGGAGGCCAGGTAGAAGTACGCGGGGACCCGGCCGAGGTAGACGGCCATGGCCTTGTCGTAGCTCGCGCGGTCGTCGAGATGGACGGAGATGCCGACGGCGGCGTCCATCATGATCAGTTCCCAGTTGCCGTTGCTGTTCGGCTTGCCGTTGATGACCTCGGGCAGGTAGACGTCGCGCAGCATGGTCGCGAACCGCCCCTGGTTCGGCCAGCCGCCGGTGTACGTGTGCTTGATGATCTCGGCGGCGCGCGGCCAGGTGGATCCCGCCCAGCCGCTCTGCAGCGGGGCGTTGCTGTTGGTGTGGTCCTTGATCTTCGCGGACCAGGCGTCCATCAGCTCGATCGACTTCTTCGCGTACTTCGCGTCGCGGGTGATGTACCAGGCGAGTGCGTCGCTGTACGCCGCGATGGCATCCTCGCGCTCGTCGGAACAGCCGATGTTCGGGTTCGAGTACGAGCCGCACTCGACGACGGCGCGCGGCTTGGGCGTGCGCGACAGGGATCCGTACTCACTGGCGAGCATCGCGTCGAACGCGCCCTTCCACGGCTGCTGTCCGGCCTGCACCTTGGTGCGTACGAAGTCCAGCTGGGCGCGGCTGTTCAGGACTCCGGGGTGGGCGAACTGCGCGGGGGCGGGCGCGGCGGAGGGGGCCGGCCGTGGGGGGCCGGCGTGGGCGGTGGGGGTGAGGGTCAGGGCCGCGGTTAAGCCGAGTGCGAGGGCGGCCAGCCCCGCGGGGACTCCGTAACGCATGAAGCGCCTTCCGGTCGGAGGTGGGGGGAACGGGGAATTCCTGCCGCGAAAGTACCCATGGGCATGCCAAGTTGACAACGTTGTCCGACAGGAAACTTTCCTATTGTTTCCGCGGACCGGTCCGCCTACGCCCCCACCTGCCCGGACGCCTCGGCGCGCTTGCGTCTCCGGTGCGCGGCGACCCGCGCGCGCGTCGCGCAGGCGGTGGAGCAGTAGCGGCGGGCGCTGCCGGGCCCGGCGCCGAGGAAGAACCGCCCGCAGCCCTCGGCGGCGCAGGCACCCCACGCGATCCGCCCGTACTCGGTGAGCAGTTGGGAGAGCGCCAGGGCTCCGGACGCCAGGAACCACTCGCCCCAGCCGGCCCGCTCCCCCCGGTCCACATGCAGGTGCCAGGGGTGGCCGTCGTGCCGGGTCAGCCGGGGCCGGGTGCCGTAGTGCGCGAAGAGCGCGTTCAGGGCCTCGGCGGCCCGGTCTTCGTCGGTCTCGGCGAGCACCGCACCCATCCGCCGTGCGGCGGCGCGCAGTTCGGCCGCGCCCGCCTCCGTGAAGGCCTCCTCGGTGAGGTCTCCGGGGTGCTCCCCGTGCCGCGCGAGGAGCACTGCCAGCTCGGCGCGCGGGAGTTCGGGGTCCACGCGGACCGCCTCGGCGAAATCGATCAGCCGCCGGCCGACCGAGAACCCCTGCGCGGAATCGGTCATCTCCGGATCCTTTCGCACTACACCTGTATGACGTAACGTCTTGTGCCACTATCACGTTACACATCTCGAGGGGGGCTCCGGGGATGCACGGGTTCGGACGGTACCTGGCCGCCGCGCTGGCCGCGCGGTTCGCCTCGGAGGGCATGAGCCTCGCGGTGGTCCTGCTGGCCCTCGAGCGCACCGGGAGCGCCGCGCACGGGGCCTTCGTCCTGACCGCCTGGCTGGCTCCGCACATCCTGGCGGCACCGCTCGCCGGAGTGGCCGCTTCCCGGACCCGCCGGCCGAGGCTGTTCCACGTGGGTGCGCTGGCCGGGTTCACCTGCGCGGTGGCGGCCCTGTCCGTGCTGCTGGGCCGGGCCCCGGCGCCGCTCGTCCTCGCGGTGGCGCTGCTGGGCGGCAGTTGCGGGCCGATGGTGACGGGCGGGATGTCCAGCCTGGTCGCCGGTCTGGTCCCGGCGGGGGCCGGGCGGGACCGGGCGTACGCGTGGGACGCGTCCACCTACAACGCCGCCGCGGTCACCGCCCCGGCGGTGGTGGGCCTGGCCGCCGCGCTGGGCTCGGCCGCACCCGCGATGGCGGCGCTCACGCTGGCCGGTGCACTCGCCGCGGCACTGGCCGCGACCCTCCCGTACGGAACCCCGCAGCCGGCCCCGGTGACGAACCGCGGGGCCGCCGCGGGCACGAGCCCGGGCGCGGCCCGGACGAGTCCTCCCCCGGCCGGTCTGGGCGCCGGGCTGGCGGCCCTGTGGCGGATCCGGGAGCTGCGGGCGATCACCTCGGCCACGACGCTGGCCTTCGTCGGCATCGGCACGCTCACCACCACCTCGGTACTGCTGGCCTCGCGGCTCGGCAGCCCGGGCGCCGGGGGCGTGCTGATGACGGCCTTCGCGGTGGGCGCGCTGGCGGGGTCCCTGACGCTGGGCCGGATCACGGCGTTGGAGCCGGGGCGGCTGGCGCGCTGGGCGATGGCGGGCACCGGGGCCGCCCTGGCGGTGGCCGCCTTCGCCCCGTCCGTCACCCTCGCGGCGGTGCTGTTCGCCGCCGCCGGGGTGTGCGACGGGCCGCTGCTGACGGCCACCCTCCGGATCCGCTCGGAGTACGCCCCCGACGCGGTACGGACCCAGGTGTTCACCCTCGGGGCGGGGCTCAAGCTGACCGCCGCGTCGGTCGGCGCCGCCCTCGTGGGCTTCGCCGCGGCCGCGCCGCCGCAGTCGCTGCTGGCCGGGATCTCCGTACTGATCCTGGCGGCGGCCCTGCTGCACGCACTGGTGGCGCGGCAGGCCCCGGCACCGGCCGGCGGGGCGGCGGCTACAACGCCGTCGGGAGATTCCGCCACAGCTCCGTCCGGTCGGCGGACTCCCGGAGGGCCTTGAGCGCGACGGGGTGCGGGGTGGCGTACAGCTCGGGGTAGTCGACCTCGCCGAGCTCGGGGCGTACGGGGAAGGCGAGTCGCTCGGCGTCCAGGGTGAACTGGGCGTCCACGCCGGGCTTGTTGCCGCGGGGGTCCTGGCGGGCCCAGTCCGCGGCGCCGGGCAGCCGGAGGGCGATCAGCCCGTGGACTACGGGGTTCGAGCCGTCGTCGTCGGCGAGCCGCTGGTAGCAGAGGCCGGCCGGGATGCCCTGGGCGCGCAACAGGGCGACCAGCGCATGGGACTTGGCGTAGCAGATGCCGTTGCGCGTGCCCAGCACGTCCGAGGCGCGCCAGGAGACGCGCAGGTCCCCGGAGTCGCCGGAGTGCGGGATGGTGTCGCGGACGAACTCGAAGGCAACCTTGGCGTATGAGTATGCGTCGCCGGTAGCGGTCCAGAGGGCGTCGGCGGTTTCCCGGACGAGCGGGTGGTCGTGGTCGATGACCTCGTCCGCCGCTATATAGGCGTGACTGTCTGGGCTTTGCGGGATCAGCTGCATGGCCCGGAGCATAGACATACCCCCGACCGAGGATCAATGAATTTACGGTCGGGGGTATATTTATTCAAATATCGAAGGGGGCTGACACCCTTACCGGGCGAGCTCCTCCTTGAGCGCCTGGAGGAAGCCGTCCACGTCCTCCTCCTGGGTGTCGAAGCCGCACATCCAGCGCACGTGCCCGGCGACCTCGTCCCAGAAGTAGAAGCGGTAACGCTTCTGCAGCCGCCGCGACACCTCGTGCGGCAGCTTCGCGAACACCGCGTTGGCCTGCACCGGGTAGAGGATCTCCACCCCGTCGGTCTCGCGCACGCCCGCAGCCAGCCGCTGCGCCATCGCATTGGCGTGCTGGGCGTTGCGCAGCCACAGGTCCTTGGCGAGCAGCGCTTCCAGCTGCACCGACACGAACCGCATCTTCGACGCGAGCTGCATCGACATCTTGCGGATGTGCTTCATCTGCCGGACCGCGTCCGGGTTGACGACCACCACGGCCTCGCCGAACATCATGCCGTTCTTGGTGCCGCCGTACGACAGCACGTCCACGCCCACCGTGTTGGTGAACGTGCGCATCGGCACGTCGAGCGAGGCCGCGGCGTTGGCTATCCGGGCCCCGTCGAGGTGGACCTTCATGCCGTGGCCGTGCGCGTGCTCGCAGATCGCCCGGATCTCGTCCGGCGTGTACACCGTGCCCAGCTCGGTGTTCTGGGTGATCGAGACGACCTGCGGCATCGCCCGGTGCTCGTCCTCCCAGCCCCACGCCTGCCGGTCGATGAGCTCGGGGGTGAGCTTGCCGTCCGGAGTCGGGACGGTGAGCAGCTTGAGCCCCGCCATCCGCTCCGGGGCGCCGCCCTCGTCGACGTTGATGTGCGCCGTCTCGGCGCAGATCACCGCACCCCAGCGGTCCGTCAGGGCCTGGAGGGCCGTGACGTTCGCGCCGGTGCCGTTGAAGACCGGGAAGGCCTCCGCGTACGGGCCGAAGTGGCTGCGGATGATCTTCTGCAGGTTCTCGGTGTACTCGTCCTCGCCGTAGGCGACCTGGTGGCCGCCGTTGGCCAGGGCAAGGGCCTCCAGGATCTCTGGATGGACCCCTGCGTAGTTGTCGCTCGCGAAACCGCGTACCGCCGGATCGTGGTGGCGGCGGGCATCGGTTTTCACGGTTGCGGAGTGAGCCACAGACGCTGTCCGTTCACATCGATGGCGGGCCGCTCCCACACGCCGGCGATGGCCTCGGCCAGCTCCTTGACGTCGGTGAAGCCCGCGAACTTCGCATTGGGGCGCTCGGCGCGCATGGCGTCGTGCACCAGTGCCTTGATCACCAGGATCGCAGCCGCGGCGCCCGGGCCCTCCTCGCCCCCCGCCTTGCGGAAGGAGTCGGCGAGGGAGAGCGTCCAGGCCTCGGCGGCCGCCTTGCCGGCGTTGTACGCGGCGTTGTTGGCGACCGGCTTGTGCGCGCCGGACTGGCTGACGAGGACGAAGCGGCCGCGGTCACTGCGCAGCAGCGCGTCGTGGAAGGCGAGCGACGTGTGCTGGACGGTGCGGATCAGGAGCTTCTCCAGGAAGTCCCAGTCCGCGAGGTCCGTGTCGGTGAAGGTGGTGCTGCCGCGCCAGCCGCCCACGAGGTGGACGAGCCCGTCCACGCGGCCGAACTCCTTCTCGGTCCGCTCGGCCCAGGCCTTGGTGGCCTCCAGGTCGAGCAGGTCCACGGTGTCACCGGTGACGGTGGCGCCGCCGTGCGCGTAGCGGGCCGCGTCAACGGACTCCGCGAGACGCGTCGGGTCGGCGTCGGCCGCCACGACCACGGCACCCGCCTCGGCGAGGCGGAGCAGGGCGGCGTGGCCGGCGGGGCCGCCGGCCCCGGCCACCGCGACGACAGCCCCGTGGAGCTTGCCGTTCCCGGTCTTCCCAGCGCTGTTCATCTGTGCAGCCTCCTGTGGGCGAGTGCTCACGCGGCGACCCGCTCGGCCGAATCGGCATTCACTGCAGTGATGCCCTTCGTGGAGGCGATCACTCCCTTGAGCTTCTTGGCGAGCGCCTCATAGAACATGCTCAGCGGAAACTCGTCGGGAAGCACGTCGTCGACGAGCTTGCGCGGCGGCTGCGTCAGGTCGAGGGCGTCGGGGCCCTTGGCCCACTTGGAGCCCGGGTGCGGGGCGAGGTACGTGGAGACGAGCTCGTACGCCTTGAACCAGTGGACGAGCTTCGGGCGGTCGATGCCGGCCCGGTAGAGGACCTCGATCTCGGCGCACAGCTGGTTGGTGACCTGCGGGGCACGCATCCAGTCGATCTTCAGCGTGTTGTCCGTCCAGCGCACGACGTCGTGCTTGTGGAGGTACGCGAAGAGCAGCTGGCCGCCGAGGCCGTCGTAGTTGCGGTTGCGGTCGCCCGACACCGGGAAGCGGAACATCCGGTCGAAGAGGACGGCGTACTGCACGTCACGGCCGTGCTCGTTGCCCTCGGACTCCAGCTTCACGGCCTCCTTGAAGGCGGTGAGGTCGCAGCGCAGCTCCTCCAGGCCGTACATCCAGAACGGCTGGCGCTGCTTGATCATGAAGGGGTCGAACGGCAGGTCGCCGTGGCTGTGGGTGCGGTCGTGGACCATGTCCCACAGGACGAAAGCCTTTTCGCAGCGCTCCTGGTCCTCGACCATGCGGGCGATGTCCTCGGGCAGCTCGATGCCGAGGATGTCGACGGCGGCCGCGGTGACCTTGCGGTACCGGGCGGCCTCGCGGTCGCAGAAGATGCCGCCCCAGGTGAAGCGCTCGGGGGCCTCGCGGACGGCGATGGTCTCCGGGAAGAGCACGGCGGAGTGGGTGTCGTAGCCCGGGGTGAAGTCCTCGAAGGTGATGCCGAGGAACAGCGGGTTGTCGTACCGGGTGCGCTCCAGCTCGGAGAGCCACTCGGGCCACACCATCTTCAGGACGACGGCCTCGAAGTTGCGGTCGAGGTTGCCGTTCTGCGTGTACATGGGGAAGACGACCAGGTGTTGGAGCCCGTCGGCGCGCTCGGCGGCCGGGTGGAAGGCCAGCAGGGAGTCCAGGAAGTCCGGCACCTTGAAGCCGTCCGCGACCCACTTGCGCAGGTCGGAGACGAGCGCGCGGTGGTACGCGGCGGCGTGCGGCAGCAGCGGCGACAGCGTCTCGACGGCGCCGATCGCCCGCTCGACGGCGGCCTCGGCATCGACCGGGACGGGGGCGCCCGAGGCCTCGAAGTCGATGGAGCCGTCCTTGGACTGCCAGGGGCGGATCTCCTCCACGGCGGCCTTGAGCCCGGGCCACGCCGGGTGGTCCACCACCCGCGCACCGGCGGTTATCACCGCACCGCCAGAACCCGGCACAAGAATTTCCGTCATGTCACTTCCTCCACAGGAGAACCTCGCGTCAACACAGCGTATGTGTGCAGGCCTCTCCCGCTCAAGAGGCTGCTCGGGAAATTATCCTGCGAGACCCCTACCGACACCGTAATTCTTCCCGCCGTCCACCCTTCGAGCGACGGCTTCGCCCCTTTCGCGTACCGAGGTTCACGTCCGCCCGGCCCTGCAGGCAGCCCGCGCCCGCCCGGTGCGTGACGTCCGTCACCCACCGGGCGGGCGCATGCTCAGGCGCCGCCGCTCACACGTCGCGGAAGTGCGGGATGACCTTCTCGCCCCACTGCCGCAGCGTCTCCAGGCAGGCCTCCTGCGGCACGGTGCCCATCTGGATCAGGCACATGATCTCGTCCGCCCCCGCCTCCTTCAGCCGCTGGACGTACGCGATGGCGTCGTCGGCGCTCCCGTACGCGTGGTCGGCGCGGAACGTGGCCGTCGACGTGGGCCGCACCGGTATGTCCTGCTCGTGCAGCCGGGCCACCACCTGCTCGGCCGCCCTGTCCATCTCCGCCGCCTCGTCGGCGCCCGCGACCACGGCCTCGTCCGGGACGCCCGCCCCGCCGTACCAGTGGCCGATGGACTGGGCGAAGAACCGCTGGCCCCGGATGCCGATCCGGCGCGCCTCGGCCGGGTCGTCGAGCACGATGGTCGGGCAGAGCACCGAGAAGTGGTCGTTGACGGCGGTGGAGACGAAGCGGGCGCCGTCCCGGCCGGCGACCGCCCCGTCGTACACGCCCCGCATCCCGGCGATGGACTCCGGCCCGGCGAAGCCCATGACCAGGGCCCCGACGCCCAGTTCCGCGGCCTGCACGAGGGTCTCGGCGCGGCTGCACGCCAGGAACAGCGGCGGATGCGGGGTCTGCTTCGGCCGCGGCAGGATCGGGTGCGGGGCGATGTCGATCAGCCCACCGTGGTACTCCAGCTCCTCCTCCTGCCAGGCCTTGCCGATGATCCGCAGCGCCTCCTCCACCTCCTGGGTGGTCCGCTCCCTGTCGACCCCGCACAGGGAGGTCTCCTGTGCGGTGCCGCCACGCCCGGCGCCCAGGTCGAGGCGGCCACCCGAGAGCAGGTCGAGCATGGCGGCCCGCTCGGCGACCCGGACCGGGTGGTTGAAGTTGAACGGCATGCAGACGACCCCGTGGCCGATGCGTATGGTGTGCGTCCGGGCCGCGACCCAGGTCAGGAAGACTTCCGGGGCGGACATGTGTGCGTACCACTTCAGCGAGTGGTGCTCGACGGCCCAGATCCGGTCGAAACCCATGCGCTCGGCGAGCACGGCCTGCTCCACGCAGTCGTGGATGACCTGGTGCTCCCGCTCCACGGTCGGGTCGGCGAGCTGAGCTTCGAAGATCACGGAGAATTTCACGATGCCTCCAGGGTTGCGTCCCGTGCCCGGCCATACTTCAATTCGGAATATGACTAGTAGTCATACGTCGAAGAAGCAAGACCTTCCGCCGACCGCATGGGCGGTACTCGGGCTGCTGTCCTTCCCCGGGGAGCGCACCGGGTACGAGCTGAAGAAGTGGGCGGACTCCTCCCTGCGCTTCTTCTACTGGTCCCCGGCCATCAGCCAGATCTACGCCGAGCTGCGCCGGCTCGAGGAGCTGGGGTACACGGCCTCCGCGCGCTCGGGCCCCGAGGAGGCCCGGGCCAAGCGCCGCTACGCCATCACCGACGCCGGCCGCGAGGCCCTCGCCGGCTGGGCCTCGGACACCGCAGAGGCCGGTCCCCCGGTACTCAAGCACGGGCTGCTGCTGCGGGTCTGGCTCGGCCACCTCGCCGAGCCGGAGCGGCTGCGCGCGATGGTCGGCGACCATCTGGAGCGCACCCGGGGCGAACTGGCCGCCGTACGCGAGGCGATGGAGCAGGCGGGCGAGGTGCCGGAGTGGGCCTTCCCGGCGCTCGCGCTGCGCTGGAGCGAGCGGCAGCACCTGGCCGAACTGGAGCTGGGCGAGGCCCTGCTGGCGGATCTCGCGGAGCTGTCCGGGACCGGGACGGGGGCCCGGAGCGGAGCGGCGGACCCGGATCGTCAAGGCTGCGGGGACGCGCCCACGCCCGGGTGACACGGCAGGGCCGCCCCGGGGCCCGCGGCGGCGTACAGCCCTGGCGGGAACCGGCCGACGGCCTCGTTCCGGGTGCTGCACGGGCGGTCTCATCGCATCCCCGGCGCACTAGCATGCGTCCTCACCGCGCGGCCGGCAGGGACACCGCGACCGCGCGGGGAGCCGCCGTCGACGGAAGCGAGAGAACCTTGACTTTCCTCACCATCGGTCACCGCGGGGTCATGGGTGTCGAACCTGAGAACACCCTGCGGTCGTTCGTCCGCGCGGAACGTTCCGGGATGGACGTCATCGCTCTGGACGTGCAGCTGAGCAAGGACGGCGTGCTCGTCGTCCTGCACGACGCCGACGTGGACCGGACCACCGACGGCGCCGGGGCCGTCGCCGATCTGACCCTGTCCGCACTGCGCGAGCTGGACGCCGGCCAGGGCGAGCACGTGCCGGCCTTCGAGGAGGTCCTGGACGCGGTCCGGACCCCGCTCCAGGTGTCGGTCCACGACGGGGCCGCCGCGGCCGCGCTGGCGGAGCTGGTCCTGCGCCGCGACCTGAGCGCACGGGTGGAGGCGGCTTCCGTCCACGACGAGCTGCTCGCCGAGACGGCCCGGCTGCTGCCGGGGGTGCGGACCGTGCTCCATTCGGACCTGAGCGGCGGGGCCGCGGACGTCGTGGCCCGGGCCCTGGCCTCCGGCGCGCACACGGTCGCCCTGGACATCCGCGAACTCACCCTGGACACGGTGGAGTCGGTCCACGCGGCCGGGCTGAAGGTGACCGGCTGGACCGTCAACACCCTGCAGCAGCTGCGGCTGGCCCGGGCTCTCGAACTGGACGGCGCGGCCACCGACTTCCCGGAGATCCGCAGTACGGGCCGGTTCCTGGCCTGACGCCACGCCCGGCCCCGGGCTCCCGCGCTACAGCGGCTTGACCAGCAGCTCGAAGGCCAGGTCGTCGCGGAGCGGGACGCCGAAACGCTCGTCGCCGTACGGGAAGGGGCTCAGCTCGCCGGTGCGCCGGTAGCCGCGGCGCACGTAGTAGGCGATGAGCTCCTCCCGTACGTTCACCACCGTCATCCGCATCTCCTTGGCGCCCCAGGTCTCGCGGGCGCGGCGCTCCGCCTCGGCGAGGATCTCCTTGCCGAGGCCGCCGCCCTGCAGCCCCGGGCGGACCGCGAACATCCCGAAGTAGGCGTGGTCGCCCCGGTGTTCGAGCTGGCAGCAGGCGACGAGCTCGCCCGCGCGCTCGACGACGAGCAGGACGCTGTCGGCGGAGTCGATGATCGAGCGGACCCCTTCGGGGTCGGTGCGCTGCCCGTCCAGATAGTCCGCCTCGGTGGTCCAGCCGGCGCGGCTGGCGTCCCCGCGGTAGGCCGACTCGACGAGCGCCACCAGATCCGGTACGTCCGCTTCTACGGCACTGCGGAAGTTCAGAGCGGTGGGGTGGGCGGTCGACATCGGGGGCTCCGTTCAGCTCGGCGGCATATGACATGCCCGGTGCGGCATGGAGAGCCTAACCCGGGGCGGCGTGCGGGCATCCGGGCCGGGGCATCTCTTCCGGTGACGCCGACGAACCGGGGGTTGCGCCGTGCACGGTCCCGCGATGTCCCTTCCCGCTTCCCTCCCCGCCTGGCTGCTCGTGCTGCTGTGCGCGGTGAGCGGTGCGTACTGCCTGCGGCGGGTGCGCAGATCGGGCCGGGAGGCGCGCGGCGGGGCGGCGGGCGAGGCGCTGATGGGATTCGGGATGGCGGTGATGGCCGTGCCGTCGGGCATCGGGCCGTGGGGCCCCGGGATCCTGCTGGCCGTCTTCTGCGGGGCCGCGCTGCACGCCCTGTGGCTGCTGCGGGGCGGGGTGCACCACGCCCACCACCTGGTCGGTTCGCTGGCCATGGCGTACATGGCGCTGACGATGACCGCCGGCCACGGGCACGGCGGGGGCCTGCCGCTGGTCACCGGGACGCTGCTGCTGTACTTCGCGGGGTACGTGCTGCTCGGCGGGGCGCGGCTGGTGACGGCGGGCGGGGGGGTGCAGCCGGTCCCGGGCGGGCCGAAGGCGGTGCCCACGGAGCTGACGCGGGCGTGCCGACTCGCCATGGGGATGGGTATGTTGGCGATGCTGCTGAGCCTGTGACGTTCTCGGACGCGGCGGGCAAACGTGTCCTGCGTCACCAATGCCGCAAGCCCGTACCCGCAGGTAGCCCCGCACTCATAGGCTGGCGGACATGATGGTCCCCGCCGCACTCCTGTTGCTCGGCGCTCTGACCGCGGTGCTCGCCCCCCGTCTGCTGGCCCGGGCCGAATGGCCCGACCGTGAGCCCGTCGTCGCGCTGTGGGTGTGGCAGTGCGTGGTGGGCGCGGTTCTCCTGTGCTTCGCCCTGTCGATGGTGCTGAGCGCGGCCGCCGCCTGGCTGGCGGTCCGGGGCCGGCTCTTCGCAGCCGCGCCGCACGGGGTGGTCGACGCGTACGCGCTGGGCCCGACAGGCGGCCCGTGGGCCGTGGGCACCGCGCTGGCGCTGGCGGGCGGCGGGCTGTGGACCGGGGCCCGGCTGACCCGGGAGGTGCTGCGGGCCCGGGCCCGGCGGCGGGCACGGGGCGCCGAGATGCTCGTACGCGCGCCGCTGCTGCCCGGGGAGGACCCGGCCGGGGCGCGGCTCGTCGTACTGGAGGGAACGCGGCCCGACGCGTGGTGGCTGCCGGGTGCGGCCCCGCAGCTGGTGGTGACCACGGCCGCGCTCGGGCGGCTCAAGGGGAGCCAGCTGGACGCCGTACTGGCCCACGAGCAGGGGCACGCGGAGGCCCGGCACGACTGGCTGCTGTACTGCTCGCGGGCGCTGGCGGGGGGATTCCCGCAGGTGCCGGTGTTCGCGGCGTTCGAGGCGGAGATGCACCGGCTCGTGGAACTGGCCGCCGACGACGTGGCCTCGCGGCGGTACGGGAGGCTGACGATCGCGCTCGCGCTGGTCGGGCTCAACGAGGACCGGGGGGTGTTCGGGCCCTACCCGAGTCCGCAGCCGCACGTCTCGGAGCGGGTGCGGCGGCTGCTGTCGGCGGCGCCCCGGCTGTCGGCGGGCCGCCGGCTGCGGCTGACGGCCCTGGCCACGCTGGTCCCGGCGGTACCGCTGGTGGTGGCCCTGATGCCGGGTCTGCGCGCGCTCACCTGATCAGGCCGGTCCGATCCCACCGGCCTGATCCCGCCCTCCCGGGTGCGGACAGGCCGAAACTCGTCGTTCCCTCGAGCTGTGGAAGTCCCTGCTCTGGGCGATCCCCCGCGTCGCCCAGAGCAGGCGACCCCGTGCGCTGAGTATATTGGCTGGGAGCCAGTCAACGCAGGAGTAAGCATGTCCCCGCGCAGCGCATCGGTCAATGAAGAATTGCGCAGACGTTCCCGGGAGCGGCTGCTCCAGGCCACGGTCGATCTCGTCGCCGAGCACGGCTACGAGGCAACGACGCTCGGCGACATCGCCGATCGGGCGGGCACGGCCCGCGGCCTGGTCTCGTACTACTTCCCGGGCAAGCGCCAGCTGCTGCAGTCGGCGGTGCACCGGCTGATGCACCTCACGCTGGACGCGGCCCTGGAGCGGGAGCCGCGCAGCGACGACGGCCGCGAGCGGCTCGCCCGTGCCGTCGACGCGATCCTCGGGCTCGCCCGGGACCAGCCGCTGCTGATGCGGACCCACATGGCGGGCATCCTCCAGGCCGAGGGGTTCGTGCAGTGCCCGGAGCAGCAGCGGCTGGCGGAGCTGCTCCGGGACACGGTCACGCGCTACGGCTCGGCGGACGTGGACACCGACTACCCGCTGCTGCGGGCGCTGCTGATGGGCGCGGTGGTCGCGGTCCTGCTGCCGGGGGCGCCGATGCCGCTGGCGCGGCTGCGGGCGGAGCTGTTCCAGCGGTACGGGCTGGACTGGGAGCTCGGCGTCCCGCCGGACGGCGGACCGCCCGGCGGAACGTTTCCCTCAAAAGGCTGACACCGCCGGCCGTCAGTGGTAGTCGGGCTGGCTCTGCACGTTGAGGCGGTCCATCCGCACCCACTTCGCGCCCTCGGTGCGCCAGTCGTCGATCCGCAGCACGTCGAGGCCCTTGGCGATGTCGTTCGAGTAGATGTGGCCGTTGTAGTAGTACGCCGACCAGGACCCGCCGAGGCCGAGCTGGTCGGTGGTGAGCGGGCCGCGCTCGAAGTAGCCGATCTCCTTGGGCCGGGCGGAGTCGGTGAAGTCCCAGACCGAGACGCCGCCCTGGTACCAGGCCTGGACCATGATGTCGCGGCCGCCGCCGGCCGGGATCAGCGAGCCGTTGTGGGCCACGCAGTTCTCGGTGTCGGCCTGCAGGCGCGGGATCTTGAAGTAGCTGCGGAAGACGAGCTTGCGCTGGTCGCCGCGGCCGGTGATGTCGTAGATGCCGTCGGCGCCGCGGTTCGGGCCGGTGGCCTCGTTGCAGGTGGGGCCGCCACCGCCGCCCAGCTCGTCGGTGAACACCACCTTGTCGGCCTTCTCGTTGAAGGTCGCCGAGTGCCAGAACGCGAAGTTCACGTTGTCCTGCACCCGGTCGATGACCCGCGGCTGCTCGGGCTTGCTGATGTCGAAGAGGATGCCGTCGCCCATGCAGGCGCCGGCGGCCAGCTTCTTCGACGGCAGCACGGTGATGTCGTGGCAGCCGGTGGTCTTGGTGACACCGGGGTTGGCGGGCCCGCCCGGGTTGCCGCCGTCCGGGAAGAGAACGGGGAAGGCGACGACGGCGGCCTGCGTCGGGTTCTTCTTCGGGACCTTGATCACGGAGATGCCGTCGTGCGGAGGCTGGCAGTCCGGGAACGCCTCGTTCGGGGAGTAGGAGGCCACGTAGAGGTAGATGTCGCGCTCGCCCGGCACCAGCGTGTGGGTGTGGGAGCCGCAGTTGGTCTCGACGGATTTGATGTACTTCGGGTTCTTCTTGTCCTTGATGTCGAAGATCTTGATGCCCTCCCACGAGGACTTCTCCGTCGCGGGCTGCGAGACGCTGTTGCAGGAGTCGTCGCTGCGCGAGGAGTCGGTGGAGAGGAAGAGCAGGTCCCCCTGGACGGAGACGTCGTTCTGGCCGCCGGGGCACAGCACCTGGCTGACGGCCTTCGGGGCCTTGGGGTTGGCGATGTCGTAGATCGTGAAGCCGTTGTAGTTGCCGGCGTAGGCGTACTTGCCCTGGAATGCGAGGTCGGTGTTGATGACGCCCGGGTAGGTGCTCGGGATGTTGGCCAGGTGCCTGACGTTCGCGCTGTGCACGATCTCGTCCTGGCCGGGGATCTCGCCGGGGGCGAGTTCGCGGCCCGCGGCCGGGTCCGCACCCTGCGCGGACGAGGCGCTGCCTGCACTGCCGGGCGATAAGTCCCCCGGATCGGGGGTGGCGGCCGCGGGACCGGCCGCGAACAGCGTGGCGAGCAGCCCGGCCGCGGCCACGGCCGCCCCCAGACTCCTGTGCCGCACTCTGGTGGTGTGCTTCGAGGTCACTGTGCCCTCCCATGGGAGTCCGATCGATTCCGCTCGTGGTGGGAACGGAACCAGGACCCCGGCAGTATGTTCCTTACCATGGACATGGCAAAGGGCTTACTCGGTCGAACCACCGGGGCGGTCGTGGCCGCGGGCCTCCTGCTCGCCCTGGCCGGCTGCCGGAGCGGCGACGGCCACGACGCGGCGGAGCACGGCGGAGCGCAGGTCATCGCCCCCGGCAGACCGGGCGAGAAGGCCCGCACCCTCTCCCCCGGGGAAGCTGCCAAGAGGCAGCCCGACGACAAACCCAACGCGGCGGACCGGGCCTACGTGCAGCACATGGCCGAACACCACCGCCAGGCGCTCACCATGAGCGCGCTGGCCCCGGAGCGAGCCTCGGCGGACGGGGTCAAGCGGCTCGCCGAGCGCATCTCGGCCGCCCAGCAGCCCGAGATCCGCGCGATGGAGAGCTGGTCGGCCCGCTACCCGGCCCCCTCCGGAGCTCCGGCCGGCCACGACCACGGCGCGATGCCGGGCATGGCGACCGAGCAGCAGCTGAAACAGCTCACCGAGGCGAAGGGCGCCGACTTCGACCGGCTCTTCCTCACCCTGATGACCGCCCACCACGAGGGCGCGGTGAAGATGGCAGGCAAGGCGCTGGCGGCCGGAAACAACGGGGCGGTGGAGGAAATGGCCAACGAGGTGGTGGCCACGCAGACCGCCGAGATCCACCGGATGCGCGCGATGGGCTGACGGCCGCCGGGCCCGGTGGCATGCTGGGAGCACCTGCGGGAGGAGCTCCGCCGTGCTTCGTGTCGCCGTCGTCGGTTCGGGCCCCAGCGGGGTCTACGCCGCTCAGACACTCGTACAGCAGCGTGAGGTGCCGGGCATCCGCGTCGACGTACTGGACCGGCTGCCCGCGCCGTACGGGCTGGTGCGCTACGGGGTGGCCCCCGACCACGAGAAGATCAAATCGCTGCAGGGCAGCCTGCGCACCGTGCTGGAGGACGAGCGGATCCGCTTCCTCGGCAACGTCGAGGTCGGCGGGCCGCAGCTGACCACCGAACGGCTGCTGGAGCTGTACCACGCGGTGGTGTACTGCGTGGGCGCCGCCCGCGACCGGATGCTCGGGATCCCCGGCGAGGAGCTGGCCGGGGTGCATTCCGCGACGGCCTTCGTCGCCTGGTACAGCGGGCACCCGGACGCCGAGGGCGAGGCCTTCGACCTGCCCGGGGTGGGCTCGGCGGTGGTCGTCGGGGCGGGTAACGTCGCGGTGGACGTGACGCGGATGCTGGCCCGGGGCGAGCCGGAGCTGGCCCCGACCGACATGCCGCAGCCGGCCCTCGGCGCACTCGCGGACAGCGGGGTGAAGTCGGTGTCGATGGTGGCCCGACGCGGGCCCTCGCAGGGCAAGTTCACCACCAAGGAGCTCCGGGAGCTGGGCACACTGCCCGGCGTGGCCGCGGTGGTGGACCCCGCCGAGCTCGCGCTCGACCCCGCGTACACCGACCAGGGCACGGCCGCCGCGCTGCCTGCGGTGGCCCGGCGCAACCTCGAGGCGCTGCGCGGCTGGGCCGAGCAGGACCCGGGCGACGCCCGGCGCCGGATCGCCCTGCGGTTCTACCTCCGCCCGGTGGAGGTGCTGGGCGGCCCCGACGGCCGGGTCACCGGGATGCGCTTCGAGCGGACCGCCCCGGACGGGCGCGGCGGGGTCGCCGGGACGGGCGTGTACGAGGACATCGAGGCGCAGTTGGTGCTGCGCTCGGTGGGGTACCAGGGCGTTCCGCTGCCCGGCCTGCCGTTCGACCCCGCGAAGGCCACGGTCCCGCACGCCGCGGGCCGGGTGATGCGCGCGGGCCGGGCCTCGGTCGGCGAGTACGTGGCGGGCTGGATCAAGCGCGGCCCGACCGGGGTGATCGGCACCAACCGGCCCTGCGCCAAGGAGACGGCCTCCTCGCTGCTCCAGGACGCGGGGGCGCTGGCCCGGCGGGAGCTGCCGGGCGACCCGCTGGACGCGCTGCGGGCGGCGGGACTGCACCCGGTGGAGTGGCCGGGCTGGCTCGCGATCGAGGCGGCGGAGGCCGACCTCGGGCGCTCGCTGGGCCGCCGCTCGGTGAAGATCCCGGACTGGACGGGCCTGCTGGGCGCGGCGGCCGCGGGCGCCTGAGCCGGGGCCGGCACCGGGGCAGATGCCTAAGCGGTCTCGGGGAAGTGGGGCACGCCCCCGCACCGCCCGGCACGGCACCTCGCCGCGTTGTCGCAGCACCCTGGTACGTCCAGCACAAGCGCGCCGCTCCGCCTTGCGATCCACCGCACCGCACGACGCGAAAACGCACCCCACTTCACCGAGGCCGCTTAGCCCCAATGCCGTTGACGTAGGGCTGGATTGGTGAGACGACGTCATCGGGGGGTGGTGTCGGTGGCGTTGTCTCTTCCGGATCTGGCCGGGGTGGGTGT
>NZ_JBFBAH010000040.1:0-58423 GCF_040682115.1 Streptomyces sp. NPDC051364 | reverse complement strand
CCAGGAGCAGGCCCACCCCTGACCAGCACAAACGACGACCCACCCGCGATGACAACTACCGCAGCAACCCAGTGACAATCACCCGCGGCGTCGCACCTCGCACCTTGTCTACGTGCGGGTTTCCCGTTCTTCACCGCCGGAATCGACCGGATGGCACCCAGGAGGAGGCAAGTGGATATGTTGACCACAAACCGCACCGATCATCGCGAGACCGCCCAGCGAGAAGCCATTGACGCGGTCCTGAGTGCCCTCGAATTGCCTGCAAGATCACTTGTGCCCGAACGAGGGCTTCGAACGCAGGTGATCATGGCGACGGGGTCCGGCAAGACCCGCGTGGCGGTCCGCAGCGCGGAGGCGCTCTACGCGGGCCGTGTCCTGGTGCTCGTGCCCTCGCTGGACCTGCTCGCCCAGACCGAGGCCGCGTGGCGCGAGGGAGGCCGCCGGGGCCCAATGATCGGAGTGTCCTCGCTGCGGGGCGAGGAGGTGTCCTTCCCCAACACCACGGACGTGGACGAGCTGGTGGAGTGGACGCGGGGCCTGGACAAGGTCACCGTGTACGCCACGTACGCCTCCCTCGGGCTGGGCACGCTGGAGAAGGCGCACAACGCCGGCCTTTCGGCCTGGGACCTGATCGTCGTGGACGAAGCGCACCGGACGTCGGGCCGGATCGGGAAGCCGTGGGCGGTCATCCACGACAACACCCGCATCCCGGCTCTGCGCCGGCTGTACATGACGGCCACGCCCCGGATGTGGCAGCTCGGGGACGAGGACGAGGCCGGCTCGCCCGGCGAGCTGGTCGCGAGCATGGATGACGACCCGGACGGGCCCTTCGGCAGCAGGTGCTTCACCCTGTCGCTTTCGGAGGCGATCGACCGGGGCATCTGTGCCCCCTACCAGGTCGTGTGCGTGGATGTCACCGACACCCAGCTCCAGGCCGCGCAGCTCCTGGGCGCGGAGGGCCGTTCGGCCGAGGTCCGCGGGGCGCGGCTCGCCGCTCTGCAGACCGCGCTGGTGAAGGCGTCGGCGGAGGAGGGCTTCCGCAGGACGCTGGTCTTCCACCACGTGGTGAAGGAGGCCGAGGCGTTCGCGGCCGGCCTTCCCGATGTCGCCACGCAGCTGCACGCCAGTGACCGCGAGCTGTACCCGGCCGCGGTGTGGGCGGACTGGCTGTGTGGCGAGCACAAGCCGCTCCATCGCCGGCGCGTTCTCGCCGAGTTCGCGGAGGGGATCGCCACGGACGGCACCGTGGTGGAGAAGGGCTACCTGGGCTCGGTGAAGGTCCTCGGTGAGGGCGTCGACACGAAGAACTGCGACTCCGTGTACTGGGCGGATGTCCGCGGCTCCATGCCCGACCTCGTCCAGGCCGTGGGCCGGGCCCTGCGGATGCAACCCGGCGAGGGCAAGGTGGCCTCCCTCGTGGTGCCGATCCTGCTCGGGCCGGGCGAGACGGCGGACAACATGCTCACCAGCCGTGCGTACGGCGGCCTCGCCAAGCTCCTCGAAGCGTTGCGGGCACACGACGCACGGATCGTGGAAACCCTCGCGGAACAGCAGGCGCCAAGCCGCTACAAGCCCGTCAGCGATGACGGCAGCGGCAAGAGCGGCAACGGGACCGGCAGCGGCTCCGGAGGCGTCAGCGCCCCCGCCAAGGCCCTGCTGAAGTTCTCCACGCCCCGCGACCCGGCCGCGCTCGCCGCGTTCATCAACCTGCGCGTCCTGAACCCAGAGCACGAGCACTGGCGGCGCGGGGTAGAGGCCGCCGTCATCTACGCCCGCAAGCACGGTGACTTGCGCGTCCCGTTCACGTTCCGCGTCCCGGCCGCCGCCGAGGACGCGGAGGCGTCCGGGTGGCCGGCCTCGCTGGCGAACTTCCCGCTCGGGCAGTGGACCGCCGACGCCCGCCGCTTCTACAACCGCGGCGACATGGACGAGGAACGCGTCGCCCAGCTGGAGAAGCTCGGCATGGTCTGGTCCCACTTCGACGTCGCCTGGGCGGAGGGGCTGTCGGCCGCGCGCGGGTGGGCTGCCGAGCACGGACACCTCCTGGCGCCGCTGGACGCCGCCTACCAGGGCGCAGCGGTGGGGATCTGGCTGAAGAACGCGCGGGCCGCCGCGCGGAAGGCGCAGGAGATCGAGCAGCGGCGGGCCGAGGGGCTGCCGGTGGAGTCGTCGGCTGGCGCGATGACGCGGGAGCGGCGCGAGCAGCTGGAGGAGATCGACCCCTCGTGGTGCCCGGCGTGGCCGGTGACGTGGCAGCGCTGCTTCCACCTCGTCCGGCAGCACCTGGACACCGGCGAGACGCTGCCGACCAAGGCGGGCGAGGTCGTGCGCCAGGGCGAGGACCTCGGCCGGTGGGTCACCTCAGTCCGGCACGGGTGGGACCAGCTCACCGCGGTGCAGCAGTGGATGTGCGAACAAGTCCTCGGCATCGAACCCGCCAGCGAAGACGAGAAGCCGAAGCCGCGCACCAGCCAGGCAGACAAGTGGGCAATGCACTACGCCGCCGCCGCCCAGTACTTCGCGCGCGAGGGCCACCTGACGGTGCCCCGCAAGCACGTCGAGACCATCACCCTCGGCGAGGACGGCGGCGAGGGCCAGGCGCAGCGGGACGTCCCGCTGAAGCTCGGGACGTGGGTCGACAACCAGCGCCGCCGGGCCGCCACGCTGACGCCGGAGCGTGTTGAGCAGCTGTCCAAGGTCGGGATGCGTTGGGCCTAACGCACTCTGGGCTGGGCGGGATCGCCCAGCCTGGCTCTGTCCACGAGAACGGACCGCACTTCGACATCGGTTTGGGAGGCACACGGCCGCCGGATCCACGCCGGAATGTTCACGAGTTTCGGTTCTGGCACACATTCCGTGAACGATCTTGCTGGCTCTCCGCCAGCAGGGCGGTACGCACCACGTGAGCTGCGCGGATTCGATGTCACGTGAGGCTGATGGAGTCCGAGTCAAGATCGTTCACGGAATGTGTGCCAGAACCCGAGTTTCGACGGCAGCGGGGCCTCTCTCGCGGGATGAGGGCTCGGCCGGCGCTCGGCGCTCCTCCCAGATCTGGTCTTGTGCTTGGGAGCTGACACCACTTGTCGCTCAGAGAGGAGAACGCTTGGTTTCCCCGAAGGGCGATGTCTCTGCGTTCTGACAACGCCCGGTGTCTTGCGGTGGGAGCATCGGAGTGCTCTGTGCGATGAGGGGCGAGGGTGCCACAGAAGTTCAAGGTCGATCTGTACGCTGCGGTCCGCCGACCCCTACCGGTCGCTGTCAGCCACGTCCGGTAGCGGTGGCAGATGGATCATCAGTAATTGTTTTCCATCATGTATTCAGCCACTTGCTCCGTGGCCTTGCGCGCATTGACGTACTGGCCCTCGCCGTAGACCGCCACGACCACGGCCGTGCGGGTCTTCACCGCGAGCATGCCTCCAGGGCCCTTCCGGCCCATGATGAAGCTATCGTCGGCCTCGCGAACGGAGTACTTGTTACCCCCTACCGTGACACCGTTTGACGTTGCGTCCGCCGGATTTACGAACAGCCTGCCCAGCGTCTCGCTCTCCGCCGGGGAAATGGAGAAGCCGTTGGACTTTGCCCAGGTGGCGCCGTCACTGCCGATGATCGCGGCCTGGTCCATTCCCTTGGTGTCGAGAAGGGTGTCTACGTGCGCCTGCCACATGTGGGTGCTCCCTCAGGAAGTGATCAGCGTCTGTGCTGGTAACGAGGCGTGGTGGGAAGAGATGCGGAGTACCTACCGGCCTGACCGAGACTTGGGCCGAAAGGACGATAGGTGTCGCATTCGCCGATCGCGTGACCGGGTCGAGGTGGAGGGGCCCGCAGGCGAAGCCGAGAGCGCACTGCCTTGGCGCGGACCGAAGGCCGGCCACCATCACGGCATCGGAAAGAGCCCACACACGCTCAAGCGTTGCTGGTTCTCATCGACATTTCCGGGCTCTGTGATGGCTAAGTGCTGCCCAAGACCGTCGACAAACGTTGCCCGCTCCCACTTACAGAACCACAGATCGCTGGCTTCTAGGTCAACGGCCTCCACATTCTTCGGGATAGCGAGGCGCGGTCGATTACGCTCGAAAGACCCGTCCAGGCGCCTTTCCGCCAAGATCGCCCGAGTGCGTGGCGTATTCGTCCCGTTACCGCGTGCCGCTTCGCTGATGTCGGCATCGTGGGGCTGGCGTGTGGGGACCTTTGGTCTGGAGCCGGGGGGGCCGGTGCTGCACGCGCCGATGAGGGAGGAGATCATGACCACGAACGAGTCTGCCGAAGTCCAGGAGAACGCACCGCAGGAGAGCGCGCTCTACGACTCGCCGCCTGCGGAGGTGGTGGAGCGGGCGGATCGGGCGCGCAAAGAGTTGGAGGCGCTGGGCGCCACAGTTGAGTTCAAGGCGAAGTGGTGGGGGTTCGAGGTTCACCTCAACCAGCAGGCGGTGGACGCCTACCTGGAGATCAAGGACCTGATTGCGGACATCCTCAGCGAGGTGCTCAAGGAGCCGCTTTCGACGCTGGTCACCCTGGCGGCCATGGCGCAGAAGGTCTGGGTCCAGGCGGTGGCCGCCGGCTACGGCTGCAAGCTGGTGTCGCCGTGGATCTCGCCGACGATGCTCATCCCGGTACGGCTTGGCCCCGACGAAGACTTCAACCTGTGGTGGACGGTGTTCAAGCCCGGTCAGGGCTGGAACGAGGACACCCGGTTTCCGGCCCACGCCACCGCCTCGAACCCGGCGCTGGCGGTGTTGAACGGGAAGCTGATCCTGGTGCACCGAGGCTGGGGCGGGAGTGACAAGAACCTGTGGTGGACCTCGTTCGACCCGGACAAGGGCTGGTCCGAGGACAAGACGCTGCCGGCCCATAAGAGTGACGCCGGGCCCGCGCTGGCGGTCTTCAACGGCAAGCTGCACTGTGTCCACCGGGGCGCCAACGGCGACCCCCAGCTGTGGCACACCACGTTCGACGGCACCAGCTGGTCCGCCGACACCAAGCTCCCCGCCCGAGTTCGCACGGGCCCGCGCTGGCCGTCTACGGCAACAAGCTGCACTGCGTCCACAAGGGCGCCACCGACAACTACCTGTGGCACACCACCTTCGACGGCACCCGCTGGTCGGCGGACACCCCGCTGCCCGCCCACGCCACTTCCTCCAACCCCGCACTGGCCGTCTACGGCAACAAGCTGCACCTGGTCCACCGCGGCGCCGGAAGCGACGTGGCCCTGTGGCACACCACCTTCAACGGAAGCAGCTGGTCCGCCGACACCAAGCTCCCCGCCCACTCCAGCCTGGAGGGCCCGGGCCTGGCCGTGTTCGACAACCAGCTGTACTGCGTCCACCGCGGCTACGGCAACGCCGACCAGCAGCTGTGGTGGACCACCTACAACGGCAGCACCTGGTCCCCCGACCAGCGGTTCCCCGCCCACTCCAGCGCCGCCGGCCCTGCCGTCATCGCCTACCGCGACAAGAACGGCACACAAGACCAGCTCATGGTCGTCCACCGCGGCTACGGCGACAGGGCCGCCGGCACCGACAGCGCCGAGATCGAAGCACAGATCGCCGCCGAGGGACACACCGCCTGACAACCCGGCGCTCCCACTGACCGACCACCACCCCCGTTCAGTGGGAGCGCCGTCCGCACCACCTCAGGAACAGCCCAGGGGAAGGGTGCCTGGCCTGAGCCCCAGCCACCTTTCGTCTGCCCGAGGTTGGTTCACCCGGGGCAATTCGTCCCCTGGCCGCCCCGGAACCAGAGTTGGACGCCGGTGCCTCCCGTTTTCGTGAACATCGACCGCGACGCGATCGGGGTGCCTCCCGAGCCGATGAACAACCGCTGTCGACACTCGTGAACAAAGCCACCCAGCCCGGAGTGCCCCTTTTCGTCAGCTGACAACAGGCGTGTCCGGGCCCTGGTCTTCGGCTAGGCCCTCAGGGATGAAGCGTGAGTAGCTTTCGCGCAGGTGCGGTGCCGGCACGGGGGTGCACTCTTGCGGTACGGGTCGGGTGTGGGTGGCTGTCCGTCAGGGGGTTGTGGCCGGGCCGCAGGTCGCTGAGGCGATCACGATGTCGAGGTCGAGTTCCGCTGTAAGGCCGGGGATCGTCAGATGGGCCGCGTTGACGGTCAGACCGCCGTCGGGGTTGTGGATCTGCTCGTTGACCGTCATCCGGCCCCGCCCGACGTCGAAGCTGTAGTTGACGGCGTCGGCAGGAATGGACTGCCCCCCAGGCAGCTGCAGGCCGCTCAAGGTTGTCGAGCCGCTGATGCCCTCCTGCGTGGAGGAGCACTGCGCTCGGGCGGCCTCGATTCCCACGCTGGCGCCCTGACCGCCCAGGCCGTCGTTGGTGATCATTACGTCGGACGCAGTGGCCTGGCTGGCCACACCCCCGGTGCCCGGGTCGTGGCGTGCGCTGGTCTCCAAGGTACCGACCGCGATGCCGGCGGGCAGAGCAGGACTGATGAGACTGTTGGTTTCGGGTCCCCCGGTCTGGGACATGGCCAGGGGAGCAATGGTGAGCAACGGCCCGTCTGCCTTCAGCCCGTACGCGGACCCCTCACCGGCTGCGGCCTGTGCCGGCGTCACACCAGCCAGCCCCACAGCCAGCACCGCCGCCGCTGTCACCCCGCACCGAAGTGCCCTGTGGAACATGGTTGCTCCCGTCTCGCCGCAGCACGCTGCATGATGGTTCACGCCCAGCGAACGATCTTGGCCCGCATACGTCACGCCCACTCGCCGACACGGCCGCCCCCGTCGCCCGGAGGGCAGGATCACCTCGCCCGGCGCCACGAGACTTGCCGGCACCGTTTCCCACGGGCCGGCGGCGGCCCCGCCGCGGCCGCGAGGGTGGAGCGTCAGCACGGACCAGACGGGCCCAGATTTGCACCCTGGCGGGACCAGTACGCGTGCGCGGACTGCCGGATGGTGCCGGGCGGCACCGGTGAGTTGCTCAAGGTGCGGCGGCGCAGGGGCTGAGCCCTGTGCCGCCGGGTGCGGTCTCTTGCGGCTCAGAACTTGTTGGTGGCCATGTAAAGCCGGTGGTGGCCGACGCCGCCGCCGTCGAAGTTCCAGTAGCCGCCCCCGTCGGGCAGGTTGCGGAGCGCGTAGAGGGCGGCGCGGTCGAAGCCGATGGTCCTCTCACACACCAGGTCGTCGTCGTTGGTGGCCCATCCCAGGATGGCGTTGATCAGGCCGGCTGCGATGCCGAGCAGGGCCGCCCAGCCGGCGCCCTTCTTCGTCTCGTCGTCACCGGCCTCGGTCATGTCGGCGGACGTGTCCACGGCCCACTCGGCGAAGTCCTTGAGGGCGCTGCGCAGGTCGTTGTAGAAGCCGCCGCTACTGTCGTCGGCTTCCCAGCACTGGATCTCGACCGACAGGTGCTGGTCGACAGGGCCGATGAACGCATACGTGTCACCGGCGTTGTAGTCGTAGTCGAACTCCGCGGGAACATCGATGACGTCGGTGTTTCCGTACTCCCTGGTCACGAACGACTTCTTGCCCTGCTTGTCGCTGCCCGCGCCCACCGCCCAGAAGATCTCGTCACTCCCGGAGATTTCTCCCGACTCCCGCATGCAGTCGAACTTCGTCATCCGAAGTCGCACGTTCAGCACGCCCTGCGTGTCGGCGGCCGGGCGCGGACCGGTCAGGATCGTGACGCCCCGCCCGAACTCGCCCAGCGCCGCGGCGAACTCCTGGCCGTCGAACGTCTCGGTGTCGGCCAGATTGTGCTTGCTGACGTCGATGATCTGAACGTTGGGCTGGGCGCAGATCTCCTTGGCCAGGGCGGGCAGCGCGGCCTTCAGATCGGCCTTGCTGAAGCCGTTCTCCAGTGGCCGGCTGGTGATCGCCTCGGGGAGCACCGGGACCGGTCCGCGGGCGCAGGCGTCGCGGTAGGCCTGTCCGAAGGCAGGCAGTTCCTTCTCCGGCAGGAGCGTGGTGGCAGCCTTGATGACGCGCTGTTCCAGGTCGGTCAGGGGCAGGCCCTTGTCCTGGCGGGCGGCGGCGTGCAGCAACACCCCGACCAGCAGGTTCGAGGCGCGGTTCAACCGTAGCCGCCGCTCCCCCAGGCTCTCCTTGCCCTGCACCCGCGGCCTTCCGGACAGCGAAGCCGTCACACGCTCCAGGCGCTGCTCAGCAGTAAATGATGATTTCGTCACGAACAACCACATCCCTCACACAGACTCGGAAACGCCCCCAAAACCTGGGACCGCCACGCTGCGTGATCGTAGCCACCGGAAGATCAATTCGTGCGGCATATGCGGCTACGGATAGTGATCGTGCTTCTGTGCGCGGAGGCGTGCACGCCGGTCACACTGCTCCAGCATGCCCTGCGCCGCCCTCCCCTCACGGCCGCACGCCTGGCCGGGCCGCAGGCGCGGGCCGGGGATGGCTCGTGTCGCAGCTGAAGGCCGGGGCGGTAGCCGGAGCGCACACCTGGATCTCAGAGAGCAGCGCCCCGCACGGGGTCCGAGCCGCGCTTCGAGGCCGGCTAGGACGAGGGTGCCCGTACGGCCGCCGGCGACCTGCTGCGCATCGCCGACACCACCGCCGCCCAGCGCGGGCGCGCCACCTCCAACGCCCAGCTACTCGCCCACCTTCGGCAACCGGCCTCCCCCGCCCCGGAGCCCCCGGCGCAGGAACCGGCCCCGGCCCCGGCCGCGGCACTAGACGCTACGGAGGTCCTGGCGGCGGCGCAGCGGTGCACGTGGGCCTTGGCCGACCCGGGCGACTTCCTCAGCTCCGAGGCGTCGGAGGAGATCCTGACCGTGGCCCTCAGCGCCGTGCGCGAGGACGAGCGGGCCGGGTACGTGCAGCGCCCGGAGGCGTTCGCCAACCGGCACCGGGGGCGCCTGGAGGAGCTGCGGCGCGCGTACGGGCCGGGTAGTAAGCCCGCCTCGCACGGCCGGTACATGCTGGCCGGCCAGCCCGAAAGCCTGATCGTCTGCGAGCGCATGGAGAGCGCCCCGTTCCTCCTCCGTGCCCGATGGGACGCGTCGCTGGAGGAGCTCCTGCTGGACGACCTCGAGTTCGCCTGGGGGCCGGCCACCCGCCTCAGCCGCTGACCTTCTGGAGCAGACGGCGACGGGCCGCACGGAGTCTTCCGTGCGGCCCGTCGCTGTCCCCGCTGCGGTCGTCATGCGCCGGCTTCCTCTGCTGGCGGGTCTGCAGGCTGCTCATCGCCGGGTTCGGCAGGGGGCATAGGGACGAGTCGGTCTGTGTCAGACAGCTCCAGCGCCCGGTGGATGCCCTCGATCGGAGGGGAGTCGTTGTCGGTGACGATGATCTGCAGGCGGTCGACGTGTTCGGTGGCAGTGCGCAGGAGGCTGGCGTACATCTTGCGCAGGCGTTCGAGGTCGACGCCTTCGTGGCCGACGTTGCTGCTGATGCCGTCGATGATCAGGAGGTTGGGCAAGGGGATGTCGTGGTCGTTGAGTGCCACGTGTTGGTGCGCCAGGACGTGGGCGACGTTGACGAGTACCTCGACGCCTTGCGATTGCAGGACAGCGAAGGGGCGGCCGTCCACGACAGGCATGTACGTCTTCTTGTTGATGTAGGAGCCCGGCTCGTTGTCGAAGCGGGGTGCGTGGAAGCTGCGGAGGGCGGCTTCGAAGGCGTCATCGAGTTTCCGCAGGCGTTCACTGACTGCCTGGTTGCTGTGGCGGGTGGCGTCGATTTTGCTGTTGAGGTCTTCTTGCTCGCGTTCCAGTTCGGCAACCCGTTCGGCCTGTCCTGCTAGCCGGTCGTGGAGGGCCAGGCCGTCGTCCAGGCGGGCGAGGTGCTCCTCGAGTCGGGCCTGCTGGGCGGCGACGCTTCGGATGCGGTCTGCCTGGTCGGTGATGTAGGTGGAAGTCGCTCGGTCCAGTTGGGCACCAAGGTCTGTCCGGTGCTGGGTCTGGGTAGCCAGGGCTGTCTGGAGCTGAGCAAGGCGGTGGGTGCTTCGGGCGATGAGTTCTTCGGTCTCTGTGACCTGCTCGATGACCCGGTCTTGTTCCGCGGCCAGGGAGGACGGCGCGGGCAGGTTGGGCGGGGCCTGGAGGCAGAGGCGGCAGGTGTGCTCGTCTCCCCTGTCCGGTACACCGGCTCCGCAGCGGGGGCAGGTGTGGAACTCGAAGTCGTTGAGGAGTCGCTCGGCAACCAGGGCGCGGGTGAGTCGGCGGCTCTGGGCAATGAGTTGTCCGTGGAGTTCACGGAGGTTGGTGATGGAGACGGCTTCGGCCTCGGTCGCACCGGCAATCCGGGCGATCTCTGCTTCCGTCTCGGCGATCCGCTCGCGGAGCGTGACGGTGGTCGGCCCGGTCAGGTTGATGTTGCCGGTAAGGCTAACGTCGGCTAGGCGAGCCTGGGTGAGCTCCCGCCCGGTCTCCTGCCGCTCGACTTCCAGCTGGGCGCGGGAGGCGAAGGCGGTGCTCAGGAGGATCCGTTCCAGGGTGTTCGCATCTGCGGTGAGGGCTGCCAGCTCTGTGGTGACTTCGCGCAGGCGGTCGCGTAGGCCGGCTGCCTCGGGGTCGTACAGACCGTAGAGGATCTCGAAGACGTACTTCCGCTTGATGTCCTTGGAGTAGTTGTCCGGGGTTCCGAAGACGGAGGAGTCGATCTCCTTCTGCCTGAGGACGCAGTACATGAGGTAGTCGCTGATGGTGACGGGAACCAGGGGGCTCCTGTCGTCGTTGGGGGCGCGCGGGACCCGGAGTCGGGGCAGCTTCAGTACGTCGCGCCACCAGTCACGGAACGTCTCGTCGTACCCGGCTTGGAGCTGGCTGGCGGGCAGCCGCCAGACTTCCCGGCGGCCTTCGATCTCGGCGATCTCCACCATGGCGTTCGGGGTTGTGACCAGGGGGCGGACGATGCGGAATCGGCGTTCTCCGACCAGCACGGTGCCCGCGATCGTTCGTCCTCGAAGTTCGGGGACGACGTTCACGTCGGCGCCCAGCAGGGCTCGGAGGCAGCTGACGGTGGCGGTTTTGCCGCCACTCATGGAACCGACGATCGCGTTCATGCCGGGTTCGAATCGGATCGTGCGGCTGGTGCCGACCAGGGTGATCTCTTCGATGCGCAGTCTCACAGGTGGGTCCCCCAGTCCGCCTCGACGATGTCGGGGAACGTCTCGTAGATCAGGTTTTTCAAGGTGAGGCCGGTCAGGTTGAAGTACCGGCGCAACAGCACTGCCCGGTCGCGCACCGGGCGCCAACTCTCGCTTTCAGCGAGGGCACGTGCCACGTCATGTCCGGCCTGGGTGGTGCAGTAGGTCGCGATGGCGTCCTCGTGTTTGGGCTCGATGAGTCCTTTGCCTGTGAGGGCGCCGAGCAGTGCGTAGTAGGCGGGGTCCCAGGGTCCGTACCTGTAACGGATCATGCTCTGCTCGATCGTTCCGGTCAGCCACGGGTTATCGCCAGCGTCGACGTTGGGCCGACGAACAGCCATGAGGGTGTTGAACCGGTCCGGGTAGCGCAGCAGGAAGTCGAGCTTGGCCAGCTTCATGCGCCCCTCGATGCCCTTGCCCGCCTTGGTTTCGGAGAACACGTCGATGAGGAGCAGCAGGCGGGCTTGGGCATCGACCGAGGGCGGCCTGGTGGCCGGCACCGCAGTCACGGGCGCGGTAACGCTAGGGAGCATCTCGATCGCTCCCCCAGTCGAACTTGCACTCATCCGAGATCGCGCATGCCCTGCCCATCAGGAGCACACCGTCCTGGGCGTAGAGGGGATGGCGGTCGTACGTGCCGGGGCTGGCATCGAGCGTGCGCTGCAGCTCGTCGAAGATGCCGTCCGCAGGCTGGGGCTGTCCTTTGTGGGAGCGGCCGGTGCGGCGGGCCAGCAAGAGCAGACGCTGATCGAGGTCGGTCTCGATGGCTTGGTCGGCGGGCCAGGCTCCCAGGGCCAGCTCTTTGAAGCGGTGGCGCTCAGCGTGGGCCCGGAACATCTGCGCCTCCTCGATGACCTCCCTGGAGGCCGCGCCCGCCCGGAGCTTGCGAACGAGCGCGGTCTCCGAGCCATTCAGTTGCTGGGAGAGGTCTTCCAGCAGAACGTGGTCGGGACGGGTCAGGCGCTGGCGTACGTCGGCAATCGACGCTGCGGAGAGGCGTTTGTTCAGCACGGCCGGGGGCGGGTTGTCGAGGACCAGGAGCTCTGTCCACCGGGCTACGGGAAGACCTTGGGTGGCGTCGCGGGTACGCCGGAGCAGTTCGTTGTAGAGGGCGTCGATCATCGCCATGGTGAGCCCTGGGCCAAGATCCGCCAGGACTCGCGTGTTGCGCAGCTCGATGTCGCCACGTCGTGGCAGCGGCTTGATGCGCACCAAGGGAAGGAAGCCGGTGAGTGCGTCCTCTTTGACTTTCAGGTGCGTCGCGACCCGCTTGCGGCACGCCGCATTGTCTCCGCCCTGGCCCCTGGAGAGGGCTTGGACCGCCTCGTCGGCTGGGTCGAGATGACCCTCGATGCCAGCGGTCAGCTGATAGGTCAGGCCGGTGCCCGCCACGGTTGTGTGCGTGCGCCACAGGCTCTTGAGTGGCTTACTGGCGAGCACGTCCGTGAGCGTCCAAGGCTCGGTGGCATCCCTCGTTTTGATCTGCTGGAAATCCCAGAACACACCACTGATGCACCGGGGGTCGCCCCTGCGGGCGACGACTACGTCCTCGATGTGCTCGCAGGTCACATGGCTGACCGTTCCACCCGCGAGCATCTCCAGGACTGCTTGCACGGAGATGTGTATCTGATATTCGAACCGTCGCACCACGTCTGACCCTGTGTCATCCGGTGCTTCGATTTCAATCGGATCGACCATCCGCCCCCCATCTCGTTACTCCCCAAGCACGCAGCGTAGGGGGTCCGTGATCGCCAGTCGACAGTCGAGGAGATCCAGTCGTGCTTGCTCGTAACTAGGCCAAGGCACGAGAGCCCGCCGTCAGCCTCCTTCGCGATCCGACCGCCTTCTGCTCGCAGCGTCGGCGCTCGGCGCAAGGGGCGGACTTGCCCAACCGGCGGTGGTCGTGATCTCGGCGGCACGTCTGGCCCAGCTTCAGACCCGCCGCCAGCGGGGGCTTGCCCAGGGTCGCCTTAGGCTTGCCCACGCTGCCGGTGAAAGGCTTGCCCAGCTCTCAGGAGGCTTGCCCGGGGCGGAAGCGAGAGCGCCAGCCGCGGGCCTTTTCGGCGGTTTCGGCGACCTCCGCCTCCAGGCGGTCGCGTTCGGCCTGGTCGGCGGCCGCGACCGTCTTGGCCTCGCACGGCTCGCACAGCCTCGGGTCCCAGTGGTGACCCGGCGTCGGGGAGTAGCGGGTGTTCTCCCAGCGGTCGTTGTCGAACTTCGTCCCGCAGCCGGCGCAGGCAGGGCGGGCGGCCTCGCGCTCGGCCTTCTTCTGCTCGGCCGCGCGGCGCAGCTGCTCCTGGTACTCCGCCTGTTGCGCCTTCATCCTCTCTGCCCGGCGGGCGAGGACGGCGTCGCGGCGGGGGTTGCCGATCGCGTCGCGCAGTGGCTGCATGTGGGTACGGCCGAAGCGGAGGAAGACCGGGCCGTTGGGGCCGTGCTCGCGCAGGTTGCGCAGGCCGGTCGCGATGATCGGGATCTTGCGGTCGTAGCTGCTGTACCCGTCGGCCGGCTCGCCCGCCCACAGCGGCCGGGTGAGCTCCTGCAGCCGCGGGACGGTGCGGTTGGGGTCGCGGGCGCCGAGGCGGTTGAAGACGATCAGGACCGGCGGGTGCGGGGCCTCTCCTCGCTCGGCGACGCGGGCCATCCAGCGCGTGCGCCACATCGGCTTGTCCTTGCCGTCGGTGTCCTTGATCGTTCGTTTGAAGAACCTGGAGTACTTCAACAGCTTGGCCGCGATCTCCTCGGCGGTCTCGTGGCAGTTGTCGACCTCGATGAACAACAGCGGGATCTGGTCCTGCGGGGCGGTGAGCACGATGTCGGCCTGGGCGCCGCCCTTGCCCGGCGCACCCCACGTCCCGGTGGCGGGCAGCGGGACCTCCGTCGCGTACGAGGCGATCGTGCCGACACCGGCCGGGGCGTCGACGGCGGCCTGCGCGGCCGCCTTGGCCTCAGCCGGCTCCCGGGTCAGCAGCCGGAGGTCGGGCTTCGGGCGGAGCATCGCGATGACCGTCTCGTTGACAGCCATGGGGTGGGTGGCCCCGCTGGAGCCCGCGCCGCGGGCGGTGGAGCCCATCTCCGAGAGCGGGCGCCCGAGCTCGTAGGAGGCGGCTTCCAGGCCCTTGGTGGTCAGGTTGCGCAGCGACTCCCCCGCCCGGGTGGTGCCGCCGTTCTCGGCGAGGCCGTGCTTGCGCAGATCGGAGAGCGCACCCGCGTGCGAGGCGGTACGGGCGGTCTTCCGCTCGGAGGCGGTCGGCTTGCTCGTGTGCCGGTAGGTCAGGTGCGGTGAGGCGATCCGCTGGATCTGGTCGGCCGTGGCCACCTTCAAAACCCCGAGCACGCGCAGCACATCGCCCCGCAGGTCGTTCGAGGACCCCGCCGGATTCGTCAGCCGCCTGCCTGCCATCAGCTCCACCCCTTCGCCGCGCGCGACCAGCTGCACCGGTCCGCCGTGAACTGGACCTGACTGGTCGTGGAGGGCGCCGGGCCCCCCTGGAACCCGATGATCTCCTCCCACACGGACAACAAGAGGGGAGAAGAGGGGTGTGACGGCGCAGTTTTCACGCCGATTCCGGCACTGACCTGCATGTTTGCCATCCTGCCGGGTGTCGGGCCCCCAAGTGGGTCCCGAAGGAGACTCCGAAGTGCCCCCTCAAGGAGCCCACTTCGGCTTACCCAGCCAGTGCGGGGCCCGCTCGCGTCCAGCTCGGGGCAGGGCCGGGCTGGCGGCAGCGGGCCGCGTCCTGGACGGGAGTGGATGGTCGCCATCGTCGTATCTCCTTCGCTTCCTTCACCGCCACACGCCGGGGCCGTGGATGGAGAGCGTGCGGAGGGACCCCTTGACCACGGTCTAACGGTGGCCAGCAGCGGGCCATGTCCAGGGGAAACGCAGCGTTCGCGTCCGTGCGCCGGACCCGGACAAGGGGTCAGCGGCCGGGACCGCCGTCGAATGGGACCCCGGACAAGGGGGGTCCTGCTGGTGAAGTTCTGGTTCTCGGTCTCCCGTGCCGAGCAGCGCACCCGCTTCGCGATCCGCTAGTCGATCCGGTGCGGCAGTGGAAGCTATCGCCCACGGACCTGGCCTCGTTGGACCTTCGGGACGCGTACACCAGCGCGAAGGTCGCGATCTCCGCGCGACCGACACCGGCGCCGCGCCATGGACGGTGGTGATCAGCAGCGACAAGCGGCGCGGCCGGCTGGAGGCGATCCGCAGCCTCAGTGGCACATCGACTACGACGGGAAGGACGAAGCGGTGGTGGGCCGCCCCGACCCCCTCATCGTCGGCGCCGCAGGACACCTGAGCAAGTCATAGCTCGTCAGGAGCGGTCCGGCGGTGCCGTAGGGTGGGGTTCACCGACGCGGGGTGGAGCAGCTCGGTAGCTCGCTGGGCTCATAACCCAGAGGTCGCAGGTTCAAATCCTGTCCCCGCTACTGATATCAGAAGGCCCCGGATCCTCAAGGATCCGGGGCCTTCTGCCTTGTCCGCCGTGTGTTGGATCAGCCGACACGGTGGAAGGTGAATGAGCGGAAGAAACCGCCGTCGTCCGCCCATTCCACGTGGAGGGTGTTGCCCTGGGATTGGGTGACAAGGCGGGTCGGGGTCTGGGTGCAAAAGCGCTGTGGTTCGGACGCCGTGACCGTCTCGGGGCTGAAGGTCAGGGTGTCGCCGATGGAGGCGAGTACGGAGAAGCCTTCGCAGTGGTGGGCGTCGCCGTCCCATTTAAATTCGGCCCGGGCGTAGCCGGGTTTTCCCTGGTTGATTGTCATGCGCACGGATGAGGTGGGGTCGTTTCCGTCCTGGGCGCGCCATGTCCCGATGAACGGTGTGGGGATCGTCTGGGTTTGTGGCGCGGTGCGGTGGAGGGTGGCTGTGGTTCCTTCCGATTTCCAGGTGAGGTTGGTGTCTCCTTGGCGTCGGAGTGTGATGTCTCCGTTGGTGGTGCAGAGGTGGCTGGGGATTCCTGAGGTCGGGTTTGTTGTGAGGACGAGCAGTGTGCCGGCCGAGATGAGGGTTCCTTTTGACTGGCAGAGGGAGCTGGCGGTCGACGTCAGGATGTCCGCGGTCTCTGCGCCCACCGCGCCCTTGCGGATCTCGATCCGGCGCAAGGTAGGGGCTTTGTCTCCGGGCTTGGTGAATTCGCCTTGCCATGTGCCCAGGTAGTCGTCGGGGACCGCCGTCACGCTGGTCTCAGTCGAGCGGGTCGGATTCGGGGGCGAAGTTGGGTCGGTCAGCGCCGGGCTCGGGGACGGCGTGGGCGATGCCGGAAGTGAAGGGCTCGGTGTCGGGGGCGGCAGGGAAGCCTCCGGGGCCGGTGTGGGCCGGTTCGCCTGTTCCAGCGGGGGTTGCTGACCGTTTCGCACGAGGGTGACGGCGGCCACCGCTGAGAGGGAGGCGGCGAGCGTCACGGCAACGGCCATCATGACGATCAGGCGTCGGCGGCGCGACCGGTCAGAGGGTGGCGAGACCGTGGTGGGGCTGGGGGGCGGGGAGGTGAGGGCCAGAGCTTCGCGGGGGGTGTTCTGTACAGCTGTCGGCTCGAGGGTGTGCACACCCGCTGCCCGGGCGCTGAGTAGCCGGGCTGCGGCGTAGTGCTCGACCAGTGCGGTGCGGGAGACGATCAGGATGGCGGCGGCTTCGCGTGAGGCTGCCGTGTAGGGCACGGGAAGGTATTGATCGTTGCCGGGCCGGGCGTCGTCACGGGCACGGGATGCGGCATCTGCTGCGGCGGATGGGTCGTGCGCGGTGGCTTCGTCACGCACGCGGCGTACAGCGTCTTGGACCAGGCGGACTTGGTCCAGTCGGTGGTGTGCTTCACGCAGATCAGTGGCTGCCTGATCGGCGGCGGGAGCCAGAGCAGCCGCGTCGGCGCCCGGTGCCGTGCCGTGTTGTGAGGGCATCTGGAGGCCGGCGATGACGCCGAGGAGGATGTGGACCAGACGCTCCGCGTCCTGCAGAGCGACGGTGGCCTGGGCTGCCGCCTGTGCCGCCGTCACTCCTTCCACGGCGGTGCTCGGCTCGTCAGGGCCAAGAGGCTGCTGTGCGGCGGTTGCCTGCTCGTGGAGGCGCTGGGCCAGCGCCCATCTCGCGGCGCGCGCTCGCTCATCTCGCACCAGGTCATGTACGAGGCGTTTGAGCAGGTGCAGGTGGATCGTTTTGGTCCCGGAGCGGTACTCGCCCCAGCTCGTTTTGCTGATCTTGTACCGCTCCGCAAGCTCGCGGATCGTGAAGTCCTGGGTCAGATCCCGCAGGAACACCGCGAGCTCATTGGCTTCATCGGTTTCCCCCTTGGGCCCGCCCTGTGGACGGCCGGCCTTCACCACAGCGGCACTCCCCCGGTTGGTTGTCCGCGTTGTCCGCTCTTCCGTGTCGTCTGAACTGCGATAACGGACAACGCCTATTGATGGACAATCAGACCAGGTCAGACCGTGGGGCTCCAGCACTTCCCAGACAAAATTCCCTGGAGCGTCCTGTGGCCCACCTGCTTTCCCGTAACCGCACGAAGCCCCGACCCGGCGCACCAGCAGCGCGTCTGCGGCGCATCGGTGTCCTGCTCGCCGGCGCGATTACCGCCGGCCTGCTCTCGGCCGCCCCCGCCGCCGCGGACCCCGCCCCGGCCGCCCCCATCGCCCTGGTGTCGGTGACGGCGACCGCTGACGACCAGCTGTACGCGCTCGCCGCCGACCACTCCGCCGTCTACCGCTGGAACGGGAAGGGCACCGACTGGACCAAGGTCGGCGGCCCCGCCCAAGACCTCTACGCCGGCGGCGCGGGCCTCTTCGCCACCAGCCCCGGCAGCGGACAGCTGAGCAAGTACAACGGGCAGCCCGACAGCTGGTCCCAGATCGGCGGGGCGGGCGCCGACTTCGCCGTCACCGGCGACCACCTCTACGGCCTCAACCCCGACCGCACCGCCGTCTACGAATGGAACGGGCAAGGCACCGACTGGACCAAGATCGGCGGACCCGCCCAAGACCTCGAAGCCGGCGGAGCAGGGCTCTTCGCCACCAGCCCCGACGGCGAGCTGCACAAGTACGACGGGCAGCCGGACACCTGGAGCGAGATCGGCGGGGCGGGCGCCGACTTCGCCGTCACCGGCGACCACCTCTACGGCCTGAACCCCGACCGCACCGCCGTCTACGAATGGAACGGCACCGGCACCAACTGGACCAAGATCGGCGGACCCGCCCAAGAGCTCTACGCCGGCGGAGCAGGACTTTTCGCCACCAGCCCCGACAAGAAGATCCACCGTTACAGCGGACAGCCCGAACGATGGGCACAGGCCGGCGAACCGGGCAAGGCCTTCACCGCCAGCAACGCCCACCTGTACGGTCTCGCACCCGACGGCAACAGCGTCCACCAATGGAGCGGCCAGGGCACCGCCTGGACCTCCCTCGGCGCGCCCTCGACGCCCGCCAGCCCCACGGCGCCGCCGCAGCCGACGGAGCAGGCACCGCCCGCGGCGGCTCCCGAACCCTCGGATCAGACGCCCCCCGCGGATGAGGACGGGCCGGAAGGCAAGGGCCCCGAGCCGGTAGAAGCCGGTGACGCGGCGCTCACCATGGCCGTCACCGCCAAGGACGACCTCTACACCCTGACCCCCGACCACAGCGCACTGTGGCGCCGCAGCGGCAGCCGGTGGGAGCAGATCAGCGGCCCCGCCGGCTCCGTATACGCCGGCCGTGCGGGAGTGTTCATCACCCGCCCCGGCACCAACACGCAGATCAGCAAGTACAACGACGAGACCAGGGCCTGGGAGCCGATCGTCGAGGCGAACGGCAGCTTTGCCATCACCGGTGACCACCTCTACCACCTCACCCCCGACGGCATCGGGCAGTGGGACGGCGACACCTGGACCGGGATCGGCGGCCCGGCGAAGAACATCTACGCCGGCGGCGCCGGCCTCTTCGCCACCAACCCCGACACCGGCAACATCTACAAGTACGACGGCCGGCCCGATCAGTGGATTGAGGTCGGTGGCCCCGGAGCCACCTTCGCCGTCAGCGACACCCACCTCTACGGCCTCACCCCCGACCGTAGCGCCGTCTACGAATGGACAGGAAAGGACACCGACTGGATTCTCGCGGGCGATTCCGAAGAGTCCGAGGATGCGACGGGCCCCGAGCAGCCGGGCGGTGCCGTCCCCGCGCCTGCCAGCACTCCCGGCCCCGCCAAAACAGCGAAGTACTGGAACGCCAGCATCAAGTGCAAGGCATCCAACCCCGAGTTTGGGGTGATCCCCACCCGCATCGGCAATGGCGACCTCGGGTGGAATCATTTCACCACGAGGCACAACATCCGGACCTGTAAGCCCATCGAAGCGGCCCTTCGAGGCAAAGTCGACAAGAAGGACGGCGCCCGCCAGGAATACCTCGCCGAGGTGGTCAACGAAAGGCTGCGGAAAAGGGTAGAGGTTGTCGTGATCGTCCAGAATGGGTCCAGGACCCGTGACCAGCTCTATGCTGTGGCCCCCGGCGAGAAGATCGGCGTGATCAACGCCTTCTGCGTGAATCAGCCCCGGAACAGGTGCCCTGACTGGATCAACGAATGATTCCAGCCTCCGTTCGATGTCGTGGCCGTTTCGACTTGGTGGGCCTACCAGTTGGTGCCCATCTGGGTGCGGTTGCCGAGGCCGCCGGGCCCGTTGCCGGGATGGAGGTAGAAGGTTCCCGTGCTGTCGGCGCGGCCCCTGCCTCCCTCGGGCGAGACACGGCGGCGGGCAACATCTGGCTCAACGGGCTACACGCGATGCCCACGTTCCCCAACATCGACAGGACCTGGCTCAACGGCGACCGGACCCTCGGATGAGTTCCGCCCTGTAGATCCTGCCCCTGCCGTGCGAAGTGCCGCTTACGGGCCGTCTGCAGCTCTCTGAACGAACGGACACTCAAGGACATTCCAGGACAGAGGTGGCCCTCACAGCCGCCCAGGTCCACGGCCCATCGCGTGGCCGCGCCGGACGCTGCTGCTCGAACCGAGCAGCGTCCGGCCCGTACAGGAGCACTCACCCCTCACGCACCGCACAGCGTAAGGAGCTACCTGCGCCGCTCAGCTTCGAGTACCGGCTGAGATGGGGGATACCGCAGGACAGCAACAGCCAAACGAGGGAGATGTCAGTGGTGCATTTATGGAAATCGTGCAGGACCTGGCAGATGGGACTGCGGTCGGTAATAGTGGCAGCCGTGGTGCTCATGGGCGCCAACGCTTGTGATGCAGACGGATCAGCCGACAAGCCTCAAGCTGGACAGGCGCCGCAGTCCGCCCAGGCAACGTCGACACCGGACAGAGAAAGAAAGCTGGACGCGCCAGTCGCCAAGGGACTGGCTTCGCTCACCAGCGGTAATCTCACCCAGCTGGCCTTCTACGATCCGTCGACGGGCAAGGAGACCTTCAGTACGACGCTGCCGCAGTACTCCGAGAAGAACCCGTGGAAGCGCTACAGCTTCTCGCCGGACTGGAAGCGGCACGCCTGGGTCAAGGACGGCGACCTCTTCGTGGGCAGCTTCACCGGCTCGTCGGTCTACTCGGCGTACGACGAGACGCCAGGCATAAAGATCGGCGGCAAGCCCACCTTCAACGGCGGTAAGCGCGCCTACCGCCAGCCCCGCTTCAGCGCTGACGGCAAGAAGATCTTCGCCCTGGCCAATGACGAGAAGGTGTACTCCGCCGATCCCTCGTCCCCCGACCAGCTCACCGAGGAAGCGACCCTGAAGCAGGGAAGTTTCTTCGGCGGCAGAAGCGAACTCCTCTGGGACCTCACAGCCGACGGCAAGGTCGTCAAGCGACCCGCCCCTGTGCACCCGGAGCGGGGCGGGCAGGCGACCAGCCCAGACGGAACCAAGACACTGATCTACAACGGCAACGGCTGGTTCCTCAAGATGAACGGCGCAAACGGCGCACCGCAGCTCGCTTTCGAAACACTCACCGACGACACAGACAAGCCTGTGGGAAGCGGCCCGAACCCTGGCATGGACGTCGACATCATCGGCTGGTACTGATCCGGACACACAGCGGAAGACTGGCTTTGTACACGTCGAAGAGCAGCGTTTCGACAGCAGTTCGGGAGTCACCCTGGCCGTCGGCGCCGAGCCGTTGTTCACGACATCGGGAGTCACCGCCCATCGCCAGGACCTCGTGCTGATGGTCTGGGCGTCGCCGGAGGCCGGGTCCGGCCACGGGGGAACATCAGCGCCGCACGCCGTCGGACGAGACCTCTGGACGACACGGCAGCTTCGGGGCACTCCTCCCCGTATTGGGCATGGCCGCGTGCTAGGGATAGTAAGTAAAGATGCCCGAAATAGGAGGTATACGACGATGCGCACAACTCTTCTCCGCGTGACGACCGCGCTGGGCGCCGCGACAGTGCTGGCTGTCTGCGGCGCCGGCGCGGCCAGCGCCGACGACACGGGGCCGGGCCATTCCGTGGGCAGCTCAGGCTTCGGGAACTCCGGCGTCGGCAACGCGGGCGCTCTCAACGACGGCGTCGGCAACGCGGGCATCGCCAACTGGGGTCTGGGCAACGCGGGCATTGCCAACACAGGCATCGGCAGCCACGGCATCGGAAACTCCGGCCTCGGCAGCTCCGGCATCGGCAACTGAGGCGGGCCCACGGCCCCGCACTACCGAGTCACACGACGTGCCCGGCTGCCGTCGGGCCGGTCTACCCGGGCCGGGCCGCCCCTTCCATGAGCGGCAGGCCCGGGTGTCTGGCGCGGAGCAGCTGGCCCGCGACGACGGCGGACCGCGCGATCTGAACCGGCTTCACCTGGTTGCACGAGCGCTTGGACGCCACCGCCCCCGGCGGCCCGCCTGGCCGCCGCCCGCGAGCCCGGCCGCATTGGGGGGCTCCGGGTACGGCTTCAACGCCGTCTCGCGGCCCCCTGTGGCTCGCTGCCTTCCGTTCTCGTGAACATCGACATCCCGCCTCGGCGGGTGCCTCCCGAAGTCATGAAGAACGGGCTTCGCTACCCGTGAATAAAGCCACTGCTGGGACGCCCGGAAACGCTGCACGGCCAGCGCCCGAATCCCAGGCTTCGGCGAGCGGGACCATGTGGTCGATGTCCAGCGCACCGGCCGGCGTGACCTCCCGCTCGTCGTAGTACGACCACCACACGCCGCCGGTCAGGGTGCAGCCCGGGCCGATCTCCGGGTACACGACCGCCTCGGCCAGGAGGACCTCGGCGCGGGTGTTGCAGCCGTCGGCCGGGATGTCGCCGGCGTTCCAGTGCTTGAAGGAGGTGCGCTGGTAGCCGGTGCGGTCCTCCACCGCCAGCGGCAGTGCGGAGACCGCGATCCCGATCGGCAGCACCTGCGGCACGGCGGCCGCGGCCGGAGCCGGGGTGGCGGGTTGTGCAGCCGCGTGCGCGGCTGTGGGCAGAGACAGGGTCAGGGCGAAGACGGCGGCCGCGACAGCGGACCGCTTCATGATCATCATGGGCCGGTTCTACCGACCCCCACACCGTCAGCAACAGCCCGTGTCGGCCGGGTTCACCCGCCCGAGCACGCCGGTTCACCGGCGAAACGCCACTGCACCCCGCCCCCGCCCGGTCAGCCGGCGGCCGCCGCCGGCCCCTCACCGAACCGGGGCACGTCCTCGAGCCCCACGTCCAGGCGCAGGCGCAGGAAGCGCAGCGGGTGGCGGAAGACGCCGCCGTGGTCGATGGCCCGGTCGGCGCTGACCTCGGCGACCAGGGCGGGGTGGACGAGGGTGGTGTCCAGGACGTCGCGGTTTCCCCACGTCGCCGAGAACTTCGCCCCTGTCCACGGGTGTCCGGGCGCGGCCGCGGTGAGATGTTCGGCGACCTGCCGAGCGGCGTCCGGGCGCAGCGGTACCGTGCGGCCGACCGCGCGCAGCCGGCCCGCCTGGTCGTGGCGGCCGAGGACCAGGAGCTGCGGGCGGGTCAGGGTGCCGGTGACTGCGCCGATGATCGCTTCGGTGGTGTCGCGTCTTCTGATCTTGGTCCACCCTCTGTATCCAGCGAGGTAGCGACCGTTCAGGGGCTTGACCAGGATCCCCTCCACTCCCGACACGTCCGTCCAGGACTCCAGCCATTCGCGCGCCTTGGCCAGGTCGGTCGTCATCGGGCAGAGCGTCCACGGCGCGGTCAGGGCGTGCTCGGTGAACAGGTTCTCCAGCAGTGCGCGCCGCTCGGCGTACGGGCGCGTCAAAAGCTCCTGGCCGTCCTGCTGCAAGAGGTCGAAGGCGACGAAGTAGGCCGGCCACCGGCCGGCCAGGGCCCGGGCGCCACGGGCGCGGGTGGCGGCCCGGCGCTGCAACGCCTCGAACGACAACCGGTCGGCCTCGGTGTCCCAGACGACCAGTTCGCCATCGAGGACCAGGCCATGCGGCAACTGTGCCTCGGCGGCCGCCACCAGGTCCGGCCACCGGTCCTGGACCAGCGCCCCGCGGCGGGTCTGCACCAGCACCGTGCCGCCCGGCCCGGCCGCGGTGAAACAGCAGCGCCCGGTGACCGTCCAGCTTCTGCTCGTACGCCACAACGGACCGCAGTGCCGCCGGGCCCGGCACGGCTTCCGCGGCCTGCGCCAGCATCGGCTCCACCGGCGGTCTGAGCGCCACCAGGGCCTCCCTCACGGCTTCCCCTCTTCCAGGGTCCGCCAGACCAGCCGGAGGCGGCCCTGCAGAACGGCCGTCGCGTCATCCATCCGAGGGGTCCGGCGGGGCGAACGGCCTTTCCGGCGCCGGCTCGGCCGCGCAGGGCGAGCCCGCCGAAGCCCCTCTGTCCGCCCCCGCCTCCACTCCGGCGGGCGGCGGCCCGCGTCCGCTGCGCGATCCCGACGCGGTCGCACTCGATGACGACGAGGACGGGCAGGGCTGACCTGCTCTGCAAGGCCACCGAGCAGCCCGGCGGAGCACGGGGTCATGTGGGCGGGCGAGGCGGGCGGGTTCCGAGGCTGGTGACAGCTGCCCCGGCGGAGAGAGCGGCGAGGAGCGCGAACAGGGCGGGGTAGCCGCCGAGGGGCGCGGCGAGGGCGGCGCCGGCGAAGGGGGCGAGGGCGGCCGCGGTGTGGGCTGGTGCGGCGAGGAGTCCGGAGAGGCGGCCGTAGTGGGTGGTGCCCCAGCGGTCGGTGACGGCGGTGGCCTGGAGGAGGGTGAGGTTGCCGCGGACCGTTCCCGCAACCACCGCGAGCGCGACCAGGAGTGCGTAGGGTCCGGCGGTGACCGCGAGAGCTGCGGTGGTGAGCCCGCCGAGTCCGACCAGCGTGGTGGTGCGGGCGGTGGCGCCGGTGCGGCGGGCCAAGGTGGCGTAGAGGGTGCGGCCGAGGGTTTGTCCGGCGCCGCCTAGTCCGAGGGCCCAGGCGGCTTCGGCGGTGGTGTATCCGCGTTCGAGCAGGAGCGGCACGAGTCCCATCACGACGGCATACATCGCGAACCCGGAGAGGGTGAAGGTGACCGCCAGCATCCCGAACGCCCTGCTGCGCACCACGGCATCTCTGCCACCAGCGGCATGCGCGGGGCCCTTGGGAGCGGGCGGCCACGGCGCTTTGAGCGCGAGGGCGTGGGCGGGGACCGTGACGAGCGCGAGGATCGCGGCGAGCACGGTGTAGGTGGCGCGCCAGGACATGTGGTCGGCAAGGACGGCGGTCAGGGGTGCGAAGAGCGTGGAGGCGAGGCCGCCTGCGAGGGTGACGATGGTCAGGGCGCGGATGTGGTCGGGGGCCCACCAGCGGGTGAGGGCGGCGAAGGCGGGCTGGTAGAAGGTGGCGGCCATCGCCGCTCCGGCCAGCAGCCACCCTGCGGAGAAGACCGCGAGGTTGGGGGCGGCGGCCACGGTGAGCAGGCTGAGCACGCCGAGGACGGAGCCGGCGGTCATGACGAGGCGGGGGCCGCGGTGGTCCAGGACGCGGCCGACGTAGATGCCGGTGAGGGCGGAGACGAGGAGGGCGGCGGAGAACGCGGCGGTGGTCGCGGCTGGGCTCCAGCCGGTGTCGGCGGTGATGGCGGGGTTCAGGACAGGGAAGGCGTAGTAGAGGATGCCCCAGCTGGTGATCTGGGTGACGCACAGGGCGGGCAGTGCGGCGCGTGGCCGCGACCGGACCCCCGTCCCGGTCGCGGCCACCTCGGTGTGCGGCATGTGGTCAGCAGCCGCCGGAAGAGGAGGCGGGGGCGCCGATGGTCAGGGTCGCGGGGGCCGCGCAGCAGCCGCCACCGCTGGTCTCTTCGGCGGCCTGGGGCTGGTCGAACAGGCCTGCGCCGCCGCACACGCCGGTCTCCGGGAGGGTCAGCTCCACGCGTTCGGCAGCTTCCTGGTCGCCGGCGAGGTGGGCTGCGATGGAGCGGACCTGCTCGTAGCCGGTCATGGCGAGGAAGGTCGGCGCGCGGCCGTAGGACTTCATGCCGACGAGGTAAACACCCTGTTCGGGGTGGGAGAGCTCGTTGACGCCGTGGGGGTAGACGGTGCCGCAGGAGTGCTGGTTGGGGTCGATCAGCGGCGCGAGGTCGACGGGCGCCTGGAGGCGCTCGTCCAGGCCCAGGCGCAGCTCGGAGACGAAGGACAGGTCGGGGCGCAGGCCGGTGAGGACGATGACCTCGTCGACCGCGTCGAGGCGGCGGCCGTCCTCGGCGACCAGCACCAGGCGGCCGTCGTGGTCGCGCTGGATGGCGTCGGTGCGGAAGCCGGTGACGGCGTCGGCGTAGCCGTTGTCGACGGCGGCCTTGGCGGCCAGGCCGAGGGCGCCGCGGGCGGGGAGCTGGTCGGCGCTGCCGCCGCCGAAGGTGGAGCCGGAGATGCCGCGGCGCAGGATCCAGGTGGCGTGGGTGCCGGTGCCGTCTTCGGCCTTGGCGAGGTCGGCGAGGTAGGCGAGAGCGGTGAAGGCGGAGGCGCCGGAGCCGATGACGGCGGTGCGCTTTCCGGCGTACCGGGCCCGGATGGCCGGGTCCTTGAGGTCGGGGATCCGGTAGGAGATCCGGTAGGCGGCAGCCTTCTCCCCGAGGGCGGGCAGGCCGTCGCCGCCGATGGGGCTCGGGGTGGACCAGGTACCGGAGGCGTCGATGACGGCGGAGGCCAGGATGCGCTCCTCGGTGCCGTCCGCGTTCACGATGCGCACCGTGAAGGGCTGCTGCTCGCGGTCGGCGTCCACGATCCGGTCGCGGCCCAGGCGGGAGACGCCGGTGACAGTGGCGCCGTAGCGGACCGTCTCCCCGAGGACGTCGGCGAGGGGCTGGAGGTAGAGGGCGGCCCAGTCCGCGCCGGAGGGATAGCTCCCGCCGTCGGGTGCCATCCAGCCGGTGGGGGCCAGGAGCTTCTCGGCGGCCGGGTCCACGAGCTCGGACCAGGTGGAGAACAGCCGTACGTGGCCCCATTCGCGTACCGCGGTGGCGGCGGACGTTCCGGCTTCCAGGACCAGGGGCGTGATGCCGCGCTCGGTGAGGTGCGCTGCCGCGGCCAGGCCGGCGGGGCCCGCTCCGATCACGGCGACGGGCAGGGCTTCGGTGGATGCGTTCACGACGGGCTCCCCAATTGATTCGACGTCTGTCGATGTCCTGGCGCCTCAAGAGTGCACCTGACATCGACATTCGTCAACATAGACATCTGTCGAAGTTCGAAGGATGATGGGGGCATGTCCACTGTGAAGGTGTTGCCGCTGCTGGAGCCGGAGGCCGTGGCCCCGTGCTGCCCGCCCCTGACCGAGCGCCCGCTGACGGCCGAGGAGGCCGAACGGACCGCGATCATGTTCAAGGCCCTCGGCGACCCGGTACGCCTGCGCCTGTTCTCCGCCGTCGCCTCCCACGAGGGCGGAGAGGCGTGCGTGTGCGACATCTCCGACGTCGGCGTATCCCAACCCACCGTCTCCCACCACCTGAAGAAGCTCCGCGAGGCCGGCCTGCTCTCCTCCGAACGGCGCGGGACCTGGGTGTACTACCGGGTCGAGCCAACGGTCCTCGCGGCCATGGGCCAGCTCCTCACCCGCGCGGCCACCGCATGAGCATCGCCATCACGGCGCTGACCGGCGCGCACGCGGACGAGGCCCTGGCGATCTACCAGGCCGGTATCGACGAGGGCAATGCCACCTTCGAGACCACCGCCCCGACCTGGCCGGAGTTCGATGCGGCAAAGCTGGCCGAGCACCGCTTCGCCGCGCTCGACACCGACGGCAAGCTGCTCGGGTGGGTCGCCGCCACCAAGGTGTCCGACCGCTGCGCCTACGCCGGTGTCGTGGAGCACTCCGTCTACGTCCACCCCCGGGCCCGGGGACGCGGCGTGGCCAGGATCCTTCTGGACGCGCTGATCACCTCCACGGAAGCCGCGGGGATCTGGACTATCCAGTCCGGGATCTTCCCCGAGAACACCGCCAGCCTCGCCCTCCACCAGCGCGCCGGATTCCGGATCATCGGCACCCGCGAACGCATCGGCCGCCACCACGGCGTGTGGCGCGACGTCGTCCTGCTGGAGCGCCGCAGCCCACAGATCAGCTGACGCGTACAAGCTCCGGCGCCTGCTGTCAGGCGGCTCCCCTGGCGCAGGTCGCAGCCGGCGGCACCCCTACGCGCCTGCCTGGCCGCCGCCGATCACCACCGCGCCCGTCCACCGCGTCATGCGGCGGGCTGGTCCTGTTCGTTCTTGCCACGCATGAAGATGACCGCCACGAGCGCCAGGCCCACCACCCCACCGATCAACTGCATGGCGATGAACCCGGCGACGGAGGCCGGGGCGATGCCAGCGAAGGTGTCGGTGAAGGCGCGGCCAATGGTCACGGCCGGGTTGGCGAAGGAGGTGGAGGAGGTGAACCAGTACGCGGCACCGATGTAGGAGGCCACCGCGACGGGCGCGAAGCGGAGGCGGTCCGTCTTCGCCAGGCCGAAGATCAGCAGAATCAGGCCCGCGGTCGCCACGACCTCACCAAGGAGCAGGTTGCCCGCCGAGCGGTCATGCTGCGACCACTTCACCAGGGGCTCGCCGAACATCGCGTCCGCCAGGACCGCGCCCGCGATGGCGCCGACGATCTGGGAGGTCACGTACACGGCGAGTTCGCGGGCGTTGACGCCGGCGCCTCCACGGCGGGCAGTCCACCACTCGGCGAGGGTGACGGCGGGGTTGAAGTGGGCGCCGGATACGGGGCCGAGGAGGACGATCAGGACGCCGAGGCCGAAGACGGTGGCGGTGGAGTTGGCCAGCAATTGCAGTGCGACGTCGTCGGTGAGCTCGGTGGCCTGGATGCCGGAGCCGACCACGATCGCCACCAGGGCGGCGGTGCCGACGAGCTCGGCGGCGGCGCGGGCGATCAGCGGCGTGCGTGGCGCAGTGACGCCGGGCGCGGGCTGCGACGCCGGGTCGGCGGCTATCGCGTCGCTCGCGGCGGACTCGGTGACGGTCAAGGCAGGTTCTCCTCGGGGCAGGTGAGGCAAAGCGCGAAAGACTACGGGCAGGACCGCTTGAGGTTCGTTTCGGCGGTGGCGCGCGCGGTCGTAGCGAGGTCGGCGAACTGACCGGCCAGCGCTTCGATGACTTCCGGGCGCAGCCGGTAGTAGGTGAACCGTCCGCATGGCTCCGTCTCCACGACCCCGGCCTTTCGCAGCACCGTCAGGTGGTTGGAGAGGTTCGTCTGCTTGGCACCGGTCTCCTCCACGAGGTGGGTGGTGCAGAGCGTCTCCTTGGCAAGGAGGGTCACGATCTGGAGCCTGAGCGGGTCGGCCAGAACCCGGATCAGATCAGTGTCAACTGACGTCATCATGGGCTGATACTTTCACATCAGCGGACACTGACACCAGCTCATGCTGGCGATTGCCGCTTTACGCTCCCGCCTGCCCGAGAAGAGGCTCCCATGCCCGCCGCCAAGCCGTCCGTGCTGTTCGTCTGCGTCCACAACGCCGGCCGCTCCCAGATGGCCGCCGCCTGGCTCACCCACCTCGCCGGCGACCGCGTAGAGGTCCGCTCCGCCGGCTCTGCCCCCGCAGGCTCGGTCAACCCGGCCGCGGTCGAAGCGATGCGCGAAGTCGGCATCGACATGTCCGCCGAAACCCCGAAGATCCTCACCGTCGAGGCCGTCCAGGCGTCCGACGTCTGCATCACCATGGGCTGCGGCGACACCTGCCCCGTCTTCCCCGGCAAGCGCTACCTCGACTGGAAGCTCGAAGACCCGGCGGGCCAAGGCGTCGAGGCCGTCCGCCCCATCCGCGACGAGATCAAGAAGCTCATCGAGGGCCTGATCGCGGAGATCGCCCCGAAGCCCGCAGCGTGAGCAAGACCGGCCTCGGAGAACAGCAGGACAGCGTTTAGCGGTAGCGCTGTTCCGATTGCCGTCTCTCACAAATGACCATCTGTGAGAGTTCCGCGAGAGCCCCCGGAGTGATCACGTTTCCGCAGGTCGCCGTTCGCAAAAGTCCTCTCCCGCCTCACCAGGTGTGGTTGGCCAGTTTGGCCAAGACCGGCGCGAACCCGACTCGGCAACACGGGAGGTCATCCTCTCGCGCGGATACAGGTGCCCCCCTCGTACCGAGGCGCCGCACCTGGACGTACAGCGGCCCGGCGGGGACACCCCTGGCGGGCCGTTGTACTCGGTCTGTCCTGGGCTGCTTGCCGCTACGGCTTCGCCCCTGGGTTCTGGACCACGGGGAGGGGGACGGGGAGGGAGCCGGGAACCGGGCCGTGGCCGTGGTGGTGCGTGACGTGCCCGTGCCGTGGGGGCGGGGCGTTGTCGAGGTTGACCGAGCCGACGTGGTCGTTGAGGTTGACGGCCTGCGGCTTGTACTCGTAGAGGTACGTCCCCTCCGGCTTGGTGGGGGTGGTGGAGGCGAGGCGGGCTCCTCCGTTGTCGCCGGTCACGTTGAGGCTGGCGAGCTTGTGGCCGGCGGCCAGCTGGATGATGTCGGTGGACTCCTCGATGGTCCACTGGTCGCGGAGCTGGACGGTGTAGAGCTTGGTGTTGTTGTAGGCGGAGCGGCCCTTGTGGGCGGGTTGGCGGCCGTCGAGGTTGTATTCGACCTTGTCGGCGGCGCCGTTGTTGCCGAACAGCCAGATCCGGGCGGGGCCGGACGCGTTGTACTGCTCGTGTTCGTAGAGGCACAGGTGCGCGGTCGGGCAGGCGTCCAGGCCCTGGGCGGTCTTCACCCGGATCTCGGGGGCGGGCGCGGGAGCGGCGGTGCTGCTGCCGGGGAGGGCCAGGGGCAGCGCGGCCGCGGCGAGGACGCCGGCCAGCACGGTACGGATCTTCATACACGGCCTAACGCCCCTCCCCCGTCATGGATACGCAGAGGTCAGAAAGGGGCGACGCACCCTGAGCGCGATCTTGACCAGTGTGGCCAACTAAAGCCCGACCACACGTCAGCGCGTCGCCCACGAAGCGGCGAAGATTCAAGAGTTTCCCACCAGTCGACTACCTTCGGTGAAAGGATCATCGCTGCTTGTCACTGGATCCTTAAGGAGAGCCGTATGAGCAGCGAGAAGTACCAGAAGGACATCGACGCCTTCGTCAACGTCATCAAGGGCGCCCTACAGACCGTCTCCATCCCGCCCTCCGACACGTTCATCCCCACCCTCTACGGGCAGGCATGGACTCCCGCCCTGAATGAGCTGCGCATCCACGCGGCTTCCCCTGATCTTCCCGGGGCCAAGACACTGGGCGCGACGGTCTTCACCAGCCGGGACTTCTCCGGTCAGTTCCAGAACCTGACGGTGGGCCGGTACGACATCGGTGACCTGACCATCCCCAACGACTCGGTCTCCGCCGTCGTGGTGATCCCCGGCATGCGGGTGACCCTCTACGAGCACGCCGGGTTCAAGGGCGCGGCCACCGTCCTGGAGGCGGACACCGAGTCGCTCGCCGATGACATCGACGGCACTGCCTCCTCGATCGTCGTGGAGTGGATCAAGACGGCCTGACCTTCGCCCGTGTCGAAGCCCCGGTCTGCCACGAGGGAGCCCCTCCAGTCGGCAGGCCGGGGCTTCGCACGGAGGATGGCAGCCAGCGGCTTTGGACCCGAGAAAATAGGGGCCCGATCACCCGGGGGCCCCCGGCGGGCACCGTGCCGACTGATGAACGGCTGGCCAGGGCCGCGGCTGCACCAGGCCGGTCAAACTTCGCTGAGACTGCTCAAACTTAGATGCGACGGGACAGTCACCGTATGTGACGCGAGCGGACTGGCCCCGCAATTCGAACACCTGCTTGAATATGTGGGTGACGCCCTTCCGCTTTCCTGCCGACCTGATCAGCCTCAAGCGCCAGCAGATCCGCGCCTACAACGAGCTCGCTCTGCGCCCCACCGTGGGAGCGGCCGAGCTGCGACGGGAGCTGATCCGGTTGTCGTGCCCGATCAGCTCCCACCCGTACTGGGCGGAGCGCGGCTGGAGCACGGCGGGGCGGGTCGAGCTGTTCCGGGCGGCCGAGAGCGGGCCGGAGGGGGTGCGGGAGGTGAGCGTGCGCTGGAGTGGCGAGGAGTTCGTCGTCGCCGAGCCCGGGACGCGGTCGTCGTGAGCGAGCTGGAGGCCCGGCTGGAGAGCTGGCGGGCTGTACGGGCGTGGCTGGGCTGGCAGCAGAAGCTGGTCGAGCAGGCGATCAGCGGGCTGGAGGGGGAGCTGGCTGCTGAGGCGGCCCGCTGGCCCCCGCCTCCGCCGCCGGACTGGAAACTCGAGTCCATCCGGACCGGGTCCGGGCCAAAGGCGCTCCGCGTGCACGTCGGGGACTGCGCGATGAGCGGCGGCAGGCCCCTCGGCCGTGAGGAGGCCCGCCGGATGCTCGCCGAGGGCGTCGAGCCCTGCCCCTACTGCAGCCCCGAGAACGCACTCGGCATGACCGGCTGACGGGGGCCTCCGGGCGGCGGGTACGTTCGGAGACAAGGGGTGCGGCCTTGGCCACCAGAAGGCCGCGACGGGGGCCGCGCCCCGACCTCGGGGCAACCGGCGCCCTCGATCGCCGCGCCGGCCATCGAACCTGAATCCTCTTCCCCTCGGCTATCGCGTGGGAAAGAGGTGTCCTCGTCGAGGGGAGGCTTGCCCACCGGGCCTGACCAGGGACGACGAGGTGTGTCCGATTTGCCAGGCTCCCACTCCCGGTCACACCTCCGGTCCCCCGCTGAAAGCAACCGTCCAAGCAACGGTCCAGCCCCCTCCGGTGCAACCCTGCCCGCGGCTCCTACCGGCTGCCGCGGTGCTCGTAGACCATGACCCGCAGATCGCTCATCGCCTCTGCCGCCCGCGCTTCGTCCTTCCCCTGGTCTATGGCTTCCAGGGCCGCGGCCGCCGATACCTGGATCTGGCGCGGCAGGCCCTCGTACGCGGAGAGCCGGTAGGCCACCGTCCGGCGGGCGGTGAGCTCCGCGGAGCTCACTCCGCCTTGCGCCAGGGGGAACATCGCGGCCTGGTACATGCACAGGCCCGCCACCACGTTGTCGGCGAGACCCTCGGCGTCCCCGTCGACCGGCCGGGGGACCTCCCAGGCGGGCCGGAGCAGTTCCTCGAAGAAGCCGACGATCTGGCGGCGCGAGAGCAGCGCCCAGGTCGCCGCCCCGAGTCCGCCGGCCCCGGCGCCGATGAGGGACAGCAGGCGGCCGGACAGCGCCAGACCGAGCACGGCCCCGGCCAGCGTTCCGGCCACCGACACCACAAAGGTGATCACGAGGTGCAGGCGGACAGGCAGCGGCGGCGTCATGGCCAGCAGTATGCCCAAGGCCACCGCCACGGCGAGAGCTGCGGAGCGTCCCCGGAAAGCGGGTGGGCAAGCCTGCTCGGCGGTGGGCTTGCCCAGGTAAGCCTTGGGCTTGCCCGATCGCGTGACCGGTCATCGGTCACCGGTCACGGGGCCGGCGTGACCGATCCGAGTTCCCGTCACCGGTCAAACCGCATGTCAGGGGCGTGACCGGCCCGTGCAACTCTCTGCGGCATGGCGGCTTGCCCAGGCTCCCGGGCCCGGCCTGGGTGGAGGCCGGGCCCGCCGTGCTCACCGCGCCTTCGGCAGCGCGACCAGGGCGCAGCGTTCCTCGCCGTGGCCGTTGCCGACGACCCGCCACACCGGAGCGCCGGCCCCGTCGCGCGTCAGCAGGGGCAGGGTCGTGGTCGCCACGGTGAGCCGGTAGTTCACGCTCCCCACCCGGCGGGCCCGCTCATGGAAGGCAGCCTCCCTCGTGGTCGGGGCCGCGCGGCGCGGGGCCGGAGCGAAGACGAACAGCACCGCCGGGAAGGGCCGCTCCAGGGACGGCCCGGCGTAGATCTCCTGCCAGTGGCTGCGCGGCGCGCGGGCGGCGTTCCCGCGGCCGGCGGCAGGGGCGTTGCGGTAGGCGTCGTAGCGCTCCAGTTTGGCGACCAGGCGGGCGTAGGACATGGTGCGGTCGATCTCCAGGAACGCGCTGGCGCCGTTGTTCAGGAGCACCACGCCGTCGGGTACCAGGTTCCCGGCCGGGGTGGGGTGGGCGACTTCCACCCGCCAGTCCGCATGGTCGGCCACCTCCGCCTGGTGAAAGGCGACGACGGTGTCGACCAGGGCGAGGCCGTGCTCGCGCAGGCCCGTCTTGCTGGCCGCGCGCCTGCCCGTGGTCCGGCCCACCGTCGGCTCGAGCTCACCGGAGGCCGCGGCTTCCGCGAGGCCCGCCGGGCTGCAGTACCAGTAGCTCTGCTGGGCACGGTGGGTCCGGCCGACCAGGGCCGGGGATTCGTCGAGCAGGTTGCGCAGCGCCCGGCGTACGTGGTCGGTGCCCTGCTGGTGCGACAGCAGCAGCGCCTTGAGCTGGCGGGGCGTGGCCAGGCGCAGCTGGGCGAGGGTCAGCAGGACCTCGCCGCGAATGTCCGCGCCGGCCTTCGCCGCCGCCGCGTTCCTCCGGGGCCGGGACGCTTCTCCAGGTACATCAGTACTAGGAGTAGAGGAGTTGCAACCGGCCACGGCAGGCGATTCAGGGGCCTGATCAGCAACAACGCTCAGGCGGCGGCCGACGGCTGCAGGGCTGGGTGCAGGGCTCGCCGCAGGGCTCCCAGCGGGGCTCTCCGTCGCAGCGGTACCGGCCGTGGCTGGCGGGGTGTGCGGGGTGGGTGCGGTGGTCATCGCGTCCTCGAGTTCTCCGGCCGAACGCGGCCGGATAGGTGACAGGTCCGGCCCGCACGCGGGAGGCGTACGGGCCGGGGCCACCGTGAGGAAGGACCCCTTGACCGCTGTCTGACGATCACCACCAACGGGTGTCCGTTTCCGCCTTGACTAGGTAGCCACTGAGCGGTTTGTCCGTGACCGACGTCATGGACAGTGGTCTGCCTCAGAGCGCGGGCTCTGTCCACAGGGCGGGGCGCGCACCGTAGGGCGATCGGCCGGGCGCAGCAGGCTCCCGGCCAGCGAACAGCAGGGAGCCGTCATGGAAACGACATCGCCGAAGGCCCAGCTCGCCCCGGAGCAGATCCTGCGGGCCGCCGATTACGTGGAGCTGGTCTGGCAGGAGCAGGGCAGCGAGGAAGAGAAGGCCGCGCTGGCGGAGTTTCACGCCGACGGCCCCGAGCTGGCGCGGCTAATCGCTGAGTTCGGTGCGCTGCTGCTCGCCGACTACCTCACCGTCGTGCCCGATGAGCACGCCGACTGCGAGTCCGCGTACGTCCTCGGGCAGCTGGTGGAGGTGGCGAGCCGGTACCTGAAGCGGTGGTGCCTGGCGGGCGGCGGCGCGCACACCGCGTGGATCGCGGCCGGGTTCCTGATCGAGTGCATGCAGGAGGTCGACCAGGTGAGCCAGTTCCTCGCCGACATCCGCGGCGACGCCGACGCCGGACACCCGGCGGCGGCCTGAGCCGACGCGGGAAGCTGAAGGGCAGCGCCCGGGGACGGGGATTTCTCCTCCCCCGGGCGCTGTTCCGTTCGGGCGGGATGTCGCACGTAGCGAACCCGGTCAAGGAACGATGCAGCCGCCCGGCCCCGGCAGTGCACATCGGATGCTGTGCACTCCCCGCTCCGATGCCGTGCACTCCCACCCGCGAGTCGGGCATCGGATGCCGTGCATCGGATGCGGTGGCGGACATCGGGTGGGGTCCACTTCGCACGATGGAGTCCACTCCCGATCCGGTGGCGTCCATCGTGGTGCACGCGCCGCGCACCGTCGGTGCGGTGGTGCGGTGGTGCGGTGGTGCGGTGGTGCGGTGGTGCGGTGCGCACCGGTGCGCGCACCGCCGGCGCGGCCGCGGGGTTGGTGCGCGCACCAACCGTCCCGTGGCGCGCATCGCGGCGTGCGGCGCGCTTCTGGGTGGCGCGCGCCGTCGCCATCACGAGGGGCCGGATCGAGCGGAGTTCCTATATCACAGACCCCCTTGACCGCTGTCTGGCACGAGTCCCGAATGTGCGATATGGAACGTTGAGTCTGCGTCAGGTCACATGAAATGGGGGCGAGGTCGGGTTCGATCGGGGCGCACGCGGCATCCGGCCAGGCGGTGCGCACCTTCTCGGGCAGGCGGTGCGCTCGGTGCGCGCACCGAGGTGCGGTGACCGGAGCCCGCGGCGCACCACGATGCGCACCGGTGCGGCGGCCGGGAGTGCACGCCATCGTCGGTGCGCGCACCAGTGCCATCGAGTGGTGCACCGGATGCCGGGGTGCCCCACTCCCCCACCGGCCAGTGCCCACCGGATGGCGTCCACCCCACCCGATGGACATCCCGGTGGGCTCCACTCCCGCCGGGATGCTCTCCGCAGTGGACTCCACTCTCCACTCGGTGCACCGGCCGCTCCCGGCACCGGATGCTCGGTGGAGTCCACCGTGCCCGCTCATCCCCGGCGGCGGCACCAGCGCGCGGTGCGCCAGCGGTTCGGCCGGCCCCAGGGGTACTGCCGTGAGCGGGAGCGGCGCCGGATGGGCGGCGGCTTCGGGAACGAGTACAGCGCCGCGCGCAGCCGGGACGCGTCGGCGAGCTCCGCCAGGCGCTCCAGCCGCTCCGGCGAGATGTGCGTCGGGATCGGGTCGACCATCGGGGCCTCCGTGCTTCGGCGGGTCACTCCCCCGCACCCTCGCCGCCCCGGCCGCCTCCAGGGCGTGAGCCACGGCCGCATCCCGACTGCTGGCGCGGTGACTTCATGCTCCGTCCCGCCGGAGGGTCCGCGGCGCGTCACGGCTGGAGGCCCTGGCCTTGGCCGGGGCCGGGCTGCTGGCGCTGCTGCTCGTGCTCCTGGCGGCGCTGGCTGGCCGGGTCGGCGGCCGGGATCTCCCGGTCCTCGATGGCGCGGCGGCGGGCGGCGGCGCCCTGGGTGAGTGCGGCGAGGCAGGCGATGTTCTCCGGGGTGCGCAGCCATGTCGCCGGGTCGGTCGTGCGGCCCTCCAGGTACTCCTCGGGCATCGCGGCCTGCTGGTGGGCGTGGACGGCGGCGGCCCGCTACGCCGGGGTGAGGGCGGCGTCCCGGTCCGGGTGGTCGACAGCGTGCGGCGCCGCCTGGTCGTGGGTGTGGTCATCGCCGCGCGCTGCGGCCGACGTGGTCGCCGTCGGTGCTTTGTCCGGCGCAGCGGCAAGGATGCGGGCGTCGCGGATCGCGTTCTGCAAGACGAGGCTGGCGACCCGGGCCCGCTCGTACCGGCTGGACTCCCGGGGCGGTTTGCCGCCTGCGTCGGCGATCCACCAGCGGTGGGGCCAGGCGAAGTCCGCGGCTCCTGACCGGCGGCGCTTGAAGAGTGCCGTTCTGTGGGCCGGTCGGGGTCGAACCGCGGAAGGTGCTTGTCCGGGGTGACCCATGCAAGGACCTTCTCGTCCCTCAACGCCGACATCGCCGCGCTTTCGCCACCAGCAAGGTCACCCTGTATCTGCTGAGCAAGAAGGGCGGCCCGTCCAGCGCCCTGGTGGCGGCGGTCGCCGACGCTGTGTTCACCGCCGGAGCGGAGGCTGGGGAGCGGAACGGCGGCCGCCTGCCCGAACCCATGCGCGCCGTTTTGGACGAGGCCGCGAACATTTGCAAGATTGCCGATCTTCCCGACTTGTTCAGCCACCTCGGCAGCCGTGGGATCAATCCCTTCGTGATCCTCCAGAGCTACCGGCAAGGGGTGAAGAGCTGGGGCGAGGTGGGCATGGACGCGATGTGGGGCGCGGCAACCAAGAAGATCATCGGCGTGGGCATCGACGATGCCCGCTTCGCCCAGGACGTCAGCACGCTGACCGGCGCCCACTACATCGAGCGCGGTTCGTACTCGAAGGGCAAGGACGGTACGAGCCGCAGCTACAGCGAGCAGCGCGAGCAGATCCTCGATCCCGCTGAGATCCGCGCCATGAAGAAGGGCACCGCCCTCCTGATGGCTACCGGTATGCCGGTAGCCCAGATCGCCCTGCGGCCCTGGTACGAGGAGAAGGACATGGCGTACATCGGGCCGAACATGACGCTGGAGGAAGTAGAGATCACCAAGCGGGCCGTCGCCGCATACGAGGCGAGGAAGGCCAACCGCCGTGGCTGACGATCCGGAGCCCGACTTCGAGGTCCCCATGGGGCTCTTCCAGGACATGGAAGACCTCAAGGCCCAAGTCGCCGCCCTGTCCGCCCAGGTCACGACCCTGACTGAGGGGGGCGGAGAAGGCGCGGGCGAGGCCTTCGCCGACGACGACACGGCGGCCGGCGAGGAGGCCGAGGAGACGGAAGCAGAGGACGGGTGGCAGTTCCCGCCGTTCATCCTTCTGCTGGACTCCCCGCAGTACGACGACGAGCTGCGCGCCCTGATCGAGTGGGTGGAAGGGGTCCTCGTACCCGGCTACCTCGCGGAGCCGTCCTCCGACGCCCGCTGGTGCCCCAACTGGTTCGAGCACCCCGTAGCGATCGCACGCCTCCACGCGTGCTGGCTGGCATGGCAGGAGCTCACCGACCCGGCCACCTGCGGATACACCGGGCCCAGCGTGTGGCACCGCGACCACCTGGACCCCTGCCTGCGGGAACTGCGACCGTCGAACGGCCCGTTCGCGGGCTGCACCAAGGGCGAGCACCAGATCGACCACCGGATGCCCGGCATCGTGCCCAGCGCTTGGCGCTGCGCCCAGGAGTGACCGGAGGGGCGCCGAGTCCCTGCCAGACACGGGCAGGGACTCGGCCAGGCCCGCCGCGTCCCGTACGAACACGGCTGGCTCCGGGTGTTGGGCGATCAGGCGGCGAAGGCGAGGTACGTGCCGAGGGTGAGGCCGGAGAAGGTGATGAGCTGGCGGGGCTTGAGGCAGGTGAACGCGGCGTGCATTGCGATGCCGGCGGCGATGGCGTACGGCATCGTCTGCTTGATGAGGAGTGCGGGCGGGAGCGCGAGCTCTGCCGCGATGACGGTGGCCGCGAGCGTGCGCCACAGGCGGATGTCCCGGTCGGTGAGGTTGCCTGCGTGGCGGCGGACGAGGCCGGGGACGGCGTACTGGCGCCGGTAGGGAAGCCGGTCCCTGACCTGGGCGTAGGTGTGAATCCACTGGGCGAGGTAGAGGCCGCTGCGGAACTGGGGTGAGCGGAGTTTCTGCCAGGCGGAGTTCCAGTAGATGTCGGTGCTGATCAGTACGAGGAGGCACTGCGCCCACGTGTTTGCGGTACTGGCGCCGTGCTCGACGTGCAGGCCGTGGCCGAGGTCTTTGGCGAGCAGTAGGCAGGTGCCGGTCAGCAGGGTGTAGCGGACCGCGTTGGGGCTCTTGAGGTAGGCCAGTTCCATCGCGGCGCCTGCCAGGACCAGCAGCAGTGCGAGCCGGGGCGCGAGGCCGGCGGCCAGGCAGAGGGCAGCGGCCGTACGGACGATCAGCGCGGGCCGGTAGAGGGTGATCAGGAGGCGGGAGCGGGCGGGTCCGAACCGCTGCTCGGCGAGGTGGGCGCTGAGCGATCCGGGGGCGAGGCGGTCCCAGCCGCCCTGGCCGAAGGAGAGCACGAAGCGTAAGGCGAGCACCGCGGCGAAGACGATCCGGAACAGCTGGAGGCGGCCGGGGTCGGTGGGGTGCTGGAAGCCGGAGGTGAGGGCGTCAAAGAACCACATGACTGTCCCTCACTTCCACGTGCTGCTCCCCGCGGGCGGACAGGACGCGGCCGGCGCCGTCGATCCGGTCGTAGCGGCCGCTGCGGGTGAGGTGGTCGAGGATCGTCTGGAGCTGGGGCGGGCCGAGGATGAAGCTGCCGGGCGAGAGGTAGTCGTAGACGTTCACCGGCTCGGTGCGGCCGTCGCTCGTGGTGCCGGTGAGCGAGATGATCGTGAAGGTGGCCCGGCAGAACATTTTCCAGCGCAGCCAGCGGCCGCGCATGGGGGTGAAGCCGGTGATCATCCACGTCACGAGGGCGAGGGTCAGTGTGGTCTGGACAGCGGGCAGTACAGATGGGTGCATGGTGAGGGCCTCCGTGTCGGGAGGGTGAAGGTGGCGGCGGTCGGCCCCGTGAACGGGGCGTCCGCGGGGGTCAGCGCTCGGGCTTGGGGGGCCGCTGCATCAGCGCGGCCGCGGCCTGCTCGAGGGTGACCTTCTCGTGCAGCAGGTCGGAGATCACTCCCGTGATCGGCATCTCGACCCGGTGGGCGTGTGCCAGGGCGAGGATCGCCTCGGCGCTCTTGACGCCCTCGGTGGTCTGCTTCGTTGCGGCGGTGGCCTGCTCGATGCTCAGGCCCTGGCCGAGGTGGGTGCCGAAGGTGCGGTTGCGGGAGAGCGGGGAGGAGCAGGTCGCCACCAGGTCCCCCAGACCGGCAAGGCCCGCCAGGGTCGCCGGGTGGGCTCCCATCGCCACGGCCAGCCGGGTGGTCTCCGCCAGTCCGCGGGTGATGAGCATGGCCTGCGCGTTGTGGCCCATGCCCATGCCGGAGGCGATGCCGACCGCGAGGGCGATCACGTTCTTCACGGCGCCGCCGAGCTCGCAGCCGGTCACGTCGGTGCTGGTGTAGGGCCGGAAGTACGGGGTGTGGCAGGCCTGTTGGACGCGGTGGGCGGCGTCCTGGTCGGGGCAGGCGATGGTCGCGGCCGCGGGCTGGCCGTTCATGATCTCGCGGGCCAGGTTCGGGCCGGACAGCACGGCGACCCGTTCGGAGCGGATGCCGGTCACTTCGGTGATGACCTGGCTGGCCCGCAGCCCGCTGCCGACCTCGATGCCCTTCATCAGCGACACGATCACGGTGTCCGTGCCGATGTGCGGGGCCCAGGCCGCCAGGCTCGCCCTCAGGGACTGCGCGGGGATGGACAGCACGAGGAAGTCGGCGCCGTCGAGGGCTGCGGCCGGGTCGGTGGTGGCCGTCAGGTTGGGGGGCAGCTCGATGTCCGGGAAGTATCCGGGGTTGCGGCGGGTCGTGGTGATCGCGTCGGCGATCTCGCTGCGCCGCGCGTGCATCACCACGCTCGTGCCGGCGTCCGCCATGATCTTGCCCACGGCGGTGCCCCAGGATCCGGCCGAGAACACCGCCGCACGGACGCGGTTCTCGTTCACTGCGGGGTCCTCTCGGTGGACGCGGGCCTGCCAGCCAGGCGGCTGGGCCCGGCCATCCTAGCGGCCGCCCCAGGGCTGTCCGAGGTGCCCGGAAGGCGCCGCAGGGTCAGCAGGACCGCCCGTCGTCCGGGCAGGGTGGGAAGCACCTGGTGCGCCTCGCGGAGCATGGCCTCGGCGGCCGCCTGGCCCAGCTCGCTCCGCAGATGGTCGCCGTGGGCGATCCACAGCCGGTAGAGCTGCTCCCACATCACGGGCTCCTGGGGCCGCTCGTCCAGGTGCTCCTGGGTCAGCCCGGCGGCTGCCACCTGCTGGTGCCATGCCGGTTCCGCCCCGTGTCGCAGTGCCCGGGTCACGAGCAGGCGGCCGCCGGGGGCCAGGGCGCGGCCGAGTTCGCGCAGCGCCGCCCCGCGGTCGGCCGCGCGCCCGAGGGCGTCCACGCACACGATGCCGTGGGCGTGAGCGGTGGGCAGGCCGGTGTTCTCCAGCTCGGCGACGCGGAAGACGGCGCGGTCGGCGGTGGCAGCGAGGAAGTGGGGGCGGCGGGCGGTGGCTTGCGAGGTGGCGACGGGTGAGAGGTCGAAGCCGTTCAGGCGGACGGCGAGAGCGCGAGCCAGCCACAGGCCGATACCGCCGGTGCCGCATCCGGCGTCCACGAGGAGCTGGTCGGGTTTCATGCGCAGGCGGGCGGCCATCAGCCCCAGCAGGGGCCAGTCGCAGGAGCTGGAGGCGGTGATCTCGGCCGGGTAGTCCTCGCCCATCGCCTCGGCGTACAGGCGGGCGACGAGATCCGTGCGGGCCCGAGCAGCATGGAAGGCGTCGTACGGGGACGAGCGTGTCGTGCCGGGCGCGAGCAGTGCCGCGGCTGCGGCGGGCGTCGTGTTCATCGGGGCATCGACCTTCTGATCCGTGAGCGGGTGCCGGGGCAGATGACCTGCACGGCGTGGACAAGACCGTCGGTGGCCGACAGGTCCAAGGCCACCGGTTCGTGCCCGGTGACGTGCGCTATCCGGCGGGCCATGGCTCTGGCCTGGTCGGTGAAGGTGCCGCCGACGGGGGCGAATCGGGCCGTCGCCTGCGGCCGCGGCGTAAGCCCTGAGGTTGGTGCCGGGCGGAAGACGAGGGCGTCGAAGCTGCCCGGGTCGCAGGGGAGGTCGTCCCGGGTCCCCGCGATCGCGGCGAGGCGGGACTGAGCGGCCTCGGTCACCGCCCGCGTGAGCGCGATCGATGGGCTGCTGTGGCAGCCGCCGCCGGCGAAGACGACCGGGTAGTCCTCCGACCACAGGTACGCCAGGCACACCGGCACCCCGAACGGGCCGTCCACCAGCGCAATCTCCAACGACATGCCCGCGGCCGCCAGCCGCGCGATCACCTCACGGCCGTGCGGGTCCTCGACCGTCCCGGGCGCGATCAGGGTGCGCTGCCGCCCGCCGCGCTGCCCATCCCGGTACAGCACGTCGCGCTCCACCACCTCGAACAGGGCGTGCAGCAGCCCCTCGCCCCGGCTGTTCCCGCACGCGAGTCCGGTACTGGTGGCGCGCCACACATCCGGGGTCCACGCGGGCCGCTGCGCCCGGCGGCGGACCAGATCGACCGGCAGCAGCACCGTCTTCCCGCTCACCACGGCGGTGCCGGCCGCCCACTCCCATCGCATCCGGGCCACGGCCTGCTCCGGGTACGGGGCGGTCAGTGGCAGCGCGGCCAGTGGGCAGTCGGGGGCGACCTCGACGGCCGGGCCGTACGCGATGACGGGCAGCGGCTGCTCGACGTGCCACAGCTCGATCGCCTCCATGACGGCCGACAACTTCGCCAGCAGGGGCGTGGCGCCCTTGCCCTGCGAGGTGCTCAAGGTCAGCGATGCCGGGCGGATCGCCGTGAAGACCGGAAGGCCGATGCAGTCCAGGCCGGTCAGGTCCGCGACCCGGGTGATGCCGAACTCGGGCAGGTGCCCGGCCACCGCAGCCCAGGTCTCCTCGGGCATCCGGGCCCGCACCGTGCCGGGCAGCGTCACCGGCTCCTCAATGTCCGACACTGGCTGCCTCCCTCCTCGTGGTCTCCTCCAGGAAGCCGGGCACCAGCCGCTTGGCCGCCTCCGCGGCACGCGCCCCGCACACCAGCCCCCGCGAGGACGCCTCCGCGTCGAACTCCCGCTCAGAGCAGCGCCACACCCGCAGCAGCAGAGCGCGTGCGGCCTCCTCGCGCACCGCGGCTGCCGAGAACCCCGGCCGCTCGCGCCGATACCGGGCGAGGGCATCGGCGTAGCGGGCGACGGCCTGCCGGTCGTGTACGTTCTCGCCAGCCAGGAGCACCGCCGTGGTCCGCTCGTCGCGCAGGTCGAGCGGCGGATGGAAGACGCGGTCGGCCGGGAGATCCCCGTCCGAGACCCGGGCAAGCCGTTCGGCCAGCGTCAGCCCCGGCCCGCCATCGGCGGGATGCTGTGAGAGGTGCTCGAGGTAGGCCGTCCACCTCTCGGGGAACGCGGGGTCGAAGACCTGCTGGTAGACCAGGCGGTCCTCGGTGGGCAGCACGGTCCCCTCCAGGCGTTCGCGAGTGAAGGCGTTGGACCAGCGCCGGAAGTAGGCCGTCTCCCACACCGGCGCCGGGCCGGGGCCCGAGCCGGTAGTCGCGCCGCCGAGCGCGGTCCGGACGGCGGCGAGCGCGTCGGTACGCTTGAGGTCACCGAAGTACCGGTCCTGCTCCTGCTGCCCGGCCAGCCAGTCGACGAACGAGCTCTCGCCCTCGCGCCGGCACACCGCTCGTACGGCGGCCCACGTGCGCTGGGGGTAGTAGATCGCGCGCAACGCCGCGAGGAGCGTGGTGGCCCGCTCTGCATCGATGACCCCGCCGGATTCCGCGAGCGCCAGGACGTGCCGGACATTGACCAGCGGCCACGTCAGCGCATCCCAAGCCCCGTCCGGGGCCTGCCCGACCGCCACCTCGTCATCGCCTTCGATGTCCCCCCGGACGTAGGCGGCGTAGATGCTGCCGATGCCGAGCATCCCGTACGGCGCGAGCTCGGCCGCCCGCAGCGCGCCGATGCTCGCGGCGCCGATCACCCGGACTCCCCGGCCCATCGCCGCAAGGATCTCCTTGTGCCGCAGCGCCGGCGCCTGGTGATACACCCCGTCGATGATGACCGCCGTGTCGCCTGCGCGGATCGCGTTGTCGAACAGGTCGCCGTGCCGGGCAGGCGGCCATGCCCGTACGCCGGGCACGGCAAGCTCGGACCGTGGCAGCGTCGGCCCGACGAACACGTGAATCACTGCGACCTCCAGACGGGTTGAAGAGCGGAAGGGCGCCCCTCCCTGGCCCCAACGGAGCTGAGGAGAAGGGAGGGGCGCCAGGTCAGGGCGCGGGGGTGGGGACCTACTCCTCGTCCTCGACGTCGACGGCGATCACCACGGGCCCGGTGATCTCCTCGACGTGCTGCGCGGGCGCCGAGATGCTGGCTGCGGCGATACCGGACTTGGACTTCTCCATGGGGCTTTTCCTTCCTTGCCGATTCCGGTACGGGCCCACTGCCCGAACCGGTGGTGCCGCGGACCGCACGGGTTCTCCCCGGCGGCCCGCTTGCCCGTCCCTGGCCGGGGCGGGAGTTGTGGGGTTCAGCCCTTGGCGAGGGTTCGAGCCTCGTGGGCTTGTGCTCCGGACCGCGGGTGAGAGCACGAGCCGCATGCGGGGCGCTCTGCCTCCAGCCGGTCCAGCGAGCCGTAGAGGGCCTGGACGAGGCGGGCGCGGTTCTGCGCGTGGGCGAGGTCACCGCACGGGGACATCGCCGCGGGCGACAGCCGACGCTCTGCCTCACCCAGGGTGTAGGTGAGGAGCTGGCGACGTTCGCAGTCGGCCGGCAGCCTGTCGATCCGGTCCGCGAGTTCGTCGCGCAGCAGCCGCGCGTGCCCGGTCAGCTCCAGCACGGTGAGAGCGGTGTCTGCCACCGGCGGCACCGTTTGCGGAGTCCAGGCCAGGACCGACGTGGCCAGTTGCAGGTGCGGTTCGCGGTCGAGCGGCAGCTGGTGCCCGAGTCGTCCGTCGGGGTCGTGTACGACGCTGTAGTAGCCGCTCATGGGTGCGTCACGTCCTCCGGTGCGACTCCGACGGGCAGTTCGGTGGGATCGGTGGCCATGACGAAGAGGCCGTGCCGCAGCAGCCACGTCCGCTCGCGGTTCCAGTCCGCCCAGCGGTAGCCGATGTGGGCGAAGCAGGGCACGACGAGCCCGGTGACCGCCCGGGCCTGGACCGCGCGCCGTACCCGCGGCCACCCCGACCGGCTCAGGTTCGCGCCGAGCTGGCCGACGTCCGCTGCCGCGCAGCCGGCCGGGACGTGCCAGCCGCGTTCGGTGGCGTAGGACCGCAGTTCCTCCAGCACCCGTACGGAGTCGGCCTCGGACGGGACGACGGCGTACACCGCCACCGCACCCATCGGTGTCGCCCGCTCCCCAGGCGCCATCAGGGCGGTAGAAGCAGTGAAGGTGTCCGGCATGAGGGCCTCCCGAGGCTGGCGATCGTGTCCCAGGTCCACGCAAGCAGCCGCCGCGCGGCGGGTTCGACGCCGCGGCGATGCAAGACCGATGTAATTGCCGCCCGGGCGGGGTGAAATGGGCCCAACTGGCGGGCATGCCCAGGGCGAGGCCGGTACGGTCTCGGCACCCACCCGCCCTGGCCCCGGGAGACGGCACATGGCCGGCAGACGGCATCCCCCCAACACCCAGCTGCGTTGCGTACGCGAGCTGGACCTTCAGATGTCCCGAAGCGAGTTCGCCAAATTCGTCGTCGACACCGGAGCCGGCATGGGCGAGAACGTCGGCTGCACCGCGCGGCTGGTCGCAGCCTGGGAGGACGGCGACGTGGCCTTGCCCCGGGCCGTATACCGCCGGATCCTCACCCGGATCAGCGGCCGAGCGATGTCCGAACTGGGCTTCACCACCACCTCGGCCCCCGCCACCACGATGACGAGCCGCCCGCCGCAGGCCTCGGTGGACCGCCGCGACTTCCTGCTCGACGGAGCCGGCGCCGCCCTGGCCCTGCTGCCCCTGCCCCCGGAACGGACCGGCCGGATCGGGGCCGCCGACGTCCGCACCGTCACGCGGACCGTCACCGCCATCTACGCCCACGACACCGAGCACGGATCGGCGCAGCTACGCCGATCCGCGTCCACCGCGATGCACACCGCCTACCAGTGGCTGCAAGACGGCACCTACACCGAACGCACCGGACTCCAGTTACGCATCGCCACAGGCCACCTGTCGGTCGCCGCCGGATGGCTGTCCTTCGACTCCGGCCGCCCCGCCGACGCCCGCAGCCTGTACGGCGAAGCCCTCGCCGCGGCCCGCATCGCCGACGACCGCGCCCTGGAAGGCCACGCATTCGGGTGCCTGTCCCTGGTCGCCAAGGCATCCGGCCGCCCCCGCGAGGCCGTCGCCGCCGCCCAAGGCGCCCAGAGCGCCGTACGCACCTACGGATCCGCCCGCATGCTCGCCCTCATGGCGATGCGCGAAGCCGGAGGCTGGGCACTGCTCGGCGACGCCGCCGCCACCGACCGGGCCATCGTCCGCGCCCACCACCTCTACGCCCAAGGCCCCGCCGAAGCCGATCCCGACTGGCTCACCTTCTTCACCCCCGCCGAGCTCGCCGGCCTCGAAGCCCTCGCCCGCGCAGACCTCGACCAGCACGAGCGCGCCGCCGCCGGCGCCGAGCAGGCCGTACTCCTCCACGGCGACCAGTTCACCCGAAACCGCGCCCTGTACCTGGGCGACGTGGCGATCCAGCATGCCGTCAGGACCAGGCCCGAGCCCGAAGCCGCCGCCGAAGCAGCCCACCGGGTCCTGAGCTACCTCCCCGACGTCCGCTCCGACCGGCTGCTGCGCCAGCTCCACAACGTCGCCGGCGCCCTGCAACGGCACACCGCCGTCCCGGCCATCACCGACTGGCTCGACGCGTACCGCACCACCACGGCCAGCAGCTAGGAGGACAAGGTGACCACCCCCAGCACCAGTACGGACACGGTGATCCGCACCTACGGCCCGGGCCAGGTCCCCGCCCTGCTCGACGTGGCCGCCGACATCTGGGCCGACGCCCACCCCGAACTGGTCAACAACCCCGAGGCCGCCACCGCCGGGCTGTCCGTTCCCGCGCTCCGCCGCCAGATCACCGGCCACCTCCGGCACGAGGGCTTCACTCTGGTCATTGCCTACTCCGGAGGCACCCCCACAGGCATGGGATACGCCTTCCCATGCACCGCCACCTACTGGTTCGGCACCGACCTGCTCCCAGCCATCCCCGAACCAGCCCGCACCGAACGGCTGATGGGACTGTGTGAGCTGGCCGTCCGCCGACCCTGGCAGTCCCAGGGCATCGGCACCCGCATGCACCAGGCCCTCATCACCGCCATCGCCCCGAACTGGTCCTCCCTGCTCGCCCTGCCCACCAATGACCGCGGCCGCCAGCTCTACACCCGCCTCGGCTACCAGTACGCCGGCCTTTACCGCAACACCCCCGACGGCCCCGCGTTCGACCTGCTACTGCTTCACGTCGACCCCGCCTGACAGGGACAGCCTCCGGAGCTCGGGGACACGCGGGAGTGCCCTCGGTATGGCGTCAACGAGGGCCCGGCAGTACCGGGCGGGGGTCGCCGGGTACAAGGGAGCCCCGTCCTGCTGCCAGCTCCGGCACGTACTTGTAGAGCGTCGTACGGGAGACGCCGAGCAGCTTCGCGATCGAAGTGATCGTGTTCTCTGGCTGCGCGAGCAGGGCGCGGGAATGCCGGATCTGCTCCTCCGTCATGGCGGGCGGCCGGCCGATGCGCTCGCCGCGGGCCCGCGCCGCCTCAAGGCCCTCGTGTGTGCCCTGCACGATCAGTTCGTGGATGAACTCCGCGAGCGCGGCGAACACGTGGAACACGAGGCGGCCGCCCGGGGTGGTGGTGTCGAGCGCCTCGTGCAGCGACTGTCAAGGCCACGTGCCAGTGCACTCCCGCCGCGGTCATTCGGGTATCGCCCAAGACCCTGGCCCGCCGCAGCCTCATGTGCGGCGAGTGCGTGCGTGGCCGACTTCACCGTGGCGGAGTCCGCCGAGTAGGAATGGTCTTTCTGGCCAGATAACCCGCAGGCCCGGCGGTCCCCTCGCAGGAGGGGAGTGCTGTCCGCTGTCATCCAACCGAGTCGTCGTCTCATCGAAGTCAGGCGGCTGGCGCTCTGTCTCCTCTCATGCAGTCGTCGCAGGTCAGCAGCTCAACGCTTCAGAGGGATCAGCGCGCTGGATTCGGTGCCTCCCGGAGCGACGGCGTCATCCAATCCAGTCGTGGCACGTCCGGGCTTCGCCGCCGCCTAACTTCCCTGATGACGGACACGGGCGTCTTCTTCGCATGGCAGAACACTCGGCTCCAGCGCGGCGCTCCCGCGCCGGGTGATTGGGAGGGGCATGCTGTGAGGGGTGAGAGGCGCACGACAGCGGGAATGGGTTCGATACTCAGGCGGGCTGCTGCTCGCCTCGGCGTGCCTGGCCGTCGGTGTCTGGGCCGGGATCACGTTCATCAGCGGCAACCTGACCACGTCCGACAGGCTGAATGTGTTCATGCTGTTGCTCGCGCTGCTGTCGGTGGCCGGCACAGCGGCTAAGGCGCTGAAGCCATCGACCGATGTCGATCTTGTCCAAGCGGCCCGGAAACTCGCCAAAGTGGTGGAGGCAAGTGAGCTGGCGCAGCGCACGCAGTTGCTGGGCGGCGACAACCAGCCGATCGACGTTGCCTTCACGTTCCGTGCCGTACCGTCCCGGGCAGCTGGCGGTGCGGCACCCACCGGCCGTCTGAGCGAGATCAGCGATTACTACTCCCGCCTGCAGCCCCGGCGGCTGCTCATTACCGGGGCCGCCGGGGCCGGCAAAACCGTCCTGGCCGTCGAACTCATGCTGAGCCTGCTTGAGAAGCGAGAAGCCGACGAACCGGTACCGGTTCGCATGGCCCTGGCCGGGTGGGACACCACCCAGCCACTGGACGCGTGGATGACTGGCGAGCTTGCTGATACGTACCAGCTCAGCAAGACAACCGCAAGGCGCTTGATCGACAGGCGTTGTGTCCTGCCGGTGCTCGACGGCCTGGACGAAATGGACGTCGAACTCGCCGACGCTGGTCCCCGCCGCGCGGCTGAAGCCCTGGCCGCCCTCAACCGGTACCAAGCCGGCCGTCAAAAAGCGCCCCTGGTGGTGACCTGCCGCACCAACACATACGACGCGCTGGCGGCAAGGATCCGCCTCTTTGACGCAGCCCGCGTTGAGGTGTCATCCGTGACCACCGACCAGGCGCAGCGATTCGTAGCCGCTCGGGTCTTGACCCCCCAGGATTGGCAGCCGGTTGTCGACGACGCGCGGCGGCAACCGCAAGGAGCAGCCGCCCATGTGCTGTCGACCCCCTGGCTGCTCACCCTGGCGGTGACCGTCTACGAAGCCGAACGCGACCCCACTGAGCTGCTGCGTTTCACCGATGCCAGGGCGTTGCGCGGCCACCTCCTTGACCGCTTCGTGCCCGCCGCCACCGAACTGCACAAGCATGCAGGCAATCGCGCCTATAGGCCGGAGCAGGTCGGGCGCTGGCTTGGGATCCTCGCCCGCTACCTGAGCGACAATGCCCGCGAACGCCGCACCACGGGCGGCCACGTGCTGTCCAGCACTGATTTGGTTCTGCACCGGCTGTGGCCACTTGTCGGCATGCGTGCCCGAGCGGTCGACATCGCGATCAGCGGTATTGCCGGAGTGGCTCTTCTGTCCTGGATCGCACTCATCGCCGTTGCCGATCACGCCGCGATCCCCGCCTTCGTCGTTCTGGCGCTGTTGACCGTCGGCTGGATCTGCGTGTCGGCCAGAGTTGCCTGGCCTGTCCCCCAAAGCGTCTCGCCCGGACGGCTACGCACCCCGGAGGGACGGCGCGCCGTAGTCGGACCGGTCACCTTCGGCGTCATCGCGGCGCTCGCCCTCACGATGGCCCTCGTCGTGCCGGTCGCCGGGCAACCCGGGTACTCATTCGTCATCGACAGCGTCGTCAACCTGAGCGTGCTTGTCGCGATCGCCGTGATCGGAGGCTTCGCGTTCGGCCTTCGGCGCAACCTGGAGGCCACCCCGTCAGGCAAAGGCCCAAACGCCCTTGTCCGGACGGATCTGCGTTCGGGGACGCTGGTCGGTTTCAGCGCCTGGGGCACTTTCGCCCTCACGACGGTGATTGGCGTCCTCGTCACCGAAGAATGGACCTTTGCCGGAGCCCTTACTTTTTCGATCATCATGGTGGGGTTCTTCGGAGGCATCCTGGGCGTTCTCAGCGGGATCATCTGGGCCGGTGCCTGGCGCCGCTACTTCGCCACCTTGCTCTGCACACGCGGACGCCTGCCGTGGCGCCTTGGACGCTTCCTCGCCTGGGCTTCCGACGCCGGCCTGCTCCGGATCTCCGGGAACGCGTACCAGTTCAGGCACCGTGAACTCCAGGACCATCTCGCAGATGCTGCGGCCCGCGCCGCTGGGCGGGCGGCAGGCGGAGCACCCCGAAGCCACGCATGAATGCATCGATGGCAAAGCTACTCCTTCCGGCCGGCGCGTCATCCCCCGTGACACCACCCGCAGCGCGCCATGCGGGCACGGTCGATACCCCTCGTGGACACCTTCGCCAAATGGGCCAGCCTCGCGGCGACCGTGGTGACGGTCGTCGGCGGCGTCCTGCTGATCTCGGAGCAGAATCACAAGCGCCGCGAGCGGAAGAAGGCCCGCTCAGTTCAGTGGATGAAGCTGTCCGACCGGCGCAGCGAGAGGTGCCAGAGCTGAAGGCTGGACTGGATTGGATGAGACTCTCGGCGACGGTTGAACTCGGACCCTCTGACGGCGTATCAAAAGTGACCCACGTGGTGCTCTTCGTCTGACTCTGGCCTTGGTGATCAAGGTCAGGAGGGAAGGGTGATCCTCGTGGAGGACTGGGCAGAGATCCGCCGGCTGCATCGGGCCGAGCGGATGCCGATCCGGGCTATCGCCCGGCATCTGGGGATCTCGAGGAACACGGTCAAGCGGGCTCTGGCTACGGACCGGCCACCGAAGTACGAGCGTGCGGTGAAGGGCTCGGCGGTCGACGCGGTCGAGGTGCAGATCCGTGAGCTTCTTCGGGAGACCCCGATGATGCCGGCGACGGTGATCGCGGAGCGGATCGGCTGGGACCGCGGGATGACGATCCTCAAAGACCGGGTGCGGGAGCTCCGGCCGGCCTATGTTCCGGTCGACCCGGTCTCGCGGACGGTCTATCAGCCGGGCGAGCTGGCCCAGTGCGACCTGTGGTTCCCCGAGGCGGACATCCCGCTGGGCTATGGGCAGTGCGGGCGGATGCCGGTGCTGGTGATGGTCTCCGGCTACTCGCGGGTCATCACCGCGAGGATGCTGCCCTCGAGGCGGACCGGGGACCTGATCGACGGGCACTGGCGACTGCTGACCGAGTGGGGTGCGGTGCCCAAGACGCTGGTCTGGGACAACGAGGCCGGTGTCGGCCGGGGCCGCCCGACCTCCGAGTTCGCCGCGTTCGCAGGCCTGCTTGCCACGAAGATCTACTTGTGTCGGCCCCGCGATCCAGAAGCGAAAGGCCTGGTCGAGCGGGCGAACGGCTATCTGGAGACCTCGTTCCTGCCCGGCCGTCATTTCAGCGGTCCGGACGATTTCAACAGCCAGCTGACGGCCTGGCTGAAGGTCGCCAACCGCAGGATCCACCGCACCCTCGGTGCCCGCCCGGCCGACCGGTGGGAAGCAGACCGGGCCCAGATGCTGACGCTGCCGGCCGTCGATCCGCCGACGTGGTGGCGGTTCCAGATCCGCCTCGGCCGCGACCACTACGTCCGCGTCGACACCTGCGACTACTCCGTCGACCCGGCCGCGATCGGCCACCAGGTCACCGTCCTCAGCGACAACGAGAAGGTTGTCGTCCTGGCCGCCGGCGGGGAGATCGTTGCCGAACACACCCGCTGCTGGGCCCGCCATCAGACCATCACCGACCCCCAGCACGCCGAGACCGGCCGGATCATGCGGCAGGAGCACCACCGCCACCGGCCCTCCGGTCATATCCGGTCCGTCGATTCCGGCCCGCTGGTCGAGGTCGAACAACGCGAGCTCGGCTCCTATGACCGGCTGTTCACCGTCATCGATGGCGGAAGAGAGGTCATCTAAATGGCCCGCACCATCACGGCCGAGACGACAGACGAGACCACCGCAACGGGTCGGCGAACCGGCCAGCAGACAGCCGCTGACCTGGCCTTCCTTGCCCGGGCGATGAAGGCGCCAGCCCTGCTGGATGCCGCCGGACGGCTTGAGGAACGGGCCCGCAAGGAGTCCTGGACCCATACCGAATACCTCGTCGCCTGTCTCCAGCGGGAGGTCGCCGCCCGTGAGTCCCACGGCGGCGAAGCGAGAGTACGGGCCGCCCGTTTCCCCGCGATCAAGACCCTCGAGGAACTCGATGTCACCCACCTGCGCGGCCTGACGCGCCAGGAGGCGCATCTGAGCACTCTGGACTTCATCGCGGGCAAAGAGAACGTCGTCTTCCTCGGCCCGCCCGGCACCGGCAAGACCCACCTGGCCACCGGCCTCGCGGTCAGGGCCTGCCAGGCCGGTCACCGCGTCGCGTTCGCCACCGCCGCCGAGTGGGTCGACCGTCTGGCCGAGGCCCACCACGCAACTGGGTGCGGGTGAAGCGGGCAGCCTGCCTCAGGGGTCGGCGCGGCGGCCAGCAGCGTGCGGGCCAGCGGCGCGTTGATGCCGCCGGTGATGGCCTGGACGGCGGCGAGGTAGCCGGGGAAGTACTCGCGCAGGTGGGAGCGGAGCTTGTTGCCGGCCTCGCGGCCTGGCCAGTACACCCACCAGTACGGCGAGACCCTGCGCGACGGCCAGGGGCAGCCCTGCGACCGCCCGCAGCGCCCCGGTGGTTCCGCGCACCCGGATCGGCTTCCGCCTCGCCCCTTCCCCACGCGCCGCCCGATGGGCTACCTCGACGGCCGCACAGGGGCACTCATCGGCGCAGGAGTCCGTCGCGGTCCTCCCTGGCAGGTCGGCAGCCGGTCGGCGGGTCAGTGGATCCAGCCGTTGCAGGAAATTCGTCCGTCCTCCGGGCGGCGTGAGGGGCAGGTAACGGGAAGGACTTCGTGGAAGACCCCGGCGGAGGGGAAAAAGATGATCGAGTTGTGTACTCGTTCGATGTCGCGGAAGGATGCGGCCGCGTGGACCGCTTCGGGGGTTGCAAGGGTGTCGTAGACCCTGAGCTGCCCACCGGTGAACGGGCGTGGTGATCGGTGCAGGTAGTAGATGAAGCTGATGAGCCGGGTGGCTGTGCGCTCGACCAGGCCTTTTTCTTCCGGATCGCGGGGCCGGCACAAGTAGATGCGGGTCGCCAGCAGGCCCGCGAACGCGGCGAACTCCGAGGTCGGACGGCCGCGGCCGATGCCTGCTTCGTTGTCGCGGTGATGACCCGCGAATATCCCGAGACCATGATTCAGCCGGCCGGACCGGGCTGAGCCGGCACGAGCGTGCATTCTCCCCGGGCCGGAGCCTGAGTCTTCCCGAAGCCTGCCCGCCGGGCTGCTCGCGGTCGCAGTTGCCCCACGGACCGGTAGAAGCGGTCGGGAAGGAACACGGCATCCGCGACGATCATCACGCCGGAGAAGAGCGGCAGTCCCAGGAAGATCGCGATCCCCAGGTGAAGACCCACCAGCATCGTCAACACGGGGTACTTGAGCCTGCCGAACAGCACGAACGGGAAGGCGACCTGCAGCAGCACCGTCAGGTAGCCGGCGACGGCGATCGCGACCGAGTGCTCGTCCAGCAGGAGGGACAGCTCGGGCCACGGCCGGAAGAGATCGAGGTTCAGCACGTAATGGAGGGCGGTCCCGTTGCCCCAGGAACCGCCCTGCACCTTGTACAGGCCCGCGGATCCGTAGAGGAAGCAGACCTGGGCGGCGATGACGAACATGCCGCAGTTGTGCAGCACGGTGCCCACGGTCCAGCGGAAATCGTGGAACCGGCGTCGGTGCCGGCCGCCGTCCGCTGCCGGACCCGCCGTCCTGCGCGCGTCCAGGGACCAGCGTCGGCCGCACGCGGTGAAGACGAGGTAGACGGCCATGAGGAGCATGAGGTTGTCGCCTCCGTCCGTCATGAAGATCGCCCGGGCGTGGAACGACGCCACCACGACCGCGAACAGCACGGACACGGCCCTGGTCCGCCAGCCCAGCATGAAGAGCGCGGACGTGACGAGAGCTGCCGCGTAGCAGACCTCGAAGTAGGCCCAGCTGTCGGACAGGGTGAGGATGCTGACCCACCCGGTCTCGTCGAAGAGCTGCTTCGCCAGCGCGGGTGTCCACGGCGAACCCGGACCCCAGATCTCGTCGCGGTGCGGAAACTCGCGCAGCAGGAAGACGAGGTAGAGCAGCCCGTACCCGATGCGCAGGACCGCCGCGGCGTACAGGGAGACCGGCCGCTCGGTCAGCAGGGCGAGGAGCATGCCCATGCGGTCGAGGACGCGCTGCCCCACAGGGCGGGTCGGCGCGGCTGCGGGTGCTGGCTCAGTCTGTTCCATGGGGGGGCACCTTCCACCAGGGCAGGTAACGGGTCTCGAGAGGCGCGGCACCGGCCGCGGCCCGGTGGGTACCGCCTGCTGTGTTCGGGGCAGCGATGGGGAGCGTGATCACGCGCAGCTGGATGGAATCGAAAGAGCCGCGCCGGTGGGCGGCGACGCGATCCGCCGCGATGTTGCGCAGGTACGTCTGCATCATCACGGCCCGTTCCGAACGCGGCTCGTCGTCACCGCCGAACGCTTCGAGATAGGAACTCCAGGCCCGGCGCAGCATGTTCTGTGCCGTGTGGCTCGGGAAGGGGTTGTGCTCGACGGCGGAGTCGTCCACGGCGCTCAGGTCGAACCAGCCGCTCACCTCCTCGGCGCCGTCGGGTGCCGTCCGCCTGGTCCTCGCGGAGATCTGCCGGTTGGCCGACTCCGGGTCCGGGGCGAAAAGCCGCCAGTTCTGCTCGAACAGGGGATAGACCCACGTGTTGATCGGGCGGCTGTACAGCTGCGAGACCGGGTTCCGAGGCGCCACGTGCAGAAAGACCAGCACGACGTGGGCCAGCGCCGTTGCCAGACACAGAACGACGACGGTTCCGGTTCCGGCCTTCAGCGGGCCGCGCGGCCCGGGCTCACCCCCGTACGCGTGCGGACCGCCGCCTCGGCCCCCGGCGCCCGGCCCGGCTTCGGAACGCTCCGGTTCCTTCACGTCCGCTGACTTGACACCTAGCACGGCCCCACCCGGCCTTCCCATCACGACTGCTCATGCATCGATTTCTTCCGGCTTGTGGAGCGGCGTGCGACGGAATCAAGTCCGCCGCACGCCGCCGAACCCCTCCTTCAACGGGCGACTGCCCCGGCAGTCAGCCCGCCGCGGAGACCTATGCGCGACCCGCTGCTGCGGCGCGCACTGCGTACGGAGAGCTCACTCGTCGCCCTCGTATCCGCCGTGCTCGTCGTGCTCGTCGCGCTTGTCGTGCTTGCCCTGGTAGTCGTGCTTGCCCTGGTAGTCGTGACCGGGCTTGCCGGGCTTCTCATGACCAGGCTTGCCGGGCTTCTCGTGACCGGGCTTGCCGGGGTAGTGACCGGGCTTGCCGGGCGGCTTGGGGATTCCACCGGTTGCGCCGCCCAGCGTTCCGCCCGTGATCGGACCCGCGGTGCCGCCCGTGACTCCGCTCGTGGTCGTTCCTGCGACGAGGCCTCCCGTCGCGCCGCCGAGCACGCCGCCCAGAAGGCCCCCGCCTGTCGACGCGCCGCCGAGCACGCCGCCCAGAAGGCCCCCGCTGGTGGTGCCACCGGTCGCCGTACCACCGGTCGCCGTACCACCGGTCGCAGTGCCGGCGATCAGACCACCCGTGACCAGACCGCCGGTGGCCGTCCCGCCGGTGGCGCCTGCGGCACACGTCCCACGGTTGATCACGTTGGTGTCCATCGTCACCGCACCGTTACGGGCCAGCGCCCGTCCGTCGATGTCCGCTCCCGTGGTCAGAGAAATGGAGGTCAAGGCCATGATGGTGCCGACGAAGCTGGTGTCGGTGCCGAGGGTGGCCGAACTCCCGACCTTCCAGAACACGTTGCAGGGTGAGGCCCCGTTGATGAGGGACACACTGCTGGAGGTTGCCGTCGTCAGACCCGAACCGACCTGGAAGACCCACACGGCGTCGGGGTTGTCCTGGGCGTCCAGGGTGAGAGTGCCGGTGAGTCCGAGAGTGGAGGGCGCGGTGTACACACCCGGAACCAGCGTCAGGCCCCCGGCATCCGGGGGAAGAACTGCGTCCGAGGGCTGTCCGGCGGCGTTGTTGTAGGCCGTGACCAGGGCGCTCTTGGCCAGGAGGCCCACAGGGTCAACCGGGCCGGAGTGCTGAGTACCGTTCACGGTGCCGGGCGGGAATCCGCTGATGGCCGTTCCCGGACTCACTCCGAGGTCGCCGGTGATCACCGAGGGGCCGGTGTTGGTGATCTCCGAGCCGGCCAGCACAGCAAAGCTGGCGGCCGTGCCCAGAGGTACAGCTGTTGCGATCGCATTTGCCCGGGTCGGCGTCACCACGACCACGGCAGAGGCGATCACCATGGCGAGAGCCGTCGCGATCCAGACGGGCGTTGTGCGCCGTAGCGCCGCGCCGGGGATATTCAGCGTCATCGAGGGGCCAACTCCTATGAGTGGACGGTGGCGTAATTGACGGTCTCGGTCGCACAGGACCGTCTCTTTGTCAGTGGAATATTACGCAGAAACATGCACCGACCCGGGGACGGTCGGGTGATTTTCCTCGAAATCCACCATTCGCGCCGACAGGAAATCATACAAAGAATTAAATAGGCTCACTGGGCTTTGTGGGCTAAATAGGCATTCCTATGTTCCCGCGGCCTGAGGTGCGAGAATTCACGAGGCGGCGACGAAAAACGAACCGGTTGACAACAGGCGCGACACGGCATGAAGGTGGATCCAACTCCCCCTGGGCCATGGCAGTCTGCTCGCCAGGACAAGGATCTCGGAGCGGAGGAACACACCGCGTGGGCGTCAACGTCAATCCCACCGTCAGCAGGCGCCGGTTGGGATCGGAGCTACGCCGGCTCCGGCAGATCAGCGGCATGACGACGCAGCAGGTGGCGGCGCGCCTGTTGATCTCACAGCCCAAGATCAGCTTCCTGGAGAACGGCCGCCGCCTCATCAAGCCGCGCGATGTGCGCGATCTCTGCCGGCTATATGGAGTTCAGGACCAGCGGCTCGTCGACGACCTGATGCATCTGGCCCGGGAATCGGGCCGGCAGGGCTGGTGGAACGCCTACGGCGATATCCCGTACGGCGCCTACATCGGCCTGGAGGCCGAGGCCGCCGCGATCCAAACCTACGAGCCTCACGTTATCCCGGGGCTGCTACAGACCCCCGCCTACGCGCGGGCGGTCATTGCAGGAACGATCCCTCACGCCACTGCCGACCAGGCCGCCACACGCCTCCGGGTACGGCTGCGGCGCCAGGACCGGCTGGGCGCCCCAGATAACCCGTTACGCTTGAGCTCCGTACTGGACGAGTCGGCGCTGCGGCGCGTCGTAGGCAGCCGCGAGGTCATGCGCGAGCAGTTCGAGCATCTGACCCGCCTCGGTGCCCAGCCGCACATCACCGTGCAGGTCATCCCTCACAAGGCGGGGGCCCACCCCGGTGTCTTGGGACAGTTCTCACTGCTCGAGTTCGCCGACGCCACCGATGTGAGCGTGGTGTATCTGGAGAGGTTCACCAGCGACCTCTATTTGGAGAAACGATCCGAAGTGCGGATCTACCGCGACATGTATGCGCACGTGCAGGCCCAGGCGCTGAGCCCGGACAGCACCGGGCAGTTCATCACCGAGGCCATCAAGGCGTACGTCGGCACGGAATTCAGGTCGGACACCTCCCCGTTACCCCCACCGCACCCGTGATCGCCGTGCGACGACTGAGCCTTCTTCGGTGTGCCGAGGCCGAAGACACGGGTACGCTCCACCCGCGAGGTGGGTAGGGCGCGAGTGCGTGCAGACTCAGATTGGCCCGGACAAGTCCTTGGCCACGCCATTGACCAAGGGGACGACGGAGGCGACCGGGCAACCGTCCAGCACGAGACCCCAGAGAGGGTCCAGATTGAGAAGCCGTTGTCTTACCGATTCTGAGCGCTGAGTTTTCCCAGCTCACGCATGGTTTTACTGCCTCCGTGGGAGGGTTCGGGCGTCGTGTTCGGGCTCGGTGGTGCGGAGGTTCGTGGTGCGTCGGCGATGGGGTTGATGGAGCGGCGGGAAGCGGCGGCTCGGGTGCGGGTGGAGGAGCTTCGAGCGGAGGCCGAGCGGGTGCTGGCCGAGCTCGCCGGAGCCGAGGAGGTGCTGGAACGTCGGGTGTCGGCGGTGGCGGAGCTGGCCGAGGCTCTGACGGAGCTCGGGGCGGAGTCCGTGGCCGATGTGCCGGTGGCCGGGCCGGAGGTGGAGAGCGTGCCGGAGCCGGAGCCGGTGGCCCGGTCGGTGGTGCCGCGGCGCCGGGAGGGGATGGAGGCGTCGGTGCTCGCGACGGACTACCGGCGGATCGTGGAGATGGTGGAGGGCGAGCCGACGGCCGGTGGGGAGGGGGTGGGCGGTGACCAGGACCATGAGGATCATGCCGAGACAGTCGGTGATCACGTGCCGGCGCCTGCCGTTGATCTTCTTGCCGCCATCGTAACCGCGTGAGCCGGCCGGGACCGAGGCGGCGGCCTTGACCGACTGCGAGTCGATGATCGCCGCTGTCGGCTCCGCCTCCCGGCCCTCAGTGACGCGGACCTTCCCGCGCAGCCGGTCGTGGAGCTCGGCGACCAGGCCACCGGCCCGCCAGCGGCGGGAGGAAGGCATAGACGCGGTCCCAGGGCGGGAAGTCGGCAGGCATCGCCCGCCACTTGATCCCGTTGTCGGTGACGTAGAAGACCGCGTCCAGCATCCAATGCCGCGAAGTTAAGCGCTCGGCAGCGGTGTCAATGCGTCAGGGAGGGTGATCTTGTAGGTGTTCGGCGCGGTGCGGATGAGTCGGCC
>NZ_JBFBAH010000039.1:0-59455 GCF_040682115.1 Streptomyces sp. NPDC051364 | reverse complement strand
CCCACCCCGGCCAGATCCGGAAGAGACAACGCCACCGACACCACCCCCCGATGACGTCGTCTCACCAATCCAGCCCTACGTCAACGGCATTGCGCCTAAGCGGCCTCGGGGAAGTGGGGTGCGTTTTCGCGTCGTCCGGTGCGGTGCATCGCAAGGCGGAGCGGCACGCTTGTGCTGGACGTACCAGGGTGCTGCGACAACGCGGCGAGGCGCCGTGCCGGGCGGCGCGGGGGCGTGCCCCACTTCCCCCGAGACCGCTTAGTGCCGCGTCAAGCTACGTTTGCGCGACGGGGCGAACGTTGCCTGACGCGGCACTGGCTCGCTTCCCGACCGGCAGGGAAGATCCCGCCGCATCCGCGAGTTGGTAGAACCGTGAACGAAATCATGCGGGGTGCGGCGGACGTCGACGTGGTGGTCGTGGGTGCCGGGCAGGCGGGGCTGTCCAGCGCGTACCACCTGGCGCGGGCCGGGATCGACCACGTGGTGCTCGACCATGCACCGCGACCCGGCGGCGCCTGGCAGTTCCGCTGGCCCTCGCTGACGTACGGCAAGGTGCACGGGATGCACGCCCTGCCCGGCATGGAGCTCACGGACGCCGACCCGCTGCGGCCGTCCTCGGCGGTGATCGGGGAGTACTTCGGCGCGTACGAGGACCGGTTCGGGCTGCGCGTACGGCGGCCCGTGGACGTCACGGCCGTACGAGGCGGGGCCGACGGGCGGCTGCGCGTGGAGTCCTCGGCCGGGACCTGGTCCGCGCGGGCCCTGATCAACGCGACGGGGACCTGGGACCGGCCGTTCTGGCCGCGCTACCCGGGCCAGGAGACCTTCCGGGGCCGCCAGCTGCACACCGCGAACTACCCGGGTCCGCAGGAGTTCGCCGGAGCCCGGGTGGTCGTGGTGGGCGGCGGCACCTCGGCGGTGCAGCACCTGCTGGAGATCGCCGGGGTGGCGGCGGAGACCACCTGGGTGACCCGGCGGCCTCCCGTGTTCCGCGACGGGAGCTTCGGCGAGGCCGAGGGCCGGGCAGCGGTGGCCCTGGTCGACGAACGGGTGCGCCAGGGGCTGCCCCCGCAGAGCGTGGTCAGCGTGACCGGACTCCCGCTCAACGAGGCCGTCCTGGCCGGGCTGGCCTCGGGGGCGCTGGACCGGCGGCCCGTGTTCGACCGGATCACGGCAACGGGCGTCGCCTGGGCGGACGGGCGGCACGTGGAGGCCGACGTGATCCTGTGGGCCACCGGATTCCGGGCCGCCATCGACCACCTCGCTCCGCTGCACCTGCGCGAGCCCGGCGGCGGCATCCGGGTCGAGGGCACCCGCGCGGACCGCGACGAGCGGATCCACCTGGTCGGCTACGGCCCGTCGGCGTCGACGATCGGCGCCAACCGCGCCGGCGGCGCCGCGGTCCGCGAGATCCGCCGCCTGCTGGCCCGAGGCGCCGATGACACCGAAGGCGCCCGCGAAGCGGCCGCCGTCGGCTCCCTCTAATCGGCGCGGGAGCCTGCCTGGGCCCGCCCGGCGCCGGCAGCGGCCCGGATCCGGTTGAAGTCCGCGACATGCCTCTTGTGTTCCTCGTACGTCGCCGAGAAGCGGGTGTCCCCCGGTTTCACGGTGACGAAGAACAGCCAGTCGCCGGGCGTCGGCGCGACGGCCGCTGCCATCGCCTCCAGGCCCGGGCTGTCGATCGGCGTCGGCGGGAGCCCTTGGCGCTCGTAGGTGTTGAAGGGGCTGTCGATCCGGGTCTCGCTCAGCGTGGTGTCCACCGTGCTGCGGCCCAGCGCGTAGTTGATGGTGGAGTCCATCTGGAGCCGCATCGACCGAGCCAGCCGGTTGTGCACCACCCGGGCGACCTTGCCCTGGTCGGCGCGGGATTCGGCTTCCGCCTCGATGATGCTGGCGAGGGTGGCCGTCTGATACGGGGTCATCCCGTGCGCCTTGCCACCGTCGGCGACGGCCTTGGTCGCGAGCTTCCGGTTGGCCGTCTGCACCATGTAGGCGAGCAGGGCGGCCGGCGTGGACTTCGAGGTCACGGGGTACGTCGCCGGGAACAGGAAACCCTCCGGATTGCCCTTCGCCTCTGCGGGCAGGGCCAGTCCGGCCGTGGCGACCGCCGCTTTGGCGGAACCTGCCGGGAGCTTCAGTTCGCGGTCGATCGCGGCGTACACCTGAGGTGCTCGCCAGCCCTCGGGAATGGTCAACTGGCGCGGCTTCTCGGGGGCTTCCGCGCTCCGCAGCAGCGGAAAGACGGCTGCGGTCGCACCGATGGCGAGCAGCATGCCGAGGAGGAGCGCCAGACGGCCCCGGCGGGTGAGCCGGGAACGACGCCGTGGCGGCTGGTACTCATGACGCATGCGGGCACGCTAACCCGCGAAGCGTCACATGTCGGGCATCACGCCCGTACATCTGTCATACGATCACACGTTTACCGGCGTAGGTTGCGCGGCTCCCCCCGCCGGCTCCGCTGACCTGGCGCCCTTGGCCACCGACACCTCCCGGACCACTCGGGCCGCGGCCGCCTCCGGGGTGAGCGCGGCTTCCCGGTCACGGCGGACCAGGGCCGCGTACCGGCCCTCCGCCTCCAGCAGTTCCTCGTGCGTACCGCGCTCGGCGATACGGCCCTTGTCCAGGACGACGATCTGGTCGGCGTCGCGGACGGTGGAGAGCCGGTGCGCGATGGTGATCGTGGTGCGGCCTTGGGAAAGGTTGTCGATGGCCCGCTGCACGGCATGCTCGGTGCGGGTGTCGAGAGCACTGGTGGCCTCGTCGAGGATCAGCACCGGCGGGTCGCGCAGGATGGTGCGGGCGATGGCGAGGCGCTGCTTCTCGCCTCCGGAGAAGCGGTAGCCGCGCTCGCCGACCAGGGTGTCGTACCCGTCGGGCAGGGACTCGATGTGGTCGTGGATCTGGGCCGCGCGGGCCGCCTCGGCGATCTCCTCGTCGGTGGCGTCCGGCTTCGCGAAGCGGAGGTTGTCGGCGACCGAGGCGTGGAAGAGGTACGTCTCCTGGGAGACCACGCCTATGGAGCGGGCCAGCGAGTCGAAGTCGAGGTCGCGTACGTCCACGCCGTCGATGGCGACCCGGCCGCCGGTCACGTCGTAGAGCCGGGGCACGAGGTAGCTCAGCGTGCTCTTGCCCGAGCCGGTCGGGCCGACCACGGCGAGCGAGCCGCCGGCCGGGACGGTGATGTCGATCCCCGCCAGCGTGGGCCCGTGCTTGGCGTCGTACGCGAAGTGCACGTCCTCCAGGCGGACCTCGCCCCTGGCCCGGTCCAGGCGCACCGCGTCCGCGCGCTCGGTGATGTCCACCGGCAGGTCAAGGTACTCGAAGATCCGGCCGAACAGGGCGAGCGAGGTCTGGATCTGCACGCCGGTCGACAGCAGGCTCACGGCGGGCCGGAACAGGCCCTGCTGGAGCGTCACGAAGGCGACGAGGGTGCCGACCGAGAGCGAGGGGGCGCCCGACTGCAGGGCTATGCCGGCGGCCCAGTAGATGAGCGCGGGCATGGCGGCCATGACGATGCCGATCGTGGACATCCGCCAGCGCCCGGCCATGCTGGAGCGCACCTCGAGACCGACGAGCTTCTCGGACTCGTCGGAGAAGGACCGGGTCAGCGAGTCGGCGCGGCCCATCGTGCGGCCGAGGAGGATGCCGCTCACCGACAAGGACTCAGTGACCGTGGCGGCCATGGCGGCCATCTGCTTCTGCCGCTGGAGCGTGATCCTCTTGCGCTCGCGGCCGACCCGCCGGCTGATCCACACGAACACCGGCAGCAGGAGCAGCGAGACGAGGGTGAGCCGCCAGTCGAGGGCGAGCATCGCGACGACGGAGGCGATCACTGCCGTCAGGTTGGAGACGAGCGAGGTCGCGGTGGAGGTGACGGTGGCCTGCATGCCGCCGATGTCGTTGGCTATGCGGGACTGCACCTCGCCGGTCCGGGTGCGGGTGAAGAAGGCCAGCGGCATCCGCTGGAGCTGGGCGTACACGGCGGTGCGCAGGTCGTGCATGACGCGCTGGCCGACGGTGGTGGAGATCAGGGTCTGGAGCACGCCGAACACGCTGGTGACGACGGCGGTGAGGATCATGCCGAGCGCGAGCAGGCTGAGCAGCCCGGTCCGCCCCTCGGGGATGGCGACGTCCAGGATCTCCTTCAGCAGGAACGGCGAGGCCACTCCGACCAGCGAGGAGGCGCAGACGAGCAGCCCCACGACGGCGAGGCGGCCGCGGTAGGGGCCGAACAGGCCCACGATCCGGCGCAGCTCACGCGGCTGCTCCTCGGGGGCGGGGCGGTCGGGGTCGAGGGCTTCTTTCGATGGGGTCCACTTCGGTTCTTCGGGGCGCATGGGCCTCCTTCTGACGAGACTCGCATGAGCATAGCTCATTGTTACCTATGCTCACAATGAATCTGGTCCTGGTACTGTTTCCCAGTATGAGCACCGCTTCCGAAACCGACAGCACAGACGGCGTCCTCGCCGAACAGCTGCTGCGGCTGACCCGCCGGCTGCACCGGATCCAGAAGCGCCACCTGGAACCGCTCGGCATCACCCCCGCCCAGAGCCGGCTGCTGCGCCTCGTCTCGCACTACGACGGCGACGAGCCGCCCCGGATGGCGGACCTCGCCGCCCGTCTGGAAGTCGTGCCCCGCGCCGTGACCACGCTGGTGGACGGCCTGGAGGCCGCCGAATGCGTGCGTCGCGCGCCCGATCCGGCGAACCGGCGCGTCATAAGGATCGAGCTCACCGACACGGGCCGCGCCACGCTGCGCCGGCTGCGCAACGCGCGAACCGACGCGGCAGAGGAGATCCTGGCTCCGTTGACCGCCGGGCAGCGCGAGGTGCTCGGCGGCCTGATGAACGCTCTGACGGACGCCCCGATGGAGCGCCGCTGCCGATAAGGCCGCCCCCGAGGCCGGGAAACGCTCCCCGGGACTAGGCCGAACGAGTAGGCAAGGGGTCGCGCATGCCGCTGCTGGAACCGAGGCCCGGGGCCCTGCGCCCGCGCAGCATCAGCGGCCCCGCCCCCGACCGGGTCCCGGAGCACCACGCCGCCGGCACCCCGGAGCCGCTGCGCACCGAGCTGACCGAGCTGCTGGGCGCCGAGAAGGTGCTGTGCAAGGTCTCCGACCTGGTCCGCTACGCCTCCGACGCCTCGCCGTACCGGTTCGTGCCGCAGGTGGTGGTGATCGCCGAGGACATCGACGACGTCTCCGCGGTCCTCTCGTACGCCCACGGCCGCGGGCGCGAGATCGTCTTCCGCGCCGCCGGGACCTCGTTGAACGGCCAGGCCCAGGGCGAGGACATCCTGGTCGACGTACGCCGCCACTGGGCCGGTATCGAGGTGCTGGAGGACGGCCGCCGGGCCCGGATCCGGCCCGGCACCACCGTGGCGCGGGCCAATGCCGTGCTCGCCCGGCACGGCCGCGTCCTCGGCCCCGACCCCGCGAGCGCCGTCGCCTGCACCCTCGGCGGAGTCGTCGCCAACAACGCGTCCGGCATGACGGCGGGCACCACGAGGAACTCGTACCGCACGCTCTCCTCCCTCACCTTCGTACTGCCCGGCGGCACCGTCGTGGACACCGCCGATCCGCTGGCCGACGAGGAGCTGGCGCGCGCGGAACCGGCTCTGTGCCGCGGGCTGATGGAGATCAAGCAGGAGATCGAGGCCGATCCCGAACTCGTCGCCCGGATCCGGGCCAAGTACGAGATCAAGAACACCACCGGCTACCGCCTCGACGCGTACCTGGACGGCGCCACGCCCGTCGAGATCCTGCGCGGGCTGATGGTCGGCTCGGAGGGCACGCTCGGCTTCATCGCCGAGGTCGTCTTCGACACCGTGGCGCTGGACCGCGAGCTCACCAGCGCCCTGCTCTTCTTCCCCTCGCTGCCCGCGGCGGCCGCCGCCGTACCGCTGTTCAACGAGGCGGGCGCCCTCGCCGTCGAGGTGATGGACGGCAACACGCTGCGCGCCTCGGTCAGCGTCGAGGGCGTCCCCGCCGACTGGGCCGGCCTGCCGAAGGACACCACCGCCCTGCTGGTGGAGTTCCGCGCTCCGGACGAGGCGGGGCGCGCGGAGTACGAGCGGCGCGCCGCCGAGGTCCTCGCCGGGCTGGACCTGGTCGCGCCGGTGCCCTCGGTCACCAACGCCCTCACCCGGGACACGAAGACGATCAACGGCTACTGGAAGGCCCGCAAGGCCTTCGTCACCGCCGTCGGCGGGGCCCGCGCCTCCGGCACCACTCTGATCACCGAGGACTTCGCAGTGCCGCCCTCCCGGCTGGCCGAGGCCTGCGAGTCGCTCCTCGCACTCCAGGCGGAGCACGGCTTCGATGCGGCCGTCGCGGGCCACGCGGCCCACGGCAACCTGCACTTCCTGCTCGCCTTCGACGCCGCGAAGCCCGCCGACGTGGAGCGGTACGGGGCCTTCATGGAGGCGTTCTGCCGGCTGACGGTGGAGCGGTTCGACGGCTCACTGAAGGCCGAGCACTCCACCGGCCGCAACATGGCCCCCTTCCTGGAGCTGGAGTGGGGGCCCCGGGCCACCGAGCTGATGTGGCGGACGAAGCGGGTCGTCGACCCGGACGGACTGCTCGCGCCGCGCATCCTCCTCGACCGCGACCCGAAAGCCCATCTGCGCGGGCTGAAGACGATTCCGCAGGTGGAGGCGGTGGCCGATCCGTGCATCGAGTGCGGTTTCTGCGAACCGACCTGCCCCAGCGAGGACCTGACGACCACACCCCGGCAACGGATCGTGCTGCGCCGGGAGATGATGCGCCAGCAGCCCGGCTCCCGGGTGCTGGACGGGCTGCTCGAGGCCTACGGCTACGACGCCGTGGACACCTGCGCGGGTGATTCCACCTGCAAGCTGGCCTGCCCCGTCGGCATCGACACGGGCGCCCTGATGCGGGACTTCCGCCACCGCCGGCACAGCCCGCGCGAGGAGCGGGCCGCCGCGCTCGCCGCGACGCGGTTCAAGTCCGTGGAGGGCGCCGCCCGGCTGGCCGTGGCCGCCGCCGACAAGCTGGTCGACCGGCTGGCCGACCGGGTCGGGAGCCGGCTGCTGGAGGCGGTCACCGGGGCCGCGCGCAAGGCCGTACGCCCCGACCTGGTTCCCGAGTGGCTGCCGCAGATCCCCGGCGCGGCCGCCCGGAAGCTGCCCGGGACCCGGCGGGTGGGCGCGGCGGCCGTGTACTACCCGGCCTGCGTGAACCGGATCTTCGGCGGCCCCAAGAGTCGGCCCGGCCCCTCCCTGCCCGAGGCCGTGGTGGCGGTGTCGGAGCGGGCCGGGAAGCCGGTGTGGATCCCCGGCGACGTCGCGGGCACCTGCTGCGCGACGATCTGGCACTCCAAGGGCTACGACGCCGGGAACCGGGTGATGGCCAACCGGATCGTGGAGGCCGCCTGGGGCTGGACCGCCGGCGGGCGGCTGCCGCTGGTGGTCGACGCGTCCTCGTGCACGCTGGGCATCGCGCACGAGGTGGTCCCGTTCCTGACGGACGACAACCGGGCGCTGCACGCGGAGCTGACGGTCGTCGACTCGGTCGTGTGGGCGGCGGACGAGCTGCTCCCGCACCTGGAGATCCGGCGCACGGTGGGCTCGGCCGTGCTCCATCCGACCTGCTCGATGCGGCACTTGGGCGACGAGGCGCAGCTGCGGGCGGTGGCCGAGGCGTGTGCGACGGAGGTGGTGGTTCCGGACGATGCGGGCTGCTGTGCCTTCGCCGGCGACAGAGGCATGCTGCATCCGGAGCTGACGGCATCGGCGACGGAGCGCGAGGCGGCGGAGGTGACGTCGCGGGCGTACGACGCGCATCTGTCGGCGAACCGGATGTGCGAGGTGGGCATGGACCGGGCCACCGGCCGCAGCTACTACTCGGCTCTGCTGGAACTGGAGCGGGCCACCCGTCCTTGACGTGGCGATACGCAGCCGGTCGGGCCGCAAGAGCGCCGCACATCCCGCCACGTAAGGCCTTGGCCAACGCAAAATCGATTGCCCGGGACCGGTCCGGAAGGCGAACCTTGCACGGTTTGAACCACTCGACCAGTCATGAGGCGTCATGCAGATCAGCGATCTTCCGTATCCGGACCCCGGGGTACCCGATGCTCGCTCCGGCCCGCGCTTCCTGTTGTGGCTGGGACGGGGCCAACTCGGCGGGCAGGCCAGGAGTCTGTGCTGGGGACTGGTGCACTTCTGCGGCATCGCCGGGCTGCCGTACGCGGTGGGCATGGGCGTCGACGCGGTCGTACGGCGGGACGGCACCGGGCTGCTGCTGGTCGGCGCGCTGCTGGTGCTGATCGGCATCGCCATCTCGGTCGGCGATGCGATGCTCCACCGGACCGCCGTCACCAACTGGATCACCGCCGCCGCGCGCGTGCAGCAGCTGCTCGCCCGCAAGACCGCCGAGCTGGGCTCCGCCCTGACCCGGCGGGTCGCGGCGGGCGAAGTGGTCGCGGTCTCCACGGGCGACGTGGAGAAGATCGGCTGGTTCGTCGAGGCGGTCTCCCGCTTCCTCGCCGCCGCCTTCTCCGTCGTCGCCATCTGCGTCGGCCTGCTGTTCTACGCGCCGTCGATCGGCGTGGTCGTCGCGATCGGCGTCCCGGTGCTCGCCCTGTCCGTGCTGCCGCTGCTGCCCCGCGCCACCCAACGCGCCGACATCCAGCGCGAGAAGGCCGGCAGGGCCACCGAACTGGCCTCCGACACCGTGGCCGGCCTGCGGGTGCTGCGCGGCATCGGCGGCGAGGAGCTGTTCCTCGGCCGCTACCGCGAAGCCTCGCAGGAGGTCCGCAAGGCGGCCGTGCGCAGCGCCCGGATGTGGGCGCTGATCTCCGCGATCCAGGTGCTGCTGCCGGGCGCGCTGCTGATCACTGTGGTCTGGTACGGCTCCGTGCTCGTGCTGGACGACCGGCTGGCGGTCGGTGAACTCGTGGCCGCCTTCAGTGCGGTGGCCACGATGCTCTACCCGTTGCGGCACTTCGAGGAGATCGCCATGGCGTACTCCTTCTCCCGGCCCTCCGCCCAGCGGGCCGCCCGGGTGCTGTCGCTGACGCGTACGGACGCCCCGGAGCCGGCGACGCCGGACGCCGGGATTCCGCAGGCTCCGGCCCCCGGCGGGGACCTGTACGACCCTGCGACCGGACTGCTGGCCCCGGCCGGCCGGTTCACCGCCGTGGTGTGCGGGGACCCGGACCTGGCGGGCGGGCTCGCCGAGCGCCTCGGCGGCCATCCGGCGGACGACGGGCCGGCAGCCGACCGGGTCTCGGTGCTGCTGGGCGGGGTCGCGCTGGACGAGCTCGCGCTGGACACCGCGCGCACGCTGGTCCTCGTCCAGGACAAGGACCCGGTGCTGCTGTCCGGAACCCTGCGCGAGCTGTTCGCCGTACCGGCGTCCGGAGCGGTCGAGGCCGGGGAAGCGCTGGCCGCCGCCCAGTGCGGGGACGTCCTGGACGCGCTGCTGCAGTCGGCGCCGGACGGGGTGGACGACCCGATGGACGCGCGGATCACCGAGCGCGGCCGGTCCCTGTCCGGCGGGCAGCGCCAGCGGCTCGCGCTGGCGCGGTCCCTGGCCACCGACCCGGAGGTGCTGGTGCTGGACGAGCCGACCTCGGCGGTCGACTCGCACACCGAGGCGCGGATCGCGGACGGGATCACCGCCCTGCGCGCCGGGCGCACGACGGTGGTACTGGCCTCCTCGCCGCTGCTCCTGGACCGTGCCGACCGGGTGGTCCTGATCCACGAGGGCGCGGTCGCCGCGACCGGTACGCACCGCGAACTGCTGCACGGCGAACCGCTCTACCGGGCGGTCGTCACCCGCGAGACCGAAGAGGAACAGCGGGTGGCCCGGATCGAACTGACCCGGCTGGAAGAAGCCCGGCTGGAAAAAGCACTGACAGAGATCGAGGAATCCGCATGATCGGCCTGGCGCCGCCGCAACACGATCCGGCGGCCCCCGAATCGGCCGCCACCCTGCCCGTCGGCACGACGGCGACCGTACGGGGCTATGTGCGCGGCCTGTTCCGCCGCCACCGGCGGGCCTTCGTCGTGCTGGTGACGGTCAACGCGGCCGCGGTAACCGCCTCCATGGTCGGCCCGTACCTGCTGGGCCGGGTCGTGGACCAGCTGGCGGCAGGGGCGCGCGAGCTCCATCTGGGGCGCGTGGCCCTGCTGTTCGCGCTGGCCCTCGTGATCCAGACGTTCTTCGTCCGGCTGGTCCGGCTGCGCGGCGCGATGCTCGGCGAGGAGATGCTGGCCGATCTGCGCGAGGACTTCCTGGTGCGGTCCGTGGGCCTGCCGCCGGGCGTACTGGAGCGGGCCGGCACCGGTGATCTGCTGTCGCGGATCACCACCGACATCGACCGGCTGGCCAACGCGATGCGCGAGGCCGTTCCGCAGCTGGCGATCGGCGTGGTCTGGGTCGTGCTGCTCTTCGGCGCGCTCACCGTGACCGCACCGCCGCTGGCCCTGGCCGCGCTGGTGGCACTGCCGGTGCTGGTGATCGGCTGCCGCTGGTACTTCAAGCGGGCTCCCTCGGCGTACCGCTCGGAGGCCGCCGGGTACGCGGCGGTCGCGGCCGCGCTCACCGAGACGGTGGACGCCGGGCGCACAGTCGAGGCGCACCGCCTCGGGCCGGGCCGGATCGCGCTGTCGGAGCGGCGGATCAAGGAGTGGACGGCGTGGGAGCGGTACACGCTGTTCCTGCGGACGGTCCTCTTCCCCGTCGTCAACGTCACCTTCGTGACGATCCTCGGCTCCGTGCTGATGATCGGCGGCTACTGCGTGCTGCAGGGCTGGATGTCGGTGGGGCAGCTGACCACGGGCGCACTGCTGGCCCAGATGATGGTCGACCCGATCGGCCTGATCCTGCGCTGGTACGACGAGCTGCAGGTCGCCCAGGTCTCCCTCGCCCGCCTGGTGGGCGTACGGGAGATCGAGCCGGACGCGGGCGACGCGGCCCTCTCCCCGGCCGGGCGGGACGTCCGGGCCGACGAGGTGCGCTTCGGCTACCGGGAGGGCGTGGACGTGCTGCACCAGGTGTCCATGTCCGTGCCGCCGGGCACCCGGATGGCACTGGTCGGACCCTCGGGGGCGGGCAAGTCCACGCTGGGCCGGCTGCTGGCGGGCATCTACGCGCCGCGGACCGGCGAGGTCACCCTCGGCGGGGCGCAGCTGTCGCGGATGCCCGCGGAGCGGGTGCGCGAGCAGGTGGCGCTGGTCAATCAGGAGCACCACGTGTTCGTGGGCTCGCTGCGGGACAACCTCCGGCTGGCGCGCACCGAGGCGGCCGACGCCGAGCTGTGGGCGGCTCTGGACGCGGTGGACGCGGACGGCTGGGCCCGGGCGCTGGAGACCGGTCTGGACACCGAGGTGGGCTCGGGCGGTACGGCGCTGACCCCGGCGCAGGCGCAGCAGATCGCGCTGGCCCGGCTGGTGCTGGCGGACCCGCACACGCTGGTCCTGGACGAGGCCACCTCACTGCTGGACCCGCGGGCCGCACGGCATCTGGAGCGTTCGCTGGCCCGGGTGCTGGACGGCCGCACGGTCATCGCGATCGCCCACCGGCTGCACACCGCGCACGACGCGGATGTGATCGCGGTGGTCGAGGGCGGCCGGATCAGCGAACTGGGCTCGCACGACGAGCTGGTCGCGGCGGACGGCGCCTACGCGGCCCTGTGGCGTTCCTGGCACGGCTGACCCGCCCGCGCCGGCTGCCGTACGAGGCCCCGCTCCCCCGCTGCTGTACGGGGGAACGGGGTCTTTGCCTTGCCGGACGGACTAGATGAAGCCGAGGGCGGAGGCTCCGCCTATGCCGCCGAGCAGCATGAACACGGGCATGAGCACCTTGAGCTCCACCCAGCTGCCGGCCCGGAAGCGCATCCCCTTGGGCGGGCCGATGGGGTACCAGCGCTTCCCGGCGATCGGCAGGGGCCACAGGATGGGGCAGCCGGAGACGGTCAGGGCGTCGCCGATGTCGTGGACCAGGGCGCCGAGGAGGATCGGCAGGCCGAGCCATAGGTACTCCTGGCCGGGGCCGGTGAACAGCCATCCGGCGCCGTTGCCGGGCTGGTCGAGGACGCCGGCCAGGATCCAGGCGCTGGTGGCGCCGAGCAGCCAGACGAGGACGTCGCTGGACATCCGGGCGGCCCGCCAGAGCAGGCCCTCGACGGCCAGGACCAGGTGGACGAAGAGCAGGACGAGCACGCCCCAGCGGTCGGTGGTGGCTGCCAGCGCGGAGGAGCCGGCGCCGATCAGGACGGCCCACAGCCAGGTGTGCGTCAGGGTGCGGTGACCGCCGGTGCGGCGGGCGTCCTTCGGGGCGCGGGTGGCCTTGTAGACGGCGTAGGAGATCTTGTCGACCACCTCGCACAGGCCCCGGGAGAGCGGGCCGAAGGCGCGCGAGATCGTCGCCGACTTGTGGTCCAGGTCGGGGGCGAGGGCGGCACCGGCGCAGATGAGCGCGCCGACGACGAGGACCGGCCAGGGCATCGGGTGTCCGGCGGCCGCGGCCGCCGCTCCCACCCCCAGCCAGGCTGCCGCCCCGGACAGTGAGTGCGCCGGACCCATCATGGTCGTTCCCCGCCCCAGTCGTGTGGTGGTCGGGCCCTGTTGACGGTTTCGTTCGGGCCCGGTCGACGGCACAGCGTACAGTCGGTGATCTTCGCCGTATCCGCCGGTTCCCTCTTCCGGCGGGAAGCCAGGCAAGATGGGGGGTGTGACCCTCATTGATCAGCTCCCGCCGAACGCCGACCCCGACGCCCTCTTCGAGGCTTTTTCCTCGTGGGCGGAGGATCAGGGCATCACCCTGTACCCGGCGCAGGAGGAGGCGCTGATCGAGGTCGTCTCCGGGGCGAATGTGATCTTGTCCACCCCGACCGGCTCCGGCAAGAGCCTCGTCGCGGCGGGCGCGCACTTCACCGCCCTCGCCCAGGACAAGGTGACCTTCTACACCGCCCCGATCAAGGCGCTGGTGTCGGAGAAGTTCTTCGATCTGTGCAAGCTCTTCGGCACCGAGAACGTCGGCATGCTGACCGGCGACGCCTCCGTGAACGCGGACGCCCCGGTGATCTGCTGCACCGCCGAGGTGCTGGCGTCCATCGCCCTGCGTGACGGCAAGTACGCCGACATCGGCCAGGTCGTCATGGACGAGTTCCACTTCTATGCCGAGCCGGACCGCGGATGGGCGTGGCAGATCCCGCTGCTGGAGCTCCCGCAGGCGCAGTTCGTCCTGATGTCGGCGACGCTCGGCGACATGAAGCGGTTCGAGGGGGACCTGACCCGGCGCACCGGCCGGCCGACCTCGGTGGTCCGCTCCGCGACCCGGCCCGTGCCGCTGTCGTACGAATACGTCACGACGCCGATCACCGACACGATCACCGAACTGCTGGAGACCCGGCAGGCCCCCGTCTACATCGTGCACTTCACGCAGGCCCAGGCGGTCGAGCGGGCGCAGTCGCTGATGAGCATCAACATGTGCACCCGCGAGGAGAAGGACAAGATCGCCGACCTGATCGGCAACTTCCGCTTCACCACCAAGTTCGGCCAGAACCTCTCCCGCTACGTCCGGCACGGCATCGGCGTCCATCACGCCGGCATGCTGCCCAAGTACCGGCGCCTGGTCGAGAAGCTGGCCCAGGCCGGCCTGCTGAAGGTCATCTGCGGTACCGACACCCTGGGCGTCGGCGTCAACGTCCCCATCCGCACGGTGCTGTTCACCGCGCTCACCAAGTACGACGGCAACCGGGTCCGCACGCTGCGCGCCCGCGAGTTCCACCAGATCGCCGGCCGCGCGGGCCGGGCCGGCTTCGACACGGCGGGCTATGTGGTCGCCCAGGCGCCCGAGCACGTCATCGAGAACGAGAAGGCGCTCGCGAAGGCCGGCGACGACCCGAAGAAGCGCCGCAAGGTGGTGCGCAAGAAGGCTCCCGAAGGCTTCGTCGCCTGGTCGGACACCACCTTCGAGAAGCTCATCGCCGCCGACCCGGAGCCGCTCACCTCCCGGTTCAAGGTCACCAACATCATGCTGCTGTCCGTCATCGCCCGTCCGGGCGATGCCTTCCAGGCGATGCGCCACCTCCTCGAGGACAACCACGAGCCGCGCAAGGCCCAGCTGCGCCACATCCGCCGGGCCATCGCGATCTACCGCTCGCTGCTGGACGGCGGCGTGGTCGAGAAGCTCGACACCCCCGACGCCGAGGGCCGCACGATCCGGCTCACCGTCGACCTCCAGCAGGACTTCGCGCTCAACCAGCCGCTGTCCACCTTCGCCCTGGCCTCCTTCGACCTGCTGGACCCCGAGTCCCCCTCCTACGCACTGGACATGGTCTCCGTTGTCGAGTCCACGCTGGACGACCCGCGGCAGATCCTGGCCGCCCAGCAGAACAAGGAGCGCGGCATCGCCGTGGGCGCGATGAAGGCCGACGGGATCGAGTACGAAGAGCGGATGGAGCGTCTCCAGGACGTCACCTATCCCAAGCCGCTCGAAGAGCTCCTCTTCCACGCCTACGACGTGTACCGCAAGAGCCACCCGTGGGTCGGCGACCACCCGGTCTCCCCGAAGTCGATCATCCGCGACATGTACGAGCGCGCGATGACCTTCACCGAGTTCACCTCCTTCTACGAGCTCGCCCGCACCGAGGGCATCGTGCTGCGCTACCTGGCGGGGGCGTACAAGGCGCTGGACCACACCATCCCCGACGACCTCAAGTCCGAGGACCTCCAGGACCTCATCGCCTGGCTGGGCGAGCTCGTCCGCCAGGTCGACTCCAGCCTGCTCGACGAGTGGGAGCAGCTGGCGAACCCGGAGGTGGAGACGGCGGAGCAGGCCCAGGAGAAGGCCGACCAGGTCAAGCCGGTCACCGCGAACGCGCGCGCCTTCCGCGTCCTGGTCCGCAACGCCATGTTCCGCCGCGTGGAGCTCGCCGCGCTGGACCACGTCGACCAGCTGGGCGAGCTGGACGGCGAGGCCGGCTGGGACGCGGACGCCTGGGGCGAGGCCATGGACGCGTACTGGGACGAGTACGACGACCTGGGCACCGGCCCCGACGCGCGCGGCCCGAAGCTGCTCCAGATCGAGGAGGACCCGGCGCACGGCCTGTGGCGCGTCCGCCAGACCTTCGCGGACCCGAACGGGGACCATGGCTGGGGCATCAGCGCCGAGGTCGACCTCGCGGCCTCCGACGAGGAGGGCCGTGCGATCATCCGGCTGACCTCGGTCGGTGAGCTCGGCGCGCTCTGACTTCCCCCTGGACTCCGTCCGGGGGGACCCCCACCCGCAAGCGACCGGCCTCGCCGGCTCCGGTTTCCCGCCGGCGGCGCCCTGACCTGACAGTGGAGAACCTCTGATGACGAACCCGGCCGAGAGACTGGTCGATCTGCTCGACCTGGAGCAGATCGAGGTCAACATCTTCCGCGGCGCCAGCCCGCAGGAGTCCCTCCAGCGGGTCTTCGGCGGGCAGGTAGCCGGCCAGGCGCTGGTGGCCGCCGGCCGCACCACCGAGAGCGACCGCCCGGTCCACTCGCTGCACGCGTACTTCCTGCGCCCCGGCATCCCGGGGGTGCCGATCGTGTACCAGGTGGAGCGGGTGCGCGACGGGCGGTCCTTCACCACGCGCCGCGTCACCGCGGTCCAGCAGGGCAAGACGATCTTCAATCTCACCGCCTCCTTCCATCATCCGGAGGAGGGCAGCATCGAGCACCAGCTGCCTCCCCGACTCGACTTCCCCCACCCGGACGCGCTCCCGAAGGTCGCGGACGAGATCCGCGAGCACTTGGGCGCGCTGCCCGAGGCGCTGGAGCGGATGGCCCGCCGCCAGCCGTTCGACATCCGGTACACGGACCGGCTCCGCTGGACTCCCGAGGAGCTCAAAGACGCCGATCCGCGCAGCGCGGTGTGGATGCGCGCCGTCGGCCCGCTGGGCGACGACCCGCTGGTGCACACCTGCGCCCTCACCTACGCCAGCGACATGACCCTCCTCGACGCCGTGCGCATCCCCGTGGAACCCCTGTGGGGCATGCGCGGGTTCGACATGGCCTCGCTGGACCACGCCATGTGGTTCCACCGGCCGTTCCGCGCGGACGAGTGGTTCCTGTACGACCAGGAGTCGCCGATCGCGCACGGCGGCCGGGGCCTGGCCCGTGGCCGTATCTACGACGTTGAGGGCAGGCTGCTGGTCTCCGTGGTCCAGGAAGGCCTCTTCCGCCCGTACGCCGAGAACGCGGCCAAGCCGCCCGTGTCCCCCCAGTAGTCCGCCCCCTCCCCGAAGAGCTGAGCACACCCATGCCCACCCCGGCCCTCCCCTGCCCCTGCGGGCTGCCCGCCGCCTACCCGGAGTGCTGCGGCCGCTTCCACTCCGGTGCGCAGCAAGCGCCCACCGCCGAGCTGCTGATGCGCTCCCGCTTCAGTGCGTTCGCCGTCGGCGACACCGCATATCTGCTGCGCTCCTGGCACTCGAGCACCCGGCCCGCCCGCCTCGACCTGGATCCCGACCAGCGCTGGGAGCGCCTCGAGATCCTCGCCGCCGAGCGCGGCGGGATGTTCGAGACGGAGGGCTCGGTGGAGTTCCGGGCGTACTACCGCGAGGGCCGGCACGCCGGTTCCCTGCACGAGCACAGCGCCTTCACGCGCGAGGCCGGGGCCTGGGTCTATATCGGCCCCCTCTCCCCCGTCTACTTCGGCTGACCGCGCGCCCCGGTCAGCGCGAAGTCCAGGCTGGTGCGGTACCAGTGGATCTCGTCCGGCGGCTCCGCCCGCAACAGCCGGAGCGCCACGGCCGCGGCGGCCGGGATCTGTGGGTGCCCGTACGGCGGGGGCGGGGCGAGCGCGGCGAGCACGATCCGCTCCGCCGGATCCGGCACGGCCTCCCGCAGCTCGTCCGCCGGGAGTACCGAGGCCAGGACGGCAGCCCGCTCCCAGGGGTCGGCGGTTCGTCTCAGCAGCAGCCCCACATGCCGCCCGCGCCACTTCCGCGGCCGCAGATCCGCTCTGGCCGCCATCAGCTCCCGGTCCGCCGGGGGCGCGCTCCCGCGCAGTATCCCCGCTTCCCGGGCGGCGAACTCCCGCAGCTCCGCGGCCAGATAGAGCCACACCACCACCCGGTAGCGGTTGATCCGGTAGCCGACCGGGGTGATGTGCCCGCAGCGCGCGAGCCGGGTGAACCGGCCGGGGCTGATCCCCAGCACCCCGCCCGCGGCCTCGGCTCCGGCCACGGTCTCGACCCGCTCGCGCAGCGCGCCCGGGAACCCGTCCGCCAACCGGATCCGGTCCAGCTCCGTCCGCGGGTAGCGCGCGGCCCCGCCCGGCGCCGGCGGCCCTGCGCGAAGGATGCCCAGCTGGACGGCCCGGGCGAACTCGGTCCGGGTCAGCCCCAGTTCCCCGGCGGCCCGGGCGCCTCCCACCGCCGCATCCGGCAGCGGGTCCGCCCGTACCACCGCCGGCCCGTACGCCCGCACATCCGGCAGGGCCGGCTTTCCTGCATCCGGCAGCACGCGCCCCGACTGCGTCGCGACCTTCATGACGGTCCTCCCCCACGAGCGATGATTACTCTGTGTGAAGACCGTAACTCAGCGCTACGACGCCCCGCGAGGCCTGTGGATAACTCCGGGAAGGCCGGAAGTCATCAGCCCCCGGTGATCCGCCGCTCTGCCACACCCAGGTGCTCTCCCACCCGGTTGACCAGCAGCGTCATCTCGTACGCGACCTGACCGATATCGGCCTCGGCGGCGCTGAGCACGCACAGCGAACTCCCCGCGCCCGCCGCCATGACGAACAGGACGCCGTCGTCGTATTCGACCATCGTCTGCCGTACCTCGCCGGCCCGGAAATGCCGGCCCGACCCCTTCGCCAGGCTCTGCAGCCCCGCCGCCACCGCGGCCAGGTGCTCCGCGTCCTCCCGAGCCAGCCCCGCGCTCGCACCCGTCACCAGGCCGTCGTTGGACAGCACCACCGCATGCCTGACCTGCTGGACCCTGCGCGTCAGATCGTCGAGCAGCCAGTCCAGCTGCTTGTCCAGTGCCATTTCGAGCCCCTCCCCGTCGACGCCGCCGGCATGGCCGCGCCCCACCCCGCGTAGTAAGTGCACGCCAGCCTTCCCCACCAGTGCCTTTCGGGCAAGGAGGATGTGCCCATGGCGAAGAAGATGACTCAAGAGGAATGGCGGGCATTCGTCTCGTACGGGACCCGCACCGGCAAGCTGTCCACCGTCCGCGAGGACGGCAGTCCGCACATCGCACCCATCTGGTTCGTTCTCGACGGCGATTCCTTCGTGTTCAACACCGGCAAGGGCACGGTCAAGGGCCGCAACCTGCTTCGCGACGGACGGGTCGCGCTCTGCGTCGACGACGACCGTCCGCCGTTCTCCTACGTCGTCCTCCAGGGGCGCGCCGAAATCAGCGAGGACCTGGAGGAGATGCTCCCCTGGGCGACGCGGATCAGCGCCCGTTACATGGGCGAGGAGCGTGCCGAGGCCTTCGGCCGTCGCAACGCCGTCCCCGGCGAACTCCTCGTCCGCGTCACCATCGACAAGGTGATCTCCGTTGACGGCGTGACCCACTGAGGCGAGCACCGCCGCGCCCACCGCAGGCCCACTCACACGGAATCGGCCTGCGGCTCCACCGATTCGAGCAGCCGGGCGGTGTGCACCCGCCCGGCGTACTCGACCAGCCTGATCAGCACCTCCTTCCCCGAATCCTTGTCCCGCGCATCGCACAGCACCACCGGCGTCCCCGACTCCAGGTCCAGTGCCCGCGAAACCTCGTGCGCCCCGTACCTCCGCGCGTCCGTGAAGCAGTTGACGGCCACCACGAACGGGATGCGCCGGTGCTCGAAGTAGTCCACCGCCGGGAAGCAGTCCTCCAGCCGGCGGGTGTCCGCGAGCACCACGGCGCCCAGGGCGCCCTGTGACAGCTCGTCCCACAGGAACCAGAACCGGTCCTGCCCCGGGGTCCCGAACAGGTAGAGCGACAGCCCGGACCGGATGGTGATCCGGCCGAAGTCCATGGCCACGGTCGTCGTCGTCTTCTGGGCGACCCCGCCCGTGTCGTCGACCAGTTCGCCCGCCTCGCTGAGCAGTTCCTCCGTCCGCAGCGGCCGGATCTCGCTGACCGCGCCGACCAGCGTGGTCTTGCCGACCCCGAACCCGCCCGCCACGAGTATCTTCAGCGCGAGCGCGGCCAGTTCCCCGTCGGCCTCCGGATCCTGGTCCGCGTCGGGCACCCGGGCCGGTCCGCCCTGTCCGTCGTGGCTTTGTCCCATCACAGCGCTCGCAATCCCTCGATGACTTCACGCAGAATCCGCTCGTCCGGCAGCCGGGCGGGTGGCACCGGCCGGCTGACCTTGACGTGCCCGCCCTCCAACAGGTCCCCGAGCAGCACCCGCACCACGCCCACGGGCAGGTCCGCGTCCGCGGCGAGCTCCGCCACCGACTGGGTCTCGGACCGGCAGAGCCCGAGCAGTGCCCGGTGTTCGGGGCCCAGCAGCGACTCGGCCGCCGCATCCGTGCCGGCAGCGCCCTCGTTGTCTATGACGACCAGCGCGATCAGGTCGAACCGGACCCCGTGCGGACCCGGCTTCGTACGCCCGCCGGTCATGGCGTACGGACGGACGAGCGGGCCCGCGTCGGCGTCGTACCACTGGCCGTTCATTGACCGCCGCTCTCAGCCTGCAGCCGGCGGCCGCGCCGCGAACCGGGGCGGGGTGTAAAGGTGCTCCCCGACCCGCTTCACGAGCCGGGCCATCTCGTAGGCGATCAGCCCGATGTCGGCGCTCGCCGCGCTGAGGACGGCAAGGCAGGAGCCGTCCCCGGCGGCCGCGACGAACAGGAACCCCTCGTCCATCTCCACCATCGTCTGGCGCACGCCCCCGACGTGGAAGTGCCGGCCCGCGCCCTTCGCCAGGCTGTGGAATCCGGAGGCCACGGCGGCCAGGTGCTCCGCGTCCTCCCGGCTGAGCGCGCTGGACGCGCCCACCGCCAGTCCGTCGTTGGACAGGACCACGGCATGCCGGACCTCGCGGACCCGGACCACCAGGTCGTCCAGCAGCCAGTCCAGTTCGCCGGACCTGCGGACGCCGTCGAGGTCGAATCTCTGGTGCTCGATCATCACACTTCTCCTTCACTGCCTGCGTGGGCAGAGTTCTCCTGGGCCCCGCGGACCCAGCCGGCCCGGTAGGCCGCCATCCGGTCCCGGGCCTGCTCCGGACTGCGCCCCGGCGGGTCCTCGGACGGGCGCGCCCCGGCCGGGGTCTTCGGGGCGGGGGTCTCGCGCAGCTGCGGGACCAGGCTGGCCTGGCGTACGCGGCGCGGCAGTTCGGTGACCGAGGCGTCGGGCACGGAGGCGGAGCCTCCGGCGAGCCGCGGGGCGGGTGCGGGCGAAGGCGCCGGAGCGGAATCCTCCGCCGACGCCGGAACCGGTGCGGCCTGAGTACGGGCGGCCGCGCCCCCGGGACCCCGCGGCCGCAACGAGGCCACCGGGGCCGGGCGCGGCTCCTCCCGTACGGGGCTGCGGTCGGGGAGCGGGATGCCGCGCCCGTCCTCCCGTACCGCCGAGCGGCGGGCGGCGTCGTCCCGTACCACGGTCATCGCGGGCGGCTGCGGTGCCGGCTCCCCCCGTCCCGCCGGGGCCTCGGCCAGCGGGTCCCGGTCCGGGGCCGCCGCCGGCGCGGAGCCGGTCTCGATCGCGCCCTGGAGCAGGGAATTCGGCAGGAGCACCACGGCGGTCGTGCCACCGTACGGTGACGTACGCAGGTGCACCCGCACACCGTGCCGGGCCGAGAGCCGGCTGACCACGAAGAGCCCCAGCCGGTCGCTGTCGAACAGGTCGAGGGCCTCGGACTGTTCGATGCGCCGGTTGGCCTCGTGGAGGGTCTCGCGGCCCATGCCGAGCCCCCGGTCCTCGATCTCCAGGACGTATCCGGCGCCGACGGCCTCGCCGCTGACGCGGACCTTGGTGTGGGGCGGGGAGAACTGGGTGGCGTTCTCGATGAGTTCGGCGAGCAGGTGCGTGAGGTCGGCGACGGCGCCGCCGATCACGGCGGCCTCCGCCAGCTGGCGGACCTCGACGCGCGGGTAGTCCTCGATCTCGGAGACGGCGGCCCGTACGACGTTCGTCAGCGGGACCGGCATCCGCCAGGCGCGCCCGGGGGCGGCACCCGACAGGATGATCAGGCTCTCGGCGTGCCGGCGCATCCGCGTCGTGAGGTGGTCGAGGCGGAAGAGGTCGCCGAGTTCGCCGGGGTCGTCGGCGCGCCGTTCCATCGAGTCGAGCAGGGTGAGCTGCTTGTGCACCAGGACCTGGCTGCGGCGGGCGAGGTTGACGAAGACGCCGCTCACGCCGCTGGCGAGCTCGGCGCGCTCGACGGCTGCGCTGAGGGCCGCCCGGTGGACGGTGGCGAGCGCCTCGCCGACCTGGGTGATCTCGTCGTCGGCGGGCGGTCCGGGCGGGGTCTCGGCGTCGACGTCGATGTCCTGGCCGGCCCGCAGCCGGTCCATGGCGTGCGGGAGCTTGCGGTGGGCGATCTCCAGGGCGGTGTTGCGCAGCGAGACGAGTTCCACGACGAGGGCGCGGCCGATGCGGACGGAGATGACGAGGGAGGCGGCGACGGCGGCGAGGCCCAGCAGTACGGCGGCTCCGGCGGTGCTGAGCCCGGCCTGGGCGAGGGGGTCGGTGCGGTCGGCGGCTGCGGCGTGCGCGGCGGCCTCGATCTCGCGCATGGAGGTGCTGATGCTCGTGTACGCGGCGTCCCAGCCGGCCGGCGCTCCGCGGGCCGCGTCCTTGGCCGACGCGGTGGCTGACCCGGCGGCCGCGCCCGTGGCCGTCCCCGCGGCGACCACCCGGTCCTCGGCAGCGGTCAGTTCGGCGTAGGCGGCGCTCTTGGCCACCGACTGCCAGGCGGCCTGCTGGGCGGCGGGCAGGTCGTCGGCGGAACTCGCGGTGAGAGCGCGGCGGGTCTCGACGATGCCGGTGAGGCGCCGAAGCGTTTCGGCGGTGCGCGGGCCGGGCGCGGCGATCAGCGCGTCCTCACGGGAGAGGAGTTCCCCGGCGCGGGCGAATTCGAGCAGGACGCGGGCATCGGGGCCGAGTTCGGCCTTCTGGCCGCCGGAGAGGGATCCGTCGACGGAGAGGGCGCTGTCCACCACGCGGGCGTACGTCTCGTACGCCGCGTCCGTGGTCGCACGCCGGTCCGCGACGTCCTTGCGGGTGGAGCCGAGGCCCTCCGCCGCGGCCACGAAGGCCCCGACCCGGACGACGACTTCGGTGCGGTGGTCGCCGGATTCGGCGACGGTGTGCCGGTCGCCGAGCCGCAGCCGCGCGACCGCGGCGTCGGTGCGCCGCGACTGCTGTTCCAGGGCGGCGCCCTGGTCGGCGGAGGGGTCGGCCAGGTAGCGGACGGCGGCGCGCCGTTCGGCCTGCAACTCGGTGACGGCGGCCGCGACGGGGGTGCGTATCTGCTCGTCGACCCGCTGGACGCGCGTGAGCCGGGCGATGTCCTGGGCGGTGCTGACGGTCGCGAAGCCCCAGAGGGCGAGCAGCGAGACGACCGGGACCATCAGGAGCGACACGATCTTCGCGCGGACGGTGGCGGGGCGCAGCCGCAGCCGGCGGGACCCGCGATCGGCGTCAGCCGCCGGGGCGGGACGGCCGGACTGCCGGTCCTGCCGCGCCGCCGGCTCCTCGGCGGGCGGTCCGGCGTGGGCCCGGCGGCCGCGCGCCGGGGGCGCGGGCAGCTGCGGCGCCGCTGCTTCCGGTGGTCTGCGGGGTGTGCGCATGGGCTCCTCGTTCGGGGTGCGGTCCAGCGGGGTCGAGTCGGGGAGTCGGGCCGGGTCGGGCCGACGGGCCGATCAGGCCGAGGTCAGCGGTTCAGCAGGCGGGCGCGGCGGGCGCAGCGGACCCGGGTGCCTGCTTGCCCAGGTGCCGGGCGGCCGAGGCGGAGGCGGCACGCTCGTCCGCGGTCGGGGAGAGCGCGACGAACGCGGAGGTGATGAAGAGGTACGAGCCGAGCCCGACGGCGAGTGGGAAGATGAACTGCATCGCGGTGGCCCCCGGCAGGGCATGGTCCGAGGGGACGACGCGGACGGCGACCGCCATCATCCCGGTGTAGTGCATGCTGCTGACGGCGGCGCCCATGACGAGCGAGGCGACGGCCACGGCGGTCGGCGCCTTGATGTGGAGCGCGGCCCACAGTGCGGCGGTGGCCGCGACGACGGCGATGGCGACCGAGAGCCCGACCATGAGGGGGTCGTACGAGATGCTGCCGTGCAGGCGCAGGGCGGCCATGCCGAGGTAGTGCATGCTGGCGACGCCGAGGCCGGTGGTGAGCCCGCCGAGGACCAGGGCGCGGCCGCGCTCCCTGCCGTAGCCGACGGCGAACACGCCAGCGCCGACGACGATCACGGCGACGAGCAGGCTGAGGATGGTCAGCGGCACGTTGTAGTGGATCTCGGTGCCGGTGACGTTGAAGCCGAGCATCGCGACGAAGTGCATCGTCCAGATGCCGGTGCCGATGGCGGAGGCGGCGGTGAGGAGCCAGTTGCGGCGGGAGGATCCGGTCGTCGCGGCGAGTGCGCGGACGGTGCAGCGCAGCCCGAGGGCGGCACCGATGGATGCCATCACATATGACAGTACGGGTGTCAGCCAGCCATAGGCCGCGTGGTCGAGGTGTCCCATGGCCCCGGGACGCTAGTCCGGGTGAGGGCACGAACAAGGGGCGCATTTCGAAAGCAGCTGGAACTGCGGGAATATGACAAAGCTACGTTCATCTTCGATCACGCCACGTGCCACCTTGCGCACACACCGCACGCACCGCACGCACCGCATGCACTGCACACGCAGCTCGCACCGCTGACACCCCGGGCACAAGCCCGTGGGGGATCATGTCTGTATGAGCGAAGACCACACGCACGTGCAGGAGTTCTTCGGGGCACGCGCCGCCGACTGGGACCGGAAGTTCCCGGATGACGGGCCCGCGTTCACGACCGCCGTGGCCGAGTTCGGCCTGCACCCCGGGGACCGCGTGCTCGACGCGGGCTGCGGAACCGGGCGGGCGCTGCCGGCGCTGCGCGCCGCCGTCGGCCCGGCCGGCACGGTGCTCGGCGCGGACCTCACCCCGCAGATGCTGGCCGCCGCGCGGCAGGCCGGCCGGGGCGCGCAGGGCACGCTGCTGCTCGCGGACGTGGCCCGGCTGCCGCTGCGCGACGGGGTGCTCGACGCCGTCTTCGCCGCAGGGCTGATCGCACACCTGCCCGACCCGGAGGCGAATCTGCGGGAGCTCGCCCGCGTCGTGCGCCCCGGTGGCGGGCTCGCCCTGTTCCACCCGATCGGGCGAGCGGCCCTCGCGGCGCGGCAGGGACGCGAGCTGACGCCCGACGACCAGCGGGCCGAACACAACCTCGGCCCGCTGTTGGCCGGTTCGGGCTGGGACATGACCTCGTACGCTGACGAGGACGCCCGCTTCCTGGCGCTCGCGGTGCGCCGCGCCTGACCCGCACACCCTTCACACACTTTTGTACGTCGGCACCTCGCCCGGCGTCCGCGGAGGTACCCCGGATCACGCCGGAGGCTGGGCCTCGGCCCCGGCCGGCCGGCGGGGATGCGGCACAGGGCATCCCCCCGAGCCGGGCACGGGAAACGTGCCGAGCTCGCCCACGTCGTAGCCGTGGGGGTAGCCCTTGATCTCCGGGTTCTGCCGGGCGTAGTGCGGGGCCTTGCGCGGCGGCAGCAGCCGGACGGCGCGGCCGCGCAGCTTCAGGGCGCCCCGGAACAGTGCCTTGACCTGGGGGCGGGGGCTCTCGTAGCGGAATGCGGAGAGCAGCGGCTCGTCGAGGAGGGAGAGGCTCAGTGCGCGCACCGCGGGGGCGAGCGGGGCCGGGTACCAGGAAGCCATCAGGCCGATGGTGGAGTCGGCGACCTTGCGGCCGCCCTCGTCCCAGCCGAAGTGGGCCCCCTCGTAGGCGTTCAGGGTCTCCTCGAACTCCTCGTAGGAGCCCGGGATGTCCGTGATGCCCAGGTGCCGACCGAGTTCGGCGTAGTAGTTCGCGCTGGCCCGGCGCTCGTGGTGGGTCATCGGGCGCCAGCCGTAGGCGTCCAGCCAGCGCACCGGAATCACCACGAAAGTGCACAGGACGTAGCGCATGTCCTCGTTGCCGATGTCGTAGGCGCGGTGCATCTGGTTGACGCGGCGGATCGCGGTGCGCGCGGTCTCGCTCTCGAATCCGTGCTCCACGACGGCGTCGAGGAGCAGCGCGGTGTCGTCGTAGCGTTTCTGCGGGCGGTCGGTGAACTCGGCGGTCTCGGCCAGCAGGCGGCCGATGCCTGGCACGGCGTAGGTGCGGAAGAGGGCGAGCTCCAGCGCACGCGTGAAGTCCCAGGGGAACTCGTAGGTGGCGGTGAGCCGGTAGATGGTGAGGAAGTCCTTGTCGGGGTCGAGACGGAGGATCTCCCTCAGCCGGTCGTAACGCTGCACCGGGTGTCCCTTTCTGTGGCGGGGACCCAACTCTACGTGCAGGTAGCAGGCTTGGAAATCGTCGCCCGCAGGCTCTCGACGCGGGGGTTACCCGCTGGTTAGGGTGCGCCGACGAGAGAGCGACCGGGAGGCCACGTGTCCGACGAGGAGGAGGGCGGTTCGCTCTATGTGCTGACCGCCGTGCTGCTGACCTCTGCGCAGTTCCCGAGCATCCTGGGCGACGATTTCCCGGAGGCCTGCGCGCTGCTGGGTGTGAAGCCGGTGGCGCGGGGGTACGGGCTGGTGCTCGGCCAGGACGAGGAGGGTGCGCGCTGGACCGTCGTCGTGGACGACGTCTCGCTCGTGGCCATGGCGATCGCGTCCTGGGACTGCGGCATGGAGTACGACCTGTCGCCGGACGAACGGACGATCGTGGTCTCGCTGGCGGGCTGGCCGCTGGACCTGTCGGTGGCAACGCCGGGGGTCCCGGATCCGCACGATCCGGAGCAGGGCGCCGACGGCACCGGGCGGGTGCCGCTGGCGCCCCCCTCCGCCGAGGCGTGGGGGCCGGTGCAGCGGCGCATGGGCGCGGACCAGATCGCCCGGGAGTGGTCCGACTGGCGCGAGCGCATCGCGACGGACGGCGGGGCTGCGGCCGCGGCGCACCCCGGGCTCGCGCGGGCGCTCGAGGAGGCCGTGGAGTACACGCAGAGCCCGCCGCCGCCCGGACGGGTGCGGTCGTCCTTCGCGGGCGAGGGGGCGCGGACCCTGCGGGTGGACGGCCCCGGGTGGTCGCTGGTGGCCCGCACCGACGACGCGGCCTTCGTACTGCTGGACGAGGAGGCGGGCGAGGTGCTCGCGGTCCCCCGCGACGGGGATCCCGATCTCGGTCTGCCGAAACTGCCGGAGCTGTTGGCGGCGCTGGACCGCATCGCCGTACGCCCGGTCTGAACCCGAGGGAGACGCTGTGCCGGTGGAGTCGGAGCCGGTGGCCGTGGTGGTGGGCGGCCGCGCGGAGGTCGTCGACGACGGCTGGGGGGCGGGAGACGGCCGTGATCCGCCTGGACGCCGGACGGTTCGGCCCGGAGGCCCTGTACGGGCTGGCGGAGTTCTCGCACCTCGAGGTCGTCTACCACTTCGACCGCGTCCCGGTGGAGAAGATCGAGACGGGCGCGCGGCACCCCCGGGGCAACCCGGACTGGCCGCTGGTCGGCATCTTCGCGCAGCGCGGCAAGAACAGGCCGAACCGGCTGGGTGTCTCCCGGTGCCGGATCCTGAAGGTGGACGGCCTGGACGTGCACGTGGAAGGCCTGGACGCGGTGGACGGCACCCCGGTGCTCGACCTGAAGCCGTACCTGGCCGAATTCGGCCCGCCCGGAGAACTGCGCCAGCCGGAGTGGGCCACGACGCTGATGCGGGACTACTACTGACCCCGGCCCGCCGCGCCGGGGCGCGGGCCCGGACGCCCCGCCCAGGCCCGGGCCGCTCAGCCGGCCCCGGGTCCGGGCGGTGATGGGCGGATGCGGCCGCGCCCGCTCAGCGGCCGAGCTGCTTCTTGGATATACCCCGCAGACGACGCCGCTGGGAGGAGTCCAGCAGCAGGTAGGCGGCCGCCGGCACCCCGATCAGGACCAGCAGCCCTGCCCAGAACCCGACCGTCCAGAACAACACGATGGCTGCCGCGACTCCGGCAACCGCGACCTTGCCGCGCTTGGACATCTGCGGACACCTCCAGCTGTCGTCGACCACTACCCCCTCAACGCGCCACCGCGACCACGCGTTCCCGGAGCCTGCCACGGGCAGGACCCGTTCCTGCTCCTGCTGCCGCGCGGGCGCGGCCCTGGCGGCGCCGGAGGACGACCGCACGTCGGGCCGGACCACCCCTGCCCGGCCCCGCGCGCTCCGGCCGCCAAGGCTCCGCTCCTGCGCCGCGTCCGCGCCCGGTGGACGGTCCCGAGAACGCACCACCAGCTCCGGCTGCGCGGGCACCGGCCGCGAGCAGCTGTACCTGGCGGCGTTTCGCCGCCGCGTGGCCGACGTAGTGCTTGTCGGGGCTCGGGGTCGGGACGACGATGGGGACGCTCCGGACACGACACCGCGGCACCACGGGAGGGTGACATGGACGATCCGTCGGTGGCGCTGCCGGGCGGGGCCGATCCCGCCGAGCGCACGCGCGTGCTTCGCCGGGCGCACACCGCGTTCATGCAGGACGGGCTGGTCGAGGCCCCGGTCCGGGCGGTGATCGCGAACTCCTGGCGGCGGTGCGCCCGGGCCCGGGTCGGCCCGGAGTGCACGCCCCGGGTGGACCTGGCGGAGGCGGAACTGCGGTCGTACCGTGCGCAGCACCCGCTGGCCCGGGTGATGCCGGTGTTCCGGGACCTCGTAGGGGCCTTCGCGGCGCACGGGGCCCATCTGCTGGCGGTGTGCGACGCGCGGGGCAGCCTGCTGTGGGTGGAGGGCGAGACGGCCACGCTGCGCCGGGCGGAGGGGCTCGGCTTCGTACCGGGCGCACGCTGGGCCGAGGCGGCGATGGGGACCAACGCCCCGGGTACGGCGGTCGCCGTCGGGCAGCCGGTCCAGGTATTCGGGGCCGAGCACTTCAGCCGCCCGGTCCACCCCTGGACGTGTGCGGCGGCCCGGGTGCGCGACCCCCGTACCGGCCGGCTGCTCGGCGCGGTGGACATCACCGGCGGCGACGGCCTGGCCCATCCGCACTCCCTCGCCTTCGTGCAGGCGGTGGCCCGGGCCGCGGAGGCCCAGCTGGCGCTGCTGGACCCGTTCCCGCAGGGCGCCGGGGACACCCTCGGCGCCCTCGGCCGGGACGAGGCCCTGCTGGCCGGCGGTGACGGCGCGAGGATCCGGCTGGGGCGGCGGCACAGCGAGATCATGGCGCTCCTCGCGCACCACCCCGAGGGGCTGTCGGGCGAGGAGCTGGCGATCGCGCTGTACGAGGACGAGTCGGTGTCACCGGTGACCCTGCGCGCCGAAATGTCACGGCTGCGCGGGCTGTTGGGGGCCCGCGGCCCGCTGTCGCGGCCCTACCGTACGGCGGCGCCGCTGGAGGCGGACTTCACCGTCGTGACCCGCCACCTGGCGGCCGGCGCCGTGTCGGCGGCGCTCCACCACTACGCAGGCCCGCTGCTCCCCGGCTCGACCGCGCCGGGCATCGTCCGGCTGCGGCGCCGGATCGAGGACCAGACACGGGCCGCCGTGATCGCCCGGGCGGACGTAGGGCTGCTGACGGACTGGGTGTGCGCCCCGTGGGGCGCGGACGATGCGGCGGTGTGGCGGGCGCTGGCCGCCGCGCTGCCGCCGGAGGGACGCCCGGCCGCGCTGGCCCGCGTACGGGCACTCGACAGCGAACTCGGCACCGCAGGCCCTCACCCCACCACCGCATCCGTGCCCGTACCCGTATCCGGCGCCGAACCGCCCACCGTCCGGCGGGAGTCGGCGCGGCCGGGCCGTGCAACGTATCCGCAACCTGCCCGCTCCTAGCCTCCTCCCGAGCGCTGTCCGACGGCGGCCGGCGCCCGGCAAGGGGAGGACACCATGGCCCGTTACGCTGCGCCCGGTACCGAAGGCGCGCTCATGTCGTACGCGTCCCGCTACGGCCACTTCATCGGTGGCGAGTACGTCGAGCCCGCCCGCGGCGGGTACTTCGCCAATCCCTCCCCCGTCAACGGCCAGCCGTTCACCGAGGTCGCGCGCGGCACTGCCGAGGACGTGGAGCGGGCGCTCGACGCGGCGCACGCGGCCGCGCCCGCCTGGGGGCGCACCTCGGTCGCCGAGCGCTCGACCGTCCTGCTGCGCATCGCGGACCGGATGGAGCAGAACCTGGAGGCCTTGGCGGTCGCGGAGACCTGGGAGAACGGCAAGCCGATCCGGGAGACCCTCGCCGCAGACATGCCGCTGGCCGTCGACCAGTTCCGCTACTTCGCGGGCGCGCTGCGCGCGCAGGAGGGCGCGCTCAGCCAGCTCGACGACGACACGGTCGCCTACCACTTCCACGAGCCGCTGGGCGTCGTCGGGCAGATCATCCCGTGGAACTTCCCGATCCTGATGGCGGTGTGGAAGCTGGCTCCGGCGCTCGCGGCGGGGAACACGGTGGTGCTGAAACCGGCCGAGCAGACCCCGGCCTCGGTGCACTACTGGCTGAGCCTGGTGGCGGACCTGCTGCCGCCGGGCGTGGTGAACATCGTCAACGGCTTCGGCGAGGAGGCGGGCAAGCCGCTGGCCTCCAGCCCGCGCGTGGCGAAGATCGCGTTCACCGGGGAGACGTCCACGGGGCGGCTGATCATGCAGTACGCGGCGGAGCACCTCAAGCCGGTCACCCTCGAACTCGGCGGCAAGAGCCCGAACCTCTTCTTCGACGACATCTGGACCACCGACGACGACCTGCGCGACAAGGCCCTTGAGGGCTTCACCATGTTCGCCCTGAACCAGGGCGAGGTGTGCACGAGCCCCTCCCGCGCGCTGATCGAGCGCGGCCGGTACGGCGACTTCCTGGACGCGGCGGTCGCGCGCACCGAACTGATCGTGCCCGGACACCCGTTGGACACGGACACGATGATCGGCGCGCAGGCCTCCGAGGAGCAGCTGCGCAAGGTCCTCTCGTACGTGGAGATCGGCCAGCAGGAAGGCGCGAAGATCCTCACCGGCGGGCAGCGGATCGACCACGGCGGCGACCTGGCCGGCGGCTTCTACGTGGAGCCGACGATCTTCGAGGGCGACAACCGGATGCGGATCTTCCAGGAGGAGATCTTCGGCCCGGTCGTGTCGGTGACGTCCTTCCAGGACTTCGACGACGCCGTCCGGATCGCCAACGACACGGCGTACGGCCTGGGCGCCGGCGTCTGGACCCGCGACATCAACACCGCCTACCGCGCCGGCCGCGCGATCCAGGCGGGCCGCGTCTGGACGAACTGCTACCACGCCTACCCGGCCCACGCCGCCTTCGGCGGCTACAAGCAGTCGGGCATCGGCCGCGAGACCCACAAGATGATGCTGGAGCACTACCAGCAGACCAAGAACGTTTTAGTCAGTTACTCACCCAAGAAGCTTGGGTTCTTCTAGAGAACAGAAATCCGTTGCCTGGAGCGGGCATCGCCTCTCCAGGCAACATTGACTCCAAGCGCAGAAGGTAATCAAACGGCAGCCATACGTGACCTCCGGACCACTTCGGAACCTTCCCCCGGACCAGTCACGGACCAAGAAGTTGGAAATCGCTCAAGGCCGAGTGGGCGAACCTGGTCGGCGGCTGCTGGATGCGCCGGCGAAGCAGCTCACTGAACCACCAGTGCTCGCTGCCGACGTGCCGCGTGAGGTCCCCGAGAGTCCAGCCGGGGCAGGTCGGCAGCGGGGTGGAGGGTCGGCTCCCGTGACCGTGGCGACGAATGCGGCGGTCTCGGCTGCGAAGGCCGCTCCGTGCTGGGCGGGGTTCATGACTGCGCCCTTCCTCTGATGACGCTGCCTCAGGTGGCGATACTCAAGGCCTCTGGCGTCGTACTCGGCGTCGATGCTGGGCAGGGCTCCGTTGACGTCCCAGGACGAGGTGCGGAGCACTGTGCTGCCCTTGGCAGCCGTGACGCGATAGCCGTCGGAGTCACAGGCGAAGCCGTGACGGTTCGGGCAAGTCATCCCGGCCCTCGTTGTCGGCGGGTCGCGTGCGGTGCAGGTCGTCGAGCCTCCAGCCGGTGCCCAGGCCGCCCACAGCGCCCCGCTGCCTTGCTTGGGACACGAGTCGGCGGCATCCGCTGAACTGCAGCCGTACCTCTGGTCACGCGCTATCGGCCGACCCGTGGCCCGGCGGGTGCCGGTTCGGCGAGAGCGAGGCCGGTCCGGTCGAGCGGGCGCACTCGGTGGGAGTCTGACCGTAGTGCTTCTTGAAGGCTCGGGTGAAGTGACTGCCGTCCGCGAACTGCCAGTGTGCGGCGAGTTCCGAAATGCTCAGGCGCCCTGACGGCGAGACAAGGGCGAGCCGGGCCTCATGCAGTCGCCGGTGGCGGATGTAGGTGCTCACCTGCTCTCCCACCGCGGCGAATGCCCGGTGCAGCGTGCGGACGGAGACGTTGAGTTCACGCGCAAGCATCGCCGGAGAAAGTTCGGGATCAGCGAGCCGACGGTCCGCGAGGTCCTTGGCTGCCTGGGTGAGCGCGGGCGCCAACCGGGGCTCTACGTCGTCGAACCGGCCCTTCACCACCGCCTTGGTCAGCTCGATCAGGGTACCTTGGGCAGCTGCCACACCGGCCGGGCCGAGGTCGGCCACGGTCATGTGGATCATGTCTGCAAGGGCCGTCAGCAAGCGCACCTCGGCCGAGTCCGCCGGCCCGGTGACGACCCGGTTCCCGAGCAGGGGTTTGAGCTCGCCGGGGGGCAGGACGAGGAACTTCGCCGTGAGGTGCGCCGTCGTCTCGAAGGCCGTCAGGCGCCCGAGGTGCCGGACGAGGAACTGCCCGGCCGACACGGTCTGGTCGCCGTAGCCGGACGGGCCGCCCAGAGTCCATGCGCCGCTCCGCACGACATACATGGCAACCAGATCCTGATCGCCGCCCGGGACGTCCGCGGTCCGGGTTGCCGACGCGGCGTGGAGATCGGCGATCGCCGCGCCATGCACCTTGGCAACCTTGCCCTTGACCCGGAAGTCACCGATCGTGTCCGGGCTGAAGGCCGGCAGTTGGAAGACATCGTCGCCGACCTGCGTCTGCCACCCGCGTCGGAAAACGTCGAGTCCCCGCGGTGCGGAATCCGGGGCGGTCGAGTCCACTGCGAACACCCCGCGCGCGCCGTCGACCTCCGCTCCAGTACCGTGCATCCCTCTGCGATCCTCTCGTCTTCATTGCTTCAACGCCGTCCTGTGGTGGTCGTGTTCCGCAGGACGCCGCCATGACCCATGTGGACACCGCGCCAATCTTCCTATAGACGGCTCGCATTGCAGCGGCCGGGAGGCAGAGCTGATGTTTCTGATTCGGCGAGATGAACGACGCGACCCCTGACGATCAGGTCGCAGCCTGATCGTCAGGGGTCGCACTCGCACTCGGTCCTCCCTCATGGGGCTCGTGCCGGGGACGTCTTCGCCGCCTCGGTCGGACCTTTCGCCGGAGGTAACGGTTAGTGGCCGGCGCGCAGTTCGCCGTGTGGGCCGATGGCGTCGGCCACGCCCAGGCAGGTGCTGCCCCGGAGGCACCGAGTTCGTAGTGCACAGCCCCGGTGTTGACGGAACGGACCGTGAGCGCGACCTCGTAGTTGCCCGGGTAGGTCACTCACCGAGCCGCAGCCGAATCCGGGCGTCTTCCGGCCGGCGGGCCATGCCGATCGGCCTGCCAAGCCGTGTCGGCCGAGATCATCCTGTCGCGGTCGTGTCCCACCGGGAACCCATCCGTGCCGGTGCCGGCTCCGGTCACCTGCAGGTTGCGCGGCTCGACGGTCAGCGGGCGATCGAGATCGCGAAGGGGGTGAATCCGATGGACCGGATGACGTGCGGTACGAATAGTATCGCGGCCTCCGTGGCGCGGGCGGTCTGGATCCCGCCGAGGTCGGTGATCCATTCCTTGCGCCAGCCGAGGTCGATGAGCAGTTCAAGGACGGTCCGCTTGGCCTCCGGTTCCTCGCCGGAGAGGAAGGCGGTTGGCGTCTGGGTGAGCGTGGCCGGGGCGGTCATCACCGGGAAGAGCATGGTGTTGAGCGTCTTGACGACGTGCGTTTCGGGGAGCGCTGCCTGGAGTTGCTCGGCGAGGCTTGAACCGGGGTAGATCAGGGCGGCGGGCAGTCCGTCCGGTCCGTCGACGGTGGCGTTGGAGACGTCCACGAGGATCTTGCCGTGCAGCTCTTCGCGCAGGGCGGCGAGACGTTCCAGGGAGCCGGCGCCCGGGGTGGCGTTGATGACGATCCGGGCCGCCCGGGCGGCATCGGCGGCGGCGCCCGGCGCGCGGTCCGCGACGGTCACCTCGTGCCCTGCCAGGGTGAGGGCTTTCGCCAGGTTGCCGCCGACGCGGCCGTTTCCGAGAACTGCGATCGTGGTCATGATGTTCTGGTCCTTGCGTTGGGTGCGGGTTGTGGTGTGCGGGGTCAGCGGGAGAGCGTGGCGACGGCTTCGGCGTGGACGCCGGGCGCGGCGGCCAGGAAGCTCTCGCTCTGCGGGGTCCAGGGGCGGCCCTCGGCGTCGGAGATCTGTCCGCCGGCCTCGGTGACGAGCAGCGCGCCGGGCAGCAGGTCCGCTCGGGCGCCGGCGAACTGCCAGAAGGCGTCGATGCGGCCGGCGGCCACGTTCGTGAGGTGCAGGGTCGCGGGCACGGCGGTGCGGACGACGAGCGCGTCGAAGAGCATCGCGGTGATCGAGGAGCCGACGCGCCGTACGACCCTCTCGTCCTCGTCCGGCCGGGCCTGGCTGGTGGCCACGATGCTCAGGCCGAGGTCCGCGGTCGGGGAGACGCGCAGCGGCCGGCCGTCGAGGTAGGCGCCGGCGCCGGTGAGCGCGGTGTAGGTCTCGCCGGTCAGCGGCAGGTGGACCGCGGTGAGCACCGGCTGGTTCTCACGCACGAGGGTCGCGGTCACCGCCCACTCCGGCAGCACGTGCAGGTGGTTGACGTTGCCTTCGGCCGGGTCCACGACCCACCACTCGCCGGGCGGCAGCGCCCCGCCGTCCAGCTCGTCCTCCACCCAGCCGGCCTCCGGGCGCAGGCTCGTGAGGCGGGGGCGCAGGATGTCCAGGGCCGTGTCGTCGTTGACGGCGAGCGCACGCATCAGCTCGTCACGGGTCTCGTAACGGACCACATCGCCGAAACGCTCGCGCAGCGCCGCACCGGCGGCGCGCACGGCGGTCGCGGTGCGGTCGAGCAGGTCGGCGTCGGAGGTGACGACGTCAGTGGTCTGAAGCGTTTCGGACATGGTGGTGCTCCTGTCTGAGGAGGGGTGATGAGGCCGGTCGGGGTCGCGTTCGACGGACGACGGGGGGATGAAGCGCGTTGTGGAAGCGCCGTGGGCGCGGAAGAAGGCTCAGTCGATCAGTTCGGCGGCCCGTTCGGCGATGGCGTAAACGGTCGCGTTGGTGTTGGCCGAGGGGATGGACGGCATCACCGAGGCATCGGCGACACGCAGTCCGGCTATTCCGTGCACGCGAAGGTTCGCAGGGTCGACGACGGCATCGGCGTCGGTTCCCATGCGGCAGGTGCCGGTGAAGTGGAAGTAGGGGCCGGTGGCCTTGCGAATGAACTCGTCCACAGATTCGCCGCTCGTCCCGGAGCCCGGCACCGCTTCCTGCTTGCGCCAGTCGGCGAACGCGTCGGCCTCGCCGATGCGGCGTGCCACTGCCAGGCCCTTGCGCATGACCTCCAGGTCACGGTCGTCGCTCAGGTAGCCCGGGTCGACGACGGGAACACTGGCGGGATGGGCGTCCGCCAGGCGCACGGTGCCGCTGCTGTGCGGAGCCATCGCGGAGAAGGCTATGGAGTAGCCGTTGGCCGGCGGCTGGCCCCAAGCCGACGGGAGCGGTGCGGCGACGATGTAGACCTGAAGGTCCGGCCGGGCCGCGGCGGGATCGCTGAACAGCAGGCCCATCATTTCGGCCGGCGGGTTGGCAGGAACGAACGGTACGGGCTGGTCGGCCTCGTACACCACGCCCGCCATCGGATGGTCCTGCAGATGGGATCCCACTCCCGGCAGGTCGGCGACGACGTCGATACCGTGTTCCTCAAGGTGTTGGGCCGGGCCGATCCCTGACAGCATCAGGAGGTGCGCGGAACCGATGGCTCCCGCGGTCAATATGACCTCGGCGCTGTCGATGGACAGGTGCTCCCCACCGATGGTGTACTCGACGCCGGTGCAGCGGCCCGCGGTGGTGCGCAGCCGCTGCACGGTCGCGTCCGTGACGACGTCCAGGTTCGGCCGGTCGAGGAACGGACGGATGTAGGCGTCGGCCGCGCTCTGGCGGGCGCCGCTGGGCAGATTCATGTCACTCCACCCGAACCCGGTCTCCAGCCCGCTGCCGATGTCATCGGCGCGTGCGAACCCAGCCTCCACTGCGGCGTCGACGCCCGCCGTGGCCAGGGGATGGGGTTCCGGGACCGGGGCGACCGCGACCGGCCCGTCCGTGCCCCGCACGGAGGCATCACGGCTGCGAGTGCTCTCGCTGCGGCGGAAATAAGGCAGCAGATCGTCGAAACCCCAGCCCGGAGCACCGAGGCCGGGCCATTCGTCGTAACCGGACCGGTGCCCCCGCAGGTGGTAGAGGCCGTTGATGCTCGACGATCCGCCGAGCGCCTTACCGCGCAGCACGTCAGCGGCCCTGCCTGTACCGGCCTGCACGGTTGAGGCGCCCAGCCAGAGGGATGACGGGTCAAACCCCAGGAACCCCCAAGGAGATGCCATCGCCTCGGTTGCGTCCCGGGCTCCCGCCTCCAGCAACAACACCCGCACGCCCGGGCGTTCCGAAAGCCGGGAGGCAATCACGCACCCCGCCGTCCCCGCTCCCACCACGACATAGTCATAAGGACTCTTGCCCATCATGTCTCCGCTTCCCACGGCAGCACTGTCCGACCACCGGGTTTCAGGAAAAGGCTCCTCGACGATCAAAGAGCTGATTGCTTGCACGAACTAAAGGGGCCGAGAAGTCCGAGCTCGGCGCGCAGAAGGCGTGGAACCGGCTGATCAGCAGCGAGCGGGCTCCAGTGGAGCGGGGCTGTCCGCAGGCAGGCCGCGCGCGCTGCTGGTGCTGACGGACACCGAGGTGGCCCGGCGGCAAACGATCACCTTGATCCGACGGGCCTGGAGCGCCCGGTCCGGCCATTGCCGATCACCCCGTTGGGGATGTCCATGCCGGCGCCGGTGCCTGCGATGACGGCCTTCCGGCTGGACTTCTCTTGTTTCACGCGTTTCTTGTCCTTGGTGTGTACCCGTCCTGGAACAGCCCGGGTTTCCCTTCTGCCGTCGAATCTTAGGAATACGGACACGGCGCGTACTTGAACCTCCGCGACGTTCGTTCGGAACCTCAGCGCCATACGTGTGGCGAGACAGTCGGCGTCACACAGCACTGGGTCAGGCTGCTCGTACACGCCGACCGACTTCTTCCCCTGCCACAGGTGGCCGCCCTTTCCCACCGACGGCCGCGTGAACCTGGGTCGGCAGCAAGGACGTTAGGCGGCCGCAGTTCCGGCCACGGCGGGCCCGTGGCATCGGGGATGGGCGCGGATCCTCACGTCCGTCCACCGGGAGATCGACCTCTGGCAGCAGGTCGACGAGAACCTCGGCCCGGAAGCCACCCTCCGCCTGCTCTCCTGCACGGCTCCCACACCGAGTCGATCGGCGAGTGGTGGGGCTCCGGCTGGTACGAGACGATGGTCCGCCGCGCGGTTGTCCGCGCGGCGGACGACGGAAGCCTCCCAGCAATCATTCCCAGAACTTCCCGGCCCACCCCACGACAGGAGCGCCCGGGCAAAGATCCGGACCAGCTCCGGACCAGCCCAGACCAAGGGGGCGCATCAACTGACGTTTCCGCTGGTCAGCATGGGTGTGCCTCCCGTACCACCAGCAGACGAAGAACATTTTAGTAAGTTATTCCCCCAAGAAGCTCGGCTTCTTCTAAAAGGTTGAGCACGGTGTCTGACCTGCGCAAAAGACCGGTCAGGCACCGTGCCCTGGTCTCGGGGCAGCTACCGAAGTCGAGTGATTCCAGAGTTCACTTGCCTCCGATACCCCACTTCATAGAGAAGATCCGGGCCGTGCACGGGCCAGCGCGATCGCCGGTCCACCGCGCATACCAGCAGACACTGGCCGTCTTCGGAGCCCGTAGCCACCGTCCACGCCGCCTGCGCAGTGAACGACCCACCCCAGACGTCGAGCAGAAGGCGTCAGCACTCGGAAACCGGCGGCGTTGAGCATGGCGGCCACTAGTGACCTGACCACACCGTGCCCCACATGGGAGACGACCCCAAGATCAAGAACCCTCTCCGCAAACCACACCGGGGTAATGACAACCCTTCCGTCCGGCCCATCCCTCACAACATCGGCGCAGTTCAGCGCACTCTTCCCCTAGGCTTCAGGCGAGTTGGGGGCAGTTCCGGCGCAGGAATCTGAGGGCCGTCGTAGCCCTTGACCTCGCCGTAGCGGGTGCCGTTCATCCAGTCCTCGCGGAAGCCTGCGATATCTTCTTGGGACCGTCCGATCCAGTTCCAGAACGTAACACGAGATATCCGTCTTCGTGCAGGTCAGGAACGCATTAGACCCTCCAGCGTCAGCAAAATGTCAGTATTGGCGCCGGAGGGGTCCCGCACCGCATGGCAACGAAGTCACTCGCCCACGGCATGGGCACCTTCTTCAAGGACTGCGAGCACCCGCAGTCCCGCTGGTCGAAGTGCCCGCACGAGTACACGATCCGCTACCGCAGCGCGGCCGGTAAGCAGACCGAGGAGGCAGGCTTCTCCACCCAGGACAAGGCCATCGACCGCCTCACCACGGTCTACCAGGAGAAGAAGGCCGCCCCAAGGAACCAGGGCAAGGCCGAGCGGATCCAGAAGTACGGCGCGATGCAGTTCCGCGAGTACACCGCGGAGTGGAAGGCCGGCCAGCGCGACCTCGCCGAGTCGTCGCTCCGCACGCTGGAGTCCCTGCTCGAGAACCACATCCTGCCCACCCTCGGCAGTCGCCGGATGAGCACCTTCGACCACAAGGTCGTCGACGGCTTCATCCGCACAATGGAACGCAACGGCGCTGGCCTCGCCACCCAGTCCAACGCCTTCGACAAGGTGAAGTCGGTCCTCCTCGACGCGTACCGCCTCGGCATCTACACGGAGAACCCCGTCCTGCGCGTGAAGCCCCCGCAGTACGACCCCGAGCGTGCGGTCATCCCCTCCCCCGCCCAGCTCCGCGACATACGCACTGCTGGCGACGACCGATTCCTGCTCATCGCCGACCTCATGAGCGGCTGCGGCATGCGCAACGGGGAAGCCTTCGCCGTCAACATCAACAACCTCGTCGCCAGCGACGTCTACCGCATCACCGAGCAGGTCAACCAGACCACGAAGACCTACGGCCGCCTCAAGCACCGCAAGCCCACCGACTACCGCGACGTCCCCTCCCAGCCCGGATCCGCGAAACGATCGAGTGGTACGCCGACAAGCACGGCACGGTCGACGGCCACCCCCTCCGCCACCCCATGGACCCCACGAGGCCATTCCTGGCCTACTACCTCGAGAACCAGTGGCAACGCATCAAGCGCGCCGGCGAAGTCGACGCCCCGACGGCATAGTGATCTACAGCCTCCGCCACTTCTTCGCCTCGAACTGCCTCACCAACGGCATCCCCATCACGGACGTCGCCGAATGGATGGGCCACAAGAGCCGCGACATCACCTTCAAGATCTACCGCCACCTCATGCCCGGCTCCATCGGCAAAGCCGCCAAGATCCTGGACGTCGGCCTCGCCGCGTAAAGCGCTCCGGACGTCACGTCGGATGGAAGTGCGGCCACATCATCCAGTCGCCCTGGGGGCCCGTCGGCTGGGCCAGCGACCACATCAGCGACGAAGTCAGTCGCGCACCGGCCGCCGTCCCGATAGCGCTAGCCCGAGTGCCCGCGGGATGAGGTCAGGCCCCAAACCCTTCCCCCCCGCTGGTGGCTCCGGTCTGCTGTGGCGAAGGCCCTCGGCCTGACAGTCCGTCTCTTCCGATCAGCACAGACGTGGCCGTTGTACGACTCGGTGCGTCCCGTGCACGAGCGTCCCTGCTCCGCTCCGCAGTGTGCGCAGGGGCCGCGGTGATGTCGCCCTGTTCTCCACCGGGCGGGCAGCCGGATCCGCGCGCCTGGGAGGGCGGGTTCTGGCGGTCGGCGGGGACCGGCTCCCGTACCGGGCCGGCGACCGCACGCAGATACTCAACGGGAACCCGCTCGCCGAACCGTACCTGCCACCCGAGCCCCCGCCCTCAGCAGCGGCCTTCGACATCCTGGTCCCCGAGGGCCAGGTCGTGGCCCTGGGCGACAACCGGGTCGAGCCGCACGAGCGCGCCTTCCCGGAAGGCGGGCCCGGCGCGTTCGACGCCGCGGACATCCGGGGCAGGGCCGGCCCCAAGCCCAACTGGCTCCTGGTGGCGGCCGGGGCCATCGCGCTGGGCGCGCCGCTCACCCTCATCAGCGGCCGCCTGGGCCTGTCGGCACTGTTCGCCAGACGCCGCGCACGCCCCGGCCCAGCCCGTATTCATAACCTTCAAACTGGACTAGGTTCTGTCTCTTTGGTCAGCGTCGTGCCCAGGTGAGGATGGCGGCGAGGTGGAGTGCTGCCTGGTAGGCGATGGCGAGTTGTTGCATCGTGTGGCCAGGCCGCGCCACTGCTTGAGGCGGTTGATGCAGCGTTCGACGTTGTTCCGCTGCTTGTAGATCTCGGCGTCGAAGCCGGGCGGGCGGCCGCCTCGGCGTCCTCGCCGCAGGCGGTGGCCGATCTGGTCGGACGGTTGCGGGATGACCGTGCGGATCCCGCGTCGTCGCAGGTGGGGCCGGATGGCACGGGAGGAGTAGGTCCGGTCCGCGAGCACGGCCAACGGCCGGGTTCGAGGCCTGCCGGGCCCGCTTCGTGGCACGCGGATGCGGGCCATGACCGCTTCGAAGGCGGGTGCGTCGCCGGCGTGGCCCGCGGTGACGGTCAGGGCCAGGGGCCGTGCACGGTCGTCGGCGGCCAGGTGGACCTTGGTTCTCAGGCCGCCGCGTGAGCGTCCGAGGGCGTGGTCGGCGGGCTCGCTGCGGCCTTCGGCCCCTTTTTGCGTGCTCCGGCGGAATGCTGGTGGGCGCGGACGACGGTGGAGTCGACCGAGACGGTCCAGCCGATGTCGTCACCGGCGTCCGCGGCCGCCAGCACGGCGGTCAGGATGTTCTGCCAGGTTCCGTCGACAGCCCATCTGATCAGCCGTTTGTGGGCGGTCTGGAACGGGCCGAGCTCGTCGGGCAGGTCCCGCCAGGGCGAGTTGGTGCGGTACTTCCACGCGATGGCCTCGAGCGTTCGGCGGTGATCAGCCCACCGCCGTCCACGGACCGGATCGGCCAGCATCAGCGGCTCGATCCGGCCCCACATCGCATCAGTGACCACTCATCGGGCAGACACATCCGATCAACTGACCAGCCCATCGATGAGACACGCGCTAGCCAGGAGACCCCAGCCGGCTGCTCCCGCGGGGCAGTCGGGCCCTGGTCAGATCGTGACCGGGCCGTGGGCGGTGGCGAACTCGACCGAGACCAGGCCCGGTTCCTCATCCTCGACCCAGGTGACGTCGATCTGGTCGAGGGGGTGGTCGGCCGGTTCGCCGAGGAATTCGGCGATGGAGGCGGCGTCGCCGGCGATGGAGAGCCCGTGGATGGTGGTGGAGGTGCGCGGGTCGGCGCTCGGGCGCTCCTCGATGGGGACCGACCATTGAAGGAAGTAGGGCAGTTGCGGGTCCTCCAGCAGTTCCAGCAGGCCGATCTGCTTCCACCTCAGGTCGAACCCGTCGGGGCGGACACGGTGGCCCTCGGCCGAGGTGCGGCCGAGGCGGGCCTCGACCGGGGCGATGTCGTCGACGGAGACCACCCAACCGAGCCAGCCGCCGCCCTCGGCGGCGCGGCGCGCGACCGCCTGGCCGAAGGGTGCGCGGTCGGCGGCGGGGTGGTCGAGTGTGGTGACGACCTCGACGTAGGTGCCGCCGCTCAGCGGGAGAATGAAATTGCGGGTGCCGAATCGCGGGTGCACGCCCCCGTCGACGAACCCGGCGCCGAGGGCGGATCCGATCCACTGGACGGTCGAGACGAAGCTGTCGCGGGCCACCGCATAGGACACGTGATCAAGTCGCACTGCGCCATCATCACCCGACAACTCGCACACATCCCGACGCCACGCCCGCCGCCCCGGCCGCGTCCGCCGTGGATTCAGCCGTGGAGCGGATCGACCATCGTCATCCCGGCGGGGGGAGGCCCGGTCGAAGCCAGGCAGCAGCGCTGCCGCCTCGTCAAGGCCCGCGCCCCGCTCGATCAGCCGCTGCGGGGCGAACGCTGCTGCCACAGGATTTCGATCCGGCACGCAACACCATGCGCACCGCACTTCCAAGAGACAGGCTCTAGGCGAGGAACGGCCGGACAGGGGAGAGTCCTTCGCCTCGTCGGCCTCAGCCTGCATGCGGCGAGACGCAGCCTCACCTCCCCAACTGCGAAGCTAGCTTCGCAGCCTGACGGTGTGTACGCTTCGGTGTATCGAAACTCAAGAACGACAGGACTTCGTGAGTGGTCACGGGCTGGGAGAAGTGCGCTGTTTCCCGTCCACGGCCATCGGCAAGACCATCCGACTCATCAGATACCGCACCACCCCGCGTGGTTTGGACGCCCGGCAGGGCGGTGCGGCTCGACCATCCCCGCGCCATGCGCGGGAACGGAAAGGACAACCCATGCGGATTGTCGATACCCATAATGCCTGGTCCTTACCGCCTCGGACCAAGAGCGGTGTCCTGCCGCTCGTTGTGATCATCGTGGTCTGCATCTTCGGCTCCGCGATTACCGGACACGCGGCCGATGCGCTGGCCGTAGTGGTTACGGTTCTGCTGACCGTTGCGACGGAGGAGCTGGTACGGGCCGCGATGCGGCACCGGCTGCCCGTCGCCTGACCATGTGACGTGTGTGGTGGGGCGCCGTGCCCAGTACCGCGCCCCACCACGCACCACCCGCAACACGGAACCACAGGAGCGAGGGAAAGGAGGTGAGGTGTCGTGCCGCAAGGCAACACACCCACGGCCCATGGTGTCCGGATTCTGCTGGGCGACCTCTGCGAGGTGACGGCCGGCCCGTCCGGGTCGCTCCTGGACCGCCTGCACAACGGCCCCGACGGCGTGCCCGTGATCTCACCACCGGACCTCGCCGGAGACCACAGGGTGGACAGCCGCAAAGTGCGACGGGTGCCGCAGAGCGACGCGAACAGGCTGGAGCGGTTCGCCGTGCGGGAGGGCGACGTGCTCGTCGTACGGCAAGGGGCACTCGGGAGGCTGGCGCTCATCGAGCAGGCTCAGTCCGGATGGCTCTACGGATCGTCCTGCCTGCGCCTGAGGCCCCTGCCCGGTGGCATCCTGCCCGCCTTCCTGGCGGCCTACCTGTCGCATCCGCCGGTGCAGAGGGCCATGCTGGGCCAGGCCCTCCCCGGTACCGTGCCCGCACTCAACTCGGCGTTGCTCAGAGAGCTGCCGGTCACCGTGCCGCCCATGGACCGGCAGTACGCCGTCGTCGAGGCCCTCGCAGACGTCGCCGACCAAATCAGGATCCAGCGGCAGATGGCCGAGCGGCTGGAGGCCCTGCGGCCGGCCATCTTCACGGAACTGCTCCAAGGGACGAGGGACACATGGCGCTGATGACCGTCCGGCGACTGACGGAGGAACTCTTCAGGGCAGCCGACATCCTGCGCGGTCGGATGGACGCGTCGGAGTACCGCGACGTCCTTTTCGGAATGCTGCTGCTCAAACGTGCTTCTGACCAGCCCGGCATCCTCAACGTGCCCGACGAGTCGCGCTGGCGGCACATCGTCGATTCCGAGACCAAGGCGCCAGAGGTGCTCAACAAAGCGCTGTCGGCGCTGAAGCAGAACAACCCGGACAGACTCGACGGAGTCTTGGGAGTCCTCGACTTCAACAAGGGGCTGGGGCACGCCCGGCTTAAGGCGCTGATCGATCACTTCGACCGTATTCCTCTGGGTGACGACGATCTGGAGTTCAGCGATGTGGTCGGCCGGGCCTACGACCACACGCTGGGCTGGCTCGCCGACGCAGCAGGCAAGAAGGGGGGCGAGTTCTATACGCCTCGTTCCGTGGTCCAGCTGATGGTGGATCTGGTGCGTCCGGAACCGGGGCAGTCGGTCTACGACCCCTTCGCCGGCTCCGGCGGCATGCTCCTCCAGGCCAAGGAGTACGTCGCCGAGTACGGCCGGGACGCCGTCGGCCTCGGCCTCTTCGGGCAGGAACTGAATGTCGAAACGTGCTCCACCGCCCGGCTGAACCTATTGCTGCACAACGTGACGGACGGCTCGGTGCTCTGTGGTGACACCCTGGCCGATCCGCTCCACCTGCACGGTGACGGCCGGCTCAGACGCTTCGACCGGGTGCTGACCAACGCTCCGTTCTCGATGAACTACACGGAGAAGGAGATCAAGCACCCGGAACGGATGCGATACGGCTGGACTCCCGCACAGGCGAAGAAGGCTGATCTGATGAACGTCCAGCACGTACTCGCCGTGCTGCGCCCTGACGGGATCGGAGCCGTCGTAACCCCGCACGGTGTGCTGTTCCGGGGAGGCTCCGAAGCGGAGATCCGCCGGGGCATCGTCGAAGAAGACCGACTCGAAGCAGTGATCGGTATCGGGCCGAACGTATTCCACGGCACATCCCTCCCGGCCTGCATCCTCGTGCTGCGTGGCAGTGACGGAACGCCGGTGGGCGAACGCGGCACCGTGCTGTTCATCAATGCCGAGCGCGAAGTGGTCACCGGCAGGTCACTGAACCGCCTGGAGCCGGAGAACATCGAGAAGATCGTGAGTGCCTTCCAGGAGAGGGCTGACATCGACGGCTTCTCCCGCGTGGTCACGCTGCAGGAGATCGCGGAGAACGATTTCAACCTCAACATCCCGCGCTACGTAGACGCCGGTCCGCCGGAAGAGCCGTTGCTGGACGTCCGCGCGGCGCTGTTCGGCGGCGTCCCCAGACACGAGGTGGAGGCGGAGGAGCCGAGGTTCCATTCCTTCGGCATCGACCTCGCGGACCTCTTCCAGCCAAGGGACCTGGACTATTTCAGCTTCCCGGCCGAAGGCTGCGAAGCCACGGCCGCCTGCATCCCGGATCTCGCGACCGCCCAGGAGCGCAGGTTCATCGACCAGTGCAGCCGGTGGTGGGAGGGCGCGGGAGCGCAGATCGCCGAACTCGCGGGCACGAAAAAGCTGTTCAAGTCGCGCTCCCACCTCATGGCTTCCTTCCGTGAGGAACTCCTGCCATTGGGGATCATGGACCGGTATCAGTTGACCGGAGTCTTCGCGGCATGGTGGTCCGATCGGCAGGACGACCTCAGAAGCCTGGAACAGCGCGGATTCCCCGGAGTGATCGACCGATGGGCGGCGGCAGACGGCGAGCTCTCCTGGTACAGCGGCCCGGCGCGTGAACGAGTGCTCGAGGTTCTCGGTGACGATCTCTGCTCACGCGTCACGGAACGCGTCGCTGCGCAGCGGCAGGGGCTGGTCGCGCTCTACCGTTCGTGGGGCGACCGGTACGAGACCTCGTTCGCAGACCTGGAGCAGCAGAGTCAGGCAGCGACAGAACGGCTCCGGTCCCGCCTCCGGGGGCTCGGCTACCGCTGACAGCCCATGCAGGCGCCGGGCCCATCGAGGTCGCCGGAGCGGACCGTGCCCGTACCGGCCAGCGGGCCGGTGGGCCGGTGCCCCGGCCCACCGGCCGTCCCCCGTTGTCGTGTCTCGGGTGTCAGCCCGACAGGCGGGCGATGTGTGAGGCCAGTTTCTCCGGCGTGGGGTGCGCGAAGAGCATGTCCTGCCGTAGCCCCCAGTCCTGTCGGCGCTGGTAGCCCTCGCGTCAGGCAAGCACGCACCGACCCTGACTGCTCGCGACAGTCGGGGCCCACAGGAGTTGCGCCGCGCCCCTGGCGCCTTCCCGCCCCGGGCCCGAGTCGGCCGAACCGGCCCTGTGTCCCCGGGCGTTCCGGCGCCGTAGGCCCCCGCTGATCGGGACTCGGCCCGCTGACGGTCCGGTAGATTCGGCGACACGGCTGATCTTCAGGGGAGCGGCAGGATGCCGCGCGTGCGACACGGGGGCAGTGGGTGCGGAACGGACACGCGCAGGACCGTCGACGGCGGGCCCTGCTGGAGTGCTGGCGCGCGATCGAGCTGTTCAGCCCGCCGACCATCCCGGCGCTACCCCGCCGACGCTCCGCCGCCCGCTCCGGGCCGAGGGACGAGTACGTAACCGACCTGACGCCGCAGCCGGGCCGGGTACCACCGCTCCTGCCGTGGGCTCCGGACCATCCGGAGACGGGGGCACGGCGGGCACCGTACGGCCGCATGTGGCGGCACGAGGTCTACTGCGGGGTCTTCGACCTGGAGCTGCTCCGCCAGGCGATGATCGCGGTACTGCCCGCGGGGACCGATCCCGACCCCGGCGTGCCGCAGACCGAGCTGGTGCTGTCGGGCCAGAGCGCGATGTTCGCGCTGGTCCTGGACGACGAGGGCCGACCGCTCGAGGACACGTCCGTGATCTCCGCGTGCGCCTGGGCGACCGGCCGCCTCTTCGATCCGGGGCCGTCCACACCTGGGTGGCTGGACGGATTCGAGGAGCTCGACGACGCGTTCGGCGGGGCGATCGACGAGCTCACGGCCACCGCGATCCCTTACGGCCCCACCGCACCGGCCGCCGGAACGGCGTACGAGCGGTGGCCCGGCTCCGAGGGTGCGGCGGGAGCGCCGGGCGCGGCCGGCGGCGGCTGGCAACGGCTGCTCGCCGAGATCCTGGGCGGCGCTGCCGTCGGCGCGGTCGGGGCCCTGTTCGGCGAGGTCGCCGGCGCCGCCCTGCAGGGTGCGGCGGAACCTCTGGTGCGCCGCGCCGCGGACTGGGTCGCCGCCCGCCGCCCCGCCGAGGAGCAGGTGCAGTCCGGGCGGCCGGACGGCACCCGGGGCGTCCCCGAGGGGTCGTCGGCCGACGGTCCTGACATGTCGACCGAGGCGGATTACGGGGCTGGCGCCGGTGCCCGTGCGCTCGGGTTCGCCGATCTAGTCGCCCTGACCGCGCAGATCGCCGACCTGTGCGGGGTACGGGACCACCTGCGGCCGCAGGTGGTCCGGGTGCGCAGCAGGCTGGTCCGCCGGCCGACGGACCCGCGGAAGAAGGTCGCCGCCGCAGCGCCGTTCCTGAACAGTCTGCTTCCGCCGGACCTCGCCCGGGTGTCCGCGGCGGTCGGCAAGGGCATCGGCCCGGCGCTGGAGGCGTACCTGACCGAGCTCGACTCCGTCGCCGTGGGGGCGCGGACGGATGTCCGCCAAGAGCGCGGGGTCGTCCTCGACGGGGTGGCTCCGGACCTCGTTCCGGACGGCCGCTGGCCCGCACCGGCGGATCAGCCGCTCGCGCTGAGCCAGCAGTTCGCGGTCGACCGCATGCTCGCCGACCGAGCGGGGACCGAGGGCGGGATGTTCTCCGTGAACGGCCCGCCGGGCACGGGCAAGACCACGATGCTGCGCGACCTGGTCGCCGCACTGGTCGTCGAGCGGGCTGCGGTGCTGGCCACGTTCGACCGGCCTGGCCAGGCGTTCACCGGTCCGCCGTGGCGTGGCCGGGACCGCCAGGGCCGCCACCCCCGCTTCGTGTCGCGGCTCGACCCGCGGCTGACCGGGTTCGAGATCGTGGTCACCTCGTCCAACAACGGCGCCGTGGAGAACATCACCGCCGAGCTGCCCGGCATCGGTGCGCTCGGCGAGCACTGGCAAGCAGGCGCCGACCACTTCTCCGACCTCGCCTCCGCTCTCCTCGGCGGGCCGGCCTGGGGTCTGGTCGCGGCGGTGCTCGGCAACAAGGCCAACCGCAAGGAGTTCGGGGAGCGGTTCTGGTGGGGCCGGCTGCCGGAGAAGGAGACCGACGCCCGCAAGGCCGCGGAGCTGCCGCCGCTGCGCGGCATGCGGGAGGTATTGAGCGACTGGATTCCGCCGAACCCCCCGCCCGATGGCCGGCGTCCCGGCACTCCGGCGGACCAGGCTGCGACTGCGGCGGCCGGGCCCACTCTGCCCGTGCCGTCGTGGACCGACGCCGTCGCCGCGTTCCGTACCGCCCTGGCCGAGGTCGAGCGGCTGCGCGCCGGGCGCGCCCGGCTGGCCGGGGCCCTGGCCGCCGTCGAGTCCCCCTCGGCCGGGCAGCGGATCGCGGACCTGGAAGCCGCCGTGTCCCGGGCCGACCAGCAGATCGCCGCCGCCGCTGCGGTCCTGGACCGGGCCACCGCCGCCACTGCCGGCGCCCGGACCGCCACCGCTGCGGCCGAGGCCGGACACCGGACGGCATCCGAGCACGTACCGCGGGCCCGCCAGGAGCTGGCCACCGCGCGCGCGGACCTGTCGGCCGCCCGTGAACTGGCCGCGCACCACCGCGAGTACGTGACTGCCCTCACCGCCCGCCACGACGCGTCCCCGGCCGTCGAGCGGGGCCTGCGCGGCGGGCTGCGCCGCCTGCTGCGGAGCGCGGCCGACCGGCAGGCCGCCGAACGGCAGCAGGAGCACACTCAGGCCGAGATCGCGTACCTGCTCGTCCAGCAGCGCGCCGCGCTCGAGGACTCCCTGGAGCAGGTCGCCGCGGCCGTGCGCGCCGAGTCCCTGGCCGCCGACCGGCACACCTGGTCCGGCACCATCGTCGACGAGGCCGCCGCCGGCCTCACCGCGGCCCTCGACCACGAACGGGCCGCGAGCGCGCGGGAGGCCGTGGCAGCCGCCGCCCTCCGACACGCCCGGCACATCGCAGACGCGGCCCGCCGCGACCTGCGGGCCGCCGTGGCCGAACTCGACGGCCGCCACCGCGAACTGCGGGAGGCGGCCCGGACGCTGCCGTCCCTGCCGCTCGGCTGGTCGCACCTCGCCGAAGCCGACCAGGAACTCGGCTCGCCCTGGTCCGACGAGGCATGGTCCACCGCGCGCAGCGACCTGTTCCTGCGCGCCCTCGACCTGCACCGCGCCTTCGCCGCCGGGGCAGCGAAGAAGGTCCGCGGCAACCTCCAGGTCCTCATGGAGCTGATGGCCGGGACCAACGGGCCCGTCCCCGACGAGGAGGTCGCGCACGCCTGGCAGACCCTGTTCCTCCTGGTGCCCGTCGTCTCGACCACCTTCTCCTCCGTCGGGAGCATGTTCGCCCGCCTCGGCCGGGAGTCCATCGGCTGGGTCCTCGTCGACGAGGCCGGGCAGGCCACCCCGCAGGCCGCCGCCGGCGCGCTGTGGCGCGCCCGCAGGGCCGTTCTGGTCGGCGATCCGCTCCAGCTCGAACCCGTCGTCACCATGCCCGAGGCCCTCCAGCGCCGACTGCTGCGCGCCTACGGCGTCGACGAGCACTGGCTGCCCTCGACCACCTCGGCCCAGGCCGTCGCCGACCGGACCAACCGCTACGGCACCTACCTGCCGGCCCCGGACACCGACGACGAGCACGTCTGGGTGGGCTCGCCGCTGCGCGTACACCGCCGTTGCGAAGAGCCGATGTTCACGGTCAGCAACGAGGTCGCGTACGGCGGACTCATGGTCCACGGCACCGAACACAAGGCGTTCCCCGATGTGGCACGTGACGGCCTGTTACCCAGCCGCTGGCTCAACACCGACGACCCGAGCCGCCCGTCCGAGGCCTCGTGGGGCGAACGCGACCGCCGGGCCTTCGAGTTCGTCCTCGACCACTTGCACCGGCACGGCGTCACCGTCGAGCGCGTGCGCGTCATCGCCCCCTTCCGGGCCCTCGTCGCCGAATGCCAGAAGATCTGCCGCGGCCGTGACGGCTGGACGTCCGAACTGATCGAGGAGCGCTGCGCCACCGTCCACCGGGCCCAGGGCAAGGAAGCCGACGTCGTCGTCCTCGTGCTCGGCGGCGGTCGGCCCGGCGCCCGCGAGTGGGCGGCCCGCACCCCGCACCTGCTCAACGTCGCCGCGAGCCGCGCCAAACGCCGCCTCTACGTCATCGGCGAGCGCAACCTGTGGGCCCCGCTCCCGCACTTCGACGTCCTCGCCTCCGAGCTGACGGAGTTCCATCACCTCCGCGACCACGCCACCTGGCCGCCGGACGGCGAGTAACCGCCGACGAAACGGCAGAGCAGAGGGCTACACGGGCGTCACGATACGACGCCGCAAGCCCGACTCAAGGCGCAAGCCAGAATCGACCCCTTGGCCCGTGCACGACAGATTCCGCTCATCCTCAGAACGGAAGCTGGCCGACTCGCGCCTTAGCAGCCAGGTCGCGCGTGATTCCTAGAACCCCGGCGAGGGTGCAGGTGAACGCCTGCACCTGTTCCCGGAGTTGGGCCTCCATGCCTTCGGGGGTCGCATAGAACCCCAGGGTAGTGCCCTGCGGTTTTGGCTGGTGCCGCTCAGCCTGATACTGGGCCCAGTTGGTGCGGTGCACAGCTCGGGCGTGGAGAAGATGTTCCTCCTGCACCTGTTCAGTACGGAGCCGGGCGGTGACCTGCTGGGCTGCCATCATGATCACGATTGCGTCGGTCACTGTCAGCGGCACGTCTGGACGGCCGATGCCGCGCTCCAGTAGCGGCACGCCGGTGGAACGCCATGGGGAGCACACGGCTGTGAGGACCGCGTGCAGCTTTTCCCAATCGGGCTTGCGGGTCTTCTCACCTTGCTCAATCAGAAGTTGGGCAGCGCGGCGCTCGTGAAACGCAGCGCTTGGGTGGGCGAACTGGTCGACAATCCGGCTCTGGATTTGAAGCAGGTCCAGGCCGGGCTCGCGGTGTCTGCCGACGGCGGTATCCCCGTGCACTCCCGGGTCTTCGACGGCGCCGCGGCCGAGGTCAGCCAGGTCGTCGGAGCGATGAACGACCTCAAAGCGATGGCCGGCGCCAACACGTTTTTGATGGTCGCCGACTCCAAGCTGGTGTCCTACTCCAACATCACCGCCCTGCTTGAGGCCGGGGTGGAGTTCATCGCGCCCGTCCCGGCCGCGCAGATCAAAGACGAGGTCTACGCAGCCCTGGATCCCCAGCGGGCCCAGGCCGTCGACTGGGTGCCCGGGCGGGACGAGAGGAAACCGGAGGCGGAACGGGAGACATACCGGGTCCTGGAGGACACCCACACCCTGACCGGCCGCCGCAAAAGCGACCCGCGGCTGACGGTGCGCCGGATCCTGGTCCACTCCACCGCCGTCGCGGCCGGCCAGCAGGCGGCCCGGGCCAAACGACTGGCCAAGGCCGCCGACGACCTCGACAAGCTCACCGCCGCGGCGGGCGGACGGCACTACAAGACCCGGGAGAAGATCGTCGCCCGGATCGGCGTCGTCACGGCGAAGCGCCGCGTCACCTCCTGCCTGCGCTGGCACATCACCGCCGACGAGCACGGCACCCCCGGTCTTGCCTGGTACTTCGACCAGGACGTGCTGGAGGCCGAAGCGGCCGTCGACGGCTGGTGGGCGCTGGTGACCAGCGTCCCGGCCGAGAAGGCCGGCCCGGCCGAGGTACTGATCCATTACAAGGGCCAGGGCGCGGTCGAACGGCGTTACCACGACTTCAAGGGCCCCCTCGCGGTCGCACCGGTCTTCGTGCAGCACAACCGGCGCGTCGCCGCGCTGATCCAGGTGATCTGCCTGGCCCTGCTGGTCTTTTGCCTGATCGAGCGGCAGGTCAGACGCGCCCTGGGGCCGGAAGAGACCATGGCCGGTCTCTATCCGGACAACCGCCGGGTCCGCGCCACCAGCCGGATGATCCTCTACCACCTCGGCGAACTCACCCTGCGGATCGGCAACGTCACCGACCCGCCAACCGTCCAGATCAACCGCGGCATCCAACTCCACCTCCTCGACCTCCTCGACACCGACATCACACAAACCCGCTGGCCACAGACCTAAACCAACGACCCGCGAAGTACGGGTCTAGTCAGCCTCCTCCAGCCTGATGACGAAGCGACAGAGGCCCCAGAGAGCTGCGGTGAGTGATCCAGCCGTGTACGCAGCCCCGTTGCCGGAAGGCCGTCCACTGGTCGCGATCGCTACCGCAACGCAGATCACTCTTTGGGATCCTCGAAGCTGGAAGCGCTCGTACAACACTTCGACAGCCCTTTGAACAATACGGTCGTCCCAATACACCAGGACGGCGAGGCGGAGCTGCTTGCCAGGCGAAACAGCACCGGCCTGCGTCTGTGGGATCCCCGGTCCGGTCGGCTTGTCCACTCCCTGCGCACTGCAGACCCGGCCACGAACATCGTGTCGACGAGTACCGATGGACTCCTGCATGTGAGCGGGCCCCGTGGGCGCGCACGACTCCGCTGGTCACATAGGCAGCAACACTGTCATCGTCGACAGGGGCCGACACCTGCCGTTGCTGGTGAGGGCATCGCTGCATTTCAGGAACCTGGTTCGCCCTGCCCAACGATCGGTGCCCCAGACGCCGCTGCTTGGACGTGGAGCGAACAGCTGGCCCGGGGTTCGGCCGAATGGTCTGAACCAGTACCGGGAATCAGGCCGCGGCGAGCTCCTGCTCGCGGTCCGGCGTCGTGACCTTGGGCTTCTTGTTCGGCAGCGAGAGCCGGAAGACCTTGTGCCACGCGGAGTACACCTGCTTGGGCAGCGGCCCAGTGACGTACTTCAGCTCGTACTTCTCGAACAAGGCGCGCACCTTCACCGCGACCTCGGCGTACCGGTTGCTCGGCAGGTCCGGGAACAGGTGGTGCTCGATCTGGTGCGACAGGTTGCCGGTCATGAAGTGCATGGCCTTGCTGCCGCTGATGTTCGCCGAGCCCATCATCTGGCGCAGGTACCACTGGCCACGCGTCTCGCCCTTGATCGACCGGCGCTCGAATACCTGCACGCCCTCGGGGAAGTGCCCGCACATGATCACCGAGTGGGACCAGATGTTGCGGACCAGGTTCGCGGTGAACGTGGCGGCGAGCGTGGTGAGGAACGACGGGCCCGAAAGGAGCGGGTGGATCACGTAGTCCTTGAGCACCTGCTTGCGGATCTTGCGACCCACGGCCCTGGCCCGCGCGCGGAACTCCGGGTTCTTGCGGCGGCGCTTGTGCAGGTTCCTGCCGAGTTCCAGGTCGTAGGCGGCGATGCCGTACTCGAAGAAGCAAGCGTTGATGAAGTTCCACAGCGGCTGGCCGAGGTGGAACGGGTGCCACTTCTGGTCCTCGTCGACGCGCATGATGCCGTAGCCGAGGTCGTTGTCCTTGCCGATCACGTTGGTGTACGTATGGTGCAGCTCGTTGTGCGAATGCTTCCACTGCTCGGCCGGCGAGACGTGATCCCAGTCCCAGGTGGTGGAGTGGATCTTCGGGTCCCGCATCCAGTCCCACTGACCGTGCAGGACGTTGTGGCCGATCTCCATGTTCTCCATGATCTTCGCCACGGACAGACCGGCGGTGCCGATCAGCCACGCGGGCGGGAAGATCGAGAACAGCAGGACGCCCCTGCTGACCAGCTCGAGTTTGCGCTGTGCCGAGATGACCTTGCGGATGTAGGCGGCGTCCTTCTCGCCGCGGCTGGCGATCACCTCGTCGCGGATCGCGTCCAGCTCGCGGCCGAGCTCCTCGATCTGCTCCGCGGTCAGGTGGGCGGTGGGGTCGATGGCGGTCAAGGTGCTCCTACCGTTCGATGTCGCAGGGGCCCGCCGCGGCGGACACGCAGGTCTGGATGAGGACGCCCGGCTCGGCTTCGGTGATCTCGCCGGTGCGCAGGTCGCGGACGGCGCCCGACCTGAGCGGCGTGACGCAGCCAAAGCAGATGCCCATGCGGCACCCGGACGGCATGAGTACGCCGGCCTCCTCGCCGACGTCCAGCAACGGCGTGGCGCCGTCCGCGTCGACGGTCTTGCCGGTGGTGCTGAACGTGACCTCGCCACCGTCGCCGCCGACGACGATGCTGCGGCGGAAGCGTTCGGTGTGCAGGCGCTCTGGGACGCCGTGCTCGGTCCAGTGGTCCTCGGCGGCGTCGAGCAGGCCCGCGGGCCCGCACGCCCAGGTCTCGCGCTCGGCCCAGTCGGGGACGAGTTCGCCGAGACGGGCGATGTCGAGCATGCCGTCCGTGTCGGTGTGCAGCTCGGTGAGACGCAGCTTCTTGTCCGCGACCAGGTCGTGCAGGTCGTTGCGGAAGATCACGTCGTGCGGCTGCGGTGCGGAGTGGACCATGACGACGTCGTCGAACTCGATGTCGCGCAGCATGCCCATCACCGGCGTGATGCCGCTGCCGGCCGTCAGGTAGAGCACCTTGGCGGGCTTGGCCTCCGGCAGCACGAAGTCACCGGTCGCCTGGTCGAGCTGGATCAGCGTGCCCGGTTCCGCCCTGCGGACCAGGTGGTTGCTGACCTTGCCGTCCGGGATCGCCTTCACGGTGATCGTGATCCGGCCGTCCCCGCGGTCTGTCGGCGAGGTGACCGAGTAGGCACGCCACAGGCGCACCCCGTCGACGTCGACCCCGATCCGCACGTACTGACCGGCTGTGTGGCCGCGCCAGCCCCGTCCCGGCCTGATCACGATGGTCGCGGCGTCACCCGTCTCGGGGTGCACGGCCTCGATGCGCCCCCGCAGGTCGCCGCCCGCACGCAGCGGGCTGACCAGGTCGAGGTAGTCCGACGGCAGCAGCGGCGTCGTGACCATCTCCAGCACTTTCCACGCCCTACTGCGGAGGGCTGCACTCGTCATGACCCCAGCTTGATGTGCTTCAGAGGGTAAAGTCCTGTCCGCAGGACGTGAATCTGATCGGTTGAATTGTTCGCAGGGAACAAAAACGTGAGCCATGCAGTCCGGAGGGCCAGCGAACTGGTCCTGGATGAGACGACGGTCACCGCGCTTCGGGCCGCGCTGAGGACCACCGCCGACGAGGTCGTCCAGGCGATCATCGACGAGGTCCCGCCCTACGCCAACGCCCTTTCGGGCCGCATGGGCGCCACCATCCGCCGAGCCGTCCGCACCGCCCTGGGCCTCTATCTTGACCTCGCGAGCGGGAACGCCACGGGCGGCGACGCCGGCGCCGCGGCCTACGAGCTGGGCCGCGGCGAGGTCCGCGACGGCCGTTCGATGGACGCCCTGCTCAGCGCCTACCGGGTCGGCGCCCGCGTGGCCTGGCGAGGCCTGGCCGCACGTGCCGTACCCGCAGGTCTGCCCGCCGCCCAGGTCGCCAAGTTCGCCGAGCTGACCTTCGCCTACATCGACGAGCTCTCCGCCGCGAGCGCCGCGGGCCACGCCGACGAACTGGCCGCGCGGGGCCGGGCCCACGAGCGCCACCTGGAACAACTGGCCCGCGACCTCCTCTCCGGCGCGAGCCCGGACGTGCTCCTTGCCGCTGCTGGGCGGGCCGGGTGGCAGCCGCCGGTTTCGCTGACCGCAGTCATGCTGCCCGCCGCCCAGGCCCGGCCGGCCTACCGCGCGCTCGACCCGGGCACACTTGTCCTCGACGATCTGCCGGACGCCTCCGGCGTGCTGCTCGTCCCCGATGCCGACCGAGCACGTCTCCTGAGGCAGCTGCCCGACCGCACTGCCGTGGTCGGCCCGGCCCGGCCGTGGACGCGTGCGTCCGCCTCGTACGCACGAGCCGTACGCGCGCGCTCCCTCTCCTCCGACATCCGCGACACCGAGGACCACCTGCCCGAGCTGGTACTGAGCGCCGACGCGGACGCGTTCGCTGACCTGCGTGCCCGAGCCCTCGCACCGTTGCGGACCTTGCGGGCCGCGACCGCGCGGCGGCTCGAGGAGACGTTGCGGGCGTGGCTGCTGCACCAGGGCAGGCGGGACGAGGTGGCGGCGGCGTTGTTCGTCCATCCCCAGACCGTCCGGTACCGGATGTCGCAGCTGCGGGAGCTGTTTCCGGATCTCGGGTCGCCGCACCGGGTTCTCGAACTGACGCTGGCGGTCGGTCTCCGGGTGGGCTGACGTGTTCTTCGACCGTCCACGACCGCGTCCTCGAACGGTCCAGGAATCGTGCCTCGCCCTCGGTGCGATCAGCCGGCTCATGCGGCCCGGGGAAGAACCGTATGAGTCGGCTAAGACTGAGAGTTGCGGAGCACCCGCACGCTTCTACGCGGCCGGATGGCTCTGTGATGGCCACCGACCACAGGAGGGTTGGCGGTACAGCGGCGGACCAACCCGAGGTGCGGCGCTCGGCTGACGGCCAGTCCTGGCCCCGAAGTCCTAGCCCAGACACCAGGGAACAAGTAACCCGCCGGTAGCTTTGGCGGCTCAGGCATTCGCGGCCGTGGCGACTTGTTCATCATGTTCGCGCAGCATGCGCAGGACGGTGGCGGGCGAGGGGTGCTGACCCTTCTTCGCGCCCTTGGAGATGACGAGCCGGGCCGCGATGTCGCGCAGGCTCAACTCCTCGTCACGTAGGCGCAGGGCGGTGAACAGCATGTCGTCGTCGGTGACGCCCGCGCCGCCAATGGTCTTGCCGCGCTTGCGGGCGGACTCGTGGCCTTCGAGGGTGCGGTCCCGGATGTACTCGCGTTCCATGCCGGACATCGCAGCGAGCACGGTGAAGACGATCCCGGAGGGGTCGTGTGAGCCCTTGAGCTCCCCAGTGAGGAACTCCAGGCCGACATCGCTCGCCTTCAGCTCCTCGGCGAGCATGGCCAGTTCGATGCCGCGGCCGAGCCGCTTGTGCTCGTGCACGACGAGCGTGACGGCAACGCCGGAGGCCCGGATCTCCCCGCCGAGCTTCACGGCGGCGTCCAGCTCGGGGCGCATGGTGGCGCGGGTGGAGATCTTCTCCGAGAAGACCCGGGTGACCCCGGCCTCGGCGAGCGAGTCCAGCTGCGCGTCCAGGGACTGCCGGGCCGTCGAGGCGCGTGCGTAGCCGAGGCGGACGTGCCCGACTGGGGTGATGCCGGCGCTTACGGGCCGGGGCAGTTCGGTCCAGGCCGAGCCGGGCTTGCGCACCGCGGGGGTCTGCACGCTGAGCACCTTGGCGAGTTGGGGCACGAGGCGGAAGCGGGCGGTGTGGTACTGGATCGCCACCTTGGCCTTGCCGGTCCGGCACGGGGAGCCCGCGGGGGCGGCGCAGGTGGACATCGGGCAGTCGCGCGATTCCACGCGCTTGAAGTCGTCGCTCACACCCCGAACTGTTTCATGAGGATGTTTCAGGAGTCCAGTCGTTTGCAACAACTCATGAAACATGATCACAGCAGGTGGGATGCGGCACGGGCGGGTGTTTCATGAGCGAACACCTATGAAACGGCCGGGCGGTGCGGGCTCACGTCAACGCCCCGCCCCGAATACCACTCCTCAGATGCCCCGAAGCGGTGCAGGGCCATACACACGGCCGGAAGGATGGTCGGCATGCACTCCTCGCCATCATCGAAGACGACCTGCACGCCAACGGCCGCCACTTCCGCACCCTCGACGGCATCGTGCTCGACACCAGCGACGACATGTGCGGCGAACTGATCTTCACCGTGTTCGCCGCCATCGCCAAGTTCCAACGTCAGCAGATCGTCAAAGGCACCCGCGAAGGCCTCGACGCCGCCCGCGCCCGAGGCCGCGTCGGCGGCCGTCCTCGCGCCCTGACCTCCGAACAGATCACCGACGCCCGCATCCTGCTCGGCGCCGGACAAACCCGACCGCCGTCGCCGCCAAGCTGCGCGTCTCCCGATGGACACTCAGCCGCGCCCTCTACACCGCGTCCCGCTGACGCCCGCCACCGGGTGCCAACGCTTGACCGCAGCGGACAGCCCCAGCCCCATGCGCGGATCGCAGAAGAGGACGGTCTAGTCGTCGCCTCAGTGTCCGTCGCGGACCACCGCTAACCCGCCGACCCGGGTCGTGATGCCCGCCGGCCCGCGTCGGGCCGAAGCGAGCACGCTGGCCGGTCGACCGAGGGTGTCGCCCTGCTCCACCTCGATCGCGACCGTCTGCGCCCCTGTCGTGTCGAGCAGGTGGGCGGCCAGGCAGCCGGTGCTGTTGGCGTTGGCGACGTCCTCGTCGACACCGATCGCCGGCGCGAACATCCGCGCCGCACCCGGTCGGTCGCCCGCCGGCGGTACGTACACGAAACAGCCGAGGAGCCCGTACCGCTGGCACGCCGCTGTCAGCTTGCCGAGGTGTGGGTGGACTCGGAGCAGCGCCGACCGGTCGTGGACCAGTACCAGCATGCGTGGTGCGCCGGGCGCGGCGATCCGTGGCGCGTCGGTCGGATGCGGGTCGTCCGCGGTGAGCCCGAGCGCGGCGACGATCGCGGCGCGCTCGTCCGGTGCCGGGTGACGCAGCGCGACGAGGCCCTGGTCGAACCACACCTCGATGCCGGCGGGGCGGCGGATCGCGACGGTGTCGAACGTGCGCCCGCCGGTGTGTTGGCGGTCGTTCAGCTCGCCCAGCGCGGTGCGGGTCAACCGGACGGCCTGCGCGGCAACGGTGCCGTGGCCGCAGCCGGACAGTTCGGCGGTGGCGGTGAAGAACCGGACCGGCCAGCCACCGTCCGGCGTCCGCCCCGGGCCGAGGAACGCCGCGTGCGAGGTGCCGGCCGCAGCAGCGACCGCACGCCGGTCCGCGTCCGTCGCCGCCGGGTCGTCGTCGGTGACGGCCGTGGGGCTGCCGCCCCGGCCGTCGCGCCGCACGCACGCATCAACCACCGTGACATCCGGCCAGGACATCGGCCCACCTTTGACGCTCAACGAACCGGCAACCGCGAACGGCGTTCCGCCGATAGCCGGACCTGGCCGCAACGGCCGACCGAACGCGTCCCGGAGCGTACCGTCCTGCCTCAGCCGGTGGCGTCCTGCACCGGATAGTGGATGATGACCGCACCGCCGGTGGCGTAGTTGGCGACATCGGCGGCCACCCGCTGGCCTTGCGGCGACGCCCGCGCCGCGGCCATGGCGGCGGCGTCAGCGAAGTCGCCTTCGAAGACCGCGAAATACGGCGCTTCTCCCTTGGTCGCCGCCACGTCGAAGCTGTAGCGCCACGCAAGCAGGCCGGGCCAATTCATGACCAGTGGAAGGTGGTTGGTCACGTAGTAGTCGCGGAAGTGGTCAGGGTCGGCGGGCTTGGAATACAGGACCACCAACTTATGCATGACGACCTCCGTCCAGATCAGGGTCGGCGGGCTGCGTGAGTGCGATGTCCAGGACCGCGGTCAGTTGAATCGTCATATGCGCAGGTTAGGGCTTGACGTGGGGTCGGGGGAAAGATCAATACGGGATAGACTCAGAACGGATCGTTATCAATCGGCAGGGAGGGCACATGGCACCGGATACGGTCAGCCTGCGGTACTTCCTGGTGCTGGCACAGGAGTTGAACTTCACCCGCGCGGCCGCACGGATCGGTATCGCACAGCCCGCACTCAGCGCCCGGATGCGCCGATTGGAGGCGGAACTCGGTACGGCCCTGCTGGTCCGCAACACGCGTAGCGTCGTATTGACCACGGCCGGTGCGGCTTTGGCGGAGTCCGCGCCGCCTGCGCTGGCGGCGCTGGACCGGGCATGGGACACCGCCCGGCGGGCGGGGGCCGGTGAGCTGGGCACGCTCCGCATCGGATACAGCCTCAGCGCCGGGGCCGAGACGGCTCCGGCCCTGGTGGACAAGCTGATTCGCAGCAGTCCCGGACTCAAGGTCGGCGCGGTCCCGATGGCGACGCTCGAGATCTCCCCCGCGGTCGCCGACGGCCGCATCGATGCCGGGATCACCCGCGGTGAACAGCCGGGCCGTGGCGTGCGCCGGTTCCTGCTGCGGCGTGAGCGGATCGGCGTCCAATTGGCGCAGCACCATCCGCTGGCCGAACACCCGGAGATCGAGATCGCCGACGCGGCCGCGTATCCGCTGCGACTCCCGGGCCGTGCGGCCAACCCCGTGATCCACGATCAGCTGTCCGCACTGTTCCGAGACACCCGACCACACCCCCGATTCCACACGCCCGCAGTCTCTTTCGATATGTCTCAGCGCGACCTGCACGACGGGGTCACCCTCGCCCCGGCCGGAGAAGCCGCGGTCACGGCAGCACCGGCCGGTCTCACCTGGCGACCTCTGCGGGGCGCGCCCAGCCTGACGATCCACCTGGTCCTCCCACGCGAGCAGTCGCCACTACACCGCCGCATCCGTGCCGTCGCCAAAACCCTGGCGCACGAGCTGCACTGGCTGCCGGACTGACGCGCAAGAGGTCAAGCGAGACGGACGTCTGCGGTGGCGAGGCCGAAGACCTTGCGCCGGGCGGCCGTGGTGACGGCGAACTCGTGTTCGGTCGGCGCGAACCGGGCCACCGCGTCGACCTCGCGCACCACGGTCGCCGGATTGTGCGGGCGCCCGGTGTTCCGCAGGACGGGCCTTGACCCAAGGCCGGGTAGTTAACGTTTTCGCAGGTCACGCAAGGGGTGTTGGGGTCCATGCCGTGGCGGCGTAGAGGCCGGGGCCGAG
>NZ_JBFBAH010000038.1:0-65014 GCF_040682115.1 Streptomyces sp. NPDC051364 | reverse complement strand
ACCCCCCCCGGCGGGCCGCCCCCGGTCGGCGCCCCCTGGGGCGATCGCCCGAGCGACCAACGCACCGGTGGCGGCCATCAGCGCGAGTTCCAGCACGATCGGCGCGGCCCGGCCGGTGGCACCGTGCCGCCGGCGGACCTGACCCGAACGAGTGGTGATGGGAGACGCGCCGCGTCGGCGGCCCGCGGCGGATCGATTCGCCGGGCGCAGCCCTCATAGGATCAGCCCCGCAGCGACCCCTTGATCATCTCCAGAAGGGATCCACCCCGCATGAAGCTCCGCAACGCCGTCGCCGCCGCCTTCGGCGCCCTCGCGCTCACCCTGTCGATGCCCGGATCGGCGCTGGCCGCCACCGGCGAGTTCCACTACAAGTTCAGCGACGCTGCCGGCGACGAACTGAGCGTCACCCTGCCCGACCCGCGCAGCGGCGAGTGCATCAACCTCTACGCCGTCGACTCCTACAAGTACCCGCCCGGCTACGCCCCGCACAACGAGACCGACGCCTGGGTGACCGTCTACGCGGACACCAACTGCGACGGCGACGAGTGGAGGCTCAAGCCCCACGGCCGTCAGGCCTCCGACCGCCTCCTCGTACGCTCGGTCCGCTTCGACGAACCCGTTGAAGGACATCCGGCCGCCGGATAGCCACCCGAGTCAGAGACTCTCTCGAAGGCGGGGGTGACCGGGGGCCTCGGAGAAGCGACCGCCACCCCCGGTCAGTGCTGGGCGCAGGCACCGAAGGGAAGCCGCCCTGACAACTGGGGCCGCATCGAGTCAGAACGTGCGAGCGAGCGGCTGAAAGAACGGAAGGCTGTTCAAGGCGTCCGTGAACTCTGCGCCCCGCTCCTGCGACTCCCGGATGCCCCCTTCGTCCAAACCTTCTTCCACGATCCACTTTGCAAGGCCCGCTTGGGCTTCTTGATCTTCTGCTTGTTGAAGGGGTCGAGGCTCTTGCTGGCGGTTCCGTCGCCCACCGGACCGGCCGCGTGAGCAGCAGCCGGCGCCACGACAAGTGAGGCCAATACGAGCGCAGCCACAGCCGTAGCGCGTCGCAGGTGAGCAGCCATCAGGATTCCTTCCAAGCGGACGTGAACTCGCTCCGTCGGAGGGCAAACTGCCTCAGCTTGCCGAAGGTGTCGTACCCCGCCCCGCCCCGGGGACAGCATGCGAGCGTCGCACCTCCGGCGACGACCAAGGAGCCCGCCGCGCGCCAAGGCCTGCTGCCAAAACGCTGCGTCTCAACGACGTTTTGGGCGGCCCGGTGCTACTGCCGGCAGAGCGCTCTGGTCACCGGGCCTCGCCCGCGCACACCCTATCGACGCGGACTGAACCGACCATAGCCACGGCCAGCCACCGCCCGGCATCACAAGCACAATGTTCGGCATCCCGCGTTGAGCTTGCTCCGCTTTGACGGACACCAAAGGAACCCCTCACGAACGGCTGGGGGAAGTGCACGGCTAGCGGCTCCTATCTCTGGTACGTGGGGCTGGACTGCACTCTCGGGGGTTTCGGTGAGAGCAGCACGATGTCCGGTCCCGGCAAGGTGTACGCCTACTGCAGCTGGGGTCACGTGGAGTCCGTGCACATCGTCTTCGAGTGACGCCGTGACGCCAGTCTGATAACACGACAGCAGACCGCGCACCGCGGCTCCATGCGCGCGGTCTGCTGCCGCGGATACTGAGTCGTGCCGGCTCTACCGCCCGACCTGCCCCGGTGCACACGCTGGTCACCTACCTTCACCGTGAGCGCGGGCGGGCGGAGCAGGCACTTGCCATCGCCGAGGAACGCAGGGCCCTCGCCACCCGTCGGTGCCCTCTGCCCGAACCGCCAACGCCGCGAGAGCAGCCGTCTTCATTCCTCATCGATGGCGACGCAGTGGTGGTGGGTCTTGTCGGCGTCCACACCAGCCCAGATCTTGGGCACAGGCTCCTGCGCGAGTTCGCTCCGTACGTTGTCCCGCAGACGACCTCGCCGTCGTGGCTCTACTCAGCGATCTGCTCGCACATCCCAATGAGCGGTCAAGTCGTCGGGGGCACCGAGCGGCCAAGCTCTTTCAGCCACAGGAACGGCAGCGCCGAGTGGCTCGATCGACCCGGAAAGAACGTAGGGCGCCATCAGATCCGCTGGACCGGCTCAGCCAGGGCCTGCAGCGTCGCGGGCCCGAGATAGGCGAGAAGGCCCGGCATGCCAGGCAGGACGGGGAGGGGGTGGTGCCGCCAGGCCCGGGCATACGGAGGTGGGTGCGCGTCGCCTCGTACGAGGACGGCAACAGGCCGGCTCCGTGCAGTGACCGCCATCTCCGCCGGGGTGATGCTGCCGTCGTGGCCGCCGGTCTGCTATGGTGCCGGCCGTCCCGACACACCACGTCGCAGGCAGCCCGGGGGCGACGGTGGCCACTGTGTGGGGCGTCGCGTCCGCCACCACCTCCACGACCACGCCTGAATCGGCCGGTATGTGCGTCTGGCCGTCCTCCAGGCTTGCCATCGGCTCCGATTCTGCAGCGCAGGCAGGTGATGCGATTGGAGGGGATCACAACTCGTGCAGGTTCAGCAGGGTGGGGTGGCCCGCACCAGAGGACCGCGTGTTCGTACGCCGGATCTCGGTCCGTGGGGTGGTTGGGCGGCCCGGTGTTACTGCTGCCAGAGCGCTCTGGTCACCAGGCCTCGCCCGCGCACGCCCTATCGACACGGACTGGCACGCACGCCGCCGCGAGCTGAAGTTCGACCCCGCCTGGCCAACCTCCCACCGCGTCGTCGAGGCCTGGGACCACGTCCAGGCCCCGGCCGTCCCCGGCTGACCGGCTCCCGCCACCCCGACGACCGGAAGGAGGAGACCCGCAGCACCCTCGGCGAGTGGACGCCGACGACACCCGCGACGACAGGCGGCCCATCGGCCTGACCCACGACGATCAGCCCGTAGAACGAATCGTCAGGAACCACTCACCCCAGCCGAACCACTCACGCCGGCGCGCGACGTGAATGATCGAGGCCGTGAACGCTGATCGCAACCACAGTCAATGAATTCACCTGAGTGGAGTAATCGAGCGATCGCCGGGTGGGTGGATGTACGCCGAATGGGCGACGATGATCTCACTGTCCGGCGTGCGGAGGTCTCCACGCCGAGTTCATCCAAGTGCGGCTGATCCGGGGCTGCGGAGTTCGGTAACCCGGCATTTTCGCCTGCATCTAAACCCGTAACGGGGTGTTCCATGAAACAGACGTCTTTCGCAACGGCGGCTGCGATTCTGTGCGGCCTTGTCATGATGGGCCCGACGTCGGCTGCTTCCACGCATGTGCGCGCCGCCTCGGCGCCTGCTTCTGACGAGAAATCTCCCACCTGCCCCTCGGCCAACGCCCCGCCCGGAACAGGTTCACGGATAAGTGCCGCCGACGCTGCCGAGATCGTCCGTATCCACAACGATGCGCGCCGAGAGGCCATCCAAAAATACAACCCCGGCCTTTCCATTGTTTCTGTTGTGTGGAACCCCAAGCTTGCCTGTGACGCGCAGGCTTGGGCCGATGACCCGGCAGCCAGCCAGGGCGGCGGGCTCCATCACAGCAGCCGTGACACAAACGGAAACGAGGGTGAGAACCTTTTCAATGCTTTCCCTGGTCCGGCACGGCCGCTGATGGCGCTGGACCCCTCCGTTACCTTCAGCTGGATAGCCGAGAAGTCTAAATTCGACGCCGATAACAACGCCCCGATCAACAGCAACGCATCCTCGGGTACCAATTATCGTGCGTGGGGTCATTACTCTCAGATGGTATGGATGTCCCCCGCGTCGCCCACCACCGCAATCGGTTGTGGCGTGAAGCAGGGCGTGCCTGTGTCGAACAGCACGGGTTGGATTCTCGTGTGCCGGTACACCGCGGCAGGCAACATCAACGGGCAGCGGGCCATCGCCCAGTCCGGGGCAGCCGCGGCCTGTGACCCGGCGGTCGCCAACCGGGCTCCGACCGCCGGGACGGCGGCCCAGGCGAGGGATTCGGTGACGTGTCTGATCAATGCACAGCGCACTCAGCGTGGGCTGCCTGCCCTCACCGTCAACCAGGCGCTGACGAACGCGGCCGGGCAGCATGCTGGCGCGGCCGTCCAGCTGAAGTGGTGGGGTCCGGGCAAGGACTCCCACCGCAATCCCCAGACCGGCTCGACACCGCAGAGCCGCATCCAGGCGGCGGCGTACTGTCCGAACCCCCGGTCGTGGGAGTACAGCGAGATCACGTACACCGGCTGGGGCGGATCGGGAACCCCGCAGGCGGCCGTCAACTGGTGGATGAACAGCCCCGGCCACCGCGCCATCATCCTCAAGCCGTCCCTGCGCGACATCGGCACATCGGCCCAGCCAGGCTCGGCGAACCCGGCCGGGGCCTCGTCGTCCAACGCCGGCACCTACGTCGTGAACTTCGGGCAGTGCCAGCGGTGAATCCCGCCGCCAGCGGTCCGGTCGTCGCCTGACGGACCGCGCGGCCTGGCCATACCGGTCCTGGTCCTCCGCCAGGGCGGAGGACCAGGGCTGGCTCGTATGCGGGATGGTGGGCAGCCGTAGCATCCGGTCCGGGTCGATCGCCGCGAGCCTTCCGTGCAGGGCGTCGTAGGCGCGAGCGGCGGCGATATCCCCGGCGAAGGCGGCGTCGTCGGTGTCCCACACGATTCCTAACTCTTCCAGCTCGGCGGCCCGCTCACCGGCCATTGGCCCCGGCTCGGCAGGCGCGGCGCTGGTCCGACAGCCACCGGCCTTCCGCCCCGAGCGTCAGCTCCTGGCACCCAACGCCGGGTGGAAACCTGTCGCCACCGTCACCGCCAGCGACTTCACCGGCTCCAACCAGTTCGACCTGATGGTGCGCTGGGATGACGGCCGAAACCAGCACGGCGACGTCGGCTCCAACGGCTTGGGTGCAGGCACCGAAATGGCGCCCCCCGGATCCATCTGGAGCCATGCCACCCAGATCGCCGCCGGCCGCTTCAACGCCACCACCTACGTCACCGACCTCATGGTCCGCTGGTCCGACGGCGAACTCAGCCTCTTCACCAACGTGAGCGCCAGCACCATGGGCCAGGAGTACAAGCTCAAAGACCCCAACAGCACCTGGAAGGACGCCACGCTGCTGACCGCGGGACAGGCGAGGGAGAAGGGCTCGCTCACACGCAACACGTACAGAATTGACAGGGAACCGCGCTTGCTGGCCCGACCCCGCTCTCAGCATGCTGGAATGACAGCCACCAGCAGGGTGGCGGAATCAACTCCTACGCGCGATCGTCCATCCGCCAGACATCCAGGGCGGACGCCGCGTCCGCGTCGACGGCGAGATCCTCGGAGAAGAACAAGCTGGTCTCCCGGTCCCTCGTGCTCGAATGGTCGGAAGAGGAAGTCGGCTGTCGGTCGGCCGCATCGGCCAGTGCTGAGACAACGCCCTGGCCAGGTCCTTCTTCTCCACCCTGAAGAGCAAACCGGGCGACACCCAGTCCCGTCCCACCAGGGTCGCCGCCCGCAGCGCGATATTCGAATGGATCGAGAGCTGGTACAACGTGCACCGGCTCCACAGCAGCCTCGGCTACCGCCGTCCCGCCGATTACGAGACCGGGTGACCAGCACGGTGAGGAGAAGGCCGAGTGTGTCGGTGACGATGCTCCGCTTCCTGCCCACGATCTTCTTGCCTGCGTCGATGCCTCGAGGCGTGAACGCTGGTGGAGGTCTTGACGCTTTGGGCGTCGATCACACAGGCCGAAGGTTCGGCGTCCCGCCCTTCCTTCTCCCGCAACAATTGCCTTAGCAGGCCGTTGAGCTGGTCGAACACGCCCTCTCCGCCCATTTGGCGCAGTATCCGTAGACGGTGTTCCAGTGCGGGAAGTCGTGCGGGAGATAGCGCCACTGGACTCCGGTCCGGTCCACGTACAAAGGGTTCCTGATCGGCTGGTGACGACCTCCCGGATCGCCCCGTGGACGCGCGATCCCCACGGGCCCCGCGCGGATGGCTGAAACACCCTCATACCGGCCCCACTTGGCGAGCGCATGGTTTAGCGAACAGCTAATCGAGTAGGCGTACATCTATGCGTCCGCCGTTTTCCGTCGTGGTCTAGTTACCCCTGGTCCGTAGGTGATGACACCGGGTACGGATCGTCCGCCGACGACGCCGTCGCGCCACGCGGCGTCCCCCTCGACCCCAGAGGAGCACCATGACCCCCATCCTCTTCGTCTATGCCAAGGGCGGCCCTCCTCTGGAGTACGCGGTCCCGCGCATCGCCGCCCACGCCGAGGTGCATGTCCTGGCGCTCGCGCCGTTGCCCCGAACCACCGAGTCGGTGTGGCTGCCCGGGTGCGCGTCGGTCACCACGGCCCCGCCGGGCGAGGGCGTGGAACTGGTCAATCTGATCTGTTCCCACGCCCGCCGCGTCGGCGCCGAGGCGGTGCTGACCCTGTCGGAGTACGCGGTGGTGGCCGTCGCCCACGCGAGCCTGCGGCTTGGTCTGCGCGGTGCTGGCGAGCGGGTCGCGGGGGCGCGGGACAAGCGTCGGATGCGCCGGATCTGGCGTGACGCCGGGGTGCCCGTACCGGGGTTCGCGGAGGTCCACGCTCCGGAGGACATCACGGCCGCCTTCGAAACCCTGAGGCCGCCGCTCCTCCTGAAGGCCGCCTGGAGCGCGGGCTCCACGGCCCACCTCACCGTGTGGAACGAGCAGCAGGCCGAGGCGGCCTGGAAGACCGGACGTTCCGTCATGGAAGCCTCCGCCGCGCAGGGTTACGCGGAACTGCACGCCGCGGACGAGGGCGTCAGCGATTTCCTGCTGGAGGAGATCGTGACCGGAGAGGCCTCCCATTGGTTCGACGGGGACGGGTGGGGCGACTACGTCAGCGTGGAGGGGATCGTCGCCGACGGCCGCTACCACCCGCTGTGCATCACCGGGCGGATGCCGACCATCGCACCCTTCACCGAGCGGGCGAGCCTGGCTCCGGCCGCCCTCCCGAACGCGTTGCAGCACCGGATCGAGGAGGTGTCGCGCGCCGCCGTCGACGCGCTCGGACTCGACACCTGCGCCACCCACACCGAGATCAAACTCGGCGCGGACGGGGCCATGTGGCTGATCGAGACCGCCGCCCGCTTCGGTGGGGTGATGACCACCCGGCAGGTGGAGACCGTCTTCGGGCTCGACATGGTCGGCATGCTGGTGCGCCAGTTGCTCGGCCGGGAGGTCGCCTACCCGGAGCGGATGCTGACCGAGGGCGAGGGCGCCGCCGGATCCCTCGTCGTCCTCGCCGTCGACCCCGAGGGCCGGCCCTGGACCGAACTCCCGGCCTGGGACTTCGAGGCGGTCGACTGGCCCGCCCTGGTCGCGCCAGGATCCGGCGTGGAGCTGGTGCGCGAACGCAGTCTCGCGCCGGGCAGCCCGGTCCCGCCGTACGAGGAGGCGGGAGGGGCCAATTCGATGGCCGCGCTGTGCTTCCTCACCGCCGAGTCCGGGCCGGAGCTGCTGGCCGACTGCGGCCGCATCCTCGCGGCCATGCCGAACGCCCTCACCGCCCCGTCCGTCGCCCTGACGGCCGCCCCCACCGAGTCCTCCGCCCTGCCCTCCGCCCTGTCCGCCGACCGCTCGACGCCCGGGAGCACCGCATGACGAACGCCGGAACCATCACTGCCGCGCCGTCCCCCCGGGGCGCCGCCGTGGACACCCTGCTCACGCTCCCCCTGTTCGAGCAGCTGGCCGGGATGCTTGGCGGGCACCCGTACGTGAAGGTCGTCGTGGACCGCGACCAGGGCCTCTGGCACGTCCTCGACAGCGCCGTGCACTCCTTCCACGTCAACTACATAGCCACCGAGATCCAGGGGCTGACCCTCGAGCAGCTCGACGCCGAACTCGACCGCTTCAACCATGACGTCTACCAGGACCCCGCGCGGCGGTTCCTGCTCGGCGTCCTGTCGCTGCACTCCCGGGGCGGCCCGGAGCGGGACGAGCCGTTCATGGTCCTGGAGACCACCGAGGCCGACACCATGGGCGCGGACCTGTTGATCGAGTTCCACGCCTTCGTACGGGCTCACCTCGATCCCGTGCTGGAGCTGCTGGTGAAGCCGGCCAACCATGGGCAGGAGAACGCCCTCGCGGCAGTGCCGGAGACCGTGGTGCCCCGTGCACGGGGTCACGCGCTCCTGGCGACCGCGCCCTTCGTGCCGTTGACGCTCGCCTCGGCCACCGGCCGGCTCCGCGCCTTCGCCTCAGGCGAGGAGTACCTGGCCGCCCGCGCGGACCTGACCTGGTATGACATCGTCGCCATGCCGGTGGTCCCCGACGACATCCCGCGGCTCGCCGGTTTGATCAACGCCCAGCCCACCACTCCGCTGTCGCACACCAACATGCTGGCGGCCGGTTGGGACATCCCCAACGCCATCGTCCGCGGAGTCCTCGACACGATCGCCGACGAGAAGCTGGACGGTGCCTGGGTCCGTTACGAGGTCACCGCCGACGGGTTCGTCATCAAGCGCGCCGAGGAGCCGTCAGACCTCGCCGAACCGACGTGGCACACGCAGCGGGTCCGCCTCGACGCGCCGCACGTGACGGACGTACCGCTCGTGCCGCTGTCCGCCTTACGCACCGGCGACCGGAACCGCTACGGCACCAAAGCGGCCAACCTCGGGGAACTGCACCACGTACTGCGCCACGGATCGGGCCGGCTGACCGGCTACTACTCCGTGCCCCGCCCGCCCCGGGCCGACCTGCTCGGTCACCTGGCCGCCCGGCTGGGGATGCCCGACGACGGCGATCTCGCCCAGCACGCGGGCGAGTTCCTGACCCGGCACGTCCAGGCGCCGGCAGGCATCGCCGTCCCCTTCTCCGTCCAACAGCGCTTCCTGGACTCCTCGCCGGCCGTGCAACAGAGCATCGGCAAGCTGAAGATGGCCTTGGAGCTCGACTCCATGGACGCCGTGGACACGGTCTGCCTCCAATTGCAGCACTTGGTGCGCACCCTCCCGGTGCCCGAGGACCTGGTGCGCGCCCTGGACACGCAGCTGGTCGAGCACCTTGCGGGCACGAGCCGCTTCGCCGTGCGGTCCTCCTCGAACGCCGAGGACCTGCCGGGTTTCTCCGCGGCCGGGATCTACGAGTCCCACACCAAGGTCACCGATCTGCCGGGGCTGCTGGACGCCATCCGCCAAGTATGGGCCTCGTTGCTCTCCCCGCGCAGCGTGCGGCTGCGCCATCAAGCCGGCATCTCCCTGGACGACACCTACATGGGAGTGATCGTCCAGCGCTTCGAGGCGTCCCCGCTCGGAGGCGTCATGGTCACCTGCAATCCGACCAACCGGGCCGACTTCCGCAACGTGTACCTCAACTGCGCGCACGGGTCCACGGCCGATGTCGTCGACGGCCGGACGATGCCCCTGCAGTACCTGTACAACACGGTCGAGGGCGGCGGCCGCACGATCTCGCTGGGCGCGGCCACCGAGGACCTGACGCAGGACACGCGGGCGCACCTGGGTCGGCTGACGCTGGCGGGCCGCCTGCTCCAATCCCATTTCGCCACGGACTACACCTTCGCGGGGCCGCTCGACATCGAATGGCTGCTCGGGCCGGGAGGCGCGCTCCACATCCTCCAGCTGCGCCCGTACAGCGCCTGACCCGTCCGCACTTCCGTACCGTCCCACCCGAAGGTCACATCCATGCCCATCTCCCTGCGTACGCGCGTGAAACGCCGCGTCCGTCCGCCCGCCGCGGTGCTCCGCGTGATCCGACTGAACAACGGGTTCCAGCTGTTGTTCAACCTGCTGTGGTGGATGCCGGTCTTCTACCAGTACCAGAAGCAGGCGGGCCTGTCGGACAGCCAGATCTTCGGCATCCAAAGCGTCTACTACGTGGCGTTCTGCCTGCTGGAGATACCCACCGGCTTCATCGCCGACCGCATCGGACAGCGACGCAGCATGCAGCTCGGGGCGGCTTCGATGACCGCGGCGAACCTCCTCCCGGTCGCCTCGCCGTCCTTCGCGGGCTTCATGGCGCACTTCTTGGCCATCGCCGCCGCCCGCTCGCTGGTATCCGGGGCCTCCAGCGCCTACCTGTACGAGTATCTGCACGAGCACGGCGCGGACGAGCACTACGTACAGGCCGAGGGCACCGCCCGGGCGCTCGGCCTCTGGGCGAAGATTGCCTGCTGGCCACTGGTCAGCGCCCTGATGCACGTCCGGCACGATGCCCCCTACGTGCTGACCGCGCTCTCCACGCTCGGTTCGCTGGCCTGCGCCGCGGCCCTCCCGGCGATCGAGGCGCCCCGCGGGGGCGGTCGCCCGCCCGCGGAGCGCGTCGGGCTCCTCGATTCGGCCCGCCAGGCCGCGAAGGTGCTCGGAACGTCACGGCCCCTCGGGCCTTTGATGGTGCAGGGCGTGGCCGTGTTCACGCTCGCCCGCATCTGCCAGATCAACCTCTTCCAACCGCTGCTCCTCGAAAAGGACCTCCCCGTCGCCGACCACGGTGCGGTGCTGTCGGCGATGACGGTCGCCGAGGCCGTTGGTTCGGCCAGAACCGGCTGGTTGCGCAGCAGACTGTCCGACACCACCGTGGTGACCGTCCTCAGCGTGGTCATGGCACTCACGCTCGCGGCCACCACGCTGTCGGGGGGCCTGGGCACGATCCTGTGGCTGTGCGTGTTCGCCGCCGCGGCGGGCCTTGCGTACCCGGTGCAACGCAACCTGATCAACGCGGCCATCCCGCCGACCCCCTACCGGGCGACCCTGCTGTCGGTGGAGTCCATCATCGACCGCGGCGTGTGCGCGCTGGTGGCGCTGGCCGTCGGTGCCTACCTGGCGGCGGACCGCCTCGACGCGCTCCTCGTGCACACGGCGGCGGGCACCTGTCTGCTGCTGCTCGTCGTGGGCGTCGTCCTGGGGCTGCTGCGTCGGGACGGGGTGCGGCCGGCCGCCGGTCAGCCCTGATACGGCGGGACGGCTGCGCGCGGCGGCCAGACCCTGGTGTCGAGGATGCCGAGGGTGTAGGCGCGCGCCACCAGAGCCGGGCGCGAGTCCGCGTCGAGTGCGACGCGCAGCTGGCACAGGTGGTAGTCCAGGGCCTGGCGCGAAAGGCGCAGGTCGGTGGCGATGGCTCCGTTGGACCGGCCGCCGCCCATCCGTCGGGGGAGTGCTCGGCGACCCAACCTGACCTCAACTCCCACCGGCCGGCGGCCGGAGTCGTCTCCCCCGCCCCCTCGGAGAGCGGGCCCGCCGGAGGCGTTTGTCGTTCTGCTCTCCGGCCCCGTCGGGCCTGCTCCGTGGGCGACGGCGCCGGTTCCCGAGAGGCAGCAAGGGCACCGGAAGTGCTTGATGGGGTACTCCCAGGTCAAAGCCTCCCTGAGCACCGCGGAGGCTTAGCTTGTTCTTTATCTACCAAGATCTTCCAGGCTTGCCGATGGCCTTTGAGGGTCTCTGGGCGTTTAACGGTTTTGCCGACGTCGTAGCGGGGTGCCCGGTGTTTGTTCTTGGCGCCGGGTGGCCGTCCGGGGCCGGTGCCTGTGGGTTACGGGTCGGCGGGAAGCCGGGAGACATCGGGCAGCACGGTTGTCACCCCTCGACCGTAGCGCCCCGAACCGTCACCGCGCCGGGGAACACCCACACAGCCAACCCCACCGGCTGGGGTCCGCCCTAGGGTCCCGGCGTCGGATCGCGAGGGTCGACCACGCACTGGGCTCTCGACACCGAACGCACCGTCTGGGGAAGCGGATTCTGCGCCTCGCTCCGATACCAGACCGCAAGCACCACCTGAAGGGGGCAGTTCCCGCTGGGGCGGTGGCTGTCCGACCAGCGGCGCACGTACCGGGCCGGGGCCATGAGCGAGGTGCGGGCGGCCGAGCTGGAGGGGCTCGGGATCTTCTGGGACACCACCGACGCCGCCTTCGATGCCAACCTCGCGGCCCCTCGGGCCTACTACGAGGTCCACGGGACGCCCCGCCGATGCATCGACCGCGTCCGTGCGCGGCAGGGGGGCAGGGAGCGCCATGCGAGCCGCACCAGCAGCAAACGACTCCGAGGTCCCCCGAGACCGGTCGTCAGCTGGCCGGGCCTTCGGAACCGGTCCAGCCGCGACGTGGGCCGTCCCCGCTCCCGGTAGTGCCCGCTGTCAGCTCGCGGGCAGCGCGCCGTGCCGAGTCCATGAGGTGACGCTCGTTGCTGCTGCCGGACGGGTTCACCCCGGCCGCCTCCAAAGCGGACGCCAGGTCCCGGAGCAGACGGGCCAACCGCTGAGGATCATCTGCGTACGTCACGTGTGGTTCCCTTAGCCGATCGTGCCCGACACGATCGCAGACCAGCTACGCCTCCAGGAAGCCCCAGGAAGCAGTCCCGCAGCCCGCTCGGCACGAGCTGGCCCTCACCTCTCGGTCATCGACCGGTGATCTCCGCCCAGACCCCGGCGGGTGACGCGTCGTGCTCGATCGCAGATCGGAGGCGAGTCACACGTAGGCCTTACTCCGGATGCGTAGCCGGCACCTGTCGGCGGCCTCCCGTCCCTGGCCGGGGGACGCCGAAATCGGATAGCAGTTCCCTCGGTCGGCGGTGAACATCGTGGCATGACCTACTTCCTGAAGACCGACCGGCTCGCCCTGCGCGCGTTCGAGGCCGGCGACGCCGACCGCCTGCTCGCCCTGGACAGCGACCCCGAAGTCATGCGGTTCATCAACGGCGGCCGTCCCACCAGCCCCGAGACGATCCGTACGCGGGTCCTTCCGCGGCTCCTGGACGTCTACGACTGCTGGAACGCGCAGGCGTACTGGGCCGCGTACGAGGAGGCCACCGGTGCCTTTCTGGGCTGGTTCGAGTTCCGGCCGGTGGAAGGCGGCAGGCCCGCTGTGGTCGAGCTCGGGTACCGGCTGAACCGGGCGGCGTGGGGGCGCGGCTACGCCACCGAGGGAGCGCGGGCCTTGATCGACAAGGGGTTCACCGAGCTGGGGGTCGAGCGGGTCACCGCGAACACGATGGCTGTCAACAGCGCCTCCCGCCGCGTGATGGAGAAGTCCGGCCTGTCGTTCGTCCGGCATTTCACCGGGGACTGGCCGGAGGCGATCGCGGGATCCGAACACGGCGAGGTCGAGTACGAGCTCACGCGCACCGTGTGGGAACGGTCTCGCTAGACACGGGGCGCCGGCGAGCGTCAGCGGCGCAGGCAGGCGAGGACGGCGAGGACCCGCGCGCCATCACCCTCATGACACGCCGCATCAGCCGTAATCCCGGCATCCGGTCCGAATGTCCGCAGACCACGACCGGCCTGCCCCAGGCTGCCTGAACCGACTTTGCTTGGGGCAAGACCGCGCTGAAGCTCGCGAGAACCCCGACCTGGGCACGTTGGGCAGAGCCTATCCCGGCGGTCCTGGTAGCACGCCCAACTGCTGTAGTACACCCGCCACGTCGGTCACTGCCCAGTACTCCACGATCTGCCCGTCGCGGACGCGATGGATCACGATGCCCTCGGTCTCGATTTCCTTGTTGGTCGGAGGGATTCCGAGCAATTCTCCCGTGTGTACGCCGCGGCCCACGATGTGGCTGACGACGAGGTCCCCCTCCGCGACCTGCATCTTGATGTCGTGACGGGACTCTGGAGCCGCGAGGCGAAAGAGCTCCGCCCCCTGCTTGATTCCTTCACGGTCCAGGCTGACCCCGGGATGTACAGCATTGTGGGCGACGAAATCGTTTGCGATGTAATGATCGAGGAACGCCCAGTCGCCGGTCCGGTTCTCGTCGATCGCCTCGATGTATCGCCGGACGAGATCCTTGTTCTGGTCGGTCGACATCGACGCCTCTTCCCTAGGTGACTATCGGCGGCGCATAGGTATACCAGCGGAGGGCCGACCCGAAACGAACCCGTCGCTAGCCCTTCCGGAACCCATTCGATTCCGTCGAGCAGCGCGTCGATCGGCACCCTGAAGCCCGTTTTGGCATGGCGGCATCAGACACAGGCAGATAGGGGCTTAAGCGTCCGTGGCGCCCCGTGCCGCCGCCGGATCGAGGGAGTCGATGTCCTCCATGAAGCTCAGCATCCGGGCGTTGACCAGGTCGGGGTGGTCGATCTGCGGGCCGTGGCCGGTGGCTGCGACGATCTCGGCGCGGGCGCCGGGGATCAGGCGCGGTACGCGTTCCAGCTGCCGCTTGGGGTGTACGAGCAGGCTGCGCTTGCCCATGATCAGGTAGAACGGCGTCCGGATGGAGCCCAGTTCCGCGTCCGACAGCGGCAGCGGCGCGGGGCGGCGGATCTTGAAGGCCTTCACGCCAGCCTGGATCCACGTACGCAGCTCGGGAACGATGATCACCGGCTGCTCCAGCCACTTGGCGAGGCGGGGGCGCCACGCCTTGGGGGCGTAGGTGGCGAAGAGGCTGGCGAAGATCCATACGAAGAAGCGCAGGCCGACCTTCTCCAGACCGCCCGGGTCGAGGGCGGTGACCGAGGCGAGCCGCCCGGGCCGAAGGTGAGCCTGGTTGATGACCAGCCAGCCACCGTACGAGGAACCGACCAGGTGGACCTTGTCGAGGCCCAGCGCATCGAGGGCCTCGTCCATCCACTGCGCCGCGCGCTCGGGCTGCCACATCGGTTCGCGTTGGACGCTCCGGCCGGGGTCGCCGGGAGTGTCGAGAGCGTAAACGGGGCGCTCGGCGCTGAGGGCAAGGGTGTTGGGATACCACTGGGCGGAGCAGCCTCCCGAACCGTGTATCAGGACCACGGGTGTGCATGAGTCGGCTGCCGGGTCGGCGGGGCCGTACCGGTAGACGTGGGTGGTGCCGAAGCTCGTCTCGACGTCCGTCTCGTAGCGAGCGGGCGCTCCCTTCGCGTAGAGGACGTCGCAGGTGGCGAAGTACCGGTCGCGCAGCTCGTCGCTCACGTAGTGGCCGATGTCGCGGCGTACTCGGGTCGTGTTCTCGGGCACGGGCACCTCCAGGAAGATCGGTTCTTCGTGATACGAACGTACCATATTGTTGATACGGCGGTACCATGAAGATGTTCGGACCGAGCCGGACTGTGAGCCCCTGAACCACCCACCCCACCCCCACGGCCGGAGACAGCACTGATGCCAAAGCGCGTGGACCACGAGGAACGGCGCACGCAGATCGCCGAAGCGCTCATCCAAGTCGCGGGGCGGCGAGGGCTGCACGCCGTCGGCATGCGCGACGTGGCCGCCGAGGCCGGCGTATCCCTCCGGCTCGTGCAGTACTACTTCGAGACCAAAGAGAAGCTGCTCTTCTATGGACTCCAGCACCTGACCGACCGCTTCACTGCCCGCGTGGGCGCCCGACTGGCCGCCGCCGGCCCGGACCCGGGCCCGCGCGTGACGATCGAGGCGCTGTTGCTGGCATCCCTGCCGACCGACCAGGAGAGCCGGACCTTCCACCTCCTGTACAGCTCCTACTCGATCCTGTCCGTGACCGACGGAGCACTCGCCGCCCAGCCCTTCATCGACAACCCCGACGCGGCCGAGAACGCCCTCACCGGCCTGATCGAAGGAGCCCAGGCGGCAGGCCTGGCCGATCCCGGCGCCGACGCACGCACCGAGGCCATCAGCCTGCTCGCCATGACCGCGACCATGGGCACCAGCATCCTCGTCGCCCAACGAACACCAGAGTCAGCCATCGCCGTACTCCGCCACCACCTCGACCGCATCTTCACCGCCGGCGGCCACACCACCCCGGACGCCGGACAACGGACAGACGCCAATACCTGTCCATAACTTCTGCTCAAAGGCCACCTCGGCCGAGAGCGGGCGCGCGGGCGGGATCGCCTCGGCGGCCTGCGCCAGCATCGGCTCCACCGGGGGGCGCAGCGTCACACCGGGCTTCCGTTTCGGGTGTGTTCCCTCTCCCAGCCTGCACCATCATGGGGTCCATGGGAGATCAAGAAGGCCGCGACCCCGGCATGTGGGTGGACGGCGGTGACCAGCGGGTTGTCGTGCACGTCGGCGGTGAGATGGACATCGACCGTGCCCAGATGCTGTACAACGCCCTGCATGTCGCGATCGCCCAGGCGGGCGGCCCGATCGAGATCGTGGCCGACCTCTCGGAGATGTCCTTCTGTGACTCCGCCGGCCTCAACGCCCTTATCCGGGCCCATCACACCGCGGCCGAGTACGGCAAACACATGAGCCTGCGCGCGCCGCGGCCGCAGTTCCTGCGCCTGCTGGAGATCACCGGCGCCGACATCCTCTTCCCGATCACCGGCACCTGACCCCGCAGCCCCCGACCCGCGCTGCGGCACGACCGCAGAGCCCGCGGCCCGGGGCGTCACGCTGCGCGATTCCCCCGGCCGGATCCCATGGCGGGCAGATTGGGTACGGCCGTGGCACGGTGGCAGGGCGATGAGAGGGTCCACGCACGGCGGGGCCCGGCCGGTGGCAACCCACACCACCCCGGCCGGGCCCCGCTACGGACGCACGGAGCCGCCGGCCCGGGGCCATCTCGCGACAGTCCAAGAGCGACGCATCCGGCCGGGTGACCGGCGCACCGGCCAGCGGCCACGTCCCGCCAAGGCCGGCCGCAACCCAGGCGAGGATTCCCGCACCCCACGACTTCCACGGCTGGAGACCACCGTGATCGAACGCAAGCAGCTCAAAGAACGCACCCAGGTCACCTTCGTCCTCCCCGAGGACACCCCCGAAGGACCGGTCAGCGTGGTCGGGGACTTCAACCACTGGAACCCCGCCGCCCACCCCCTCGAACCCCAAGGCGACGGCACCCGCGCCGCGAAGGTCACCTTCCCCGCCCACACCAGCCACGCATTCCGCTACCTCGCCGCAGGCGACTACTGGTTCAACGACGAACATGCCGACAGCCACGACGGCACCAACAGCCGCATCCACACCTGACCCCGCCCGCCCCGGGCCCGCGGTGGACGGTCACACGCGGCTTCACGTGCGGGGCGCCGCCTCAGGAGACGGCAGGACTGCGAAGATGCCGGACTGCACGGTCCAGATCCCGGCCGTGTCGGTGGAGACCAGCAGCGCCCGGAGCAGGGCCAGGCCCACGCCCTGGCCGCGTGCGTCGGGGTGGACGTAGACGGAATGCTCGACCACGCCCGCGTACGCGCACCGGTCGGACACCGGCACCGCAGCGGCCCAGCCCAGCACCTGGTTGCCGTCGACGGCGACCAGGCGGTGTTCGGCGAGGCGGGAGGCGTCGAACGCCTCCCAGGTCGGCGCGGAGGTCTCGAAGGTGGCGTCGCCGCCATCGATGCCCAGCTGGTAGATCGCCAGCACCTGCTCAGCGTGCTCCGGGAGCATCGCCGAGACGGTCACCGGGGCAGTGTTCACGCGGCGGCCTCGATGCCGAGTTCGGCGATCAAGGCGCGGATGCGCTGCTTGATCTGGTCGCGGATCGGCCGGACCGCGTCCACGCCCTGGCCGGCCGGGTCGTCCAGCTTCCAGTCCAGGTACCGCTTGCCGGGGAAGTACGGGCAGGCGTCGCCGCAGCCCATGGTGATCACCACGTCGGAGGACTGCACCGCCTCGACGGTGAGCACCTTCGGCACCTCGGCCGAGATGTCGATGCCGACCTCACGCATCGCCTCGACGACGGCCGGGTTCACGGTGTCGGCCGGGGCGGAGCCGGCCGAGCGGACCTCGACCCGGTCCCGGCCGAGGTGGGTGAGGATGGCGGCGGCCATCTGGGAGCGGCCCGCGTTGTGGACGCAGACGAACAGCACGGACGGGACGGCGGGAGTGGTCACGGGGTTCTTCCTTCGGGCAGGCGCAGTGGGTTCAGCGGCCGGAGGCGGCCGGGTGGTGCTCGCCGTGTGGGACGACGACGTCCTCACCGGCGGGTGTCGGACGGCCGAACAGCACGGCGACTAGGGCCACGCCGACGACCAGGCCGACCAGTTGGGCGGCGACGAACGCCAGCAGGGAGGCGGGGGCGATGCCGGCGAAGGTGTCGGTGAAGGCCCGGCCGATCGTGACGGCGGGGTTGGCGAAGCTCGTGGAGGAGGTGAACCAGTACGCGGCGCCGATGTAGGAGGCGACCGCGACCGGGGCGAAGTGCGCGCGGCCGGTGCGAGCCAGGCCAAAGATCAGCAGGACCAGGCCGGCGGTCGCCACGACCTCGCCCAGCCACAGGTGCGGGTCCGAGCGGTCGTGGGTGGACCAGCGCACCAGCGGCTCGGCGAACATCGCGTTCGCCAGCACCGCGCCGCCGATGGCGCCGACGACCTGCGCGGGTACGTAGGCGGCGACCTCGCGAAGACTCGACCCCTCACCGCCGCGGCGGCCGGTCCACCACGCGGCCAGTGTGACCACGGGGTTGAAGTGGGCGCCGGAGACCGGGCCGAGCAGGGCGATCAGCACGCCCAGGCCGAACACGGTGGCCAGCGAGTTGGCGAGCAGTTGCACGCCGATGTCCTGGGAGAGCTTGGTGGCCTGGATGCCGGAGCCGACCACGACGGCGACCAGGGCGCCGGTCCCGACGAACTCGACCGCGGCCCGGCGCCCCAGCGGCGCTATCTCCGTCATCTGGTGCCCCCTGCGGCTACCGGAACCGCGCCGGCCGGGGCCTGGAGCAGGGAGGACAGTTTGGCCAGGGCGGCGGGCAGCACCCAGTAGTAGACCCAGGTCCCGCGCCGTTCGGAGCCGACCAGGCCGGCCTCGCGCAGCACCTTCAGGTGGTGGGAGATGGTCGGCTGGGAGACGTCGAACGGGCCGGTCAGGTCGCAGACGCATGCCTCGCCGCCCTCGTGCGAGGCGATCAGAGACAGCAGCCGCAGCCGGACCGGGTCCGACAGTGCCTTGAACATCCGGGCCAGGTCGACGGCGGCTGCCTCGCCCAGCGGTTCGCGGACCATCGGCGAGCAGCACACCATGGCGTCGTCCTGCCCGAGGACGACCAGCTCTGATTTCGACATACGTCTATGTTGACAGCCATCTATCCGGAGAGGCAAGCTTGCTGTATCGACAGATGTCGAAACAAGACCTCGGATCGGGGAGACCGCCATGTCCCGTGTTCAGCTCGCCCTTCGCGTCGCCGACCTCGAAGGCTCCATCGGCTTCTACTCCAAGCTGTTCGGCACCGAGCCGGCCAAGCGCCGCCCTAGCTACGCGAACTTCGCCATCACCGAGCCCCCGCTCAAGCTCGTCCTTATTGAGGGCGAGGCCGGCGAGGACACCCGTCTCGACCACCTCGGCGTCGAGGTCGAGTCCACCGACCAGGTCACCGCCGCCACCACCCGCCTCAAGGACGCCGGCCTGGCCACCTTCGAGGAGAACGACACCTCCTGCTGCTACGCGCTCCAGGACAAGGTCTGGGTGACAGGCCCCGGCCAGGAGCCCTGGGAGGTATACGTGGTCAAGGCCGACGCCGACACCCTGGGCAAGAGCGCCGCCGCGCCGGACGCCTGCTGCGGCACCACCTCCTGCTGCACCCCCGAGGAGCAGGTCCTCGACCCGGCCCAGAGCGCGGCCGAGGCGAAGGCCGCCCCCGGCTGTGCGTGCGGCAGCTGACGCCGGGACAGCGGTTCGTTCACCGCAGGCCAGTCAGCCGGTCGATGATGGCTTGCCGCTCGGCTGGCTCTCGCTCGATGACTCGCCGCAGGAGGGCCATGTCGCGGCGGGCCTCGATCTCCTCGCGCACGATCGCGGCCAGAACGTCGGGAAGCAGCGACTCGGCCTGGGTCGTGGTGGTGCCGGAGAACGAGCGGCGGTCGGTGGGCTTCGGCAGGGCGGTCGGCAGGCGGTAGGTCTCGATCTGCTCCGGGGTGACCGCGATGGAGACGAACTGCACCTCGGCGCCGGCCGCTTCGGCGAACGCGGTGACGTCCTCGGCGAGCGCGGTGAGCATCCATTCCCCACTCGGATCATGGTCGCCGACCACAAGTGGGCAGGCTTCGCGTTGCTCGTGGGCGACGCGGTCGCGGACGACGTCGGCGTAGGACTGGGAGCTGAAGCCGCGGACCACGAGCACGGGGATACCCGCGAACTCGAGCCAGCCGGTCAGCTGCTGTCGGAGGGTGTCCTTCTCGGCGGCGACGTACAGGGCCTGCTTCTGGCCCGCGGATCGGTCCAGGCGGAACCAGGGGGCATCTCGGCGACGAACGCGGTCGCGTCCGGCCAGGCAGGCGGGACGTGTACTTCGCGGACGGTGTCGATCAGGTCGCCGCAGCGTGACCTTCAGCGGCGCGTACCCGTCCACGATCTCCCTCGCCCGGTCCACGACGAGGAGCCACCGGATCCGATCACGAGCCATACCGGTACATGTACCCCTGCGGCGCAGCCAGCCCCCGGACACAGACCAGACCTCTTCCCCCGGCTATCGCGGGGAAAGACTTCTCAATGCCGGTGTCAAGCCGCAGCAGGTGCGGTCCCGACAGGGTTACGCCGCTGCTTCAAGGATCACCGTGATGGCTCGTCTGCGTAGGTGAACCGCCAGGATCTCCATCTCGACGAGCGTGCCGATGAGACCGGTTTCGGCGAGTTCCGCGGCCTGTGCTCTCGCTTCGCCCAGGGACAGTGCCTGCGCACCGCGGAGGGCTTGCAGCACGGGAACGATGCTCGGCGCGTCTCCAGAGAGGCAAAGCCGCGTGGGCCCGTGCGCTTGCAGCAAGGCCTGTCGAATGTGCTCGGGCGTGACGGGACCGCTGTCTTGCTCGCACCACCCATTCGCGCAGTCCGCGCATCGTCCTTCGGTGCCCCAGCAGAGGATGCCGCGGTGGAAGAACTGGCCGACATCGCAGGTCGTCATACCTCCGCAGGCACTGCACCGGCCTGTGACCTGTACTCCTTGCGTGATCACAGGGGTCTCCTCAGCGTCATAGGGCAGTGCTGATGGGATCCTCCCTGAGAAGTCGGCTTTGGTCGATCAGGTTTGCGATCGGCGAGAAGCCCTATTGGACGGTTGCCGCTGGTGGCGTGAGCTCGTAGTGCCGCTGGTCTCGGAGAAGTGCCCACAGGACGTTGACTCGTCGCCTGGCCAGCGCCAGGACTGCTTGGGAGTGCCTCTTGCCCTCGGCTCGTTTGCGGTCGTAGTACCGGCGCGATTCCGAGCAGCAGGTGATGCTGCTCATTGCTGCCAGGAACAGGGCCCGTTGCAGACGTCGGTGGTATCGGCTTGGGGCGGTGACGGTTGCCGCTGACCTTGCCTGAGTCCCTGGGCGCCGGTGCCAGGCCGGATGTCGCCAGGCGATCAGGGCTGCCGAAGAGATCTATGTCGCCACCGATGGCGGCCAGGATCTCGGCTCCGAGCAGGTTGCCGATCCCGGGCATGCTGGCGACGATGGCGGCCTGCTTGTGGGCGCGGAAGGAAGCCTCGATCTGCCGGTCGATCTCGCTCATCTTCTCGTTGAGCACGATCACTTCACGGGCGAGCGTGGCGACCATTCCTGCGACCGTCTTCTCTCCGGCAACGCTGGTGTGCTGTCGCTCGGCGGCCTCCATGGCGGTGCGGGCCAGGGCTCCGCACCAGCGGAGCTTCCTGTTCCGGAGCCACTGCTCGAGCCGGCTGGCGCCGAGCCGTCGGATGGCTGCTGGTGTCTGGTAGCCGGTGAGGAGGACCAGGGGGCCGTGGTTGCCCAGGTGTCGGCGTACGGACTTTTCTGGCTCTGGCAAGATTTTCGTAGCCGCAGATCATCTTTGTGGGGCTGTTCGAGGGGTGTCAGTGGGGCAGGGCATGATCCGCTGAATGAGCTACACACGGTGGACTTCGGATCGCATGTTTGTCTCGTACTGCCAGTACTACCTGCAGGGCGACGACTTCCTCACTGTTTACGACGACGCCGACACGGTCGGGCGGATCTTTGAGGGCAATAGCCTGGCGGCTGGAGGCCCGGAACACCTCACGGTGTTCGCTGGCACGCATACCGGCTGGATCCGCCTCACTACCGAGCAGTGCGCAGAGGAACCTCCTCCGCCGGGGCTGGAGTGGGAGGCCGCAGTAGACGTGAGTATCTACAGCACAAGCGGAAATCTGCGACTGTTCCGGTGGGGTGGGGATGTGGAGGAGGAGGCGGGGAACTTCGCGAATGCCGGCGAGGGCTGGTATCGAGTCCGGGTTCAGGCACGCGGACGAGATGAGGGTGAGGGGCATGAGGGCGACGATCCGGTTGAAGAGCATTCCTTGAGCGTGTGGCCGGCACCCCCGCAGCCCGACGTCGTGCACCGTGCCGACGATGCCTTCGCCCGCACCAACTATGACCCCGCCCGGCCCCCGGCAGAGCCCATTCAACCGTGAGCGCGTTCGCCTACAGGCTCCTGATTTCCGTATCCGGCGGCCCTTTCGATGGTGTGGCCGGCTGGTCCGCGTAGCGGCGGCGTAGGTGGGCGACCAGTACGACTCGGTGTCGGAGGAGTGGAACGCCGGCGCGGCCCGCCATGATGCGTTTCTGGAGCTTGACGTCGGTGATGCGGCCCTCGTTGACTCCGGAGTTGTAGGGGCTGGTGATTCCCTGGGCGACCGCGTGCCGGTCTTCGCGCAGGGCGGTGGCGATGCTGGCGAGGGGTGGCAGTCCGCTGGTGGTGAGGTGATCGAGCCAGGCTGGCAGTGGTGTGGCGTCGCGGTTGTCGAGCATGGCGGCGAACTGGCGGACCAGTTCGTGGGTGCGGTGGAGTTCCGGGCAATGGTCGAGTAGCCGCCGCAGGCGCTCCGCCGACTGCGGGCCGTGCCGGAGTGGGTTGGTGATGATCCAGCGTGCGGCGTCGCGTGGGGAGGGCGTTCGTTCGCGGGGCTCGTCCAGGGGCAGGCCGCGTCGCAGTGGTGCCAGGGCCATTTTCACGCGTTGGTAGTGGCCCAGGTAGCCCTTGCCAGCGAGTTCTTGGTGGAGGATTTTGGCGCTGTGTTCGCCCTCGTCCCAGCGTTGCTGCAGGTAGTCGAGGTACGGATCCAAGGTTGACGGGCGGCGGGGAGGGCGGCGCATCACCTCGTGCCAGCTGCGGGCCCTGGCGTATTTGCGGACGGTGCGGCGGTCCAGCCCGAGTTCGCGGGCCGTGGCACTGTAGGGGCGGCCGGCATCGGTCAGCGCGTGGACGGCCTCGAACAGCCGCCGGGCATGCCGGCTGGCGGGAGTGTCCTGCCCGGGTCTTGTTGTCGTTGAAGGAGACTCGGACCCGTCCGGTTCGGGGACAGGGAGTGCGGCCGGAAGGCAGCCGCGGTGGGCGGCGGCGACTTCCTGAACGCGCCGGGACAGGCCCTGCCACAAGTGAAAACGGTCGCTGACCTGCAGAGCTTCGGGGGCACCATCGGCAATGCCCTGCCGGTAGGTGAGGGAGCCGTCGCGGCAGGCGATCTCGACTCCGGGATGCAAGCGGAGCCATCGGCTGAGCTGTTCTGCGTCCCTGCCCTCCCAAAGCGTAAGCGGGAGTCGGGTAGTGGCATCGACCAGGAGAGTGCCGTAGGTGTCGCCGTAGAACGCGAAGTCGTCCACCCCCAGCACCCGGGGTGTGACCAGCGGAGGCAGCGGCACCCGCATCAGCTGGGCGAGCACGGTGCACCGCGAGAGTCTGACGTTCAGGACCCGCAGCATCCGGGCCCCGCCCCGGCCCGCCAGCACAACACCGACCGACTCGACCAGCTGCTGCAGCAGCGGCGTCCGCCGCTGGTAGCGGACGGTCAGCCCAGGCACCTGTTCGGCGAAGGTCACCTTCGGGCAGGACCGGTTCTCGCAGTACAGACGGCGCACGGACAAGTCGATCCGGACCGGCCGGCCGCCGAGCGCCGCATCGGCGAGGTGCCGGACATAGCGGCTGTGAGTCCAGTCGCTCAGGACACCGCACCCGCTGCATCCCACTGGGACACGGGAGCGGGTACGAGCCTCGATCACCACGGCAGGACCGGAAGTATCAGCCGAGAACACCAGCAACCCGGCCAAGTGCGGTAACAACTCTGGCAGTTCAACAGAACACACTCAAAGGCTGCCCACCCCGCAAACCGGGCGACCGGCCGCATCGAGATGATCTCCGGCTACGAAAATCTTGGCAGAGCCACGTTCACGTGTACGCCGACACCCGGCACGTGACCGTGACGGGAATGCCGTCCGTGGCCAGCTCTTCCACGACCGGGTAGATCCTTTTCCCGGAAGGTTCGCCTGGGACAGGTAGGCCGCGGCCCGGCGCAGGACCTCGTTCTCCTGCTCCAGCAGCTTGATGCGCCGACGCGCTTCGCGCAGCTCCGCGCTCTCCTGGCTGTCGTTCCGGGCTTGGTCCCGTCGTCGATGTCCGCCCGGCGCATCCACTTCCACAGCGTCATCGCGTGGACTCCGAAGTCGGCGGCCACCTGCTCGACCGTCACGCCCGGGCCGCGGTTCCTCGCGACCCGCACGACGTCCTGGCGGAACTCTTCCGGATAAGGCTTGGGCACAGTGGCTTTGTTCACGGCTTGCGAAGCCCGTTCGTCATGACTTCGGGAGGCACCGGCCGAGGCGGGAGGCCGATGTTCACGAGAACCGGAGGCAGTACACCGCAGCGGGCCGCGAGACGGCGTCGGAGCCGCGCCACCGGTGACCTGGCTCCGTAGCCAGCGCTTTTGTCCCCAGCGACCCGGCTCCCGAGGACGCCCAGACGGCTGGCGCTACGTCCCGGCGCGGGGCGGTGCCGTCGAACGTCATGAACAACGGCTCGGCGCCGACCGCCAGGGTGACTCCCGAACTGCTGTCAAAACGCTGCTCTTCGACGCGTACAAAGCCAGCCGTGGTCATGCCTCCCCCGGCACGGGCCTTCGCCAGCCGGCTGCAGTGAAGGCGAGGCCTTCCCCGGCCACGAAGCCCGTAGGACGAGGTCGGCTAGCGCGGCACCCACCGTGGCGTGGGTACCGGAGTGCGGGCGATCGCGGCGGTCACCCGTTCCCCAGGGCTTCGTGAGGATCCGCGCACCGGACGTGTCCTGCTCCCCGCCCGCTCCGCATCGCGGTTCTTGCGCAGGTGCCCCAGGATGTCGACGACGGTCGGCTCCCCGTCGAAAGCGAAGCCGCGAAGGACGTCGGCGCGCCGTCCAACGGCCTGTTGGATGTCGCGGTGCAGGAATCCGGCGGGATCGGCGCCGTATAGGGCTGTCGCACCGGTCCTCCGCCGGCGCAGCCCGTTGCCCGGCACGGTCGCGGACGTGGATCAGCGCGATCGCCAGCTGCCGACGGGCTGTGGGGTCCGCTTCACCAGCTATGCCGCGGGCGACCGCGTCCAGGTCCGGGCACATCCGGTCGTCGAGCGTGTACTCGCTCCCGGCCATCGCCCGGATCCGGCCGGAAGCCGAGCCGCGGACATGGACCTGCAGGGCGTCCCGGCAGAGGGGCGAGGTCTGGTCCGGATACTCACGGTGCCGCGGCGCGCTCTCGGCTCCGAGTAGACGGAGGTACGCCTGTGGGCTCAGGCCTGCGGATCCGCTCTGGAGGGTGGCCGCGGTCGGGGCTTCGGAGCGGTGCTTGTGGGCATCCTCGGGCCATGGCTCTGAAATTATCGTGGCGGCACCACGCGATCGCCGATGCCGGCCTCGTGACCCTGTACTGGTTCCCTGAGGAGCCCCGCGAGGTCGGCGGGGCCGAGGGCCCCGTCCCGGACCTGCTGGGCTCATCCCGTCTGTCGCGGACCCGCGTGAAGGCGACCGCCACCCCGCAGGAGGTGGCTGCGTGGAATGCCGCTGCCCTTGTCTGCCTGAGTGAACTCACCCCTTCCATAGCGGAGTTGGAGCGGGTCGAGGCGCGTTTGTGGCGTTGGCGCAGGCGGTGGGTGAGCCGGCGGTGGGCCGAGGGGACGTACGGGAGGGCCAAAGCGGTCTTCCTGGAGCGAGTGGAGCCCGCGGCAGCCGCTTACCGGCCGGTGCGGGAGGCCGTGGAGCGGCGGATCGCCGAACAGGAACAACAGCGTATCGACGCCGGCCGGCGTGCTTACCAGGAACAGGAACGGCGGCTGGCGGAGGCCCGGGCCCGATTCGCGGAGTGGGAGTGGCGCCAGGCGGCCGCAGACCGACCGCTACCGGGCGGGAGCACTCCCCGGGAGCTGGCGGCGCGGGGCGAGACGCCGCCGGCCTGGCCCGCCGAGCTGCGGGAGACGGTCGGTGACATCGACGCCTGGTGGCGGCGCGTCCACGCCTCGGCCCGCAACGAGCGGGCCCGCGAGGAGGCCGTACGGAAAGTGGCCGGGGCGATCACCGAAACCGCGGCGGCCCTGGAGGCGGCCGGACGGCCCGGCATCAGCACCGTCAAGGACAGGCCGTACGAGGCGCGCCACGGTTGGTGGGTGCACTTCGACTGGTCCGGCCTGCCCGACGCCACCCCGCTCAGGACACCGCCGGACATGCCGATGGGACACCTGTACGCAGGGCAGTGGCGCGGCGCCGCGTACCACCCGGACCGGATCCTCCTCGTGCGGCGGCCGTCCGGCGCCTATGGTCTGGCGTCCGTGACCAGTGAGAGCATCGCGAACGGAATGGCGACGCGGTACAAGTGGTGGGAACGGGAGATCGAAGGGTTCGCGCAGGCGCTGGTCCCCGAACAGCTCGATTACCACACAGCCCACACGTTCCAGGTCGCGGTGAGCCTGCGCATCACCGACCACGCCGACCCGGCGGTCTTCGTGCCGTACGCGGACGCAGTCGCACGCCGCGCGGCCGCGGCCTTCCGGGCCGTGGCGGCCGAGCAGGCCCTGCCTGATCCGGAAGACACGGCGTAGCGCTGGGCCGAAGGGCCGGCCACTGCCACGCTTGGCCGAGCGCAGTGCCGGGCCGCGTACCGACCTACCCGCCGCGGTCCCGGGCCGGCAAACCGCTTCTTCGCCCCGCCCGGCTCGGGCGGGTCTCACCACCGAGGTCGCCACCATCGCCGGCACTGTCTTCGCGACCGCGGCCATCGCGGGCCTCGAATCCGTCACCGTCAACCTCGCCATCGCCCAACCGCTCAAAGTAGCCCAGTTGCAGGCCACCAGCTGCCGGCCTGGATTGAAGCTCGACGCCGGAGACGTCCGTCCAGTCCTCCAGCCACTCCCGGGCCTTGGCCGGGTCGGTGGTCATCGGGCACAGGGTCCATGGGGCGGTCAGTGCGCGGGCCGCGAAGAGGACCTCCAGGCGTCGGCGGCGCTCGGCGTAGGGCAGGGCCAGCAGCTCGATGCCGTCGATCTGCAGGGCGTCGAAGGCGATGAAGAACGCCGGGCTCTTCGCGGCGAGCGCGGTGGCGGTGCGGCCGCGGGCGGCGGCCCGGCGCTGGAGGGCTTCGAAGGACAGACGGCCGGCTGCGGTGTCCCAGACGACGAGCTCGCCGTCGAGGACCAGGCCGTCCGGCAGTTGCTCGGCGGCCGCGACCAAGTCGGGGAACCGGTCCTGGACGAGAGAGCCGCGCCGGGTCTGCAGGAGCAGCCGGCCGCCCGGGCTCGCGGGGTGAAGAGGATCGCGCGGTGGCCGTCGAACTTCTGCTCCGCCGCGAAACCGCTCGCCAGGACACCGGAGCCGGGGACGTACTCGACGGCCTGGGCGAGCATCGGCTCGACGGGCGGGGTGAGAACCACTCTCGGATGGCCTCCTTCACCGCCGCTCCGGGCCTGGCACCCGACAGCCTCCCCCGGGCCAGGCATGCATGGCGCGCGGATAAGGCCAGAGGCCCTGCCGAGTCAGGCTCCCGGGTGGGCCAGCTTCTGCTGTTACTCCATAAGCCGGGCCCGGCACTCCTGGCAGAGCGGATTCTGGGGTTACGGCCGTTGCATGGATGTGGAGCCGGGGGGTTGTCGCAGCTCAGCGCCGTGCAGGCCATGGTATGCGGTGCCACAGGTGTTGCGGTATCGCCAATTGGGGTGATGGCTGTGCCGCTTCGCCTTGACGACCGCAGTCCGGCAGAAGACACCTCCAAGGGCGCGCGCGACTGATGGAAGAGCCGCCTCCTCTCGCCGGCGCAGCAGGGCCAGAAGGACGGCGATCGCCTCGTTGCGCAGGACGTGGGCGGCCTGCTGGAGCTTGTGCGGGTCGGGTGAGGGCAGGGAGACCACGCATTCCGGTTCGGGTCCCTCCGGACGGGGACGGCGGCGCAGACGGTTCCGAGGGCGTATTCCTGCAGGTCCAGGAGGGGTTCACCCGGGTGCCGTATGTCGAGTTCGGTGAAAGAACGTCGGGGCTGGTGATGGTGTGGGGGGGGTGAAGGGCTCCATGCGGTGGCGGCTGAGGTGTTCTCGGCGCTCGTCGTCGTCGAGCTGGGCCAGGAGCGCCTTGCCGACAACGGAGGCGTGGGCGGCTTTGCGGAAGTCGACCCATTCGTGGACGGCGGGGGTGGTGGGGCTGTCGGCGTACTGGGTGATGGAAACCTCGCCGTCGGTGTAGCTGGCGACGTAGACGGCGGCGCGACCTCATCGCGCAGGAGCGCGCCGCCGTTGCGGCCGGTCTCGGCGAGCTTGAGGGATGAGCCGGCGGCGTAGACGCCGGGGGCGATCGGGACGGCGAGCTGGGTGCGGACCAGGTGCTCGATCGCGTGGGCGAGGTAGAGCTGGGGCAGCCCGGTCTCGAGGATCTGCGTCCGGGAGACACCCTTGGTGTGCCGGTGGATGACTTCCATGACGCGCAGGGCGCGCTGGGCGGACTCGAGACGGGTGTTCACCTGCTGCTTGGGCCTCTTCGCCATCCGGGCACCCGGTTTAGCGTCTGCGGCCAGGTGTCACCCGTCTGCCTGGTGCTCGTGCCGGTCCGACCGGCACGAGCACCAGAGACAGCAGGGTCGCATCACGCGACGGCGGTTCCCTCGAGTTCGACCATCTGGCCGGGGATCGCCAGCCGTGTCACGCCGAGCATGGTGGTGGCGGGTGCCACCCCGGCGGCGCCCAGCCGCGAAGCCAGCACTCCGTAGTGCGGGAAGAGCAGATCGACGTCGGTGGTGTATACGTTGAGCCGGACGAGGTTCGCGAGGGACATGCCGGCCTCGCCGAGCACGGCCTCCAGATTGTCGAGGCTCAGCGCCAGCTGTGCGGCCATGTCACCGTCGTGCTGTGGCTCGGACCAGCCGCCACCCCGCGGGCGTTGGCCTGGCTGCTGGTGCTGACCGGGGCTGCCGGGGTGCTGGCCTCCTGGGTGATCACCCTCGACAAGCCTTCGCTGCTCATCGCGGTCTGTCCGGAGCAGTACAGGGTCCGGGTGTGCCCGGAGACGACCTCCCCCTGGTTGAATCCCATCTCCACCGACCAAGTAACCGGGTTGACTGCCGTTCGTTTCACTGCCACATCGGCTCCATTCGAATACAGGCGGTATGTGCGTCCACGGTTCTCGTGTGCGCGCCGATCGGCGGGGCGCGCTGGAGCTCGCCGGACGAGCGGTGCGCTTTCCGTTTGCATGGGTTCACTGGTCGACGTGCGCGGCCGCAGCCCTAGGGAGCGCGAGCATCACCAATCCCGCCACGAGGTGGAGCGCCGCGGTGACGACGAGGACGGTGCTGAGGGCGTGACCGTAGTCGGCCGGTCCTGGTGCGCCGGTCGCCGATCCGGTGACGGCGCGGAAGAAGACCGTTCCGAGAACGGCGATGCCGAGGGATCCACCGATCTGGTTGACGGTGGACAGGACGCCGCCCGCCGCGCCCGCATTGCGTCCGGGGACACCGGCGAGCACGACGTTGACGAGAATGGGGGCGGCGAGGCCGAGGCCGAGGCCGCCGATGAACAGTCCGAGCGCGAGGAGCCAGTATCCGGGGTCACCGCCGTCCCTGATGACGGCCCAGAGCACGAGCTGGGATGCCGCGATGGTGAGCGAGCCGGTGATCAGCAGCGCTCTGCCCACCTTGGCGGCGAGAGCGACGCCGAGTCCTGAGGTGATGATCGAGCCGAGGGCGTAGGGCAGGATCACCAAGCCGGTCTCCCACGCGTTCCGGCCGGTGCCGAGCTGAAGGTAGACCGACAGGGCGAGGAAGAACGATCCGATACCGCCGAAGAAGAACAGGGATGTGCTCAGACCGATGGCGAAAGCGCGGATTCTGAGCAGAGCCGGGTCGAAGACGGGTTCGCCCCCGCGTGCGGCGAGGCTGCGCTCGTAGGCGAGGAAGATCATGAGTGTGATGCCTCCGGCCGCCAGGAGGGCGTAGCTGGCCGCGGTCCATCCCCATGTCTCGGTCTGGATGATCGGGAGCAGGAGGAGCAGGATGCCCGAGGCCGCGAGGAGGGCGCCCACAAGGTCGAGTCGCGCGGTGGAGGCAGAACGGGACTCCGGCAAGACCTTCGCCCCGAGGACGAGGGCGAGGACCGAGAGGGGGACGTTGATCCAGAAGATGGTGCGCCACCCCAGATCGAACAGGTCGGCCTCGATGAGCAGTCCGCCCAGCAGTGGGCCTGCGACCGAGGCGAGCCCCTGGACGGCCCCGTAGGCGCCGAATGCCTTCGCGCGCTCTGCCGGGGCGAACGATGCTCGGATTACGCCGAACACCTGCGGGACCATGATCCCCGCGGTCAGTCCTTGCGCGGCGCGCATGCCGATGAGCATGCCCGGAGTGACGGCGAGCGCGCAGAGCGCGGAGGTGACCATGAACCCGCCCAGCCCCGCCATGAACAGGCGCTTGCGGCCGAACTGGTCACCGAGCCGTCCGCCAGTGATCAGTCCCGCGCCCAGGGCGAGGGTGTAGGCCGCGATCGTCCATTGGATCTGAGCCTCGCCGGCTCCCAAGTCGCGGGCAATCGCCGGGGCCGCGACGGTGACGATCGTCGCGTCGATGAGGTCCATGAAGGAGCCGAACAGCACGACCAGGAGCGCCACATTGGCGCCTGCACCGTAGATGGGTACGGGGGGAGCGTCGGGGGCGCGGGTGGTCTCTCGGGATGTCTGTGGAGCGGTCATGCCGGTCAGGGTCACAGTTATAGTTGCCATCGAATGACCGCTATTCCGGGGGGGGATCATGGCTGTGACCTCCGCGCGGACGCTCAGGCTGCTGTCGATCCTCGGTATCGGCGCCACCCTGACCGCCGAGGAGCTCACCAGTAGGCTCGGAGTCTCCCTTCGGACCGTGCGACGCGACATCGACACGCTCAGAGAGCTCGGATATGAGATCGAGGCGGTGCGCGGAACGGGCGGAGGCTACCGGCTCGGCCGCGCCACCCGCTTGCCGCCGGTCGTCTTCGACGAGGACCAGGCGGTCGCCGCGGCCGTCGCGCTCCAGACCGTCCCCAGGATCCTCTCCGGCATCCGTGAGAACTCGGCACGCGCCCTCGCCACGCTGCAGCAAGCGATGCCCGTCCGCAGCCGTATCCGCACCGAGTCGTTCAGCGTCTCCGCAGCGCGCAACTACTGGGAATTCCCCGCAGCACCTATCGATGCCGAGATCATCCGTGTCATCGGCGGCGCGATCAACCGACAGCACGTCGTTCGCGTGGACTACACCGGCGAGGACGAACCGGCGACGCTCACGCTGGAGCCGCACGACCTCGTCGTGTGGGCGGCACGGTGGTACCTCGTCGCATTCGAACCGGACGCGGACCGATGGCGCGCGATGCGCGTCGACCGCCTCGAATCACGCATGCCCACAGGGAGAACCTTCGACCGCCGCGACGTCCCGCATGGCGATCCGGTCGCATTCGTCATGAGCACGCACGACCGCGGCGACACCCTGGCGGAATGGCCATGTTCCGGGTCGGCGCTCGTCGCACTACCTGCGCCCATTGTCGCCCGGTTCGCTCCCGGCGGGTCGACGGTCGAGCACAACACCGACTCCAGCTGCCGGCTCACGCTCGGTGCGTGGTCGTGGGCAGGGCTGGCAGGACTGCTCCTGACTTTCGACGCTGATGTCACAGACATCGAGCCGGCAGAGCTCAGGCAGGCGCTGCGCTCCCTGCGCACCCGCATCGATGAAGGACTCAGGTGTGCTACGTGAATTCACTGGAAAGTGTCGAGGCTAGGGACTGTCACTGACTTCGGCTCGTCAGGGCGATCTTTGCCGATGTGGCTGATGGGCGGGCCAGGAGTGCGGGCTGTATTTCGTACTGTGTGAGATAGGCGGATGGGGGCGGGCTGACCGCTGAGGGGCGACAGCGTCGGGAGGCCGTACGGTGGCAGGCGGCCGAGCTGTTCGAGCAGAAGGTCAAGCCGTCGGAAGTCGCACGACGGCTGCGGGTAAGCGTGAAGTCTGCCTACCAGTGGCACCAATTGTGGCGGGACGGCGGTGTTCAGGCACTGGTCTCCCGAGGTCCGGGCGGCTCAGGATGCCGCCTGTCCCCACGGTGTCTGGAGAAGCTTGCGGGGTTCTTGGAGGAGGGGCCGGCCGCGCACGGCTCGGGGGAGGACCAGGTGTGGACCGCATCACGGGTGACCACGCTGACCGGCCGGAAGTTCCACATCACCTACAGCGTCTCGGGGGCCACGAGGCTGATGCACCGGCTCGGTTTCTCCCCGCAGGCGCCCGCCCGGCCGGTCGCCGAACGCGACGAGCAGGCCCTCACCGCATGGCGGGGGGGGGGCGACCTGGGCGGAGGTACATGGCCCGGGCGGCCTGCGGGGGCTACGTCTGCCTCGAGGACGAAGCCGGGCCGCACCATCGGACCCCACCGACGGTGCCCGCCAAGGTCTAAGGCGGCCCCACACCGCACCCGCCCCGGTCACCCGGCAGCCGCTGCCGGCCCCGCCCCGTGAACCGCGGGGCCCTCCACCGGCCGCAGACCCGGGGACGCCATCACCGGGTGACACCCCCGGGTTCCCAGGCCGTCCTCGCGTGGACGGCCCGGGAACCCGCAGGGCCGCGCGGACGCCCGCCCCGACCCCGCCGGAGCCGCAAGCCGGCCCGTGCGACCTCGGTCAGGGAAGTGCGCCGCCGCCGACCACGTCGGCGCCCACACGGACACCACGACCGCAGCCGCCTCGACGGCGAGCGCCGCGACCACCCGGCCCACCAGCCGCCGACCGCCAGGCCACCGACGAGGCGCCACCGACTCCCCGGAACCCTCGACCGACTCCCGCCCGGACTCCCCGCCCACCGACTCCCGCAATTCTGACGTGTCGAGCCGGGGCAGCACCTTCGGGTTGACGCTCGGCATCGGGCAGCGGATGCACGCTTCTCTGCGCTACGCCAAGTCCCCCCAGCTCGGACGTTCCTGACTGCTGAAGCCAATGCGTTTCCCTGCTCAGCAGTCAGGTTCAGGTGAAGATGATCCATCCTGAGAGCGCCGCCCCAGTCACCGCGATGGCACAGTGCAGAGCGACCCACACCGTGTACGAACGCAGGCTCCTCAGTCGCGGGAAGCGAGCCCGCTGAGTACGGCTCGTTTCCGTCAGGCCGGTCTCGATGCTCAGGTCCGGGAACTTACTGGCGATCTTCCGACGCAGCCCTTTGGCCTGCCCAACATGAAAAGCGCTCCTCTCGTGAAACTTCAGGCAAGCGAGAGTGCCGTAGAGCCCAAGGCCGAGCATCGGCAACGTCACGACGAGCATGGACGTCTGCAGGCCCTTCTGTGCGAGGAAGCCCAGACCAGCCCCCATCAGCACGATGATGATGTTCGTGAGTGTCGCCCTCTGACTCTCCACCTGGCGGTCAGCCGCCCGATGATCCTTCCAAAGCTCCAGCAGGACATCGATCCCATCAGCCATGGCTCCCCCTTCGCGGCAGGGACATTCTTCCGTGCTGCGGCCAAAAGCGCTCAGCATCCGGTCCTCTAGGTAACTGCTGACCGACTCAATGTCCACGGCCCCCACTCGAGACAGTGTCGGCGTACATGTGAACGGACGCGAGTACGCCGGCAGGGCAGCCGCACCGGTCCGTCAAACAGTCGAAAGCCTTATGCACTCCCGCATGCTCTTCAACCACCGCCACTGCGCCGAGCCGTGGCCCGAGTTGGTGCAGTCAACTAGTAACCACCCTCTGCGCGAGGGGAGATAGCGGCTGGTCAGGGGCTTGACCACGATGCCCTCCACCCCGGACACATCCGTCCAGGTCTGAAGCCATTCCCGGGCCGTGGCCAGGTCCGCGGTTATCGGGCAGAGCGTCCAGGGGGCCGTCAGGGCGTGGTCGGTGAACAGCTGCTCCAGGAGAGCGCGCCGGTCCTGCCACCAGACCGCACATTCACACCCACGACAACACCCGCGGCACCCCCGTGACACTCACACGCGGCAGCGCAGTCACGGACCAGTGGAACTGCGCAGTATCCAACCAACCTGCGCAAGCAGACCACGAGCCAGGAACTCTGCAGGTCAGAAGGCTAGCGCCCCCCGGACAAGGTCCCGCGCACCGTCGAGTTCGTCGCCGAACTACCGCGCAACGCGAAGGAACGGTCCTGCAACGAAAGATACGCGCCGGGCTGTGGGCCAGGAGAGGGAATTGTCGGCACGGCACGCTGCCGACAGTGACCGGTCGGCCAGGCCTTCCGATAGACACCGCCCGTGATCAACAGCTACCGCAGAACAGCTGTCGCCCGCTGCCGATGGGCAGACGGGACCGGACTTCCGAACGAGGCCGAAGGGGGGAGCCCGTGTCGATGCGACGGCCTCTTCGAATGAACCGACGGGTGATGGGCGCCGCGCGCGGCTGGTCGCGTGCGCTCCTCCTCTCCCTCGCCGTGACGCTCACGGTGGCCGCACCCGCCGGCGCGGCGGCCGCCGAACCGCGGCCTGGTGTCCCGCCCACTGCCGCCAGCCCTTTGCCTGCGGACGGCGAGGGGAAGCTCTCGCGGGTCACGCCGAAGCGGCGCGTGGAGGTACGGACCCTGCCGAAGCCGGAGCGCACCGCCGAGCCGCAGGTCATGCCCTATCTCCCGCCTCCGAAGGAGCCGGCGTCCGTGGGGCCCCGCCGGCAGCCGAGCGTGCCCGTCACCATCGCGCAGCTCACTGCGAAGGGCGCGGCGTCGCCGAAGGCAGTTCCGTCCACGGCCGTCATCGAACGGCTGAAGACCTTCCGCACGCTGGGGAATGGGGACAACCCTGCGGCCGCCCAAACCGCTCCCTCCGATGCGCAGCTCGCGGTCGGCCCCACCCACATCGTCCAGGTCGTCAACCGCTCGGGCCAGATCTACGACAAGAACGGCGCGGCCGTCGGCGGCCCCTTCGACCTGGGTACCTTCTTCGGCTTCGCGGCGAACACGGGCGGTGATCCGCGCGTGCATTACGACGCGGGGTCCGGCCGTTTCTTCGCCTCGTACGAGGGACTTCCGGCGGGCGGCGACGAGGTCGACGTCGCGGTGAGCGACACCTCAGACCCGCGCGGGCACTGGACCGTCTACATCGCGGGCAGCAATACCACCAACGTGCTGCAGGATCAGCCGAAGCTCGGCTACAGCAGCGACAAGGTCACGCTGAGCTGGAACAACTACGACCTGACCACGACCCCGCGGGACTTTCTCGGGGTGGTGACCGTGGTCGTCAACAAGGCGGACCTGCTGGCCGGAGGCACGATCTCCTTCGCGACGTTCGCTCAGGACACCAACCAGTTCCAGGTCGTCCCGGCCACCTCGCTGTCGGCGGTCAACGACCAGCTCGCGATGGAGCACGACCCGCGTGACCCCACCAACGTGGTGGTGCACACGTTCACCGGCGTGCCCGGCGTGAGCACGGTTGCCCATACCGAGAACACCATCGCCATCGGGGCCGCCGGGCCGCCTCCGGCCGCCGCCCAGCCGGCCGGAGGCGATGCCACCATCGAGACCAACGACGACCGGATGCTGTCGGTCGCCTGGCAGAACAACCACCTGTGGGGCGTCTTCAACGTCAGCTGCACCCCCGTCGGCGACACCGCGGCCCACGCCTGCCAGCGCTATATCCAGATCGCGACCGGCGGGACCCAGACCCTGGCGACCAACCTCAATCTCGGCCTCGTGGGCGGAGACATCTACTACGGCTCGCTGACCCTGAACGACGAGGACGACCTGTTCTCCGGATTCACCGCCTCCTCCTCCACCAGGTTCCCCACCGGGGTGGCGATCGGAGTGCCGTCCGGGAACTTCCCCGCCAACACGTTCGGCGACTTCTACGACGCGGGCACCCAGGCCTACTCGTGCAACTGCGGCGCCGAAGTGCGCTGGGGCGACTACTCGGGCACCGCGCGTGACCCGAGCAACCCCAAGGACGTGTGGACGGTCCAGCAGATCGGAGCCACCGGCAACACCGGGATCTTCGGCGGCGACTGGGGCACCGCGATGGACCGCGTCACGCTGTCCCCGCCCACCGTCACCAGCGTCACCCCGAACCACGCGCCCGAACTCGCACAGTGCGTGAACACCGTGACGGTGCGCGGTACGGAATTCCCGACGAGCGGCACCGCCGTCAGCTTCGGCTCAGTGGCCGCCACGAACGTGAACGTGAGCGGGCCGGAGGAGCTGACCGCGCAGGTGCCGCCGCAGGCACGGGGCACGGTGGACGTCACCGTGACCACCCCCAACGGCACCAGCCCGATCACCCCCGCCGACCAGTTCACCTACGACCCGGACACGACCGCACCGACCGTCTCCTCGAGCATCTCCCCCGCACCCAACGGCGCGGGCTGGAACACCACCAGCCCCGCCACCGTCAACATCAGCGCCAGTGAGGAGGCCTGCGCCTCCGGCGTCCAGAAGATCACCTACAGCGCGAGCGGCGCCCAGCCGATCACGTCCACCATCGTCTCAGGCGCCAGTGCCGCCGTCCCGATCACGGTGAACGGCGTAACCACGGTGACGTACACCGCCACCGACAACGCCGGCAACACCTCCGCACCGCAGACGATCACCGTGCGGCTCGACACGGTGGCGCCGACGATCACCATCGTCCGACCGGCCGCTGGCACGTACCTGTACCGCCAGGCGGTCACCGCGTCCTACTCGTGCACAGACGCCACCTCCGGAGTGGCGAGCTGCGTCGGCACGGTCCCCAACGGCAGCGCGGTCAACACCTCGACGCTCGGCTCGCACACCTTCACGGTAAACGCCAAGGACGTCGCCACGAACCCGTCCACCAAGAGCGTCACCTACACCGTGGCGTACCGGATCTGCCTGCTCTACGACCCGACCCGCCCGGTCCGCCTCCTCGGCCAGGTCGTGCTCTCCCTGCGGATCTGCGACGCGAACGGCAACAACCTCTCCAGCTCGAACATCACCCTGACGGCCGTCCGGGTCACTGGCCCCGTCACCAGGCCGGTCACAGGCCGGTTCGCCTACAACCCTGTGTTCTCCAGCTACGGCCTCCCTGTCAGCACGAACGGACTGCCCAACGGCAACTACAACCTCGAGTTCACCATCAGCGGAGCAGACACCACCACCCACGTAGCACCCTTCACCCTCCGCTAACACCCAACCCACCACCCCACCGACACGTGCTGGCCCGACCCCGACCCCGGAGCCGGGCCAGCACACAACAGCACAAAACATCCGGCAGCCGACCTACGCCAGCCACTACACAACCGACACCGGACCATCAGCGAGAAACGACAGCAACCTTCACCAAGACAGCGACACCCCGCACCCCAACCCGACCCCACCATCAGGAACGACGCCACCAAAGCACATCGCAAACGACTGTCGTTGACCACTGAAAGTCATACGTCGCTCATCACCGGAGCTAGGAAATCGCGAGCTCGGCATGGACTGGGCTCGGTGACCCGGCCTGTCCATGGTCGTTTACAGGCCATGAACAACATGAAGCGCGTACTCGCGGCAGTGGCCCTCACGGGCGCTGTCCTGTCCTGCTCCGGCGTCGCACAGGCACAGGAGACCAAGCCTGTCGACAGCGGGCCTGCCAAAGCAACCGATTCCATCATCGACGTACTCGGCGAAGCCTTCGTCACCATCCTCAATAAGCAGGCGGAGGGGCTGATCGGCAACCTCCTGCGAGGCAACGGCTAGCTAACTCGCTCCGGCTCCCGGTTGCTCCGGAACACCGGTCCCGAGCGGCCGCCGGCCCCGCAGCATTCGCACGCCCGGGTTCTCGTCGGCGACGTCCTGGTGCTCGACGTCGATGCGCTCCGCGGGGAGGAGACCCGTCCTCGAGGACGGCGTCGCCGTGGTCCTGGTGCTCGTCGTCGGACCGGTGCCCAGAGGGCGGCGCGTGGTGCTCATGACGGAAGTCTGCCGCCCGGTCCGCAGTTCCCCGGCGCCGGGGAACTGCCTTTGTCCCGGACTGGCAGATCTGCTTCCTGGTGAAGGCCAAGGGCGCCCTACCGGCAACACGGCTGAGCCCCGATGGGCGGACCACCGGTGAGGTTCCCCCGAGATGCGGGGATGGGTGACAGGGAGTCAGATGGGTCTCATGAGAGGAGCCCAGACGATGCCTGCCCCGAGGAAGTACCCGCTGGAGTTGCGTGAGCGTGCGGTTCGGATGTACCGGACTGCCGAGCCGAAGCCGGTGATCCGCCGTATGGCCGAGGATCTCGGTGTGCACCACGAGGCCCTGCGGAACTGGATCCGGCAGGCCGAGGCCGACGCCGGCGAGCGCGGTGATGTGCTCACCACCGCCGAGCGCGAGGAACTGGCGGCCCTGCGCAAGGAGAATGTGCAACTCAAGCGGGCGAACGAAGTTCTGCGGACGGCCTCGGCTTTTTTCGCGGCACAGCTCGACCCGACCCGGCCCAGGTGACAGGACTGCTCGACGAGCATCCGTATCTGGGGGTCGAGCCCGTCCTTCGGGAACTGTCCATCGCCTCCTCCACCTACTACCGCTGGCGCCTGGCCGAGCGGGAGCCGTGCGAACGGCGCCTCCGCGATGCCGGGCTGACCGGGTGGATCAGGGAGATCCATACGGAGTCCGGCGGGGTCCATGGATCCCCGCGGGTGCACGCCGTCCTGAAGCGTGAGGGCGAGGCGGTCGGCCGCAAGCGGGTTGAGCGGCTGATGCGCGAGGCCGGCCTGCACGGCATCAGCCCCCGCCGCCACGGCAAGGGCTTCACCCGCCGCGACCCCGCGACCACCCTCGCCCCGGATCTCGTCAACCGCGACTTCACCGCCGAGGGCCCGAACCGGCTGTGGGTGATGTCGCCTCGTTCGCCGGCCTCGGCCTCAGCCTGACGGATCCAGTTGCGCAGGGCCTCGTGATGCACGCCGAGCTCCTCGGCCATGCGGCGGATCACGGGCTTCGGCTCGGCAGTCCGGTACATCCGAACCGCACACTCACGCAACTCCAGCGGGTATTTCCTCGGGGCAGGCATCGTCTGGGCTCCTCTCATGAGGCCCATCTGACCCTCTGTCACTCAACCCCGCATCTCGGGGGAACCTCAGCCGTGACGATGTCCTCGACGACCTCGCGGGCCTGTGGCGCAACATCCTGGCTGCTGGCTGCGGAGTCCATTGCCCGCTGGTACCCCGCCTGGCCCTGGTCAGCCAGGAGGGAGGGGGGACCTGACCAGCCACCAGCTGGTCTGGACGCAGCCGGACGTGAAGGTGACGGCAGTGACCGCCGAAACGGTGGCAGGCCTCTGCTCGTCCAGGGCGGCGACTACCAGGTGCCCGCGGGGTACGACCTGGCACCGGGAACGAGAAATGGCGCGGCAAGCAGACCTTCGGCGCCGACCTGGTGCCCGCAGGGCCCTCCCTGGCCAAGGTCGGCGGAGATCTCGCCGGCCAGAAATTCGACCAGCTGATGAGCGCCGACACCGGAGAGGTCCAGCGGCCTCTACCCAAAGAAGTCTCTGTCATGAGCTGCTCTCACGACCAAGCGGCGACGCTGGTCTGCGCGGGCCCCTTCGCGGTCATCGCCGTCGACCTGGCCTCGGGACAGCTGCTCTGGCAGCTCCACCACGACCAGGACGGCCGGAAGGCACCGACCGTGAAGGCGGTATGACACGGGCGGATCTACGGGACCACGGCCAACGGTGCTGTCGCGCTGGACGAACGTACCGGCAAGGACATGCCCACCCGTCCCGAGGTCGCGCCCATCCTCGTCAACGAATTCGGCGGCCTCGTACTCAACGAAGGCACCCTCTCGAGCTACCCGGCTGGCGGGTGATGCCCTGCGGTGAGGGGAGCCTCCTGCGATCCGGGAGGCACCGTCCCACGTACGGGGTCAGTTCGGGACCGCCCCGTGTCGGCCTACGCCCGCCCGGCATTGATCAGCCGTGAACATCTCTACCAAGCTCCCCGCCGGTGTCGCCGTGGTGGCCGCGGTTGCAGGCAGGGGTGTGATCGCGTATTCAACTTTCACCAGTTCTCCGAGGGGCCCAGCCTGGTGGTGACCGCCAGTGGTCTCCAGAGGCGACCGGATAGCCCACGCCCCGGACAGTACTCGGCGGTGGCGTCCCAGCCGGCGATGAGCGCCCGAAACTCAAGATCCCCGCCCAGACGGGACGCGCCATCACCCTCACCGCCCGTCGTCGGCTCCCGACGGGTGCCTGCCGCTCCCGCCCGCCCCACGCATCACCGTGCGGGTGCGGGGGTGCGGCCTCCGTCGCAGCCCTGATGGCCAAGGCCGCACCCCCGGCAGCGTCTACCCCAACCGCGCGGTCTCATGTGCGTTCCACGTGCGTTCGGGCACGTCAGCCCCCTGCAAACACTCCAGAGCGGCCGAGCCGCCGTCCCGGCGGCGCCCGCCTGGGCCCTGGCGGATAGACGACCGGGCGCAGATCGGGTCTCATCCATCCACCCCGCCGTACCCGGTCACTCCAGCATTCCGGGGGCTGCGTTGGGCCGGCAGTGAGGGCAGGCGGGTACTCCCTCGGCCAGAGCCCGGCGGGCCTCCTCGCTGCTCAGGGGTGAGCAGCGCTTTCGTGCATCCCAGCAGTCTCCGGCGTGCACACGGACCGGGAGCCGGGCCGCGCCGATGCCGTGCACGATCAGCCACGCAGGCGGCTCGGGCGGCGGGCGCGGGGTGCGCCGCCTGGCCTCCCGCTCGCCGCCGGCTGCGGCGACGGACGCGAGGTGCAGCGCGGTGTGGGCGCCCCGGCGCGTGTTTGTCAACCCTTTACGGAATTACCGTTCCGAGCGGGCAATTGGGGAGGTAAGGCTTCTTGTCGCATACCGGGGGGAACGGGTCTTTCGGCGGCATAATCGTGTGGGGGCTGTAGTAGGTGAGATTTCTCTTCGAATTCACTTGCGAATTCTGGAAGGACTTGCGCGGAATATTTCCGGAATCGTCGTCTGTGGCCACGGTGACCGCCGAGGCGGGGGCGGCGATGGCAGCGGAGGCAGAGGTTGCGAGCATCGCACCGGATGCCAGCGTGGTCAGGACCAGGCCCATCCTGATCCCGAGTTTCCAGCCGTTCCGGTGCTCTGTAATGGTCGAATTGCCGAAGTTGTGATTCATGGAAGTGGTCCTTCGTAGTTCAGGCGGAGCGAGGCCCTGCAGATGTGAAGGCGAGGTCCGGGGGCTCGGCCTCGCGGTGTGCCACGCGAACCGGAAATGGGCACCTCTCAAGTAGGCCCGAGTGGACGACTTTGGTCATGCCCCGAGAAAACGTGTCTAGACAAAGACGGATGCGTGAGCTACGCCGCAGGAGGGCGAGGCGAGGGGTGCTGCTCACCGCAACCTCCGGCGGGCCGCCCACGCGATGGAGGACCCGAAGGCCGGTCACCGGCGCGCCGTGTCGGGGGCAACGCTGTACAGGCGGCGGGTCACACTGACGTCCCCACCGCTGCGCTCACTCCTCGCCAATATCCGGGGCCCAGGCTGCCAGCCCGCCGCTGCGCCACTCGATCAGAAGCGCACCATCGAGGACGTCGTCCGGGTCAAGGCCGGCCCGCCGCAGGAACTCGAGTAGGTCGCCTGGGCCCCCGGGACGCAGCCGAGGATTTCGCCGTCGCAGCGGACGCGGCGCCCGCCCTTGGTGACCAGCGGGTAGACGATCACGCGCAGAGCGGGGCTCATCTCTCCGCCTATCCGTTTCCCTTCCGCGGGCGTTTGGGTGCATCCGGCGAGGGCCGCCGCGCCCGGTCGTTCAGCGGCCGAAGGCCCTTCGGTACGCGCCGGGTGTAGTGCCGAGCATGGTCCGGAAGCGGCGTCGCAGGTTGACGGCGGAGGACAGGCCGACCCGGATGGCGATGGCCTCGACTGGCAGGTCCGTTTGCTCGAGCAGAATGCGGGCGGCGGCGAGGCGCTGGGTGAGCAGCCACTTGCCGGGGCTGTGGCCGAGCTGTTCGGCGAAGCGCCGGGCGAGTGTGCGGGCCGACACTCCCGCCTGCTCGGCGAGGCGGCCCACCGTCAGCTCGGTGTCGAGCCGGGTCAGGGTCCACTCCAGCAGCGGCGCGAGCGACTCGTCGGTCCTGGCTACAGGCTGGGTGGCGTACTGGAGCTGGCCGCCCTCCCGGTGCGGCGGCAGCACCATGCTCCGGGCGACCTGGGCCGCGTAGGCGGCGCCGTGGTCGCGGCGTACCAGGTGCAGGGCCAGGTCGATGCCCGCTCCGGACCCGGCGCTGGTGGCCACGTCGCCATGGTCGACGTACAGCACGTCCGCGTCGACCCCCACCCGCGGAAACGCGGCAGCGAACTGCTCCGCACGCCGCCAGTGCGTTGTAGCCCGGCGCCCGTCCAGCAACCCGGCCTGCGCCAGTACGAATGCCCCCGTACAGATGGACACCACCCGCGCCCCGCGCCGGTGCGCCGTGCACAGGGCGCTCAGGATGTCCGGTGACACGGTCGCCCCGGTCGGCTGCCAGCCCGGAACGACGATGGTGTCCGCGTCGGTCAGCGCGTCCAGCCCCGCCTCGACGTACATCGCGGGCCCCGTCGTGGCCGGGAGCACTCCGGGATGCTCGGCGCAGACCGCGAAGTCGTAGTACACCGGCAGATCCGGCCGCACGGACCCGAACACCTCGGCGGCGCAGGCGAGTTCAAACGGTGACTGCGGCCCGTTCAGCAGCGCGACGACACGATGACGGCTCATGGCAGGAAAATACCTGATGATGTCTTTCCAGACTCTCGGCCCGGGTACCCGCTCCGCGCGATCGTGGGCACATGAGCGAAACAACGCCTACAGGCCCGTTGAAGACCACCGTCCACATCGACGACATCGAACCGGGAGAGGTCGCCCCCGGCATCGTCCGCCGCAGGCTCCCGGCGACCGAATTCGCCAGCGGCTGGCTGATCGACTTCGCCCCGGGCACCCAGTGGCCGGATGTCGACGTCCACGCGACCGAGGAGCGCTACTACGTCCTGAGCGGCGAGGTGATCGAGGGAGAAGAACGCCATGGTCCGGGGACCTACGTGGTGTTCGCCCCGGGCAGCCGCCACCGCCCCCGCACGGAGGCGGGCGCACGGATGCTGGGGAATACAGTGCGGGCACACTGACCGCAGCTCATCGTCCCCGGCCGCCACGACACGACGGGCCGGCTGCACGCGGCCGGCCGACCGGGCGGACGGCGCGCCCGGGACGGGGTCCGGACCGAGAGCAGGATGTTGCTCTGGGCGGGTGGTACCGGGCGGTGTGGGGCGGGTCGTGGTGGTCATCGCGGGTGCGCAATGGGTGGGATGGCATGGCGAGGAGCGCACCTGCCACGTCGGTGTCCTCCTGGCTTCCCTGCGGTGCTGTCGGCCGGGCAGCAGCGGCCGCCGTCACACGTCGCCGTGGCACAGCCCCGGTCGGCAGCACCCGCCTTCCCGGCCGTCGGCGCTGCCAGAACGCGTGCGGTCGGCGGTGTGCGGGGCAGTGCGCGGTACCGCCGACCGCCTGGTTTCGCCCGGGGCGCGACTGCTGGGGTCTGCCTGGTCCGGGAAGTGGGCTCGTTCGGGGAGTCACTACCCGGTTGCCGGGGCAGGCGCGCGGCGAGAGGGCACGGATGCGGGTGCCCCTTGCGGGCGTCGGACAGGCCCGAGACCGCCCGGTTCCCGCTTCACCGCCCCAGATCAAAGGAGACGCGTCATGTCGCAGGTCAAGGAGTCCATCGAGGTCGAGGTTCCGGTCCGTATGGCGTATGACCAGTGGACGCAGTTCGAGTCGTTCCCGCAGTTCATGGACGGGGTGGAGCGGATCGAGCAGCGCACGGACACGCTCACGCACTGGGTGACGAAGATCAGCGGTGTCGAGCGGGAGTTCGATGCGGAGATCACGGAGCAGATCCCGGATACCAAGGTGGCGTGGGTGACCGTCGGAGGCGAGAGTGAGCAGTCGGGCCTGGTGACTTTCCAGCCCATCGATCCCACCCATACGCAGGTCACGCTGATGATGGACTTCGACCCCGAGGGGATGGCGGAGAACATCGGCGACAAGCTCGGCTTCGTCGACCGGCAGGTCAAGGGAGACCTGAAGCGCTTCAAGCACTTCATCGAAGACCGCGGCTCAGCCACCGGACAGTGGCGAGGCCAGGTCTGACCCGGCTCCTTGAGTCGACCGGAGGGACGTGTTCCGATTGAGGTGAAGGCTTGGCGGCCGCCGCGCAGTTCCACCGCGCGGCCGCGGTGGTGCTGGGCGCCCGGCCCCGGCAGCCGTACAAGCCTTCAGCCGGCCAAGGCGACGAGCCGTTCATACTCCAGCTGCCCTGTCCGCCTGGCGGTGAGGTGGACCTGAACGTCGATGGGGAACTCCTTCAGCGCGGTGTACCCGGCCGTGTACGCCTCTTCCTGTCCACTGGCATCCGGCGGCATCCAGAAGATCAGCAGGCGCTCGTTCCTTCGCGTGCCCTCCGGGCTGGCGAAGGACAGCTCATGGACGACCAGCCGCGGCTCGTCCGCAGGCAAGGCCGCCAGCAGCTCGTCATGGGTCAGGTTGCCCGCAACCTCTGGGACCAGGACACCCGGGACGTCCCCGTAGCGGAGGATCACGGTGTTGATCTCCCGGGTCTCCCTCAGATGCTGCAGGGCAGCAAGGCTGTCTTCCGAAAGACCGACCGGTCTGCTCACAGGGGTCTCACCTCGGTGGTCAGGGCCTGGCAATCAAGGCGGCAAGCGGAGCGTCACAGTGGCCATGCCGAGCGAGAAGCCGTACTGCTTCCGCTACCTGGACCCCAAGTGACGACTGGTGCAACGACGAGACCTCAGGCGCCCCGGGAAAGCCGGCTGCGCCTGGTCGGCCGGGGATGGGTCGGGCGGGTGCCGGTGGGCCGTTGGTCACGTGTGGATGTGGCTGTTGGTGCCGTCGTGGCTGTCGGCGTGTTCGTCGTTGAACCAGTAGTCGCCGGCGGCGAGGTAGCGGAAGGAGTGGGTGCTGTGGGCGGGCAAGGTGACGCTGGCGGCGCGGGTGTCGTCGCCGCGGGGCTCGAGGGGGTGGGCGGTGGGGTTCCAGTGGTTGAAGTCTCCGACGACGCTGACCGGCCCGTTGGGGTGTCTTCGGGGAGGATGAAGGTGACCTGGGTACGGCCCTTGGTCTGCTTGCGTTCGAGCACGGAACACTCCAGCGGCGAAGAAATTCGGGGAATGAATCCGTGCATCCTTGCGCGTACGTGAGCCGGGTTCCGCGGTACACGGCCGTCAGTGGGGCGCAGGTCACCCGCCCGGTCGCCGAAGCAGCCTGGGTTCACGCAACGTCGTCGGCACGCCATCGAGCGCGAGACAGGAAGGCCAGGCCGACCGGGGCGCGGCCGGTCAGGTGTCCGTGACGGGGAACAGCTGGTCGGCGCCCGTGACTTCCAGCAGGCGGATGACCTGCGGGGACGGGGCATGCAGGCGGATCCGTCGGCCATGCTGTTCGGCGGTCAGGCGGGCCTGAAGGAGGGCGTTGAGGCCGGAGGAGTCGCAGAAGGTGAGCTCGGCCAAGTCGACGACGATCTCGACCGGGCAGTCAGGCCGGGTGATCACCGAGTCAAGGGCCTCATGCAGCAAGGGCGCCCGGTCGATGTCCATCTCGCCGCCGACGCGCACGACAATGCTGCGCGCTGCGCTCTCCACCTGCACGCGCGGGATTCCGGCTTCTGGATCGTCTGCCATACCGCTCACCCTAGGGGGGCTGGCAGACCTGGTAACAGGTCGCATCGACTGGGGGCAGCGGCCGTGCCGGTCATCCCTCGGCGGGTATCCGGACCGGGTCGTCACGGTGCCCGGGTGCTGCCGCTATCCGGCGCTGCGTGTGCCCGGCGGGTCCTGGGGGTTGATGCCTGTGGAGGCTGAGGCGTCCTTGGTACCGCTGGGGCGTTGGGAGCGGCCTCGGGGGCCGAGGTCGTGCATGCCCTTCTCGCCGGAGCCCTTGCTCTGATCCTCCCCGCGCTTGCCCCGGCTCTTGACGGGATTGCCGTGGGGGTTGCCCGCCTCTTCCTTGGAGACCGCCGGTTCGGGGCCCTTGGCCGGGGCGTGCTTGTCGGGGTGGAAGGAACGGTGGGCGCTCGGGTTGTCCTGCTGACGGGTTTCGTCGACGTCTGGTGACCAGCCGTGCTGCTTGGTCCCCTCGTGGCGACTGGGGCCTTCTCCATGCTTGGGCTGGGATGGCTTCGGCTGTTTCGTCATGGCCTGGCCTGCTGTCTGTCTCGGGATGGGCGCACAGGTGCTCGCGCCTCTACCGCTGGTAATGACATCGTCCCACCGTTCGACCAGGCGGTCGAAGCGGCGTGCAGATCGCGTGCAATGAGTCGATTGGGGCCGCACACGCACGGTGCTCGCGGATCCCGTCTCTGATCTGCGAGGCTATTGGCTCAGAGGGTTCGCGGAGTGGTGCCGGGTCTCGTGTGGTCCTCCACTGTGGCCCGGGCGCGGGTTGGGCGGACGGCCGGGCACGACCCCGGGAGGTTGTGGACGGGTGATGCAGGTCTCGGCTGAGGTGTCTTGAACGGGTGAGGGCCTTCCGGGTTCGGTGTGGATTGCGACGTCTACACCGACCGAAAGGCCCTCGTGCCCCACCGTAATGCACCCCTGACCGAGACCGGACGGCTGCGTCTGGCCCGCTGCGTGGTCGAGGACGGCTGGCCGCTGCGCCGGGCGGCCGAGCGATTCCAGGTCTCACCCACCACCGCCCAGCGGTGGGCGGCCCGCTACCGGGCTGGGGGCGAGGCCGGCATGGCCGACCGGTCCTCGCGTCCGCACCACAGCCCGAAGCGGACACCCACCCGCACGGAACGGCGGATCATCAAGGTCCGTGTCCTGCGCCGGTGGGGACCGGCCCGCATCGCCCACCACCTGCGGCTGGTGCCCTCCACCGTGCACCGCGCCCTGACCCGTTTCCGGCTGGCCCGTCTGACCCACCTGGACCGGGCCACCGGCCGCGTCATACGCCGCTACGAACGCGACCGGCCAGGCGAACTCGTCCACGTCGACATCAAGAAACTGGGCAACATCCCCGACGGCGGCGGCCATAAGACTCTCGGCCGCCAAGCGGGCCGCAAGACGAAGTCCGGCGTCGGCTACCAGTACATACACACCGCCGTGGACGACCACTCCCGCCTCGCCTACAGCGAGATCCTCGTCGACGAGAAGAAGGAGACCGCCACCGCCTTCTGGACCCGGGCCCAGGCGTTCTTCACCTCGTGCGGGATCACCGCGGAACGGGTCCTGACCGACAACGGGGCCTGCTACAAGTCCCACGCCTGGCGCGACGTGCTGGCAGCGGCCGGGATCACCCACAAACGAACCCGGCCCTACCGACCCCAGACGAACGGCAAGGTCGAGCGCCTCAACCGCACCCTGCTGGACGAGTGGGCCTACGCCCGCCCCTACCAGTCAGAACAGGAACGACGCGACGCGTTCCCCCAGTGGCTGCACACCTACAATCACCACCGCGGACACACCGCGCTCGCAGGCAAACCACCCGCCAGCCGCGTCCCTGAGGTTCCCCCGAGATGCGGGGATGGGTGACAGGGGGTCAGATGGGTCTCATGAGAGGAGCCCAGACGATGCCTGCCCCGAGGAAGTACCCCAAGACCACGGAGTTATGGCTTGTCCGCCGCTGTCAACAGGGGCGGTGGGCTTGTGGCGGTTGGGGTGGTCCACTCGGGTTCGAGGGTGCAGAGGCCCCGGCCGGTGCGGCAGAGGATTCCTTCGCAGACCCAGCGTCCCAATTCTGCGCGTAGTCCTTGGGCGTCGTCCAGTCCGATACCGCGGGCGATTTCACAGGCGCGCCAGGTGCGGAGGGGATCAGTCCGCAGGAGTTGCAGCGTGCGGTTACGGCGTCCGTCGGGGCCGGGGCCGACGGAGGGGTCCACGGTGACACTGATGCTGGTGATCCTGGAGGCGCCCAGGACTTGTGCCTGGTGGGGCGGGGCGGCGTAGCGGGAGATCGGGCATTTGACTCGGCGCGGGTTGACGCGGGCCCGGCGGGGTGGGAGCAGATCGTGCAGCAGGGCCGGTGTGATTCGTCCCGGTCCGGTATCGGGCAGTACGTCGGCGGCGGCGACGAGCTGGTCTTTGGCGGTCTCCAGGGCGACGGTGAAGGAGGCGCGGTCCGGGTCGGTGCCGGGGAGCGTCTCGACGGCCTCGGCCATCGCCCGGCGCAGTGCCTGGTAGACGGTCAGGTGGGCCCAGAGTTCCTGCTGGATCCCGGTCGCGTCCTGGGATCGCAGTACCAGGCCGTGCTGCAGGGTATGCCGAAGCGAGTAGAACGCGGACTCGATCTCCCATCGCTCGTGGTAAAGCTCCACCAGCTCTGCGGCGGGGTAGCGCCGGTGATTGGCCAGCGTGGTGGCCAGCCGGTAGTGGCCTTCCAGCCGCAGCCCTTTGGCTGTCGTCACCGCAATGTGTGCATCGATGATCCTCAGCCGCGTCCCGTTGATCCGTGTCAGGAACGACCCGTCCGGCAGGAGTGCCCAGCGTGCGGGTGTCCGGGTTCCCTTCAGGCGTACCAGCAGCTGTGCCCCGGTGGCAGCGGCCTTCGCGAGGAAGTCGTCGGAGTCGAAGCCCCGGTCGTTGAGGAGCAGCATCTTGTCGTCCAGCAGTGGTAGCAGCTGCTCGGCGTAACCGGTCTCTTTCTCAGGCGTCGGTCCGAAGACCGCACCGAGCAGAGCCCGGGTCCCGGTCTCGCACAGCACCATGATCTTCAGCATCGGATAGCCGTCCGTGCCGTAACGGTGCCTGTGTTTGCCCAGCCAGGCACAGACTCGCGGCCGGTCGGGAGCCTTGGTGGAGCTGCAGCCGTCGAAGGCGACTGTGCGCCAGCACCTGTAACGCACCCCTGGTGTGACCGGCTGTGCCACGGGACCGGCCAGTGTCTCGAAGAGCAGCCGCAGTGGCGCGGCGCCCAGCCGCCGGCGTACCTCTCGCAGCGCCTTCTCCGACGGACGCAGCGGAAGGAGCCCGCGCAGCCCGGAGGTGAGCTTGTCCCATACCCGCAGGTAGCCCAGCTGCGGGAAGAGAATCAGTGCCAGCACGAAGTAGACGCCGACCCTCGACGGCAGCAGCCTCAGCCTCCGCTGGGTGCCGCCAGTACGTTCCAGCACGTCATCGACCAGTTCAAAGGGCAAGTGCCGGGTCAGCTCCCCCAGATGCCCCGGAGCGAAGACCCCGTCGGCGACGGTGATGGACGACGTGAGCGTGACGGTGGAACACTGAACGGGCAACGGGACTCCTTCAGGCGGGAAGACCTTGGTCGGCTTCCTCGCTCTATCAGGAGTCCCGTTGCCGTGACCGGCACTTCTCCCGAATGCCCCGGCCCCGTTGACAGCGGCGGACAAGCCATAACTCCGTGGTCTTGGGATACTTCCTCGGGACAGGCATCGTCTGGGCTCCTCTCATGAGACCCATCTGACCCCCTGTCACCCATCCCCACATCTCGGGGGAACCTCACCGACGGCTTCCCCCGTGGCCAGTTGCTTCTGGGCGGACTACGGCGCGATCGACTACTTCCCGCCCGGCGGCAACCGGCACTGGCACTTTGCCATGACGCAGGCAAGTCGGCGCCAGTACGAGGCCGGCCGCTCAAGCTGCCGCGGTTGAGGCGGCTGCGGGTGCCCGCAATCGTCCATGATCCGCTCCGGCCCGCACATCGTGCCGCCCGTTGGGCGGCAGCCCGGTGCCGGACCGTGTTGGCGTCGAGCTGTCGGTCCGCGCAGTCGCCGCTGCCTTCGTCCGCGGGCCCGGCCCGCCGGCTGGGGTGCTGGTCGGGTCGGTAGGGTGCAGCCCGGACTGCCGGGAGGGGCTGAGGGATGAGACCGGGGCGAAGACTGCGGATCACGGGGCTGGTGCTCGTGCCGCTCGGGATTCTGCTGACGATCGGGACATGGCTGTTCGCCGACTTCGCGTTCGGTGGGCACAGCGTGGACTCCGACGGGATGCGGCCGACGTACGGGCAAGGCGACATCGCCTTCACAAAGAAGATCCAGGACAGTGAGCTCCACCGCGGAGACGCGGTCTTCTACCACCTGCCCGGCCGGTATACGGACACCGACACCGTCTTCCAGCGTGTCATCGGTATGGGCGGTGACCGGGTCAGCTGTGACGGCAAGCAGGTGCTGCTGAACGGCAAGCCGCTGAGAGAACCCTATGTCGCTGGGGGCAACCCCGCCGGGAACGGCACCACTTATGACGTAGTGGTGCCGGAAGGCCGTCTCTTCATGTTGGGCGACAACCGCGTCACCTCCAACGACTCCCGTTACTTCCTCACAGACGGACACAGCGGCACCGTCCCCGCGAACACGGTCCGTGAGCGAGCGTTCGAGGATGCGGACGTCGTGGTCGCGGTGCTCTTCGTCCTGGTCGGTGGGGTCCTCGTCACCCTCACCGGGATCGGATGCGGCCTCGCCGGATACCTGATCCAGCGCCGTGCCGTACGCACACGGCTCGTACCTGTGGCCATCTGACATCAAGGCCCTGCTGTAAGTGGCCTGAGGCACGCCTACGGGATCACGCGGAGAACGGCAGGTCACAGTCTCATGCGAAGCGGACCGACCACGTGTCCCTTCGTGACGAGCCTGCGCCGTAGACGAGCACGGCCTGGTGGCAGGGGGAGGGTCAGGCGAGGTGTGAGCCGATCCGGAACCGCATCTCGCCCGCGGCCCGGCGGATGTCTTCGCTCTGGGCGGTGTCGTCGAGGAGGCCGAGGAGCACCATCAGTGCCCATGCCTCGTCTTCGCTGATCAGTTTCAGGCGGGGGTTGGGTTCGGTGACGCCGTCGAGGAGGGTGTCCAGCTGGTCCACTGTCTCGTCCATGCTCGGACAACGCCGTACGCGCTCGCACGGCACCGTGCTTCCCGGCGCACCGCACGAGCCGGGCCAACGCGGGCCGTGTCCGGCGGGATACGGCTGGGGGTCAGGCCTTTTGGCGTGCCCTGTCCCGGGTGAGCGCCTGCTGGAGTTCGTCGCGGGTCATGGTGGAGCGTCCGGGGATACCGGCCGCGGTGGCCTTCTCATACAGCTCGGCCTTGGTCAGCCCGTCCAGCTCCGTCTTCTTCGGCGCGGCGTGTGTCCGCTTCTTGGCCGGCGCCGTTTTCTTGGGCTGCTTGACGCCCGGGGCGGCCGCCTTCTCGCTGGTGGCTTTGGGGCTTTTGGCCTTCTCGACGCTGGCGCGGAGGGCTTCCATGAGGTCGACGGCGCCGGTGGCCTTGGCCGGCGGCTCGGCCTTCTCCACCGTCTCGCCCGCCTGTTTCGCGTTGACGAGGGCGGCGACCTTCTCCTGGAACGTGTCGTGGAACTCTTCCGGTTTCCACTCCATGGCCAGGGCGTCGATATGATCCGCATGCAAAACGCCAGCTTCACGGCCGCCACCAGTGCATTCCGCCGGCCCGTTGAGTTAGGCGGGGCAAGAACGTTGACCGGTTGCACATCCTCACCTTTGAAAGCGCTGACATCCCACCGTTCCTTCCATGTATTACGGGGCAGGGTTTCCAGGTAACCGAAGAGTGCACGGATACCAGACCGTCGCTTCTCGACGACGGGCCGGTTCCTGTCTCGGAGCATCTCCGTGATCAAGGCGCAGAACTCCTCGATCCCGATCGAGGAGAGGTCCCCGAACGGGGCCGGCGGGTTGTCGGGCCTTGCTGCAGGTTCCGCCTTCAGCAGAGCACGCTGGAACTGATTGAACGCCCTCGGCTCGCTGTAGTTCCGTCGCCGATGCCGGGACGCGTAGATCTCGATCGTTGCGCGACTATAAGCCAACTACTTCGCCGAGGTACAGATACTCGGCAACTCCAACGGCGGCAACATCTACGCACGATGCCGCCGGCCGCTGCCGCTCGACCAAAGTGCGCGACGCCGGGCGCTCGAAGTCGAGTTCAACATGGAATACCCGCAAGGGTATCGACACAATCGGCATAAGCCCCTCGTGGAAACGCTCCTTGAGGCGCGTGAGAGGCGTAATGCTTGAATTTTGAATTCCTGCAATTCCTATATAATTAGAGAGTGATACTTCATCGATTGAGGGGGATTTGTGAATTCACTAACCATTTGAATTGAGCAAGGGGAGAGGCGCTACCACTACCTCTGGCTCAAGTACGTCACGGGCATCGACCTGGCCCAGCACTGTGCCCGCTCTCTCTGTGGCCCCTACAGTCGTACCGTCCAGGCCGACGCTCCCCGCGACCTCACCGTCACCCTCGACGAGCACCGCCACGCCATCGCGTTCTACCTGTGCGACGTCACGGCCAACCCCTACCGGTGGGAGGACAACCCGCACCTCGCCTTCGAGTCCGCCCTCGGGTGCCACGTGGAGATCCAAGTCAAGGACCTGAAGGTGACGCTCACCGACGTGCGCCCCATCCCCTTCACCGCGCGGCACATCCCGGCCAACGACTCCCACGCCGCAGACAAGCAGTTCAAGACCTGCCGCAACTGTCAGTTCGCCCACCACCTGCGAGCCGCCGGCGTCGTCACGATCCCAGGCGAGCGCCAGCGCCCCCGCGGGCTCGGCACAGGCAGCATTGCCGGGCAGCTACCGCTCATGTAGACGGATCGTTGGCTGGGCCCCGCTCCCGGGCCCCGGTCCCGGGCCCCGGTCCCGGGCCCCGGTCAACGAGGATCATGACTCTGGCTCGCCGTCCGGTACGCCGTCGTCCCGGCCATCGTGCTGGTGGCCGTCTGCGCCACCGTCCTCCGACATCTCCTCGGTGGACGTACTCTCGCCCCTCCACGCGTCGGAGACCTTCCGCCCCGCGGAGATGAGTGAAGCGGGTCAATAGGATGAAAATTAGGCGTTTCAACGCGATCCAGCGTGCCGTGATGGTTTGATTAGCTGCGCAACGTTCTGGGGGAATGGAATTCGCTTCACTCCGGCCCTGTGAATCTCTTGACATGCAGATCTGTGATGGCGAGAATTTGCTGAGCCCGTCAAGGACCATTCGCAAGGAGTAGGGCGATGAGTGTAAAGAAAACGTCGATGATTGCCGCAACTGTTGCCGTAGCCGCGGTGGCTGGAATTGGAACGACTGCCTCCGCTTATGCCGCCGGAGGCATAGCGACCGACACGGTAACGATAACTCTCACCGACAGTCCGACAACGGCCAATGCTGATTCTTGCCATAATCGGCACATCAAACTCAATGAAGACAGTTACCTTTGGGGATTGAATAACGGTTCGAACCCCCCCGTCGATAGCTACAAAATTGTTCCCAGGTCGGGTAGTTGGATTTCGGAGTGGATCACTCTCGACGAGGGATACTACACTTGGACGGACTGTCTTATCGCCCAGAACGGCTACTACATCCAGAAGACTACGCTCGATCCTGATGCCGCAGGGAAGGCGACGGCTGTCAGGTTTGCGGCGGTAACTGTCACTATGACTGGTAGTTACACTTGGGGAACTTTCCTGGCGCCCTCGTCGTCAGCGCGCAAGTCGACCTCCTAACGCTGTGCGAGCGACGGCCAGGATTCAAGCTTGGCCGAAGGTCTCTTTCAAGTCCCTGATGACGGCAACCCGGTAAGGAAATCCACCAAAGAATCGCCGGGCGCTCCTGTTGTAGCGTCCGGCGTGCATCCCCCACCAGTTGACTCACGCAGCATTCAACGACTCAGAGCTCTTACCGTTTCTGGTCAATAGCGGCGTCCACTGCCGGGTGTGGCCGATCCTGGGAAAGCCGCAGCAACTTAGCCACCGAACACCGCCTTGAAGTCGTCGGGGTCGTAGCCCGGTGCCACGGCCGGGTGTAGTGCGCTTGCAGGGCATCGAAGAGATCCTCGACTCGGGCGTTGAGATAGCGGCCCGTAGCCGCCAGGTCGGCATGACGCAGGTGAGGTGACTCCCGTCGTGTGGACACTCTGACAATGGATCTTGTTGATCCGAGGAAGGGTGTCCTGGTGGGACGTAAGTCTCCGTATCCGGAGGAGTTCAGGAACGATGCGGTGTCGCTGTACCGCGCGGCGGGCGGGAGGCGCACGTATGCGGCGGTCGCGGCCGACATCGGTGTGACGGGCGAGACGCTGCGCAGTTGGGTGCGCCAAGCCGACGAGCAGGACGGCCGTGCCGGCGGCAGCCGCAGCGAGCCGTCCGGGGTGAGCCGGGAGTAGGAACTGGCCCGGCTGCGGGCGGAGAACGGCCGGCTGCGCAAGGCTGAGAGGGAATTGGGAACTCGAGCGCGAGATCCTGCGCCGGGCGGCCCAGTATTTCGCCGCGGAGATGAGGGCATGACCCGCCGCTGGGACTTCATCTCCGCCCACCGCGCCGACTTCGGTGTGAAGCGGCTATGCCGGATGCTGCAGGTCTCGCGGTCCGGCTTCTACCGGCACCTGGCCTCGGCTGAGTCCAGGGCGGCCGGCCGACGGGACGATGAGGAGCTCGTCGCCGAGATACGCGAGACACAGCAGCCACAAGGGCACCTACGGGGTGAGGCGCGTCCATGCAGGCTGCGCGGCTTCGGTCACACCGTGAACCGCCAACGTGTCGAGCGGCTCATGCGCCTCAACGGGCTCGAGGGCCGTCACCTACGGCGCCGCAAGCGCACCACGGTCCCGGACCGGCTCGCGCCGCCCGCCCCGGACCTCGTCCGGCGTGACTTCACCGCCGGGCAGCTGGACGAGAAGTGGTGCGGCGACATCACATACGTGCAGGTCGGCGGCGCGTGGCTGTATCTCGCCTGCGTCATCGACATCTGCTCACGCCGGGTGCTCGGCTGGTCCATGGCCTCACACATGCGCGCCGAACTCGTCATCGACGCTCTGAAGATGGCCGTGGCGGCCCGCGGCGGCAACGTCGGCGGGGTGATCTTTCATGCCGACCGCCGCGGCGCCCAGTACACGGCAGCGGCGTTCGCGCAGGTCAGCGACGAGTACGGCATCCGCAGGAGCATGGGCCGCGTCGGTTCGAGTTACGACAACGCTCTCGCCGAGAGTTTCTGGCAGGGACTGAAGCGAGAAACGATGCACCAGAGGCTCTTCTCGACGATGCGCCAGGCGAGGCTGGAGATCTTCGAGTGGCTCACGTACTACAACGCCCGCAGACGCCACAGCGCCCTCAGCTACCTCTCACCCGTGGAGTTCGAACAGCAACACCTGCAAGCAGCTAAACTCACAATCGCGGCATGAACCCCTGTGTCCACACCCCGGGGGACGCCTCAGCCCGGCTTAGTACCCCCTGGACTGGGACACGATCGGCGACCAGCCCCTCTACGAAGCGGGCGTCGACCTCACCGGGCCGCTCGCGGACTGGACTACGCACCTGTCCGTCGTCCGCGAGGCCGCCGTACCTCTGCCCGAACGGCTGGCCGCGCTCCTGGCCGAGATCGCCGAGCAGCTGACTGGCACGGCCGCGGACACGCCGTTGGCGGCGCTGCGCGCCGCGGGGGTGCTGGAGCGGATCGCCGCCCGGGTGGGCCGGGAGGCCGCCGGCGCGCTGTGCGACGGCGGTATGTCCGCCGAAGCGGTGGCCACGGCGCTCGGGACTACCCGCTCCAAGGCCCTGGTCCTGCTCCTGAGCGCGCAGGACAGGTAACGGAACGCACCACAGCGGCGTTCTGGGGCGTGTCCGGTGGTTCAGCGTCGGCTTAGACCGACCGGCAAATGGATCACTTGAGGCGTCGGGTAGTGGGGCGGGTGTCCCAGCGGTAGCGGCTGGTCGCGCGGCGGATGAGCACACGGAGCGTGACGAGTGCGGCGGCAAGGTAGAGGTAGAAGTCCACGGCCTGACCGTCCTTCTCGGTGCAACGTCGCAGCTTGCCGTAGCCGTTCATCCAGGAGTGGGTCCGCTCGATCACCCACCGCTTCCCGGCCTGGATCGGGGCGGGGACCCTTTCCGGGCGATCTCGCCAGTGAAGCCGAACTCGTCCAGCAAGAAAACGGGTCTGGGCACTGTCGTATCCGCGGTCAAGGTTGACGTTCACCTCCACCGGCAGGGGCCCGACCTGAGCTTTCATCGCTTCCAGAGTGGGACGGAGCAGAGGTGAGTCGTGTCGGTTGGCACCGGTGGAGACGATGCCCAGCGGCACCCCGGCCTCGTCCGAGGACACCGATCGCTTCAGGCCCCGCTTGCCCCGGTCGACTGGGGAGCGGCCGGCCCGCTGGCCACCCGGGGGTGCCTTGGTGATGCAGCCGTCCACGGCGATCTCGGCCAGTCCAAGGCCGATCATGCGGTCGTATGCCTCGAGAGCCAGCGCATGGACCTGCTCCGATATCCCCATCTGGGCCCATGATTTGATGCGGCGCCGGATCGTGCGGTCCGAGCAGCCCGGACTGGAGATCCGTTCGTACCCGGAACCTTGCACCAGAGCCTGCACGATGTGCTCGAAGACCACCCGGTCCGGGATCCGACGGCGGTGGCAGCCCAGCGGATGGGTCGCCGCGAACCCACCCCGCGTCGGCAGTAGGGCGGCGAACTGATTCCACAGGGGTTCGAGCAGGCAAGACGGCACTGCGGGCACGGGCCCTCCGGTGATCACTGAGCGAAGAGAACTCCACGCGCGTGCCTGCCTTCACGGCCGGGATGACATCCCACGGCAGCCAGCACCATGCGCCGGTTTACGCGCGGGCGCCTGGCTCATGGCCCCTCGGCTGACGACCAGCACGGCGGCATCCCCGGACAAGGCCCACCGCCACGACCATCAGCACGATCCCGACCAGATCGGGCCCGTACGAAACCTCCATGAACCCTTCCGGGTGTGGCCGCACCTCGATGGAGCCTTCCGGGACGATCTCCGCCAGCATCCGGTGCACCCAGGCCAGGACTGCCCCACCGGCCACGCCTACTGCCAGCAGAGCCCCGGCGCTCATACCCGACCGGCGACCAGCACGCCAACAGCCCCGCACCGTATCCACCGCCCCAATGACCAGCGCAATCGCGAGCGCACCGGACGCGGCCATCCAGGCCCCGGCAGCAACCGCGCCCAGCACCGAAGTGGCGAAACCCCTAGGCCCCCGCCCCGTCAACGCCGTCACGGACCCCTCCGGCGGGGCCATGCCCCATGCCAGCAGCCAGCTCACTCCGCCCAGGACCGCCAGAGCGGCCGCGCCCCACGTCCACAGCACCCCGGCGCCTCGGCGCCCGCTTCGCATCCCCACCAGTTCCCCCCAGACCGCCTCGCTGCGGACGTCAACCTACCAATCGGTAAGACGTCCATCTGCGGAGAGGCCAGACTGGGAGGCGGTGGGTGACCGCGGACCTCTACCTTGCCGCCACACTCGTCACGCTCCGTATGCTCATCCGCCGGGCGACCAGCCGCTACCGCTGGGACACTCGCCCCACGACCCGACGCCTCAAATGATCCATTTGCCGGTCGCTCTTATATCCTCGGCAGGCAGAAGCGAAGCCCCCGGCGCCGGACCGGGCAGCGCCACCGGCCGTGAGAGGAAACACCATGACCACCGAGCTGAGCGCCGACGCCCTGAGCGGGCTCCTTGAGCGGGCCCGGCAGGACTACCAGGCCCTTGTGGGGCGCGGGCTCTCGCTCGATCTCACGCGGGGCAAGCCGGCGCCGGAGCAGCTCGACCTCTCCGAGGACCTGCTGAGCCTGCCGGGTGGGCGGCACACCTCCGCCGACGGCACGGACGTACGCAACTACGGTGGTCTGCAAGGGCTGTTGGAACTCCGGGAGATCTTCGCCGAGGTGCTCCAGGTGCCGGCCGGGCAGCTCCTCGCGGCCGGCAACTCCAGCCTTGAGCTGATGCACGACTGCCTGGTGCACGCGCTGCTGAGCGTGCTGCCGGGCGCCGAGTCGCGCTGGGTGGAGCAGGAGCGGATCGCGTTCCTGTGCCCGGTGCCGGGCTACGACCGGCACTTCGCGCTCTGTGAGCGGTTCGGGATCGAGATGATTCCGGTGCCGATGACGGCCGAGGGGCCCGACATGGACCTCGTGGAGCGGCTTGTCGCCGAGGATCCGGCCGTCAAGGGCATCTGGTGCGTCCCGAAGTACAGCAACCCGAGCGGGGCCTGCTACAGCGAAGAGAGCGTGGCGCGGCTGGCCGCGATGCGCGCTGCCGCGCCCGACTTCCGGATCTTCTGGGACAACGCCTACGCCGCCCACCACCTCACTGACGAGCCCGTCGAGATCGCCGATCTGCTCGCCGCCTGCGCGGACGCCGGGCACGCGGACCGGGCCTTCGTGTTCGGCTCCACTTCGAAGATCACCGCGGCGGGCGCGGGCGTCGCCTTCTTCGGCTCTTCGCCGTCGAACGTGCAGTGGCTGCTCGCCAACAACGCCAAGCGGTCGATCGGCCCTGACAAGGTCAACCAGCTGCGGCACGTGCTGTTCCTGCGGGACGCCGACGGGGTGCGGGCCCACATGGAGCGCCAGCGCGCCGTGCTTCAGCCGAAGTTCGAGACGGTGGCCCGGATCCTTCAGGCCGAGCTCGGCGGCACCGGGCTCGCCCGGTGGACCGACCCCAAGGGCGGTTACTTCGTCAGTCTCGAAGTGCCGGACGGCTGCGCCAAGGAGGTCGTAGGCCGTGCCGCCGAGGCGGGCATCGTGCTGACTCCGGCCGGCGCCACCCACCCGTACGGGGACGACCCGCGCGACGCCACCATCCGGATCGCGCCCAGCTACCCGGGCCTCGCGGAGCTTGAGCAGGCCATCGAGGGGCTCACCGTGTGCGTACGGCTTGTGGGCTACGAGCAGCGGGCCCGCTAGGAGTGGGCCGGCCGCCGGCATCCCGATGGAGAAGGTCGCGACAGCGTTGGGCACGAGCGAGGCCGAGGCCCGCCGCTACGCCCAGAACATACCTCCACCAGCCGTGAGGGCCGAACACCTCCTCCCTCCACCGCTGCGGCGGCTACCGTGGCGGTACAACCTGCCTGGAGGAGCCCGTGAGCGCTCACGGGGCACCCGTCATCGACCTGCTTGAACGGGGCTTGCGCGCGTCGGGCGGGCGTCCACCACCCGTCGACCGGCCCACGGCAGCGCTTCTTGCCGAAGGCTTGGGCTCAGCCCTGCGACGTGATGTGGTCGATGACCGCGGTCAAGTCATCGGTTGGTGAGAAGTCCACGTATTCGCAGTCCTCGAGGGCCACGGGGGCGTGTCCGGGCGGCCAGTAGAACGCCTGTCCCGCCTCGTAGACCTCCTCACCGTCCTTCGTCACCATCTTCAGCCGACCTTTGAGCATGTACCCCCAGTGCGGGCACTGACAGAGATCATCGGTCAGGCCCTTCAGAGCCGGCCGCAGGTCCGTCCCCTGAGGCAGCTGCACGAAGGCCACGGACAGGTCTCCGCCGACCGCTCGCGTACGGAGTTCGACACCTCCGCCCTCGATTGCGACTGGTGTGTCCTGTCGGGTTGTCCCGGTCATGGCTGCCTCGCTTCGTTCGTAGTGCGGCAGTGCGCCTCGCTTCCAGGCTGGCCCCGGCGGTCGGGGCTCGCCAGGCGGGCCCACGGCCCGCCGGCCCCGCCTCTCCCCTCGCCGCGATCCAGCTCTGGCTGCACTGACGTACCACGAGTCACCCCACGCCCCGGCGCCAGGACCGCACGGCTCGCACCGGCGCGGCTGGCGTGCGTCAGGCGGAGAAGATCACCGAGCGGACCATGACGTCGTCGTAGTCGGAGCCTACGCAGACCGTGGCGGTGGCGTTGGTGAGGTTCTGCGGGGCGAAGGCCGGCGAGGCATCGCTGACGCGACCCCTGGCGCAGAAGGCGTACGTCAGGAGCCGCCTCCGCTGACGCCAGGGGCGACGAAGCGCCGGTGCAGGGGGTAGAACTTCGGCTCGGGGTCGCTCTGCACGCCCAGTTCGCCCTTGAGTACGGGGGCGATCCTGGCCTCGATGAACCGGTTGAAGTGGTCCTCCGACTCCCAGATGTCCATCACGTTGAGGCCGCCATGGACGAACCAGGCGGAGTGCAGCACGCACCCGTCCGGTGCGTCCTCTTCCCAGCGCACCTTCTGGCGCACCGCGTCGTACACGTCGGGTGTGATCTCGGGCCAGGAAAAGGTCATCACGACTGCCATGGAGTTTCCTCTCGACCGCCTGGACGCGTCGCGGCTGGACGGTCCGCGGCATGGCACTGCGAAGCTAAGCCGCCGGCATCGCCGGTGCACTCCGGGGCGTCCATCCGAGAAGGGCTAGAGCGTGTCCGCAAAGTCACGTTTGTCGAGGGTCAGTGAATCTGCGCAGTCGTCGAGCTTCTGACCTGGGGTTGTGCAGTTTGGTTGGGCGGGTTGCCGACTGGCTGGCTCACTGGATCTGCGCAGGAAGCGGTGCTGCCAGTGGTCTGACCTGCAGAGTTTCTAGCCTCGGGCCTGGTTGCGCAGGTTGGTTGGTTGTTGCGCAGTTTCCCTGATCGCCGGTATGTGGTGTGTTCTCGGGGGTGGGCTGGTTGTCGAGCCAGGTGGTGGGGATGAGTTTCTCGCCGTTGCGCCAGTTGTAGCGGAGGGCTTCCTGGTACCAGGCGTGTGGCAGGTCGGCGTGGTCGCTGACGGTGATCCGGAAGTCGGGGGAGAGTCCGGTAACGACCTGGTGCATGGGCTGGAAGAGGCGGGTGATGGTCACGCGGTCTTCGTCCAGTGCTCCAGCCGTCCCCGTGCTTTGGCCATGTCGGAGGGGTAGTAGGGCTGGGTCGGCTAGTCACCCTCCGGCCCGCCGTGACGGCTCGTGCCGCGCTCGTCGCCGAAGCGGTGCGAGTGACGGCGCCGAGACCGCCGCTCGACGGTTGCTGCCGTGACTGTCAGAGCCGCCGTCTAGCCTTCCGGCCATGGGACTTCATATTTCGGTTGGCATCCTCCAGAACATGACCGGCGTCGAGGAGCACGAGGCGCTCGTACACTGGCAGGAGAGATTCGACCTGCTCAGCCGGGCCTTGGCCGATGAGGGAATCGTCTGGCAGGAGCCGGCGTTGGACGAGCCGTCACGTCTGCGTTTCATAAGTTTCCCCACCAGCCACCTGCACCACCTGCGCCGCGTCTTCGTGCTGGCGGCCCGGGGCGAGTCCGTCACGCCTGCATCGGCCACCAGCGCTGAGCAGTACGAACGCGACGAGGACAAGGTCTTCGACGAGTCAACGATGATGAGCTCGCACCTGCTGTGCCACTCGGACAGTGCGGGCTTCTACGTGCCGGTCGACTTTGACGATCCGCTCTTCCTGCCGGCGGAGAAGCAGGTGGAGGGCGGCGGGATGGTCGGTTCCAGTCAGCAGCTGCTCGCCGAACTGTGCGGCTTCGCTCCCGCCATCGGAGTCCGCCTCGACCGGGACCGGCACCTCTCCGACGAGGAGAGCGCCCGCCTGGACACCGCATCTGACGACCTCTTCCACATGGAGAGGTCCGCCTGGCACCAGCTGTACCAGGTGTGCCGCACGAGCATCGCCACCGGTCGCGCCGTCGTGTTCCACTGACCGGACCGGGGACCGGCACAGTGGTTGATGCTGCGGTTCCAGTCCCCGCCCGGCGTGAATGTCCTGTCGCGTTCGGACGCTGGTGTGGCCGGAGTGATCGTTTCCGCGGTGAATCCGGCCGCCTGCACGGGTGAGTTGGCTGCTGACGCCCTGTCGGAGACCATGCGGGCCGCGCTAGACCCACTCATGTGATCAAGAATCTGATGTGGCGCGGCCTGCTCGCGTTCGTCCTCGCTGTCCTGTCTGTGCTCGGCGCCGCTCCCGCCTCCCATGCCTTGGATGCGCAGCCGGCCGCGGCTGCCACGCCTGTTTCGGCTCCCGCTGTACCCGGTGCGCCGGGTGTGCGGGTGCCGTTGTCGTTGTTCGATGCGACCGACCAGCTGTCCGTGGCGGAGGAGCACCGGGAGGGTGAGCTTGTTCCGCTTTGACGGACACCGTTGGTGTGTTGGTCAAAGCGGAACAAGCTCAACCACAACACGTGAGAACTGGATCAGCTGTGACTGAGCTTGAGATGACCGAGAGAGGAAGAGGTCTGCCTCGGAGTGTGCGCCTGAGCCGGTAGCCGCTGGTGTCCGGCTGTCGCTACTGAGTCGCGCGTTCCGCGGCGATCAGTCCGTCAACCACGTTCAGGAGTCCCTCGGGGCCCCCGGCCGTTCCAAGATCTGCACGGTACTTCCCATGAACGATCATCGACGGAACGACCGTGACCTCGTAATTCATCGTCAGCTGCTTGGCCTGCTGGACCTGGGCCTTGATGGCGAAGGAGTTGAAGGTGGCCAGGTACTTGTCCTTGTCGACGCCCTGGGTGATGAGGAATTCGGCCTGGTCCTCGGGCTTGGTGAGCGGCTTGCGCTGGTTCTGCACCGCGTCGAAGACGGCGGCGTGGACCTTGTGCTCGACGCCCATGGCTTCCAGGGTCAGGAACATCTGCCCGTGGACATCCGCGATGCCGCCGGACATCGCGGGGCCCTTCTTGAAGTTCACATCGGCCGGGAGCTTCTCCGCCCACGGATTCACCGTCGGTTCGAAGTGGTAGCTGCGCGGGTCGCCGTACCAGAACAGCTGCACAGCTTCGATCTTGCCCGGAACACTCACCGGGACCGGATGGGAGAGCTCGATGTACTGCTGGCCTGCGATCAGCTCGGTCACGGTCGACTCCATCCATCGCGTGATGTGGATGCGCACTGCGTATGCGCGTAGCGATCATGGCGCGATCGCCGCCCGTCCCGCGGCACCCTCACCGGAAATGACCGGATCGGGTGTACCGAATCCAACCTTCGTGTCGCGAAAGCCGTGCCCCGACCGCGCTCACCCATCAGCCCCGCCAACTACCAGTCGGAGCCGCCAACTATCGGTCGGAGTCTCATCAAATCGGCCAACTATCGATCAACGTCTCAGCAGGGTTTATCCGTTTCCGGGGGAGGAGAATTTTCCGGCCCCTGTCCACAGGCCGCCAGCTTGAAACTGCCGAAACGTCGCCGTGATCGGCACGGCGACCGTACGTCAGGAGCTGCCCACGTCCCCCATCATTCCCCTCCCACGTCCTGGCCGTGGAGGCCGGCGACGACGCTACGGCGTCACCGAACCTGCCTGAAACTCATCAGCGAAGACGAGGCACGGGCGTTGATGGTGCTCCTCGGGCTGCTCGATGACACCGCCCAGAGCGAGGAGACCCGCCGGGCCGCGGGCGAGATGCGGTTCCGGATCGGCTCACGCCTCGCCTGACCCTCCCCCGGCGGTCGGCCGTCTGGGACTACGGAGCCCGCTTGTCTCCAAGGCGCAGGTGGTCGGTCTGCTTCGCGAAACCGGTGTCTGCTCTGCGCCGGTCGTAGACCGTCTCGGGCCGGATCCCTGCCGCGAGGGCCGCCTGGCGGAGCACGCCATGGGCGGCGAGGTGCTTGTAGAAGGCGGTCCACTACGCGCCGGTGGCGGCGCCGGCAGGTTCCGGGGTGCTGCGGGTGGCGGTGGCGGTCCATGGCTTCGGCGAAGCCGGCATCGCGGCGGCGTCGCTGGTAGACCGTCGCGGTGGTGATCCCGACCTCGGCCGCCGCCGTCGTCGTCGCCATCCCGGCCCGCAGATACTCGAGGAACTGCCGGCGCCGCTCCGGCGTGAACCGGGACGGACGGCGCTCCGCGCGCCTCACGGTCGCGGCGGCCACCACGTCGCAGGCGGCGGCGAACGCCGGCTGCTCGCTGCGCCACGCGTTCCTGACCGGCGCCGTCGAAGAGGATCTGGGAAGCCAGGCTGGGCGAGGCACCCAAGGCCGGCAGCCGCAAGCAGTCCGCCCGGCCGACGACCTGAAGCCCGGCACCGGCGCGCCCCGACCCAATGGTTCAAGACCCTGCCCGCAACTGCTCCGTGCACGCCGCCGATCGGGCAGGAAGAGCCGGTTTCGATGGCTTTCCTTCGCGAGGAAACATCGGGCTGCTGTGGCCGTAGGTGGCATGCCCATCGTGGGCCTGCGGGACAGTCGCCCATACCTCTGCACCCGTGCCCGTGCTCCGCGCTTGGCGACGCAGCAAATACGCACAGATGTACGATATATGCCATTCCTGACGCCACGTCACTCATACAGACGCTTTTCCCTATTTGTGGTCTATCACTGTGAAATATGCGGTAATGCTCCCGCGTGACGACCCGTCACACCTCTGGCACGGAGTAGATCTGCTTCCCCCGCTCGGGGTGAGCTTGCGTGTCGGCACAGGCAGCGGGCCGGCGGCCCTGACCAGCAACAAGAAAGGTCCTGCTATGGCATTGGATGTCATCCGGTCGGCTCCACCCGACTCAAGCCCTCAACGCAATCTGCTCAAACGGGGAGCCTTTGTCCTGCTCCCCGCAGCGCTCCTGGCGTCGGCCGCCCTGGTCCCGACCCTCGCCCACGCCGCAGAAGCCCCCGTGTTGCTGGGGACCACCGCCAGTTACGGGGTCCTGGCCGGTTCGACGGTCACCAACACGAACCCCACCGTCATCAACGGCGACCTGGGCCTCTATCCGGGCACATCGGTGACCGGCTTCCCGCCCGGCATCGTCAACGGAGTGACGCGCGTAGCCCCCAACGCCGCCGCCGCTCAGGCGAAGTCCGACCTCGTCGTCGCCTACGACGATGCGGCAGGCCGGGGGCCCGGGACCATTCTCGCTTCGGACGAGATCGGCGGACTGACGCTGGCGCCCGGCGTCTACACGGCCCCGGCGTCCCCGCCGTCCCTGCAACTCACCGGGACGGTCACCCTCGACGGCGAGGGCGACCCCAACTCCGTCTTCATCTTCCGGATCCCCTCGACGCTGACCACGGCTTCGTCGAGTTCCGTGGAATTCATCAACGGAGCGAATGCCTGCAATGTGTTCTGGCAGGTGGGCAGCTCCGCCACCCTCGGCACGACCACCCAGTTCAAGGGCACCATCCTGGCCATGCAGTCCATCACGCTGAACAACAGCGCCGTGATCGAAGGCCGCGCCCTGGCGCGTGAGGCCGCGGTCACGATGGACAACAACACCATTACGAGGCCGACCTGCGCCGTTGGTCCTCCCGGTCCGAGCGGTCCTCCCGGCCCGACCGGCAGCCCCGGCCCGACCGGCAGCCCCGGCCCGACGGGCGCTCCGGGCCCGACCGGTGCCCCCGGCCCGACCGGCAGCCCCGGCGCCCCCGGCCCGACGGGTGCCCCCGGCCCGACCGGCGCTCCCGGCGCTCCCGGCGCTCCCGGCCCGACCGGCAGCCCCGGCGCCCCCGGCGCTCCCGGCCCGACCGGCGCTCCCGG
>NZ_JBFBAH010000037.1:65978-68134 GCF_040682115.1 Streptomyces sp. NPDC051364 | reverse complement strand
CCCGACCTCGGCCTCGGCCTCGGCCAGCTCCTGGAGAACGGCCGCAACAACATCGACCTGCCCGGCGTGTTCCTCGCGATCATCCTCATCCTCGTCGTCGGCATCGCCATCGACCTGCTGATCTTCAGCCCCGTCGAGCGCTACGTCCTGCGCAGCCGCGGCCTGCTGGTCAAGAGCTGATCAGCGGTCGCGCTCGGCACTGACCAGCCGCAACACCCTCCGGCAGGCGCCGGACGGTGTTGCGCGGCGAGCAGCTCATCGACCGGCAGATCGGCGTCGGGCCGTGCTGGTCCCTGCACGAGCACGGCCGGGTCACCCAAGGACAGCCGTTCAAGCGGAGTTCCACTTTTCATATGCCGTACATGGACGAGCTTCACTCCCGCCCCTAACCTCATCGGCATGGCAGCAGGAAGCCCTCTCACCGCGCGCCGCCACCTCGATCTGGGCAGGCTGGCGAGCGCTCTGTGTCCGATCGCCCGGGCGCGACGGTAATCACGCATCGCCCCTTCGCACGGGATCCCCACCTGGCATTGCGCACCGCCCGCCCCCGAAGGGGCCGGCCGGTCGATGCCTGATCCTCGTCTCTCTTCCACTCTTCACGGCAGTTGATCTGCCGTACCCGTACGAGCTGCGGAACCAGGAGAAGACATCCCATGAGCGACAACAGCAGACCGCGGGTGAGCCGCCGCGGATTCCTCGCCGGCACGGCGGCCGCCGCGGCCGCCGCGGCGGTTCCGGCGATCGCCCAGGTAGCGGCCGCCGATCCCGCCGCTGCCGCGCCCCGTCCCAACATCCTGCTCATCGTCACCGACGACCAGCCCAAGCACACCGAATGGGCGCTGCCCAAGACCACGGCCTGGCTGGCCGACCAGGGCGTCAAGTTCACCAACGGGCACGTCACCACCCCGCTCTGCTCGCCCTCCCGGTCGTCGGTCCTCACCGGCCGCTACGCCCACCACCACGGCGTCCGCAACAACAACGCCTCGTACCGGCTGGACCAGAGCACCACCCTGCCCCGGTACCTGCGGCAGGCCGGTTACCGCACCGGCCTGTTCGGCAAGTGGCTCAACTCCTGGACCCTGTCCGACAACCCGCCGCACTTCGAGGAGTTCGCCCTGCTCCAGCCGGGCTACGTCGACGCGCAGTGGAACGTCAACGGCACGGTCCAGACGATCAACGGCTACACCACCGACATCATCAAGAACCGCACTTTGAACTTCCTCGACAAGGCGGCGGCCGACGCCCGGCCCTGGTTCGCGTACGTCACCCCGTACGCTTCCCACGGCCCGCGCACGCCCGAGGCGAAGTACGCCGGCACGGCCGTTCCGGACTGGGACGGCAGGCCCTCCGTCCCGGAGAACGACCGCAGCGACAAACCGGCCTACATCCGGAACGCGACGGGGACCCTGGCCGACGGGAAGCAGATCCGTGCGGAACAGCTGCGCACCCTGCTCTCCGTCGACGACACGGTCCAGGCGTTCAAGAACAAGCTCCAGGCGCTCGGACAGCTCGACAACACCTTGGTCATCTACATCGCCGACAACGGCTTCACCTGGGCCGACCACGGATGGACCAAGAAGTCGGTTCCCTATCGCCCGGCGCACGAGGTGCCGTTCTACCTCTCCTGGCCGGCCGGCGGCCTGAGCGTGGGGACCACCGACAGCCGCATCACCACGAACATCGACATCGCCCCCACGGTCCTCGACGCGGCAGGCATCACCCCCACCCACTCGGTGGACGGCAGGTCCCTGCTCTCCTCGTACAGCCGCGACCACCTGCTCGTCGAGTGGTGGCAGCAGGGCACGACCGCGGGCTGCCCGCCCACCTGGGCCTCGTACGTATCCCAGAACAAGCAGTACACGGAGTACTACGACCTCACCACCGACGGCAACGGCACCGTGTCCGGCACGGGGCAGGTGAAGTTCCGCGAGTACTACGACCTGGCGGGCGACCCGTACCAGCTGACGAACAAGCTGTACCAGGCCACCCCGGCAGACGAGCAGGACCTGGGCATCCCCGCCCTGGCGGCGCAACTCGCCGCCGACCGAACGGCACCCCGCCCAGCGAGTGCAGCGGCAGGTCCACGATGGCGAGCCCGTGGTCGTCGTCGACCACCAGCACCACCGGGTACAGCGCCAGCACGCCGCGCAGCTCCG
>NZ_JBFBAH010000037.1:0-65968 GCF_040682115.1 Streptomyces sp. NPDC051364 | reverse complement strand
GCCTCGGCCGCTGGGCGCGCCGCCCCCGCCGCGGGCCGCGAAACGCGGCCCCGCACCACGCCCTCCGGCGGCGCGCCGGGGGCGCGCCCGCCCCCCCCCCGGGGGCCCCCCCGCCCCGCCCTCAACACACACCGACGGAGCCGCCATGCTTTCCTGCTGCACCCCCGGACACCATGACGCCACCACCGTCGCGCTCTCCCTTGCACCGCGGCCGCCTGTCGGTACCGCCCAGCGGGCCGCCCGGCGGCTCATCGACCTGCCGGGCGGGCGCTTCCTCATGGGCACCGACGACCCGGACTCCTTCCCGGCCGACGGCGAAGGGCCGGTACGCGAGGTTGCCGTCGACCCGTTCCGCATCGCGCCCACGACGGTGACCAACGCCCAGTTCGCCACCTTCGTCAAAGCCACCGGCCACGTCACCGAAGCCGAAGACTTCGGTTTCTCCTTCGTCTTCGGAGGCTTCCTGACCGAGGACGTCGCCGCCGCGTCTGCGCCCGTGGCGGCCGTCCCCTGGTGGCGGGCCGTCCCCGGCGCCAGCTGGCGGCACCCCGAGGGCGCCGGCTCGTCCGTCACCGCGCGCCAGAACCACCCCGTCATCCACGTCTCCTGGAACGATGCCCAGGCGTACTGCGCCTGGTCCGGCACCCGCCTGCCCACCGAGGCCGAATGGGAGTACGCGGCCCGCGGCGGGCTCGAGCAGCGGCGCTACCCGTGGGGCAACGACCTCACCCCCGGCGGGCGGCACATGTGCAACATCTGGCAGGGCGACTTCCCCACCCGCAACACCGCGGAGGACGGCTACGAGGGCACGGCACCGGCGAAGTCCTTCCGCCCCAACGGCTTCGGGCTCCACAACGTCGTCGGCAACGTATGGGAGTGGTGCACCGACTGGTTCGCGCCCGGAACCAGCCGCGTGATGCGCGGCGGCTCGTACCTCTGCCACGACTCGTACTGCAACCGCTACCGCGTCGCGGCCCGCAGCTCCAACACGCCCGACAGCTCCACCGGCAACATCGGCTTCCGCGTGGCCGCGGACAGCGGCACGGCCGCCGGGCCGGCACGACAGTCTTGACAGCGGGTTCGACACGGGCGATGCGGAACCGGTCACGACGCTGTGCGGGACAGGTCCGCCGGTGGCGCGGCCGCGCGGCGATGCTTGATGCGAAGGCCCCGCATCCCACCGGAGACGGGCCCACGCGCCGGCGCCGGCCGTACGGGCGCTACCCGGAGGACTTGGTGACTCCGGGGAGGAAGCCGGCGTGCGCCTGTTCTCGCATGCGGACGCGGGAGAGGCCGAACTTCCGCAGATGGCCGCGGGGCCGGCCGTCGACGCCGTCCCGGTTGCGCACGCGCGTGGCGCTCGCGTTGCGGGGCTGCTTGCGCAGTTCCTCCAGCGCCGCGCGCCGTTCGGCCTCCGTCGACGACGGCCGCCGCAGGGCCTCCTTCAGCTCGGCACGCCGGGCGCACGGGTGCCGCCCGGCAGGCGGCGGGAGGTGTTCGGTCCCGGGGCGGCGGTGCGCTACGCCTGGCGCACGGGGTGGCGGAGCAGATAGACGGCCGCGGTCGAAACCAGGGCGGTCATACAGGCGAGGAACACCAGTCCGGCGCCCTCCAGGCCGACAGGGCCAGTCAGTACGCCCACGCCGATCACCGGTACCGAGATGCCCGCGTACGCCACCACGAACAGCATCGAGATGACCGCCGCGCGCTGGTCGGCCGGAGACGCCCCCGCCACCGCCGAGAGCGCGCCGCGGAAGGCCAGGCCCTGCCCGCTGCCGCCGACGAGCGCGCTGAGGACCACCAGCACCAGCAGGTCCCAGTACAGGGCGCCCGCGAGCAGCACCAGCCCGGCGAGGAGTGCCGCGCAGCCCAGCGGCAGGGACCGGCCGACCCCGATGCGGCCGACGGCCAGTTGTCCGGCGGTCGACGCGAAGAAGGCCAACGCGACGATCAGCCCGCTCACGGCCCGGTTGTGCACGCCCAGGGACTCGGTGAGGAACGCCGGGCTGACCGACGTGAACACGCCGAACAGCGCGAACCCCACGAACGAGGCGGTTGCGGCGGGCCCGAACACCTGCCGCACCGACGCGGGCAGAGCGGGCCGCTGCGGCCGTACCGCGGCGAGCGACTGTCGCTCCCGTACCGTCTCGGGGAGTTGCAGCAGGACGGCGGCCGAACCGGCCACGAGGACGAGGTGCACGGCGAACGGCAGGTACAGCGGCCAGGGAGCGTACTGGGCCAGCAGACCGGCGAGCAGGGGGCCGCAGCCCAGCCCGCCCATGTTGGCAGCCGTCGCCACGAACGTGGCGCGGGAGGAGCCGTCCCGCGGTGCCAGTTCGATGACGTAGGCCGTGGCGGCCCCGGTGAACAGACCTGCGGACAGGCCCGACAGCAGCCGGCCCGCGTACAGCCAACCCAGCCCGGTGGCGCACAGGAAGCAGCCGGCGCTCGCCGCCGCGAGTCCGAGGCCCGCCAGCAGAACGGGCCGCCTGCCCACGACGTCCGAGGCGTTGCCCGCCAGCAGCAGGACCCCCATGACGCCGAAGGCGTACACGGCGTACACGACCGTCACCTGCAGCTCGGAGAATCCGAACTTCTCCTGGTAGAGGCCGTAGAGGGGGGTGGGCAGAGTGGTGCCGGCCATGCACACGGCGAACACCGCCCCGCCGAGGAAGCACTGGCGCCAGCGTCTGCGATCACCGTCCATGCCGCAGACGGTAGTGGCGCCCGGCATCGCGGACGGCGCGGCATGCCGACGGCACGGCATCCCGGACGGCGCGGCCGGTCGGCGCACCGGCCCGCGCCGGAGCAGGCCGGCCGTGGGGGCGGGGAAATGCGTGCCGATCACGAGCGGACCCGTACTGGGGAGTTGGCCGGGCCGCCTTTCTCGACCCGCTTATACGAGCCCAGGGGTACGAATGGGTGACCTGGGCGGATCGTGATCGTTAAGGACGCGTCCGGGTCAGCAGTGGCACTCGCGTGCCGGTGGGTAGGGGTGTTGCATGGCGACCTTGTGTCGGCCGGCCGTGTCGGTTCCGGAGTACGTCATCACCATGGAGGACACGCTCGAGCTCGCACGCTCGCGGCATGCCGGCCATCCCCAACTGGGCCTCGCATTACGCCTGATCGAGAACACCGGGGTGCGGACCCGGCATCTGGTGCAGCCGATCGGCGAGACGCTCGCGCACCCGGGCTTCGAGGAGCGCAACAGGCTGTATGCGGCCGAGGCGAAGGCCCGCGTACCGCAGGTCGTGCGGCGCGCGCTGGAGGACGGCGAGCTGCGGGCCGCGGAGATCGATGTGATCATCTATGTGTCCTGCACCGGGTTCATGATGCCTTCACTCACCGCCTGGCTGATCAACACGATGGGATTCTCGTCCCATACACGGCAGTTGCCGATCGCCCAACTGGGCTGCGCGGCAGGTGGGGCCGCGATCAACCGCGCACACGACTTCTGCACGGCCTATCCGGGGGCGAACGCACTGATCGTGGCGTGCGAGTTCTGCTCACTGTGCTACCAACCCACCGACATCGGCATCGGATCGCTCCTGTCCAATGGTCTGTTCGGCGACGGTGTGGCCGCCGCGGTCGTCCGCGGAACGGGTGGTCACGGCATCCGCCTGGAGCGCAACGGCTCGTACCTCGTCCCGGGGACAGAGGACTGGATCGCGTACGACGTACGGTCCACCGGCTTCCACTTCCTGCTGGACAAGCGTGTGCCGGGCACCATGGAGCCGCTCGCCCCCGCGCTGCGCAGCCTCGCCGAGGGGCACGGCTGGGACGCCACAGACCTCGACTTCTACATCGTGCACGCCGGTGGGCCGCGGATCCTGGACGATCTGGGCACCTTTCTCCACGTCAAGCCGGAGGCGTTCCGCCACAGCCGGGCCACGCTCACCGAGTACGGGAACATCGCCAGCGCCGTCGTACTGGACGCGCTGCGCCGGCTGTTCGACGAGGGTGGCACCCCCGACCAGGCGCGCGGCCTCCTGGCCGGGTTCGGCCCGGGCATCACGGCCGAGATGGCGCTGGGCCGATGGAGCCGTACACCGTGACCCATGCGGAAGGAAACCCGATGACCACCTACTCCCCCACCGCCGCCCCGTCTGCGGACAGCGGGCTGATCGTGCCCCCCGGCGAAGGACGTACCCTTCGTGCCGCTGCCCAGCATGTGACCTTCAAGGTGACCGGCGCACAGTCGCCCCTCGCATCGAGCTTCGAGGTGCTCGTGCCACCGGGCTTCGACGTCGGTGCGCACGTCCACGCGCGCAGCGAGGAACTGTTCTACGTCCTTGAGGGCGAGCTCGACGTCCTCGCCTTCGAGCCGCGCGTGCGCACCCTGGACTGCTGGCGGGAATGGCAGTCGCCGAAGGGTGAGCGTGTGGTCCGCGCCACGCCCGGGACGGTCATCCTGGTCCCGCCCGGCTGCCCGCACGCCTTCGCCAACCCCACCGACGTCCCGGCCCGGATGTTCTTCCAGTCGTCCCCGCCCCCGGACCACGAGCGCTATTTCGAGGAACTTCTGGAGATCCTGTCCGCCGACGGGCCCGTGGACCACGGAGCCATCGCTGCGTTGCGCTGCCGCTACGACATCGAGCAGCTCACGCCGCTGCGCCATGACCGGCCGATGAGGCGCCCGTGATGCACGACACAACCGCCCCCTTGTACGAGGCCTCGGACTTGGCTGCGCTCGACTTCGACCCGTTTCTCCGCGAGGCCTCGCAGGCCGCACCGGTCATCCGGATCCGGCTGCCGCACGGAGCCCCCGGCACGTGCTGGCTGGCGACGCGGCACGACGCCGTCCGGTTCGTCACCTCCGACCCCCGGTTCAGTCGCGACATCGTCGGCCGACCGCTGCCCAGTATGAACAGGTACCTCGTCCCGCTGGATCGCGCGGTCAGCTTCGTCGACCCGCCCGACCACACCCGCATCCGCTCCGTGGTCTCCTCGGCGTTCAACCGCTTCGCCATGGCAGCCCTGCGCCCCCGCACCCAAGCCGTACTCGACGAGCACATCGACGCCATGGTCGCATCCGGACCCCCGGCCGACCTGGTCCAGCACGTGACCTCCCCCTTCCCCATGCATGTCATCGGAGCTCTGCTGGGTGTCCCGGAGGCCGACCGGCCGCGCCTGCGCACGTGGGCGGACACCATCTTGACCCGGGCGAAAGACGAAGCGGGCGTCGAGCGGGCCCGGCAGGCCAAGGCAGAAGTCCGCGCCTCCTTCCTCGAACTGGCCCGCGAACGCCGGCTCCGGCCGCAGGACGACCTCCTCAGCGAACTGGGAGCCGCAGTCGACAGCGGCAGGATCGAGGAGGAAGAACTCCTCGCCCTGGCCACGCTGATGGGAATCAACGGCTGGCACGCGGTACGCAACCACACCTCCAACATGGTCTACCTCCTGCTCACCCACGACACCCTGATGAGCCGGCTCCAGTCCGACCCGCACGCCGTGCCGGCGGCCGTGGAGGAGCTACTACGCTGGATCCCGCACAAACACGGCGTGGGACAAGCCCGCATCGCCACCGAGGACGTCGAGGTGGGAGACGTCCTCATCCGCCGCGGCGAGGCCGTCTATGTCTCCTACGTGGCAGCGAACTGGGACGAACGGTGCTACCCCGCACCGCACCGGATCGACATCGACCGCAAAGGCCCGCCCCACCTCGCGTTCGGCTACGGACCCCACCATTGCCTGGCACCCTTGCTGGCCCGCATGGAAGCCGAACTGCTCCTGACCACCCTCATCACACGCCTCCCCGACCTGCGGCTGGCGGTCGGTCCCGGCAAAGTCGTGTGGCAGAAGGACGTCCTCATCCGAGGACCCGTAGCCCTACCGGTGACGTGGTGAACCCGGCCTGGGAGAGAGGACGACCGGCTGCGGCCGGGCACCGGAATTCCGCCGCTCTCTCTGCTGGGACCCTGCTGCACTTCACCCGCACGCCCCTGCGACCCCGCGCGTGCGTGGGTGGTGTTGTCCTGAACGTCCAGCCCCGAGAGTTCTCGTCCGGTTGAATGGACACCGTGACGCATGATCTGGGTTTCACCGAGGAAGACCTGCGCCGGCTGGCGGGCGCGCGCTCCTTCGAGCGCGGGGTCGGCTATCTGTCGGCGGTGTCCCGGCTGGAGATCGGGGACGAGACGATCACCGCAACCGTGGACGGCAGCGACGCGTACGAGGTCGAGCTGACCGAGGACGAGGACGGCCGATTCAGCGGATGGTGCGACTGCCCCTACGGGCAGGAGGGCAACTTCTGCAAGCACTGCGTGGCGGTGGGCCTGGCCGTCCTGGGACAGGCCGAATCGGTGCCGCAGCAGCGGTCGGCAGCCGCCTCGCGCACCCGCCTGCTGGACGACTGGCTGGAGTCCCGCACCCGCGAGGAACTGGCCGCACTGGTAAGGGAACAGCTCGCCGGCGACCGTGGCCTGCGCCGCCGACTCGAGCTGCGCGCGGCCACCGCCGGGGAGGACACCGCCATCGTCCGGGAGCGCATCCTGCACCTCCTCGACACCCGCTCCTTCGCCCGCTACGGCTACGTCGAGTACGCCGACGCCCACGCCTACGGGCAGCAGGCGGCGGAGGCTGTCACCGCCCTGCGGGCGCTGACAACGGGCGGCCGGGCCGCCGACGCGGTGGAGGTGGCCCGCGAGGCCCTCCGGGCTCTGGGCCGTGCGTACGGGGAGATCGACGACTCGGACGGCCTGATCGGGGACGTCGCCACCGGCCTGGCCGAGGCGCACCTGGAGGCCTGCCTGTCCGCCCGTCCCGACCCGGTGCAGACCGCCGAGTGGCTGGTGCACCACCTGCTGGACGAAGAGAACGACATCACGGACATCGACCTCTTCGACTACCGGGAGGTCCTGGGTGAGCCGGGCATGGCTCGGGCGCACGAAATGGTGGTGGCAGCCTGGCGGAGCAACCCCAAGTCATGGACCGAGAAGTACCTGATGGAGCGCCTCCTGAAGGCGGACGGCGGCAGCGTGGACGCGCTGGTCGCCGTCCACGCGGCGGACCTCGCCCCGAACGGCCACACCCACCTGGTGATCGCCCGGGAGCTGGAGGGGGCGGGCCGCACAGCCGAGGCCCTGGAGTGGGCCGAACGCGGGCTGCGGGAGGCCGAGTCCGACCGGGGGCCGGATGACGAGCTGGTCGCCTTCGTCTGCGATCGGTACGCGCGGACCGGCCGCTTGGCCGATGCGGTCACGATCCGCCGGGATGTGCTGCGGGCCCGTCCCTCCCTGGCCGCCTACCGGCATCTTCGTAGCGCGGCCAGTACGGCCGGGACCTGGGAGGGCACCGAGCGCGCGGGCGCCCTGGAGGTACTGAAGGCCTCCGACCAGCCGATGAAGGGCCGTTGGTACGGCGGCTCGGTGCTGGTGCACGCCCTCATGGACGACGCCGACCTCGAGGCCGCATGGCAGGCCGCGGCCGACGGGTACGCGGACCAGCAGCAGTGGCTGGTCCTGGCCGACCGGATCCGCGACAAGCAACCGGCCGACGCACTGACCGTCTACCTGCGCTGGATCGAGCCACTGCGCAAGGAGACGGGTGACCGTACGTACGAACGCATGGCGGAACTGCTGCTCAGCGCCCGCGCCTGCCACCGCACGCTGGGGACCGAGTCCGAGTTCGCCACGTACGTGGCCGCCCTGCGCGCCGACCAGAAACGCAAACGGAAGCTGATGGCGACGCTTGACCAGCACGGACTGTGAGTGGTGCCGGGCCGTCCTTTTGGCTGCCCTGTTCAGCAGATCGAGGGCAGCGCGGAGCCGACGAGAGCGCCGCCGGACGGCGCCGGCGGGCGCGTTCCCGCAGTCGGTGCGGTTCACGGGGACGGGGCACGGCAGGGAAGCGTCTCTGATCAGCTGAGCGAACCCATGCGAACCGTGGGGTCCGGTGTGGGTTCTGTCCACCTGGGCGGGGAAGCGTGAGCGTGGAGGTGGAATCCCGCGCCGAGTGCTGCTCCGCGTGGCCGGTGCCGGCCGGTGATGGGTGTGCTGATCGTGGTCACGCTCTGGTGCCGGTGGGATGCGCGGGGCAGCCGTGTCCGGTCCGTTGGTGCGTGTCCCTCCGGACGCTGGCCGGCGCGACCCGAGGGCCGTGCCGGGGAGGGAACCTCACGTCGCCTGGGCGTGAGGCGGTTGGTTCGTGGCCGTGTCGGGCCGGTCTTGGACCGGTCCGACCGGTGGGTCTTCGGGACCGTCGTGATGACGGCCTTGGCCTCCAATGCGTCGTCCACGCCGCGGATCACCATCGTGCCGCTGGCGCGGTCGACGACGGTCCTGGTCTGGTGGGCGAGGCCGCGGGCGGCGATTCGTCGCCAGGCTCCTTGGTCGCGGTCGCCCTGCCAGCCACAGCCGGGGCAGATGGCCCACTTCCATCCCGGCACGGTGGGCCGGTCGGGGGCCTTGCGGTGTCGCAGCGGGGTGAGGCAGCAGGGGCAGTGCCTGGAGGTGTTGCGCGGTGGGACGGTGACGACGGCGATACCGGTCTCGGCGGCGAGGTGCCGCATGCGGTCGGCGATCTGACCGCGCACGGTCTGGGACATGCGGGTGTTGTGGGTGCGGCCCATGCCGCCGGCTTCCATCGACCGGAGGTCTTCGAGGTAGATGACCGTGGCCTCGGCCGCGGCGGCCTGGTCCACGGCCCAGCGAGCGCCAGCCCAGGCGAGGGCGTCGTTGAGGTTCGAGCGGCGCTCGCAGACACGGCGGATCTCCTGCGCCAGCGTGGCGGCCTTGCCGTCCAGGGCGGAGTCGGCAAGGCGGGCGTACCGGTCGGCCTTGGCGTGCAGGCGCTCGGAGATCTTCCGTAGCCGGTGCTGCTTGGCGAGTATCCCGGCGGCACGGAACTGACCGCCGGCGCCGAGGGCGGTGATCTTCCCGTCGGGGTGGAGTCGGCCCGCGCCCGCGCCGAGGAGGGTGTTCAGGCCCCAGTCCACACCCAACGCCACCGTGTGCCCGGTGCGCCGGGTCTTCGGCACGGCGTGGGTGTAGGCGAGGTCGGCACGGACTTTCCCGCCCGTGATGCGCAGGGTGGGCAGGTGGATGACCGCGTTCGCCGGGACCGTTGGCGGCAGCGTGATCGCGCACTCCACCCAGGTCCAGTCGCGGTATACCTGCGGGTCCGGGCGGGTGGGCAGCTGCAAGCGCAGCAGGGCCTTCGTCGGCTCCGTGGCGGACCGCTCGATGCCGGCCTGCTGTCCGTCACACGCGGCGAGGAGCAGCATGTGCGGCACACGCGGCGTCGACTCCAGCTCGAACAGGTCGGCCGGAAGCCGCCCGTTGCTCCGCTCGAACGAGACGATCTGGCGGGTTCTGGACCGGATGACGGTGGACGGCAGGTGCTCGCCGCCCGGTATCGCGGCACGTACCGAGTCCCACTCTTCGGCAGTGCGCCTGGCCGGGTCCTGGGGCCAGGTGGTCAGGACTCCGGCGGACAGGTCGGCGCGCCACTTGGCCGACCTGAGCGCGCGCCCGGCCTGTTCCTGGGCCATGCGCACGATCCGGTCGTTGACCTTGGCCTCGGGGGCGGCGGTCCAGCCGAGGCGGCGCAGTGCCATCCAGGCGTTCGACGGCAGCTTCCTGCCGCCCGCATCCTCGCCGGAGGCGAGCGTGTCGAGGTCGGTGGTGTTCCAGTGCTCGCCCAGCAGGCTGGCGGTCATGCCGGCCACCAGATCGGTGCACCAGCTCACGCGTTCGGTCAGGGCCGTGGTGGTGAGGACCTCGCCGGTCCTCTCGTCCACTCCCGACCGGATCAGGGCGCGGGCGCACGCGGTGCGGGAGGTCTCGCCGCCGGCGAGCGGCAGTTTCCGGCTCACGCGGCCTTCTCCTCGTCGCCGAACTGCCCGGACTCGGCCATAAGCCGACGGCGGTTCTCCGCACTCCGCATCCCGTACAGGCGGCCTGCGAACGTCGTCACCAGGGAGACGAAGTCTTCGAGGAGTTCGTCGCGACCGCCGAGCTTCTTCGGGTGCAGCACTTCCACGGCGACCCCGTACACGGCGAACAGCCGCTTCAGCCAGCCCACCCCGAAACGCGCCAGCCGATCCTCGTGCGTCACGCGAACCACGGTCACCGAGCCGTCCGACACCATCGCCAACACCCGGTTCAGTCCCGGCCGGTTCTCCTTCAGGCCCGAGGCACGGTCGCGGAGAACCTTAACGATCTCACCGGTCGAGGTGGCCCGCAGTTCCTGCTCCTGGGCTTCAAGCAAAGACTCCTGCCCGGACGAGCCGGACACGCGCACGTACAGAAGCTCCAGCCGCGGACGGGAGGAATCACCGCCGCGCTTCATGTTCTCCACGTCAACCGAGGAGAACCGGCGCTCACGCCCGACCCACGTAAACGGGATCTTGCCGTCGAGAGCCCACTGACGAAGCGTCATCGGGTGTATCCCGAGACGCTTCGCAGCCTTGGACAAACGCAGCAACTCCATGCCCGCGATCATACATGCGCAACACTAGGGATAACTAATGAAGTTGATGAGCTGGCAGGTACGCAGCGGAAGCGGGGTCCGCGTGAGCCCTTCCGGGTCGGCATGCCGTCACAGCACTCGTTGCGCGGCCGGCCCGGAACCCCATGGGTTCCGGGCCGGCACGGCGGGCGGCGTCAGCCCACGGCGGAGAAGACCCTGTCGAAGATGTCTTCCTGCTCGTCCGCGTCGCTGCCGGGCCTCACTGCCCCGTCGCCGTGCTCGGCCTGCTCGGCCTGCTCGGCCTGCTCGGCCTGCTCGGCGCGCTCGAAGGCCACGGCGACAGCTGTGATGTCGCCGGCCTTCTCACCGGGGCCGGCAGCGACAACCGGTTCACCGTTGCACGTGGCGTTGTCGAAGAGCAGGGCGACCATGTCGGTGTCGTTGGCGATCTCCTGGACGGCGCCGTCAGTGACCTCCAGCTTGTGGCACTTGCCCTCGGTCACTTCGCTGATCTGCGCGAGCTGGCGCTCTCCGTCCTTGAGGAAGACATAGTTGAAGGCCTGCCCGTCGTCGGCGAACGCCTGAGCGCCGGCGGGGAGGGTGAGCGCGAGGGCTCCGGCGAGGGCGACGGCTGTGGTGCGAAGACGCATGGGGGATTCCATTCTTCCGCGTAGTGGGTGCCGGTCGGCTGGCACCCATGCCGAGCGTAGAAGTACGCCTCACCCGAGAACGTGACCTGGCGATGGCGCGGTCGGAGATTCACCCGAGTTGCCCTGCCACATCCAACCCGCCGCCTCGATACCGAGCCGCTCCCACGGCTTCCCGCCCCACACCGGGCGGGCCGGGGACCGGCGCAGCGCGGTACTGCGGAAAGCGGGCACGGGCACGGGCACGGGCAGCAGGCGGCCAGAGCCGTTCTCCTCACAGGGGTCATTGGCTGGGGCGGTCACCGGGTGCGGAGGCTGCCGCTGTACACGTCCGTGCGGTTCTGTGGTGCGCCGGAGTGGGTCTCGGTCAGCACCGCCCGTACTCCCTTGCCGTCTGCCACCAGGCCTTGGTAGTCGCCGAGGAAGTAGCCCCCGGCGAACGGGGCCTGCAGCCAGTCGAAGACCCGCGAGATCCGTCGCTCGGTCAGAAGCTTCGGGTCTCCGTGCGGCAGAGTGGCCAGCTGGTAGGCGGTGGGCAGGGTGGTGGTGTTGCCCGGCTTGAGGAAGCGCAGGTCGTAGTAGGTGAGCGCGACCGTGCCCCGCTCGTCGACCGCGATCGACGGGGAGAAGGCCGGCACGCTCTCCGGGCTGATCAGCTCCGGGGGCCCCCAGGTGCGTCCGCCGTCGGTGGAGCGCACCAGCTGGACGGAGTCGAACTTGCCGCCGGAGAAGTCCGAGCCCTCGTAGGCCATGTACAGCGTGCCTGTCTTCGGGTCGACGGCCGGGCTGGGCAGGGTGGCCGCGGCGCGCAGCAGCTTGGTGGGGTCGTTCGGGTCGACCTCCGGTACGGAGGTGTCCCGGGCCACGGTGACCGGGGCGCTCCAGGTCTCTCCGGCGTCGGTCGAGGTGACCATCGCGTAGTGGGCTTCGGCAACGGTGCTCAGGTCGTCGGAGTAGGTGATCCGGTCGAAGAAGTCGTACAGGGTGCCGGTGCGGCGGTCGACGACGATCAGATGGCCGATGGTCTGAGTGTTGCGCACGATGCTGGTGTCGACGAACGGCCGGGCTTCGCTCCAGGTGCGGCCGCCGTCGCGGGTGAGGGAGATGTAGCCCGGACCGTCGAGGGAGCTGCGGCCGGGTGGGTCGTTGTCGAGGCGGTTCCAGACCTGGTAGGCGGTGCCCTTGCGGATCGGGTCGGCGGTGAGTGAGGGCTTGTCGTTGAAGAACGGCTGCTCGTCGACGTGCGTGGTGGTGAGGTTCTGCCAGGTGCGGCCGCCGTCGCGGGAGGTGACGGTCAGGAGGGCGCTGCGCGTGCTCCTCGTGAAGTCGACGCCCTCCCCGCCGGCGTAGACGGTGCCGTCCGGTCCGGTGCTCACCCAGGGGTCGGAGGCCCGTTCGAAGTCCGCGCCGCCCGGGGCACACAGGCTGAACGGCAGCGTGCTCCGGTGGAAGGTGCGGCCGTCCGTGGTCCAGCCGGCCACCAGGCCTCGGGCGCCGCCGTCGTTCCAGCGGTCCTGCTGGAACACGGTGACCACGTGCTTCGAGTCGCGCGGATCGACGGACAGGTACGGCTCGACCTCAGTGCCCGGATAGACGACGCTGTCAGGAGAAATCGCGCCGATGGTGCAGTGCGCGTACGGGTCGCCGTGGGACACCTCGACCAGCGGTGCGCCGTCGGGGCTCGGGCCTGCCGCGGCGGGATTCGCGACGGTGACCGTGGTGAGCAGGAGCGCGGCGGTGGCGACAGCGGTCAAGGGCAGGACGACGCGCATGCGGGATCTCCTCCGGGCCTCGGCGGCCGGGGTGCGGGACCGCCGTCATCAGGGCAGCGTGGGGCGCGGAGGCATACCGCAACGCGAGGGTGGGACGGCTCCGCTTGATCCTTGTTCGGCGTCGTGGCCGGTGCCCTTGATGAGCCGGACGGCTGAGTCCTCCCCTGCGTCGCCGAGGAGCACGGCGGGGCCGACCGGCGCCGGGCCTTCCGGCCCGGGACCATGTCCAAAAAGCGGGCGGCCGAGCCGGCAGGGCTCGGGATCGTGCGGGACACCGCAGACGCCGCGTTCGCGGAGAACCTCGCGGCCGCGCGGGCCTACCAGGCCCTCGACGGCACCCTCGCAGCTCCGCGGGGAGCCGCGATCCTCGACGTCGCGATCGGGCAGTACCTCACCAACGTCCGCAGCCCGGGCGGACCTGGCCCGGGCGGACCTAGCTCGGGCGGACTGCGGACTCGATGTGGGCGAGCTGGGCGGCGAGGATCTCTTCGAACGCGGCGCGGCGGTCTGCCCCGAGGGGGCGGACGTCGCGCGCGAAGTGGGCCAGGGCAGGGAAGCGTTCGGGGTTGGCGCCCAGTACCGCGACACGGAACAGCTCCATGCCCTGTTCGTACTCTTCGGCGGTGATGGTGCTGACCCCGGCCTCGGAGGCGATCAGCGAGGCGATGAGGACCGCGATCCGGTGGTAGCGCGCCGGGATCTCCTCGTCAGGCAGTCCCGACGCCCGCAGGGCCTGCAGCAGCTCTTCCATGACCAGCCGGGAACCGGTGCCGCCTGACGCATGGCGTCCCCAGACCGCGGCGAGCTGGGGTTGCTGACCGAAGGCCTCTCTCACGCGCAGGGCCAGGGCAGTGATGCGCTGCTTCCAGTCGCCTTCGGGGCGGTAGCCGTCCATAGCGGCCGCGAGGATCCGGTCGGCGACCGCGCGCAGCAGTTCGGTCTTGCTGCGGAAGTGCCGGTAAAGGCTGGAGGAATCGGTTCCGAGGGCAGCTGCGAGCTTGCGCACGCTAAACGACTCGGCGTCGCTCGTGCGTAGCAGCTCCGCCGCCGCATCCAGGATCTCCTCGGTCGACCAGCGCCTTCGCCGTGTCATCTCGCTCCTCTCGCCGGGTCTCAGTCTAACCTATGCACTTGGTGTTGCACGCACTGCGTGCATAATGAGGGCATGAGCGTGCCGGCCCGGCAGCAGGCGGGCTGGCATGCCACTCGTGCCCTGTTACCCGGGCCGGGCGACCGACGTGGAGCTCAACCCGGGGAATGCGAAAGGACGCATGCTGTGAGGAACCCACTGAATCCCGAGACGCTGAACGCCGCCATTGAAAACGTCCACCGCGCCGGGATGCCGGGGCTGTTCGCCGAGGTGCGTGACGGCGAGCAGGTCTGGCGCGGCGCCGCCGGGGTCGCCGATGTCGCCACCGGTCGCCCTGTCACCGCCGACATGCGGCACCGCGTCGGCAGCATCACCAAGACCTTCACCGCCGCTGCGGTTCTGCAGCAGGTCGAGAGCGGTCAGATCGGTCTCGACTCGCCGATCGGCCGGTACCTTCCGAGGCTGGTTCCCGGAGAACGCGGTGACGCGATCACGGTCCGGATGCTGCTCAACCACACCAGCGGCCTCGCCGAGTACCTCCCGTACGCCTATCCCTCCCTCAAGGCGTTCCCCGACCTCGCGAACACCAGCCCCCAGAGCCTGGACGACCACCGGTTCGCGCGGTTCGACCCCGTCGAGCTGATCGAGCTGGGGGTCGCCGCACCGGCTTTCGGTGCCCCGGGTGGTGCGTTGGGGCTGTACTCCAACACCAACTACCTGCTCCTCGTCGAACTCCTGGAACAGGCGACCGGCACCACGGCCGAGCGGTACATCACCGAGAACGTCATCGAGCGCGCCGGACTCCAGGACACCGAGATCCCCACCGGGCCGTACATCAACGGGCCGCACTCGCAGCTCTACGAGTCGTGGTTCGGCATGATCGACCCGCCGCGCGACTACAGCGTCTACGACATGTCATGGGTAGGTCCTTCGGCCTCGCTGATATCGACCGTCACGGACCTCAACCGCTTCTACGGCATGCTGCTGGCCGGCGAGATCGTCAGCCCGTCGTCGCTGGCGCAGATGCAACGCACGGTCCAGGTCGTCTCCCAGGAGGGAAAGACGATCGAGTACGGCCTCGGGCTGCACCCGGTGGAGGAGCCGGGTCAGGACACCTTCTGGGGTCATGGCGGCACGGTCTGGGGTGGTGGAGCGTTGGCCATGACCCGTGCCGACGGCAAGCGGCAGATGGCGGTCGCGGTGAACATGCAGAGGTGGAACAGGCTCGACTCCTCGGGCAGGCCGCGGCCACATCCCATCGACGGTGCGCTCGCGACCCTGTACCGCGTGGCGATGCACGGCTGACCGGCCGGAGAGAACCGCCTTCTCCAAGCCGGTCCAGGGCGCCCAGGCGGGGAGTGTGACGGCCCCCGTCCGGGCGCCTTCCACCACGAGGCAGCGACGTGCCGCCACGGCGCGGAACCCCCGCCCACCCCTTCGCCCCAGCCCTTGTCTCGTCTATCGAATTTCGATAGATTCACATCGCAACTCGATGGAAGGATGGGCGATGGGAAAGCTGACCGTGCGTGCGCTGCGCGCCGTGCTCGCGGTGGTGCTCGTCGGCACCGTGTTCGTGCAGGTATTGATGGTGTGGGTGTTGGTCAGCGGGAGCGACCCGGAGGACGGGGCGCTCCCGCTGACCCCGCTGCGCGTGATCACGGTCTTGGGCATGCTGTCGGCCCAGGTCGCCCTCGTCAGTGTTTGGCGGCTGGTGACGATGGTGCGACGCGGAACCGTGTTCTCCCACGCCGCCTTCCGGTACGTGGACGCCGTGATCGGCGCGATCGTGGCGGCTGCCCTCCTGTGGTTCGCGGTCACGGCCATCAATGCGCCGGGCCAGCGGGACGACCCGGGCGTCACCGTCATCATGGGCGGGGTCGGCCTGGCCATCCTGGGGGTCGCGCTCATCGTGCTCGTGCTGCGGATGCTGCTCGCCCAGGCCGTCGCGCGCGACGTCGAAGCCGCCCACATGCAGGCCGAGTTGGACGAGGTGATCTGATGCCGATCACCGTCGACATCGACGTGATGCTCGCCAGGCGGAAGATGTCCGTCGGCGAGCTCGCGGAGCGCGTAGGGATCACGCCCGCCAACCTGGCGGTACTCAAGAACGGCCGGGCCAAGGCGGTGCGCTTCACGACGCTCGCCGCGCTCTGCGAAGTGCTCAGGTGCCAGCCGGGGGACCTGCTGCGCTGGGAGGCCGAGGACGCCGCGGGCGGCTGACGTGCCCGGCGCCCACGGTGTGCAAGTTGCGCCGCCCAGCTCGCCTCGCGGGCCCCCCGCGCATCGCCCATGCTGATGAGGAGGGCGTCGTCGGCCCTGAGACTTGTCCTCCCACAGGGCCGGAGCCGGGACGGTGGTGGTCCCGGCTCCATCGTCTGGTGTCTCGGGCTACGCGGCCCCGCGCCACTCGTGCGCCGGCTCGGACCCAGGCGTGGGGCTCGTCCGGGCTGGTGACAGGACGGACCCGGGACTCCTCCTGCAGGCGGACGGACACCGGGCAGTGTCGGGTCCAGTTCGATCACATGACTACGCGGTGAGGCCGGAAATGGACAAGAAGAAGCCGAAGAACCTCGTCGATCCGGAAGCACTCTCGGACGAAGAGATGATGAAACTGATCAATGAAATCCTCGACAGCGTCCCACCCGAACAAGCCGAGGCCCGCCTCCTCGCCATTGCCGATGGGAAACCGGCTCCCCGGGACGTTCCGGTAGACCTGACCCCCGCCCAAGCGAGCAGCCTTCTCCTCTTCCTCCACAGAGGCGGCGGCTGATTCCGCCCCGGAGCGATGGGGCACACCGGGGCGATCGCCGAGGGCGTCCGGCCCGACGGGTCGCCGTGCCTGGATGACGGCCCTCGTGGCGCTCGACGCCTCACTGCACCGCTACGCCGCCGTGGCGGGAGGACGGATACCCTGCCAGGGTCTCGGCGGCCCGCTCCGGCGGGAGGGGGCCGCGTCCCCGGCGAGCCGCTCTGCCGGCGGCGGGGTGGCCAAGGTCGGCAGTGGGTGGCCCGGCGGCCAAGGGCTGCCGTGGACCGACATCGCCACCGTGCCGCACGGCCACGGGGCCCGGCTCCCCACCCGAGCAAGAAGCCTCCGCCCTGCTGCCGTTACCGCCCGAGCGGTAACGGCAGCAGGGCGGTGTCCGTCAGAAGCCGCAGGCCGCTCGCGCATCCCGGAAGCGCGCGGGATGCCGCCGGCGGTACTCGACCAGGCACTGGGCGACTGCGGCTCCTTCACCCACGGCGGCGCCGACCCGCTTGACGGATCCGGAGCGCACGTCGCCCACGGCGAACACGCCGGGCACGCTGGTCTCCATCGGCAGCACGTCCGGGCCGGCTCCGCCGATTCCGGTCAGGACGTATCCGCGGCCGTCGAGCTTCAGCTTGCCTCCGAGCCAGTCGGTCGACGGGTGGCCGCCGATCAACACGTAGAGGCAGTGCGCGGGGACCGTTCGCTCGCCGCCTTCGCGATCGCGCAGAGTGAGACCGGTGAGAGTCGTCCCGCCGTGGCACTCGGCCACCTCTGTCCCCAGGAGGACCTGCAGGCCCGGCGTCCGCTCGATGCGCTGCACCAGGTAGCTCGACATGGAAGCGCCGAGGTCGGTGCCCCGCACCAGCAAGGTGACGGTGCGGGCGTAGCGCGCGAAGTAGAGGGCGGCCTGTCCGGCGGAGTTGCCCGCGCCCACCATGTACACGTCCTCCCCGGCAGCCGAGGGGGCGTCGGACAGGCATGCGCCGTAGTACACACCGGAGTTGAGCAGGCGGTCGACGCCGGGAGCCGTCAGGCGGTTCCAGTCCACGCCCGTGGCGACCACCACCGCGGCCGCTGTCACCGAGGACGTCTCATCGGTACCCGCCTTGACGAACTCGACGGTGTGGTCACCGGTGTCCGTCGGGGTCACCCGACTGGCCACCCGGGTGGGCTGCCACTCGACGCGGGCGCGAAGGGCCTGTTGCAAGGCGCGCTGGGCGAGATCACCGCCCGTGAGACCTACGGGGAAACCGAGGTAGTTCTCGATCCGCGAGGTCGATCCCGCCTGCCCGCCGGGCGCGTCGTCCTCGATCACGACCACGCTCATACCCTCGGCAGCGGCGTACACGGCCGCGGACAGACCTCCGGGGCCACCGCCGATCACCGCGACGTCGTAGTGGTCCTGTTCGGCCGGCCGGAGGAGACCGAGCCGCTCGGCCAGGTCGCTGATCGAAGGATCCACGATCTCGGTGCCGTCCCCGAGGCGGACGGTCACCGGGGCGTCCCGTACGTCCTCCTCGGGGAGCCAGCGGAAGATCACGCCACTGCGGCCGAGGAAGTCGCGCACCGCGTAGGCGGCGGGTGAGAAGCGGCTCCCGCGCACCTCGGCGGTCGGCAGACCACCGTCGCAGTCGGCGTTCCACGTGCACAGGGAATCGTCGAGCGCGCCACGCAGGTGCTCGGCCGGGTTGCCATCGTCCCGGGCCGCCCCGACGGGGGTGTCGGACTCCGCATTGCCGCGCTCGGCCGGCAGCGACAGCCAGCGCACGCCCGGGTGCTGCGCGGCACCCGGGTCCACTGCCTCGTCGGCGAGCACGGCCGCCACCGGTACCTTCCGGTCGGCCAGCGCGCGCAGCGCGCGGACCACCTCCGCCTGCCCTCCGACCTGCAGCACGCGGAAGGACGTCCGGTACCAGCTTTGCACCAGCTCAGCGGTTTCATGCCGGCGCAGCGGGTCGGAGTCGGAGAGAACAATCACCGGCAGTGCGGCATCGGCCATCAGAGGTCCTCCAGCAGGTTTTGAGTGATCGGCTTCCTCTCCCGGTCAACGAGCGGGGACGCCATACGAACCGGTCTGGAAAAACCACTGCAGGAAGGCGGGGGCAGCAGAGGGCAAAGACGGCATACCCCCTCCTTCTTCCGGGCCTCCTCGGACAGCCCTCAGAGGCGCCCGAAGAACTGATTCCCGCGGGCCGAGTAGTTGTCGCTCGTGTAGTACTCCTTCATTGCGGAGCTGATCTCGTCACGGCTCAGCTGCCCGTCACCGTCGACGTCCAACTGATTGAACGCCTCGTCGAAGGTCTCGCGGGGCAGCCGGAACATGCCGTGGAGCAGCGAGGTGTACTCTTCCCGGCTCAGCATGCCGTCGCCGTCGCGGTCGCCGAGCTCCGTCCAGGCATTGCTCATGTTCCGGATCCGTTCCCAGATCCTGTTCTGATCCGTGACGATCCGCGCCCGGAACGCCGCCCGGAACTCTTGTCGGTCGACCGCTCCGTCGTCGCTCTTGTCCATCCTCTGGAAGACGGCGTCCCAGAGGTCCTCCAACGAGCCCCGAAGGCCGGCCACGACCGCCGGAGCGACACCGAGTGACTCGGCGAGCCTGTCCGAGAGGCCGATGACGTCCGACTTCTCGAGCCGCCCGTCGCGGTCCGAGTCGAAGACATCGAACGACCGGTCCAGCTTGATGTCCAGAACGCTCACGACAACATCCCCTTCACTCCACGTAGTCGCCTCGCTACACGCGAGGCGGGCCCAGGAAACCACAGGTCACGTCCCATACGCACGGAAGGAGCGGATGCCTGACCATTCCGGGTGACGCGGCCTGAAAAGTCATCTCTTCGGCCAAGACGCTGTGGACGACACGGATGCGGCGCTACCGTCGCGGGCGGTACGGAGGATGGGGGGCGCAGGGATGCCGGCGGAGGCGTTGGCGGATCGCCCAGCAGGCCATGTGGCAGGCACCGTTCAGTCGGCGGGCACCGCCGTCCCGATCGCCGCGGCCAGTTCGGGAGCGTGCGCGGCGAAGGGGCCGAGGTCCGTGGCGGCGGCGTAGGCCGGGTGACTGCGATGGTCCGCCAGCCGGGCCAGGGCGCGGGTCCCGTAGTACGCCGACGGCCCCGCGGGGGCGGGAGGGCGCGGGAGGGCCGCGCCCGCGGCGACCGACGGCAGGGTTTCCTCGAACAGGGCCTGGCAGGCGCGCACGCCGCGGAGCATGACCTTGAAGTGGCGGGCGTCGGGGGCGATCGGGAAGCGGTACTCGGCCAGGACGCGGCCGGTGTCGATGCCCGCGTCGACCTCGTGGAGGGTGGCGCCGTATTCGTGCTCGCCGTTCAGCAGGGCGAAGAGGACGGCCACGGAGGGCAGTCCGCGGTGGCGGGGCAGCAGCCCGTTGTGGATGTTGAGGATGCGCAGGCCCCGGGAGAGGAGCGGTGCGCGGAAGATCCGGCGGTTGTTGAGGGACCAGACGACGCCGTCGGTGCAGGCGTGCGCGAGGGCGTCGGCGTGGGCGTTGATGTCGTCGGGGGCGGGGACGTGCAGGTGCCGGGCCCCTGCCGCGTCCTGCGGTTCCTCGGAGCAGACGAGGTCTACGGGGTGGCCCTGCGCGGCGGCGTGTGCGACGGCTCGGCGCAGCAGTGCGCCGTCTCCGACGAAGATCATGCGGGGAGTTCCTCTCGGGCGACCGTGAGGTGGGCGCAGACCTGTGTGAGCGTCAGGTTCCGTACCAGGCAGTCGAGGCCGGCCATGAAGCGGCGGGCCTGGGCGGGTTCCAGCAGGTCGTCGGAGACGGCGGTGAGCATTTCCACCAGGGCGAGGGAGTCTCCGCCCAGGGTCTGGAAGTCGGATTCCGCGGACAGCCGGGCGGTGTCCACGGCGAGGATCGCGGCCCAGTGGGCGGCCACCCGTGCCTGGAGGGTGGCGGGCCCCGCCGTGTCGTGGGCGACGACAGGGGCGGAGGTGAAGGGGTCGGGCAGAGCGTCGAGGTCGGCCTTGCCTCCGACCGTGCTGGGGATGGCGTCCACGGTGATGACGTGGGCCGGGACCATCGCGGCGGGCAGCAGGGCGGTGAGCGCGGCGCGCAGGGTGGCGGGGAGGTCGGGGCCGCCGTGCCGAGCGCCTTGGTCGCCCGAACCGTTCGGGCCCGGGCCGTACGAGCCGTCGGCACGCGCGACGACGTACGCGCACAGGACCGGCGTGGTGGTGTGCGGGCGGCGGCGGACGGCCACGACGGCGCGGCTCACCTCGGGCCGGGCCTCGAGCACGGCGACGATCTCCGCGGGCTCGATGCGGTGCCCGGCGATCTTGAGCTGGCCGTCGATGCGCCCGGCGAACTCGACCGCCCCGCCGGGCAGTCGCCGGCCGAGGTCGCCCGTCCGGTAGGTGCGGGTGCCGTCCTTGTCCTCGGTGAACGGGGAGGGGCGGCCGTCCGGCGGGCCGAGGTAGCCGCGGGCCACCTGGACGCCGCTGACGACGATCTCCCCTGTGCGGCCGGTGTCCTCGGCCCCGGTGCCGATGCGTTCGCCGTCCTCGGTGACGAGGTCGACCCGGGCGTAGGGGCCGGGGATGCCGATGGCGAGGGTGGCGGCGGTCGTCGGCCGCGCGTCGTCCACGACGTGGGCGAGGCAGACGACGGTCGTCTCGGTGGGGCCGTAGCCGTTGATGATGCGGCAGTCGGGACCGAAGGCGGTACGGGCGGTGCGTACGGCGGCCGGGGTCAGCGGTTCGCCGCCGAGCAGCAGGGTGCGTACGTCGCCTGCGCCGGCGTCGGACAGCAGGGGCAGGTGGGAAGGGGTGAGGGCGAGGGTGTCGGCCCGGTGGTCGGTGACCAGCCGGTGCAGGGTGGCGCGTGAGGGCGCGTCGGGCACGAGGACGACCGTGCCGCCGGCCAGGAGGGGCAGGAAGAGGGGGAAGCAGGAGATGTCGAAGCTGTAGGAGGCGGCGAAGCCGAAGCGGGTCCGGGCGTCCACGCGGCAGACCTGTGTCATCCAGTGGACGAAGCCCGCGAGGGCGCGGTGTTCGATCTGCACGCCCTTGGGGCGGCCGGTGGAGCCGGAGGTGTGGATGACGTACGCGAGGTCCTCCGGCGCGGGGGCCGGGGGTACGGGCAGGGGCGGAGGGGCGGTGACGAGGTCCTCTGCGAGGACGAGCGGGCAGGGGGCGAGTGCGGTGAGGGGCTCGGCGAGGTGACGCTGGGTCAGGCAGAGCCGGGCGCCGCAGGCGCGGAGGATCTCCGCGGTCCGCGCGGCGGGGTGGGCGGGGTCCAGCGGCACGTAGGCGGCACCCGCCTTGAGGATCCCCCACAGGGCGCATACCCCGGCCGGGGTGCGGTCGACGACCAGACCGACGAGGTCTTCGCGCCCGATGCCGTGGCTCAGCAGCGCGGCGGCCACGGCGTCGGAGCGGTGGTCCAGTTCGGCGTACGTGACCACCCCGCCGGGCCCGTCGAGCGCGGGCGCCCGGGGCGTACGGGCGGCCTGCGCGCGGAACAGTTCCACGACGGTGGCGGGGGGCGGCACGGCATCGGATGCGGGTACCGCTGACGGCCGGAGCCCGGCCGCCGAAGCGGAGTCGGGCTCCGCTGCGGACGCGGGCGGCGGCACGGCGGTGGACGACCCCGCGGGTACGGGCGTCGGCGGTGGCGCCGGGGCCGCGGAGGGCGGGAGGTGGGTCAGGACCTCGTCCAGGAGGCGGGTGGCGCGTACGGCCAGGTCGGGGCCGCCGCGGACGCCCATCGTGAGCTCTGTCGCGGTGTCCGTCTCGGTGGCGACCACCGAGACGGGGACCAGCGGGGCGTGGACGGGCAGTGCGTACAGGGTCGTCGCGGTGAAGCCCCCGCCGGAGAACTCGGCCGGGTCCAGGCGCCCCAGGTGGGAGACGACGGCCGAGGCGAGGTGGCGGTCGGCCCGTACGGCGCCGGCCTGGGCGGCCCGTAGGAGCAGGCGACTGGCCGTCGGCGGCAGTGGGAGGAGGGCCGACTCGAAGCCCTCGGCGAGCTCCTGGTTCTCGGAGAGGGCCCGGAGCAGGGTGACGTGTGCCCTCGGCCACTCCTGTCCGGGGCTCAGCTCCAGGAACAGGGGAAGGGTGAGGTTGCCGGTCGAGGCGATGCCGGGACGGTGGCGCCGCAAGTCGACCGGGATCATGACACGGGTGCCGCCGCGGCTCGCGGTGCCGGAGCGGGCACTGCCGCTGCCCGTCACCGCGCTGCCGGTCGATGTAGCGCCGGATCGGGCGCCGCCCGCCGCCGCACTGTCCGTCAAGGCCTGGGCCAGGCGCGCCGTGAGGGCCGGGTGGTGGGTGGGGAGGGTTCGGCGGAGCCAGAGGGTTTGTTCGGGGCCCCTGGGCGGGCGGCCCAGGGGGGACGGGCGGTCGGGGACGAGGGGCGGGCGCCGGGTGGTGGCGCCGAGGCGGCGCAGCAGGCCGCGGTCGGTGTCCGGGGCGAGGGCGGGGCGGCCGGGCTCCCCGCGCAGGGCGCGGAACACCTCCCGTACCCAGGTCAGGGCGCCGTGACCGTCCATCAGGGCGTGCGGGGCGCTGAACACCAGCGTGGCCGTGTCCGCAGTGGTGCCGGGGATTACCAGGACCTCGCAGCCCGGTGCGGCGTTGCGGTGTGAGTGGCCCGTGAGGAGTGCCGCCGTGGTCGGGTCCGACACGTCGATGCGCCCGGCGGCGGGAGCGGCGTACCGGATCGCGGGCAGCGGGCCCTCGGCGGTCCAGACGGGCCCGCGTCGTACCAGGCGGGAGCCCGGGCAGGTCTCGGCGGCCCGGGCGACCGCCGCGCGGAGGGCTGCCGGTTCGGGGGCGGTGTGGCCTTCGACGACGATGCGGAGGGCCATGGCGCCGCGTGCGTGCCCGGCGGCCAGGTAGAGGTGTTCCGTGGGTGATACCGGGCGCCGGTACGGGATGTGAGGGGGTGTCATCGTGGCGTGGTCCCTTGGTCGGTGCTGGTGCGGCCCGGCTGCGTCCAGGCCTCGATGCCGCCGGTGGCGTGGATCCAGCGGAGCAGCCCGCTCACGCCGTCCTCCCGGGTGCGCGGCGGGTCGTAGCCGAGGTCGCGGCGGGCGGCGCCCGTGTCGTACGTGGTGGAGCGGGTGAGGAGGGCCGTCATGTAGCGGCTCAGCGGCGGGCCCGTGGCGGCCGAGGGGCGCAGGCGCCACGCCGTCTCCACCGCGCTGGACAGGGCCCGGGTTACCGTGATCGGGACGCGGGGGTGCGGTGGGGGGCAGCCGAGGAGGGCGCCGACCTCGGTGAGGAAGGCCCAGAAGTCGGTCTCCTCGCGGTCGGCGATGAAGTACGCCTTGCCGCCGATGCGTTCGGCGGGGACGGCGGCCGCGCGCAGGCAGGCGTCGACGGCGTTGTCGACGTGGCACAGCGAGACCCGTACCCGTTTGCCACCGGACAGGTCGGGCAGCCGGCCCGCCCGCATCGAGGCGATCATGCGGGGCAGGAAGCCCGCGTGGTCGCGTGGGCCCCAGATGCCGCGCGGGCGCAGCGCGCACGTGGTGAAGTCCGGTGTGTTCGCGGCCAGTACGTACTGTTCGGCGGCGGCCTTCGTCGCGCAGTAGTGGTTGAAGAACCGGGTGGGGTACGGAGTGCTCTCGTCGATCCGGAGCCGGTCGCCCTCGCGCAGGTGCATCAGCGCGCTCGGGCTGCTGACGAAGACGAAGCGGGTGGCGCCCGCGGCGCGGGCCGCCGTCAGCAGCCGCTGCGTTCCGGTGACGTTGGCCTCCTCGAACTGGGCGCGGCTGCCGTGGTCGACGACGCGGGCGGCGCTGTGCAGCACGGTGTCGCAGCCGATGGCCGCGCGGGCCAGCGAGGCGGCGTCGGCGAGGTCCCCGGGCACGAGCTCGGGTCCCGGACCGAGGGCGCTCAGGCGGGCGGTGTCGCTGCCCGGCCGGACCAGGGCGCGGACCCGGTGGCCGTCGCGCAGGCAGGCGTCGGCGAGGTGGCCGCCGAGGAAGCCGGTGGCCCCGGTGATCAGGATGTTCACAGGGCTCGCCACCAGGTCGCGCCGTAGAGCATGGTCAGTGCGGCGGTGGCCGTGCTGCCGTGGCCCGCGGCCCTGCCCCTTGGCAGTGCGAGGGGGATCTGCGCGGCGTGCACCGGGATGCTGAGGAAGGCGTCGGCCCACCAGAGCCAGCGCAGCACGGGTACGTCCGGGGCGTCCGCGACGGCCGCCCAGATCGCGCCGCCGAGGAGGTACGCCCAGCCGGCGAGCGGTACGAGGCGGGCCGCGCGGGTCCGGGAGAACGGGGGCGGGGGCGGGGCGAGGCGCCGCTGCGCCCATCGGGCCAGCTGCTCGCGGCCGATCTTGGCGTTGTGGCGGATGTCGACCGGGAAGGCGGGGTGGTGCAGGAACTCCTCCAGCCCTCGGGTGGGGACGTGGTCGGCGGCGAGGGCGCGCAGTTCGGCGACGAGGTCCCGCCAGGCGGGACTGCCGGCCGGGACGTCGCTCTCCACGCAGACGACGGGGCGCTGGGCGCCGGCCGGGCCGATGCCGACCAGGGCGCTGCGGCGCACCAGCGGATGGGCGTTGAAGACGCCCTCGCAGCGCACGGTGTACAGGTCCCGGCCGGCGGCGCGCACCCGTTGGGAAGTGCGGCCGCAGAACCAGAGCCGGCCGCGGTCGTCGAGGTAGCCGAGGTCGCCGGTGCGGTGCCAGGTGAGCGCGGTGCCGTCGGGCCGGTTCTCGTGCACCTTGTGCAGGGCGTCGGACCCGGGCGCGTCGTGATAGCGGGGGCTGACGGACTCGCCCTCGACGAGTATCTCGCCGACGGTGTCGGCGGGCAGGGCGGTCCCCGGGTACAGGCGGGCGTGCGGGCCGTCGGTGACGGGGATGATGCGGACGCGGGTGCCGGGGACGGGCCGGCCGATGCAGGTGCCGGCTCCGCGGGCGCTGCCGGCGGAGGTCTCGCCGAGGATCTCCTCGGATTCGATCGAGGTGATCGGCAGGACCTCGGTGGCCCCGTACGTGACGTGGACGGACGCCTTCTCGTCGAGGACGGTGCGCAGGGCGGCGACGACGGAGTCGGGGACGGGCGCGCCGCCGGAGACGATGCAGCGCAGGTCCCGCGGGGGGCGGCCCAGGGCGGTGAGGTGGTCGGCGAGGTTCCGCAGCAGGGCGGGCGAGGCGAACATGGTGGTCGCGCCGAATCGTTCCAGCGCGTCCATGAGCAGGGCGGGGTCGGCCTGGGCGACCTTGGCCGGTGCAAGGGGGGCCAGGACGGTGGTGGAGCCGTAGACGAGGTCGAGGATGCCGTAGAAGGGCAGGGTCACCAGTGACGTGTCGTCGCGGGTGCGGCCGTGGGCGGCCTCGATCTGGCGGGCGATGGAAAGCGCCATGCGGTGGGTGTACTCGACTCCCTTGGCCGGGCCGGTGCTTCCGGTGGTGAACCCGATCATCAGGAGGTCGTCGCCGCCTACGTCGGCGGCGGGGGTCCTCGGCCCACCGGCGGTCCGCAGCGCGGCGAGGATGTGGCCGCCCCACAGCCGGTGGCGGCCCAGCGTGACGGGGATGCGTACGCGGCCGAAGGTGCGCCGGCCGAGGACCCGTACGAGGTGGGCGAGCGGTGGTCCGATGAACGCCTCGGCGCCGACGGCGCGGTAGCAGTGGAGCATCCGGCGCACGCCCATGCCCGGGTCGACGACGACGGGGACGGCGCCGAGCCGGAAGAGCGCGAAGGCGAGGGCGAAGAGCTCCGGGCCGGGCGGTGCCATCAGGACGGTCTTGGTCCCGCGGGTGATTCCGGCGCGGGCGAGTCCGTGGGCGGTCTGCTCGACCGTGTCCTGCAACTCCCTGTAGGTGACCTCGCGGTAGCGCGGGCGGCCGCCGGGCTCGCGGCCGTCGGGGTGGATGACGGCCGGCTTGTGCGGGAAGGCGGCGGCGTTGCGCTCCAGGCAGTCGGCCAGGCCCGCGGTGGTTGCGGAATGGGGAACGGTGCTCATGGCCTCGCGTCACCAGCCTTCGGGCCGGTAGGCGACGCAGGCGGCGCTGGGGCCGGCGCCGGCGGCGACTATGAGGAGCCGGTCGCAGTCCTTGGGGCGCGGGGCGGCCAGGGCCTGGAGGTAGCCGAGGATCGGCGCCGCGGTGTGCGGCTCGCCGGCGCCGATGTCCTGGCCGGCGCTCGGGTCCTCCCCGGGGCGCGGGTCCTCCCCGGCGTGTGGGCCGACGACGAGGGTGCGGTCCAGGTCGATGCCGTGCTCGCGGGCGTACCCGACGGCACAGGCGGCGGCGAGTGCGCTGCGCCGCTCCCCGTGCCCCTCGGTACGGCGGACCGTGATCCGGGAGCGGCCGTCGCTGCCCATGGCGGCGGTGTCGAGGTACCCCTCGGTGTCGCTGGGCCCGTCGCCCGAGTACACGGACACGGGGCCGAACCCGGCGTCGGGGTCGGCGCTGCGCTGGAGGAGGAAGGCGCCGGCCAGGTCCGCGTACGGGTAGTCGGGGTCGCGGCGGGCGTCGCCGCCGGGGTGCACGTCGGCGGCGGTGATCAGGACGCGTTCGGCGCTGCCGGTGCCGAGGAGGCTCTGGGCGAGCTGTACGGCGTTGAGGACACCGCAGGCGCCGTTCATGAGGTCGAAGGAGAAGCCGGCGGCGGGGGCCGGGTCGGCGATGTAGTCCAGGTTGATGCCGACCTCCTTCTGGACCAGGGCCGCGAGGGCCGGTTCGAAGGTGTTGGACTCCCGGTAGACGCCGACGTTGATGAGGACCCCGACGGATGACGGGGAGACCTGCGCCTGCGACAGGCAGGCGCGGGCGGCGCGGCTCGCGAGTTCGACGGCGGAGGCGGGTCCGGTGCCGTGGTGCGTGGCGGTGTGGGCTGCGGCGATGACCATTCCCATGGCTCAGACCCCCATGTTCGTGATCGTGGCCGACAGGGCGCCGGTCACCACGCCGGAGGCGGCGGGGACCATGAGGAACCGGGATCCGGGGCGGGCGGTGCCGGCCCGCAGGTGCTCACGCAGCGTCAGGAAATGGGAGGTGGTGGCGGTGTTGCCGTACTTCTCGACGACCGCGAGGGAGGTGGGCATGGGGGCCTCGAACTCGGCCTCGGCGGTCTGGTTCACGTAGTCGATGAACCGGGTGCCGACCTGGTGCTGGATGACGTAGTCGAATGCCTCGTCGGTGAATTCCCGGCCCTGCTTGGCCAGGAGGTCCCGGTGGAACCGCGGCCACAGTTTGAGCCGGTCGCGGTTGTGCATCTTCTTGTTGTCCGTGTAGAGGGCGATGCCCTGACTGCGGTCGCTCGGCATTCCCATGCACAGGTGCGAGTACTCGGAGCAGGTCATCAGTTCCACGTAGTGGATCCGGTCGGCCTCGTCGGTGGAGGCGTCCAGGACGACGGCGGCCGCCGAGTCGCCGACGGAGAGCGAGGCGAACTGCGGGTCGTAGGAGTCGGTGACCTCGCGGGCCGCCGTCTCGGCGACGGCGGTGGCCTGCTCACCGCTGACGACCAGGCCGTTGCGTACCGCACCGGAGCGGATCATGCGGTCGAGCAGGTAGACGCCGGTCATCATGCCGGCGCAGGCGTTGGACACGTCGAATTGGACGGCCGATCGTGCGCCGAGCTCGCGGGCGAGCAGCGCGGCGAAGGAAGGTTCGAAGGTGAAGCGGCCTCCGTCCGTGAACCGGGTGATCGAGGCCGATATGACGACGTCGAGGTCGGCGGCCTCGTAGCGGGAGGCGGCAAGGCAGTCCCGCGCGGCGGACAGGGCCATCGAGAAGGAGTTCTCGGCGGCTGCCGGATCCGGGTCGTACACCCGGCGCTCGGCGACTCCTGTGATCCGCTGGAGGTCCGCGTCACGGACGGCGGATATCCCCTCGGTCAGCTCCCGGGTGGTCACCACGGTCTCGGGTACGTGGGCCCCCAGGGCCTCCAACCGGCTGTGGCAATTCAGTGTGCTGGTGTTCATGCTTCGTGTTCTCCATGGGACATCCCCGTTACAGACAGCGAAGTTACCGTAGCGTAGGGATCGGCCCGCACGCCCCACAAAAGGAGTTGAAGGGTGCAGATGGGTCGATTACCAGCCAGGCATCCCAAGGACCGCATTTCGCCAACACCCGGCGCTGACACCTCCTGCCACTCCGATCGTCGGCCGGAACATCACGCACGGTGCGCAAAACCTGTCCGGAACTACTCGGTCCGCCTGACTCGGACCCCCGGGCCGGGGCGTCTGCCAACGGGCTGGTGCATGACGGGCTCACCGAACTGCGCAGGACACAGAACTCGTTGCCTTCGGGGAGGCGAGGATCGCCCAGCCGGAACCATCGGGATTCCGGGGGTCAGTGACGAAGGTGGCACCGAGGCCTGCCCTGATCTGAAGCCGAGCCTTGCGTACGTCGCAGCTGCGGCGGCCGTGGGCAGCGGCACGGACACACTCATTTGAAACCTAAACGACATTTGCTGCATATTTTTGCAACCTTGGGGTCGAGAAACACATCCAAAGAGGAGGACCCACCCGTTCTGCCCGCTCGAGGGCAGCCGCACTGTTCGGAGCGAAGTTCGTGCACGTGTACCCGCAGCCGCAGCCCCAGCAGCCCAGGCGATCCCGCAAGAAGGTGTGGATCGGCTCCGCGGTGGCCGTGGCCCTGCTCGCCGGCGCCGGCGCAGGGTTGATCTACTGGAAGACGGACTGGTTCGACGGGAACGGGGAGTCCGTCAGCTACGCGAAGCCCTCCACCGGAGCGGACAAGGACAAGCAGACCGGCGGCGGGAAGCAGGCCGCCGCGCCGAGCGCGGACCCGGACGTGTCCCTCCCCGCCGGTCCGTTCACCGACTTCAAGCAGACGGTCAAGCTGGACGACGGCACCCGCATATCCAAGGCCCGGGTGAAGGGCGCCAAGTCCGGCTTCGAGGGCAGCGTCTGGGTGTGGACGCCCAAGGAGTACGACCGCCCGGAGTACGCGAAGAGCGCCTTCCCGGTCATGATCGCGCTGCCCGGAGGCAACGGGAACGCCGACAACTACTGGGCGACCATGCCGCAGCTGGGCCTCCAGAAGGCCGTCGCCGAGGGCGCCGCGGCCGGCAAGAGCCTCCCGTTCATCCTGATCATGCCGATCCTCAACCCGGACAACAAGTACTACTACGACGGCTCCGACATCCCCGGCCAGGCCAAGATGGGCACCTGGATCGGCGAGGACGTACCCGACCTCGCCCAGGCCAACTTCCGTACGTACAAGTCCCGCGACGGCTGGGCCTTCATGGGCAACTCCTCCGGCGCCTTCGTCGGCCTCAAGCAGCTCCTGCAGAAGCCGGACCGCTTCCGGGCCGTCATAGCCAACGGCGGCGAGATCGTCCCGGACTCCCCGCTCTGGAAGGGCCACCAGGCGGAAATGGACGCGAACAACCCCGAGAAGCTCGCCCCGAAGCTGATCAGCAACAAGGGCCCCGAGGTGAACGTCTTCTTCCAGTACGGCACCAAGGAGGGCGGCCGCGAGCGGATGGAGAAGTTCCAGCAGCAGTTCGGCAAGGGCCCGGTCAAGGTCACGATCCACGAGATCCAGGGCGGCGATCACAACGGCTGGGACTACGTCCGGGGCATGAAGGAAGGCCCCCTGGAACAGCTCAGCAAGCTGATGAAGGGCCCGAAGCCGCAATAGGGACAGGTACGGACGGCCGCGGCGGGCCCGTCCGCCGGGGGCAGGTGGGCCCGGAGGTCACAGGCGCGGGAGCAGCGAGCGGCATCGTGGGTCCGTCCGCGCCAAGCTCCGCCGGGTACCACCAGGTCGCGATGCACGGCGTGAACGAAGCGGAGTGTGTCGGGTTGCCGCGCTGCGGCTTGGCCCCGGCGCCGTGACGCTCGGGGCATGTACGCCTTGTCCCCGGCCAGATGGCCGGGACGGGTTCGAGGACGGCCGCCCCCGCGGCACTTGACCCGCTCTCGGCAACCATTCCGGCTTCGCGCGGGTCCTTCACACCGGGCCCCGTATAGGGAGGGTCGTCCGCGAGGATGAAGGGCGCCGTGGGGGTCCCCAGGGCAGCGAAAGGCGTCGGCGAGTTCGTCATCGAGGCGGTTGGAGAAACCGCCGGCGAGGCACTCCTCAGCCGGCTCACCTGCGCCCTGCTCGCCGGCCTGGCTCTGATCGCCTACCTGAGCTGGTCCTTCAGCCCACGTCTGACCATCGCGGGAGCCGGACTGCTCAGCTTCTACCTCGCCCACGGCGCCTGGCAGACCTTTCGCGCCCCCGCAAAGGGCCGCCGCCGGGGCCTCACCGCCTTGACCACAGCCGGCTTCGCCCTGACCGCCTTGACGCCCCTCTTCGTGTTGGTCTACGCCACGGGCTGCAACTGCCCGTGAGGTCAGTCGACTCCATCCGCCCAACTCGCCAAATCGATTGCAGGCGTTTGGTCAGGCCAGATGCGAAAGCAACTGTTCGACGAGCCGTTCGGGACTGCGGAGTGGCAGGTAGTGGTCGGCGTCCGGGACGACCACGCCGTGGGCGTCGGGTATGTCGGCGACGAGCCGGTCGGCGATCGCTGCGATCTCGGGGTGGTCCTGGTCACCGTGGATGACCAGGACCGGCGCGGCGATATCACACAGTCGCGATTCGGCGTTGCGGTCCGGGAAGTGTGCGAAGAACGGTTCGCTGGTGATTCGGCGTTCGGCGTTGTCCGCCACCATCGCCTCGATCAGCTCTCCGCCGGCGGCCGTGCGGCCCAGCGAAGCCCAGATCGACAGTTCCAGCGCGGCCAGGGCCGCCGCGTCCCGCTGTCGGCGGGCAGTGGCGTAGGCCGAGGACTGCGGGTCCTGCGGCCAGACGTGTCCGCTGACCGACGCACCGACCAGGGCCAGCGCGCTGACCCGCCCGGGGTGGGCGAGCGCGAAGTCCAGCGCCGTCTCCCCGCCCATGCTCAGTCCGACCAGCGCGGCGTGATCCAGGCCGAAGTGGTCCAGCACGGCGCGCAGGTCCTCGACATCGTCGAAGGGCTGGTCCGGCAGGCTGGAGCGCCCCAGACCGCGGGCGTCGTAGCGGACGACGTCGTGGTTGCGGGCCAGCTCCGGAACAACCGCATCCCACAGCCGGGCATCCATGCCCGCGCCATGCAGCAGGACGACGGGGCTGCCGGTGCCGCGGCGTTCGGCCCGGAGCCAGCCGCCGCCCGGGGCGGGAATATCGACTTCGACTGCGCCAAGGGGGGCCGGCCTGTCGGCGTTCGATCTCATGACACGATCATCTCAGAACGCTCGATCAGGATCCCGCGCTCGAATCGGGCTCGGGCGCGCACGAGCGCGACCAGGTGCGGGGCGTTGACGGCGCGCCGGCGCTCCTGGGCGGACTCGATGACCTTGAACGTCATGGCCAAGGCAACCGAGCGGGATCCGGCGCCGCGGGTGACTTTGGTGCGCAGCCGGTCGGTGGCGAAGGTGGACTCGATCGAGTTGGTGGCCGCAGGTGGATCCAGTGCTCGGCGGGGTTGTCGTAGAACGTCTTGATGGCAGCCTTGGCAGCCTGGTCTGTGTCCTCGGCGTTGAAGATGTCTGCGATCACATTCTTCGCCGCGGGCTGCGCCGACTTCGGGAGCGCGTCCAGCACGTTCGCGGCTTTCCGCACCCAGCACCCTTGTTCGCGGGCGTCGGCGAAGACGTCGCGCACGCCTTCCAGAAACCCAGCGCGCCATCGCCCACGGCGAGATGCGGGGCGCGCATCCCGCTCCGTTCGCAGTCGCGCAGCAGGTCCCGGACAGGTCCCGCTTCTGGAACGCCTTGTGGTCCTCGATCCATTGGGCGGTCAGCCGCGACACCGTGGCCGGCGACGGCCCAGCCGTGCTGCCGAGGAACTGCTCTAGCGCGGGCGCAAAGTCGCCGGTGGACAGGCCCAGGGAGATCTTCGGAGTCTTGCGGGCCCAGGCGGCAGGATCGCCGAGGAGAACCGCTTGCGCTCCCGGTTCTCCGGATCGACCCGCTTGTCGTTCACCCGCGGCGCCTTGACGGCTACCGGCCCGGCCGCGGTGGCGATCGTCCGCTCGGCATGGAAGCCGTTAGGCACCACCAGACGACGACCAGCCTCATCACACACGTTCGCAAGCTGCGCCGGGTAGGCGCTGACCTCGGCCTCCAGCGCGGCGGCCAGCATCTACCGCGCTCCTCTCGCACGATCTCGTCGATCAGGGAGCCGTTGTCAGCGGAGCCGTCAGTCAGGTTCTGAGCATTGCTCGCCAAGGTGGGCACGTGCCCCTCGCTGATGACGGCTAGGGCAGACCCACCAGGCCCCAGCCTCGGCGGGCGGTCTCTGTTGTCACATCGCCCCATTCACGCAGAAGTGCGGTGAAGTCCTCAAAGGTGTCCGGGCGGCCTGCCCAGCTCTCGCACTCGGCGGCGAACGGGCCGCGCAACTCCTCAAGGCGCGGCTGCACCTGCTTCCAGGCATGGGCCTTGTGGGACGCCGCCTCTGGTGGGCACACCAGAAGGACCCGGGGGTGCCGGCGGTCGGCTGCGGGTGGGAAGAACCCCCCGCCCCCGGTCAACCCGCGATCTTCGGCCGGATCCACATCCCAGATCAGACCCTCGAGAAAGGCGTCCATCGCCTCACGCACAGACAAGTCGACGAGCAGGCGTATGTCAGCCCATGCGGCGCCCGCACAAGCGTGGGGGCGGTAGGAGCCAGTCGTCGTGAAGAAGTCGTACTCGGCGCACCATGCCGATCCCGGGTCCGGGGGCCAAAGCCAGCCGCGGGCCCGGCCGTACCTGAGGTGGCACGCGTCGTCGAGCTCCCATGGCCAGGCCATGTCGCCCAACGCTTCGATCCGGTTCTCGACGGGGATGGCGCCCAACTGCTCCCAGTCGGCCATGAACAGTGTGAGATCCAGACCCATGGCGGCAGCATAGGCAAGATGCACGCGGCAAGTCGCATCCGGCGCCGGTGCCCAACACGCGCGGGATCAGCGACTACGAGGGCCCGCCCGAGGGACACCGGGCTCCGGTCCGACTGCACGACGGGTACCGGTGGCTGGGCTCCTGCCAGGAGTTCGCCCGCGTTCCGCCAGAGGAGCAGGCTGAACCCCCGCTCGTCCTGCGGGGCCTCGCCCCGAGCGCCCGGCTACGGCGGGCACTGGCGACGGGCACCCGGCGCACGCTGGACCTGGGCGAGACAGGGCTGGAGGTACGGGACGACGACGGTGCCCCGCTCACCGACCGGCTGCTGCGGCCCACGATCCGCACGTGGAGCCCGTCCTCTCACGGGCCGGATCTGATCGATCTGGAACTCGAGGGAGAGCTCGACCGACCCGTACCGGGATACGCCCGTCCCGTGTGGGACCGCTGGCTCGTCGGCCCGCCGGACACCCCTGGCTCCTGGGTCGGCCTGGATACCCGGCGGCGCGGGGCCTGGCTCGAACTCGTCCGCGAGCGGGGCTGTCGGCTGAGGCACCAGAAGCGACCGGCCGAAGGTGTGTACGAGCTGGACGGCCGGCACATCACCGACACACCGAGCCTCTTCCTGGCACTCGGCGAGGCCGTCAACGGGCCGGGCGGCTACTTCGGCGGCTGCCTGGACGCCCTCGTGGACTGTCTGCGCGGAAACTTCGGCTACACCGCCCCGCAACCCTGCTCTGGCGGAACGCCGGAACCGCGCGCAAGCACCTGTCCCATGTCCTGACACCGCAGGGCGAACCCTACGACCTGCACGGCACAGTGCTCGAAGTCCTGACCGAGGGCGGGATGCACGTCACGTTCACGTGAATCGGCATCCGCCGCGCCGCCGTAGTGACGCAACGAGCCCGGCGCGTACCTCAGCGGACAGGTACGGCCTGGCCGCCCGGTCCCACCGTGGCCATTGCCTGCCAAGTGCGCGGCGCCGACGGGCGGCTTCTTGTGCATCCTTGGTCGATTGCATGCCGCCGAGAAGGCTCCCATCGGGATTCGGCAGACCCTCCTCTCACCAGCGGGCTACTGTACGGACACGCTGTGTTGCCCCACGGTCACCCGAGGAGGAATCCCGTGCCATCGCCCTGCGACGCCCAGTACGCTCCCGCCGGCAATGTGGGTGCAGCACTCATGCTGATCGACTCTCGGCTCAAAACCGTCTACGACGGCAAGGCCGGGACCGGCCCCGAACAGCAGCAGTTGATGGACCAATTCGCCGCCTCGCTGGGCCCCGAGGAAGCCGATGACCTGGTGGACGGCACGTGCACGATCATCTACATGTTCATCCAGTGGCTGCGGATGGCCTACGAGGACCACGACAGGGACGTCATCGAATACGTGGTGCCCAGCTTCGTGGCCTCGATGCGCATGATGCCCAAGAGCATCCGCCCCGAAGTCATCCCCACCATGGCCGGCCTGATTGTCGCGGCCGGCACCGGCCTGAGCCCCAACCTGTGGCGCAAGCAGTACGGAGACTGGACCGGGGAAGAGATGAATGCCCTGGAAGCCACGGCCCTGCTGCTCGCGGAGCACATCAACCGGCTCACCGACGACCACGACTTCGCCACCCGCATGATCGCCGAAGCTCTGTCCAGCGCCAACCAGGACTGATCGCGGAGGTATAGGGGGCGTACGCGGAGTACGGTCAAGGACGTCGTCCCGGGCGTCACTCGGCACGGCATCGGACGCTGGTTCGCCACCCAGCAGCGCGAGTGGCCCGCCTCGCCAGACGGCGACGAGGGCGGGCGCGACGCCACGTCCGAGGCGCGGCCGAGTTCCACAACGGTAATTCGCTTGCCCTGGGCACGAGTCAACGCTGCACTGTGGCCGGACACCACGCGTCGTGGTGCCGGTATTCGAGGAGGCAGCGGCCGCAATGGAGATACGACCCACGACTGACGAGGACCTTGACGTCTTCGTCGACACGCTCCATGCCGCGTTCGGGCTCTTCCCTGAGGCCCCGACCGAGGGCGGCGGGCTCTGGTGGTCTGCGCTCGAAATGGACCGCAACCTGCTCGCCCTGACGGCGGACGGGCGGCCCGTCGGCACCGCCGGTGCGTACTCCTTCGAGCTCACCCTGCCCGGTGAGACCCTCGTCCCGGCCTCCGGGGTGACCGCCGTCGGCGTCCTGCCCTCGCACCGACGCCAGGGCGTACTCAGCGCGATGATGCGGCATCAGCTCAGGGAGCTGCGGGCTCGCGGGGAGTTCCTCTCCGTACTGCTGGCCTCCGAGGCCCTGATCTACCGCAGGTTCGGCTACGGACCGGCGACCTACACAGCGCGGCTGACGGTATCGCGCCACCAGGCCGCCCTCGCCCTCCCCCGGGCGCGCGGCACGGCCGACGCCCCAGCGACCGGCCCGGACACCGGCTTTGTCGAGGTGGTGCGTCGTGCCGAGTGCGGCGCCATGCTGGAAGAGGTCTACGACCGGTACCGCCGCGCACAGCCCGGCGCGCTGTCCCGGCCGCAGCGCTGGTGGGCCCTGCGCGCGGGGCAGCCCCCGATCTCACCGGCGCCGCGCTACGTCGCCGTTCACCGGGACGCCGACGGCGTCCCGGACGGGTACGCCAGCTACTCGATCGACGAGCACAAGACCTTGACGGTCGACGAGACCATCGCAACCGACGACGCCGTCTTCACGACACTGGCCCGGTTCGTACTCGGACACGACCTGGTCTCTCAGGTCGTGTTCAAGCACTGCCCGCCCGACCACCCGCTGCGCTGGCAGCTTGCGGACTTCCGCGCCGGCCAAGTGAGCGGCGACACCGACTGGCTCTGGGTGCGGCTGCTGAACGTCCCGCGTGCTCTGACCGCGCGCGCCTGGTTCGTGGACGGCGAGCTCGTCCTCGACGTGGACGACCCGTTCCTCGGCGAGCACGGCCGCTACCTGCTGACCGTCCGGGACGGCAAGGCCGACTGCGTCCCGACGGAGCGGGAGCCAGACCTGTCCCTGGACGTGAGCGACCTGGGCTCGGTCTACCTCGGCGGCACCGCCCCGAGCACGCTCGTACGTGCCGGACACATCCGGGCCCACCGCCCGGGCGCGGTCGTCCTCGCTGACGCCCTCTTCCGCGCCGAGCGCTCCCCGCACTGCCTGCACTGGTTCTGACCGCGCGCTCGCCCAACCCCGCACACGTCTCGTTAGCCGCTACAAGGAGCAGCGAACGTCCGGCGCTTGAATCGCGGCCTGCAACGAGACGGCGCCGGCGCGGGTGCGCGGTCCGCTCAGCTCTGCTCCCCGTCGAAGAGCACTCCGGGGTTGAGGATTCCTGCCGGGTCGAGCGCGTTTTTCGCGGCCCGCAGCGCCCGGGCGAACGGCTCCGGGCGCTGCCGGTCGTATCCGGGACGGTGGTCGCGGCCGACGGCGTGGTGGTGGGTGACGGTCGCCCCGTGCGCGCCGAGCATGTCCATCGCGGCGGACTTGATCTCGTCCCACATCGCGACTTCCGAGCCGCGCCTCGTCGGGGCGATGACGGTGAAGTAGGGGGCGGGGCCGTCGGGGTAGACGTGGGTGAAACGGCAGTTGATCATCCCCTCGGCGCCGGTGACCTTGCGTACGACGGCGCCCAGGTCCCGGTGCACGGCCTCGTACAGGGCGTCGGCACGGTCCCAGGTGCAGGCCGTTTCGAAGGTCTCGCTGATCACGCTCATCCGCGCGAGTCCGTCGCGCAGGTAGGGCATGCGCAGGAACGCGGAGCGCCACGCGCCGGCCGCAGAGTCATCGGTGGGGCCACCGGTGGGGCCACCGGCCGCGGGTGGGGTCCCGGCCGGCGAACCGCCGTGGTCCTGCGCCAGGGTGACCAGTTCGGCGAGCCGGTCGGCGACGGGGAAGTGCGCGGACTCCACCCCGAGGACGAGTACGCTCCGGCCGCCGCCCCCGGCCACGCCCGCGAGCGCGGCCTCGCCCGGATCGAGCAGCCGGCAGTTGGCCGGGTGCAGGCCAGACTGCGCGATGGCGCGGACCGCGTCGGCCGCGGCCTTGAAGTCGTCGAACAGGACCGAGGCGGACGCCTTGTGGCGGGGCCGGTCCTGCAGCCGCATCCATGCCACGGTGATCACGCCGAGCGTGCCCTCCGATCCCAGGAACAGCCGGTCGGGGGACGGGCCCGCGCCCGGACCGGGCACCCGCAGCGATTCGTTGACGCCGACCGGGGTGACCACGCGCATGGACTCGGTCAGATCGTCGATGTGGGTGAGGAGCGTGGCGTAGTGGCCGCCCGCCCGGGTCGCCAGCCAGCCGCCGAGGGTGGAGAACTCGAAGCTCTGCGGAAAGTGGCGCAGGGTCAGCCCGTGCGGCCGCAGCTGGGCTTCGAGGTCGGGCCCGAGCACGCCCGCCTGGATCCGCGCCGCCCTGCTGGCGGTGTCGATGTCGAGTACGCGGTCGAGGGCGGCGAGGTCGAGTGAGACCACGCCGCGCCGCCGGTCCCCGCGGTATTCCACTCCCCCGACCACCGAACTGCCCGCTCCGTAGGGCACGACGACCACGTCCGCGCTCTCGGCCCAGTCCAGTACGTCCACGACGTCCTGCTCGCAGCGGGGGAAGGCGACCTGGTCCGGAGCCGCCCCGAGTTCGCCGCGCAGGGCCCGTACGACGTCGCGGTAGGCCTTGCCGTAGGTGTGGGAGGCCCGGTCCGGCGGGGTGTCGGACATGAAGTGGGCGAGTGAGGACGGCGGGGTGACCCGGGCCTTCGGCAGATCGACGCAGCGGACGTCGGGCACCGGCAGCGGGGTGGCGGCCGCACCGGGGACCAGCGCGCCGAGGGCGGCGCACTCGCTGTCGGGCAAGGCCTTGTCATCGGTGCCCCAGCCCCACCAGGAGCGGCGGCGTCGGGGCGAGGCGAGAGGGGCGGCGGGCACGGTCTCGGCCATGGCAATATAACCCTTCGGTAATTTACCGCATGGTAATTTACTCCACCGTATAGTTCGCCTTATGGACTCCACAAGCGCCGGCACCACACCGGGCACCCCACCCACCACCTCGCCGCCCCCGGGCAGGCGCCGAGGCAGACCGGCGGGGACGAAGGGCGTGCCGCGCGCCGAGCGCGAGGAGCAGATCCTCGCCGCCGCGCTGGAGGAGTTCGGCCGGCACGGACACGCGTCCGCGTCGATGGCCGCGATCGCCCGGCGGGTGTGCGTGACGAAGCCGATGCTCTACGCCTACTTCGACTCGAAGGACGGGCTCTACCTCGCCTGCCTCGAACACATCGCCGACCGCGTCATCGCGGCGATCGACGAGGCGATGTCCGGCGGGCCGGACGCCATTGCCGAGGAGCAGCTCCCCCACGCCGTCCTCACCGGGCTCTTCACGGCCCTCGAAGACCGGCGTCACGCCTGGTTCGTCCTCTACGACAGGACCTTGCCTCCGGGATCCGAACTGCGCCTCGCCGCCCAGCGGCACCGCGAGGCCATCGACGGGCTCGCCGCGACCGGCACCGCGGCACTGCTGAGCGGCCACGGCAACGAGGACCCCCTCGACGCCGACGCCCTCAAGCACGTGTGGACGGGCACCGTCAGCGCCCTGATGGGATGGTGGATCGCCCACCCCGAGCAGTCCGCCCAGGACATGAGCACCCGCTGCGCCCGCCTGCTCACGGCCATCCGCACCGCCTGACCCCCGACGCCGTGATCGATGCGGCTGAATCATCGGGGGTTGAGGCGGGCGAAGCCCGGCCGGCTACGGGCGGGTGGCGGTGACCAGGTAGTAGTCCAGGATCTGCTGCTCCCAGGCGGCCAGGAAGTTCCGGGGCCAGGTGCCCGGCGCCCAGAGGCGCGCGAGCCAGCGGTCCCAGCCGGGCCAGACCTGCGAACCGATCGAGGTGATCCGTACGTCGGCGAAACCGGCGTCCGCCAGGGCTTCGTCGAGCCGGGAGACGGGCCGGGCGATGTCCAGGCCGCTGGCGAACGAGTCGAGCAGCCCCGCGAGCCGCTCCGCCGGCGCGGGCGCACCCTCGACGCTGAAGAAGCTGGCGACCGCCACCCGCCCGCCGGGGCGCAGGACCCGCGCCGCCTCGCGGGCGAACGCGGGCAGGTCCGGGAAGTGCTGGGCCGCCTCGACGCTGTACAGGCAGTCGAACTCGGCGTCGCCGAGCGGCAGGCTCTCCGCCGCCCCGAGCACGAAGCGCAGCCGGGGCGGCCGGGCTTCGAGGAGGAGGGAGTTCGCTTCGCGAGCCCGCCGGAGCTGCTGGGGGTGGATGTCCACCCCGGTCATCTCCGTGGGCCCGTATTCCTCCAGGGCGAGGGCACACCCGAGGCCGAGACCGCAGCCGATCTCCACGGCCCGACCGCCCGCGGGTCCGACCGCGTCGAGTACGTGCCGGTAGAGGTCCTGCTCGCTGCGGATCCGGTCACCCTGGGACAGCGGCTGTTCGAGATCGATCGCCCGCCAGTAGCCGAAGTTGATGAACCCTCCGGCGAACACCGGCACGGCGCTGAGATCGGCCGGACCGTACGTCTCCCACACCTCGGGCCGCACGATCGGAGCGGGCTGCTCTGCAGGGGTCCCCGCCACCACGCCTCCACCTCCTCGTAATGGGGCGTTCCGCCCCGGAGTCTCCAGTGTGGCGCGTGGGCCCCCGCCGCGACAGAGGACCCGCCCGGGTCTGGGACGGGCTGCCGTGGACGGCGGGCGGGCAGGACCGGTCCGGCCCTCCCGGCTCTCAAGGGGGTTACCCGCCGAAGGGAAGCGGAATCCGTGGGTATCTCGGCCAACTTGTCCGTACGCCCCTGCACGCCCCCCGCAGTGACGTTCCATCGGCCCCGTATGGGGGCACCCGTGGTGCCGTTGGTACGTCTACAGAGGAGCGCACACCATGACGAAGGTCCTCGTCCTCCACAGCGTCAGCCTGGTCAGGTCGGCACTGGCCGCCCTCCTGAGATCCGAAGGGCCCTTCGAGGTCACGTCGGCGGGCTGGCGGGCCGCGGTACGCCAGGCCGAGTCGTTACAACCAGATGTGACGGTCGTCGACCTCGACTGTCCGGGGACGACGGCCGTCCTCGCCGATGACGGGCGCGCCGACCACCAGGTCCTCGCGCCCCCGTCCCCCGTCCTGGTGCTCGCGTCGACCGGCGCGCCCGGGCTGCTGCACCGCGCCTTCCGCGCCGAGGCGCGCGGCTACGTCGACAAGGGCGGCTCGCCGGGGCGGCTCGTACGGGCGGTCCGGAAGGTCGCCGCGGGGGAACGCTTCATCGACGCCTCGCTGGCTTCCGCGTTCATGGAGGCCGACCCCGTGCCGCTGAGCCCGCGGGAGCTGAGCGTGCTGACCCGGGCCGCGGAGGGCGATTCGATCGCCGAGATCGCCTGCACGCTGCACCTGGCGAGCGGGACGGTACGCAACTACATGGCCGCGGCGACGCGTAAGACCGGGGCGCGCAATCTGATCGACGCGATCCGGATATCCCGGCGGGCCGGCTGGGTCTGATCCTCGGGCGGCGCCGCGGACGGGCACGACGGCCGTGTCACTCGTCCGCGGCCTGGTTCCACCTCCCCACCAGATCGCGGTACAGGGGTGACCTGGCGGGGAGTTCTTCATGTGTGCCGCAGACGGCGCGGGTCCCGTCGAGGACGAGGACCCGGTCGGCGCGGGCCGCGGACGAGACGCGGTGGGCCACGACGACGAGTGTGCCGGGACGCTCCGCCAGGGCCCGTTCTGCACGCTCCTCGGCAGCCGGGTCCAGGTGGCAGGTGGCCTCGTCGAGCAGCAGCAGCGGAGCGGGCGAGAGGTAGGCGGCGGCGAGCGCGAGCTGCTGGCTCTCGCCCCGGGACAGCAGCCGGGGGGACAACTCGGCGTCCAGGCCGCCGAGCCGTGCCACCAGCTCGTCCAGCCCGAGGGCGCGGACGGCGCGCTGCACTCGGGCGTCGCCGGGCCCGGGGGTGCCCGGGGCCGCGGCGAGGTGGGTCAGGTTCTCCCGTACGGTGCCGGTGAACACGTAGGCCTGCTGCGGCAGCAGGGTCCGCCGTGGATCCGGTCCGTCGGCCCCGGGTACCCGGCGGGCGGCCGCGCCGGCGACGAGGACCGATCCCGCGTCGGGTGACAGCATTCCGGCGAGCAGGGCGGTGAGCGTGGACTTGCCGATTCCGCTCGGTCCGACCACCGCGAGGTGCTCCCCCGGGCGCACCACCAGGTCGAGGTCGTCGAGTACGGGAGCCGCGCCGGGGCCGTAGGCGAAGGTGACACCCCGGAGCTCGGCCGCGGCGTCGGTCGGCGTGCGGGCCGGCCGGGGCGGCTGCGGCTGCGGTTTCGGCTGCGGCTGCGGTTTCGGCTTCACGGGGCTGTGGCCGACCGGATCCGGCGGCACCGGACCGCTGAAGCGTTCGAGGACCACGAGCAGCCGGGTCCCGGCGGAACCCAGTGCGGTCATCAGGGAGTTGAGGGCGGGCAGCAGGGCCTGTACCAGGTACGTGAGGCCGCCGGCCAGCGTGCCGGCGGTGATCCCGCGGCCCAGCAGCCAGGGCGTCGCCGCGAGGAGTGCGATCACCGGCAGCCGGCCCGCCGTGCCCAGGGCCAGGGTGCGCAGGGCCGCCCAGCCCGCGAGGGTGCGCGCCAGCCGTTCCTGGGCGGCGATCAGGGGCTCCACCCGGGCTTCCGCAGCGGTCTGCCCCCCGCAGGCGACTATGTCGCGCAGGCCCTCGGCCAGCCTCCCCGCCCGGTCGGCCAGCGCCTCGTCGGTGTCCAGGGACCTGCGCTGTACGGAGGCCAGGGGGCGCAGCGTGGCCAGGAAGGCGGCCATGCCCAGCAGCAGGGGCGGCAGCACGACCAGCAGCAGCACGGGCGCCAGGGCGGCCATGCCGGCGAAGGCGCCCACGGCGGTGAACACGAACGAACGTGCCGTAAGGACCAGCCCCGCGAAGGAGTCCCGGGCCATTTCGGTCTGCTGGGTCAGCCGGGACACGGCGCCCGTGTCGGCAGCGCCCGCCGGGTCGGCGACCGCCCGGTCCAGTGCCTGCCGCACCGCCCGCCGGACCAGGCCGTCCCGCAGCGGCTCCACGAGGTCCGCGAGCCCGGCGAACACACCGCGCAGCGCGAACCCGCCGAGCAGCGCCCCGGCTCCGGCCGCGGCCAGCCAGCCGAGACCGGTGGCGGTGCGGCCGGCGAGGAAGCCGTCGTCGAGGGCGCGGGCCACGCCGTAGCCGCCGAGGAAGGTGTGCGCGGACTCCAGGAGCGACCATGCGGCCAGCCGGCCGACGGCCTTTCTGTGCCCGCGCAGGAACCGTCGGCCTTCGGGGGCCACCCGGCCCCGGGCCCCTCCCCCGGTCACCGCGCCGCCTCCCGCTCCGTGTCGTTCTGCATGTCCCTTTCCGTGTCGGCGGCGAACACCGCCCGGTAGGCGGGGTCGCGTTGCCACAGCTCACCGTGGGTTCCGGTCGCCCGTACCCGCCCGTCCTCCAGCCATACGACGAGGTCGGCGCGGACGGCGGACGAGAGGCGGTGCGCGACCACGATCCGGGTGCCGGGCCGGATCTCGCGGGCGAGGGCCCGCTCCACCTCGCGGGCCGTGACGGTGTCGAGGCTGGAGGTGGCGTCGTCCAGTACGAGGAGCCGGCCCGCGTGGCAGAACGCCCGGGCCAGCCCGAGGCGTTGGACCTCCCCGCCGGACATCGGGGCGTCGGCGAGGCGCGTGCCGTACGCGTGGGGCAGGCGCCGTACGAACAGGTCGGCGCCCGCAGCACGGGCCGCGGCACTCACCGCTTCCGGGCCGGGGTCCGGACCCGCGCCGAAGGCGATCGCATCGCGGACCGTGTCCCCGAGCAGCACGGGCCGGTCGAAGGCGTACCCGACTTCGCGGCGCAGTGCTGCGGCGGTCACCTCCCGCAGGGGCACCCCGTCCAGCAGTACCCGGCCCGCGTCGGGGTCGGTGAGCCGGCCGGCCACGGCGGCGAACAGCGTTTTGCCCGCGCCCGAGCGGCCCACCACGGCCACCGTGGCGCCTCCGGGGATCACCAGGCTGATGTCGTGCAGGACCGTCGCACCATCGCGCACGACCCGGACGCCCTGCAGTTCCAGGGTGCCGGGGCCGCCTTCCGGCAGTTCCGCCCGGCCGTAGCCGAGTACGGGCAGGGCCAGGAGGGCGGCGGTCCGCCGGGCCGCGGACCGGCCGCGGACCACGGCCGCGAGTCCGCCGGTCACCGCGCCGATGCCGGCCGCGAGGCCTGCGTACCGTACGGCGGCGAGGAATTCGCCGACCCCGATGGCCCCGGCCGACAGGCGGATGCCGCCGACGGCCAGGACCGCGTACAGGAGCATCGGCATGAGGGCCGCGGACCGGGCCGTGGTGCCGCCGTAGACCTGCCACATCCGCCTGCCCTCGGTGCCCAGCTCGGGCAACCGGGCCAGGATCCGCGCGCGTTCGCGCTCCGCGGTGCCGGCGGCGGCGATCGTACGCGCCCCGGCCAGCGCCTCGGTCAGGCGGCCGGCGGTCTCGAGCTGGACCTGCTGGTAGCGGGCGATGCTGGTGTGGGTGTCGCGGGCGAAGGCCCTCAGCAGGAGCACCAGGAACGGAACGCCGACGAGGAAGGCGAGTGCCGTCCACAGGTCGATGAGGAAGAGGGCGGTCACCGCGCCGAGCGGCGGCAGCAGTGCGGCGACGGCGTGCGCGACGGCGGCCGGGACCTTCCCGGCCTCGGTGGCGTGTGCGGTCAGCCGCGCGGCGGTTTCGCCGGGTGCGTGGCGGGCGCCGTGGTGCGGGGCCGTCCGCAGCAGCCGGGCGAGCGCGAGCCTGCGCAGGCTCGCGGTGGAGCGGCCGTCGACCTCGCCGGTCAGCCGGGCGGCGGCCGCGTCCAGCGCCACTTCGGCCGCGATGACCGCGGCGCACAGCAGTGTCCAGGCTGGGCCCGACGGGGCACCGCGGAGCAGCAGGACGAGGGTGTGGCCGAGGACGGCCGGTTCGGCGAGCGCCGCCGCGGCGGCGCTCAGCGTGCATCCGAAGACGGCGGCGGTGCGCCAGGCGCTGTGCCGGGCCGCTGCCACGAGAGCCCGGTCGGTGGTGCGTGCCACGGCTGCCGCCTGCGCCGTGCCAGCCGCCGTGCCGTCGGCCGCCGCGTCGGGGGGGCTCATCGGCGGATGCCTCCAGTGATGTGGTGCGGGCCCGGGCGGCGAACCGCCCGGGCCCGAGGTGACCTATGTCAGTTACAGGTCGTGATGCTCAGGCTGCTGTCGCCGCAGAGCAGCAGGCTGGCCCGGCTGCCGCCACCGCCCCCGCCCCCGTGCAGCGCGCCCTCGGTGACCTCTTCCTTGGGGGTCTCCATCGACTGCAGGTCGAGAAGCGTCATGTCAGATTCCTCTTCTGTCGAGTGGTGCGATGGGTCACGGTCCCGGGCGGGACCGGCTCTGGGGCTGCCGCGGTACGCCGCAGCGGCGGGAGGAACGGCAGGTGCGCGCGCCCGCCGGGCGCGGCGCTGCCGAGGGCGAGGAGAGCGCCGGCGGTGCCCGTGGCGAGGTCCATGGACAGGCGCATCATCTGCTCGCCGGGGAAGGCGAGATGGCCCTGGTACGGCACGGCGTGCCGGGCCAGCGCATCGATCTGGCGGGCGATGTCCGCGGGCCCCGTGCCCGGGCCCGGCGTGGTGGTCCGGGCCAGGTGGAGGATCATCCCGGCGGCGCCGCGCAGCAGCCCGGGCTGGGCGTAGAAGGTCGCCTGCGCCGCCCGTACGACCTCGCGCCGGGCCTGTTCGAACCGCTCGTCGGGAGCGTGCTCCAGCCAGTCGTCGAGGACCATGCCGATACCGACGCTGCCCTCGCCGAGGTACGGCATCGTGCGCCAGCCCTCGTTCACCTGGAGGGTGCCGTACGCGCTGGTGACGCAGCGGTCGAGGTCGCGGTGGAGCGACCGGGCGGCCTGGAGCAGCAGTTCCTTGTCGCCGGTGCGTTCGTACAGCCGCAGGAAGAGCAGGGCGGGGCCGGTGTTCCCGTACATCAGCCCGGCGCGGGCTGGCCGCTGCTCGGGGCTGGCGAGCAGTTCGGCGCAGCGCAGGGCCGCGGTGTGCAGCTCGCTCTCGCCGCTCGCGGTGCCGAGCGCGTCCAGGGCCAGGCCGATTCCGGCGAGGCCGCCGTGCAGGTCGGGGCCCGCGCTCTGCCAGGGCTGGTGCAGCAGCCGCTCGGTGAGGGCGAGGGCGCGGCCCGGGTGTCCGAGCCGGTTCAGGGTCCAGGCCGTGCCGGCGAGCCCGTCGTAGAAGCCGAGCGGAGTGCCGGACGCCGGTTCCTCGGTCCGCGCCAGCAGCCATTCCTCGGCTTCGGGCCAGGGTCCGGCGCCGGTCTCGGCGAGGGCGTGGAGCACTCCGGCGATCCCGTAGCCGAAGCCTGCGCCTGCGCCGGCGGTCGCGAACTGGGCGATGTCGCCCGGCACGAAGCGGTCTTCACGGTCCGGGGTGGCGCTCGCGCGTATCGCCGCGGTCATCGACGCGCGGGCGGCCGGCCATTCCCCGGGCTCGACGGGCAGGTACGGGCCGGGCGGTGCGGGCAGGCGGCCGCCCGGTGCACCCTGCGGGGCGCCGGACAGGATCTCTTCGACGGCCTCGTCGAGGAACTGACGTGGTACGGGGAACTGAGCGGCGGCGACGGCGGCCAGGTGGGCGGCCTTGGCCCGGTCCAGGACGAGCAGGCTGGTCAGGGGGAGGAACAGGGCGAGCCGCAGACAGGCGAGGGCGTAGCGGTCGACGGAGAACCCGCGCCGCTCGGCGGGGGCGACGAAGGCGGGGTTGGCCACGGTCTGCCGCAGTCCCTCGTCGACGTGCGCGGCGGCTTCGAAGTCCAGCAGGGCAACGGACGGTTCGCCGCTCTCGTCCTCCGCCACCATGATGTTGAAAAGGTGGAGGTCGTTGAAGACCACGCCGCGGGCGTGCACGGCTTCGACGGCCTCGGTGACGCGGCGGTGGATCGTCAGGGCCCACTCGGTGTACGAAGCGAGCTCCGCCGGGTCGGGGTCCGCCTCGATCAGCGGGTGGCGGCGGGCGAAGTAGGTGTTGAGCGGTTTGCCGGCGAGGTGCTGCAGCACCAGGAAGTGGTGGTCGCCGACCGTGAACGTGCCACGCACCGCGGGCACGCAGTCCAGGCCCGACAGCCGTTCCAGTGCGGCCTGTTCACGGTGCAGCCGGGTCACGGCGTCGGCGCCGTCGGCGGCGAGCCCGGCGTACGGGCGGGCCTCCTTGAGGACCACGCTCTCGCCGGTGCGGCTGTCCTTGCCCAGGTAGACGCCGCCGCCGTTGGAGAAGTGCAGCGCCCGCTCCACCGTGAAGGGGATGCCGGTCAGGGTGATCGCGGAGCGCGCTGCAAGGTGCGGCTCCAGGAAGGCGGGCAGCTCGAGCCACTCGGGCGGCTGGAACACCGGTCCGCGCGGGTCCGGTACGAGCCGCCCGTCGGGGGTCTCGATCGCCGGGACCAGTTCACCGTGCTCGTCGTAGCAGTGCCGCAGGGTGAAACTGCCGTAGCGCAGGTGGACCGGGCCGGCGCCCCAGCGCAGATCGCTGAGGATGTACGGGCCGGCCGCCCCGGCCAGCGCGGCGTCGAGGTCCTCCGCGATCCGGCGGCACTGCTGCTCGTCGGCCGGGTACACGGTGATGAACTTGCCGCTCGCCGCGCGGTCGGCGTACTTGGCGTTGCGCAGGTGCAGAAGGTACCGGCTCGGTATGAACTTGAAGGCGATGCGTCGGGCGGTGCAGTACTCGTACACCGTCGTCAGCAGCGATTCGGCGTTGTCGAGCGTGGCCGAGACGTGGATCTTCCAGCCCTGCGCGGGCAGTTCGGCCTCGACGGGGCGCAGAGCGAGCCAGTCGCCGCTGCGGTGCGAGCGCCACCCCGACGGGACGGGGGCGAGCGCGGCCGGGTAACTCTCACCGGCGCGCCGGTACGGCGCGTCGTAGAACCAGCGGTCGGCGTCGCAGAAGGCGGCGTACCCCTTGTTCACACCTGCTCCCTCGGTCGGCGGCAGAACCGACCGTGTCACGCCCGGCGGATGCGACGACAGTCACGCCTGTCACCGATGGGGTGTGCAGTACTCACGAGTCAGGTGTCCCGGATGACGTGCATCGGGTGCCCGGCGATTTCCACGAGACCGAAAAGCAGTGGCCCACGGTCCGAAGCGCCTCGACGGACGCCTGGTCATGGGGAGCCAATTCCACCATACCGGGATCTTCATTCCCCTTTCTCCGGTCGTTTTCCCGTCACATAGCGGAGGGAGCGGAAGCGGTTTCTCGCCACTCGAGGGCCGGCCCTAACCAAATTTCATTCATCATGCATTTATCGCATGTCAGCATGTGATGGGTGAGATCAATCGTCCGCTTCGGAAACCCGACATGACGGAGTATGTTCTTGACCACTTACCTCAGGCGTGCTGCCGGCCCACGGATGCTCTTGGCGCTGATCGCGGCCCTGTGCGGAATCATCGGTACCACCGCGCTCGGTACGGCCCCGGCGGCAGCAGCCGATCAGCGTCACCCCATCTACGCCATCGCGCACCGCGTCGACACCCTGGGCGGCGTGGACGCCGCGCTCAAGCACGGCGCCAACAGCATCGAGATAGACGTCTGTGCCTGGTGGAACCCGAACGAATGGCGGGCTTATCACGACTGTTCCTCGGCCGGTGACAACCGGCTGGGTCCCAGCTTCGACAGCATGATCGACCGCATTCTTTCCCACGCCAACTCAGGACGCCGGCTGTCGCTGGTCTGGCTGGACATCAAGGACCCGAACTACTGCGGAGAGCAGGAGAACCGCGGGTGCAGCGTCGCCGGACTGCGCGACAAGGCACAGCGGCTGACGGCTGCCGGGATCCAGGTGCTCTACGGGTTCTACGAGTACCACGGCGGCAGCACCCCGGACGTCGGCGGCAGGGGCTGGAAGAGCCTGGAAGGCAGGCTCGGCAGCCTGGAGGGCATCACGACGACCGGAACCCGCGACCAGGTCCGGGGGGCCTTCAACCGGTCCGGTTCCGGATTCCCGGCCGGTCGCCGGGTGATGGACTACGGTGACAGCGACATCACCAAGGGGTTCGGCAACTGCACGGAAGCCACTCACTACACGTGCGCGGAGCTGAAGAAGGGCGCCGGGGACCGTGACTCCGGACAGCTCGCGGCCACACTGTCCTGGACGACGACTTACAACGATCCGTGGTACGTCGACAAGCTGCTGGGCGACGGGCGTGTGGACGGCATCATCGCGGGCTACGGGGCCTTCACCGGAGTGCGCGAATACGACGACAGCTGGCAGTGCGCCAACTCCATCAGCCTCATCCGTGACTGGGTGAACCGCCACAGCGGCACCCATCGCATGGCGACCCCTGGTGACCGTCTGTTCAGGTAGAGCACAGGCATCGCCAGTTGCACCAGTGCGCGGTGTGCCCGCCTGACGTACGTCGGGTGCGCCGACACGGCGCGTTTCCGTTGACCGCGTGTGTCCTTGGCCATGGCCAAGGACACACGCGGCAGTGCGCACCGGGGTCGTCCTCGCGCACCGGGTACGACGCCCCCGGGCTATACCGCGAGTGCTGCGAGTTCACCCAGGACTCGGGCCGCTGGTGCCGGGTCGACCAGCCACTTCAGATGGCTGCCCGCAAGGGTGCGGACGTCGTACGGGTTGTCCGGCGTCAGCGCGTCGCCCTCGCGGATCAGCCGGTCCTGTATGGCGAGCGGCAGGCTCGTGTCGTCGGCCAGGCGGACGTAGGTCTTCGGGATGCGACCCCAGGTCTCGGCCTGTGCCCGGTCGGTGGAGGTGCCGACGTCCAGGTTCTCGTCGGGCTGGAAGGTGTTCAGGAACGTCAGGAACTCCTCGTCGGTGCCGTCGGCGAGGAAGGCCGCCTTGAAGGCCGCGAGCGCGTCCGGATTCGCGGTGCGGAAGTTGACGCGGAGCAGGCCGAGTTCGGCCGGGTTCCCGGCCAGCGCCAGGCCCAGGGCAGCGGCGTCGACCGTGGCCATCTCCGGCTCGGCGTAGTAGTCACTGACGTCGAGATCGACGGGGCACCAGGCCGAGACGTAGACGACGCGGTCGATCAGGTCCGGCCGTGCGTTGGCTGCGGCGGTGGCCGTGACGCCGCCACGGCTGTGGGAGACCAGGATCACCGGCCCGTTCTGCTTGGCCCTTTCGAGGATCCCGATCAGGTGCCCTGCATTGTCGGCGAGCGTGACGCCCTTGATCGAGCCGGGTGCCGTGGTGAGCTCTTCGAGATCTTGTGGCGCCTGGTAGGCGCGCGTGTAGGTCGCCTGGAAACCATGACCGGGTAGGTCGACGGCGACCGAACGGTGCCCCAGGAGACCGAGTTCGGCCTGGAGCGGCGCGAACGAGAAGGAGTTCGAAAAGGCTCCGTGAACCAGTACGAACGTCGGTTGCATCTGTCTACTCACTTTCTGACGCCCTGTGGCATCGGCGGCACGCGCGTCGCTGGTACCGGCCGGCAGCCACCTGCTCGAACCGGACCTCGCAGCAGGACCGGAGCGGGCGTCGCCACCGGACGCCGCTTGCGAGGAAGCCAAGGCCGAACGCCCCCACGGCCGGATCCGGATACGCACCCGCCGGCTCCCCCACCGCTACCCCCGACACACGGGCACCCCGTGCCACTCAAACTTCGATGGCACAAACCTAATGATCAATGGGGCCCTGTGGCAATGATCAAGGTCCGATGACACAGGACCGGACCGTCGTCGATGGTGATCGCGACGTCGTGGCCCGGGCCCTGGGCCAGCCGGGAGATCCCCGCCGGGATCGGGGTGGCGCCCTGGCCGGACCCGGACGCGGCCGAGGACCAGGCCGCCGAGCCGTCCTATAGCGATCGGCCGATACGGCGCCCGGCCCGGAAGCCGGACCTGAAGGTCGGGGCACTCATCGCGGCGGCCCGACCCGTAGGTAGTTCGAATTTGAACGTTATGCTGGAGTCACCCACATCGAGCCAGACCATTCGAGCCACCGGGAGCGCTGCCGCATGTCCGTCCGCCGCCTGAACCACGCCGTGCTCTGGATCCGCGACGTCGAGCGCTCCGTGGCGTTCTACACCGACGTCTTCGGATTCCAGGTCGACCACCTGACCGCCGGTCGCGCCGCCTTCCTGAGCGCCCCCGACAGCCTCAACGACCACGACCTCGGGCTGTTCGCGATCGGCGCCGACGCGCCCGGTCCCGAGCAGGGCCGGGTCGGCCTCTACCACCTGGCCTGGGAGGTCGGGACCCTCGGCGAGCTGGCGGAACTCGGACACAAGCTCACCGAACGCGGTGCGCTGGTCGGCGCGAGCGACCACCTGGTCTCCAAGTCCTTCTACGCCAAGGACCCGGACGGCAACGAGTTCGAGGTGATGTGGCGCGTCCCCCGCGAGGACTGGCCCGCCGAAGACTCCGACCAGCGCCCCGGCCCGCTCGACCTGCCGGCCGCGATCACGCGCTGGGGCGCGGACCTCGCGACGGGTTCGGCGGCAGGCTCCGCCACCTGAGGACACCGGAAATCCGGCCGGCTCCGGTCGCGGGTCCAGAAAGGCGTTCCCGTCGGCGGGCGGCCGGCGCCGCGACACCCGCGCGCCGGCGCCGGCAACACCGCGGCGATCAGGGCGGGCAGCTGTCCGCCGCCACCGCTGCGCCAACCGGACGCTGACCCGCAGGTCCTTGCCGACCAACGCACTCGCGAGCGAAACGCTCCGCGGCCTGTAGCCGTAACCCCTCGTGAAACTCCTGGCGCGAGGCGGTCAGCCCGCCCCCCGTGGATACCGCATGCCTCCGGTTGATACCGCAGCGGACGACAAGCCGTCGATGTGATCCGGCTGCCCGACCGCAGTCAGCCCCTACGACACCACGAGTTCAACCTAAGCACCCACCCATCCAGCCCGGTGGGAAAGGACTTAGCCTTTTTGACCTTCCGGTTCGTGCCGGCCTGTCCGGCTGCCGGCAGACCGGGTATCCGGGCCGGCATCCAGCCGATCCCGTGCCACCCGAGCGAGACAGATTGCTGCACGTCGCCCATTTCTTGGCGTCCGGCGGCCGTCCGGGGTGGATCTCCGGGCACTTTCGTTGCGTTTGCCCGTCGCTGCGGACGGCAGGAGACTGGTGATATCAGCGTGGCCCCGCCCCTGGAATCCGGGCTGCTTGGCGCCGAACGCTTCTCCCGCTGCTGTCAGATCAGCGGGCCCCTGCTGTTTCCTCGACCCTTTCCACGGCCGGGAACTCGAGCAGGGGTCTGAGAACATCCAAGCGTCAACTGATGAATTGTCAACCGTTGGTCCTCTCGCCCAGGAGGTGCCCCATGAGCAGGACCCGCCCAGTCCACTGCATCATTCCCCCGTACATTCTCGACAAGCTCCTGGAGAGCGAAGACCGTGAGGTACGCCAGGCCGCCTTGGACACTCTGCTGACCACTGCGCGCCTGCGGGGCGAGCGAGCGGTCCGGGCGTCCCTCGCCGGTGCGGCCGCCACCGCCGGTAACGGCCGGCGCACCGTCTTCGACTGCGAGCAGGGGGTTTCCCTCCCCAACGCTGTCCTGGTCAGGCCTGAAGACGGACCGGAGTCCGCGGACCCGGCCCTCAACCAGGCGTTCGACGGACTCGGCCTGACGCGCGATTTCTACAAAGAGGTGTTCCAGCGCAATTCGATCGATGACCGGGGGATGCGGCTGGACGGATACGTCCACTTCGACGTCCAATTCAACAACGCGTTCTGGGACGGACGCCAGATGGTCTTCGGCGACGGGGACGGCAAGGAGTTCAGCAACCTCACGGGATCGCTGGACGTCATCGCTCACGAGTTGACGCACGGGGTCACCGAGAACACCTCGGAGTTCGAGTACCACAATCAGTCCGGGGCCCTGAACGAGTCGATGTCGGACGTCTTCGGGTCGCTGGTCAAGCAATGGTCACAGAAGCAGAAGGCCGAGGATGCGGACTGGCTGATCGGGGCTGACGTGTGGACCCCGGGGATCGGCGGTGACGCCCTGCGGTCGATGAAGGCGCCGGGGCAGGCATACGACAATCCGCAGTTCGGAAAAGACCCCCAGCCCGACCGTATGAGCAAATTCGTGCACCTGCCCGACACCCGTAGAGGGGACTTCGGCGGGGTGCACTACAACTCCGGCATTCCGAACAAGGCGTTCTTCCTGGCTGCCGTGGGCATCGGCGGATTCGCATGGGAGGCCGCCGGGAACATCTGGTACGAATCACTCAAAGCCTCCAGCAGGGATGCCACTTTCCAGGATTTCGCGGACACCACCTTCCAGAAGGCCGGGGAACTGTTCGGCATCGGAAGCCCCGAGCAGTCGGCCATGCTGGCGGCGTGGCAGGGAGTGGAGATCCAGATCAGCGGGGTCCCGGCGGGGCTCGCCCGGGCACGGAGCTTGCCGGTCAACGGGAACGGCGGCCTGGGCCGGCAGGACGGCTTGGCGGCCCTGTCCAGACAGATCGGGGAACTGAGCGCCAAGGTGAGCGGGCTGGCCAAGGAAATGGCCGCACTGAAGGGGGCCAAGTGACCACCGGTCGCGCGCGATGAAGGTGACTCTGGAGTCATACGGCGGGCTGGCGGCGGCAATCCGCCGCCGGCCCGAGGTGCTGGACACAGCGGCGCTACCCGAGAACGCCGCAGCGGAGCTGACCCAGCTGGTGGCGGCGGCCGTCGCGATGCCCGTGGATGACCAGGCCGACCGTGCCAGGGACGCGATGACCTACACGATCACGATGGAGGACGACAGCCACGCGACGGTGCTCGAACAGTCGGACGCCGCCATGTCCCCGGCGTTCGCGACCTTGCTCACCTGGCTCAAGAAACACCTCGCGCAGCAGGACCAGCCCTAGGCAGTTTCTTCTCGTACAGCACCCCCGACGGCGATTCCTCGGAAGACCGACCTGTCCACCCGGTCGGCCGCCTGCTCCGGCACGTCAGACGGGCCCGTCGGCCTCGCTCCACGCGGCGCGCCGGACCGTCTCCGCCAGCTCGTCCCGGTCGGCGACCGCGTCGCGGGGCTCGTCGGGCCACTGCTCGACGGCCGCGGCCGCCCACTCCGCCCAGTCGGCGACCAGCCGGTAGTAGTCCGTGAGGAACCGGCCGACGAGCAGGGTCTGCGCGGCCCGCTGGGGGAAGGGCCCCTCGTCCGAGGCGTAGGCGCGGGCTGCGGCCAGGTTGTCCCGGTTGCGTTCGACCGCCCAGGCCCGGGCCGCGGCCAAGGTGGCCTGGGTATCGGGCGTCGTCCCGGACTCGGCGAAGAAGACCTTCAGGAGCTGTTCCGACTCCAGGACGGGGCCGGCACCGGGCTCGTGGAGCCATGCGGCGAGTGCATCACGGCCCTCAGGAGTGATGGCGTACACGGTGCGCGGCCGTCGGCCCACGGACCCCCGCTCGGCCCGGGCCAGACCGTGCCGGACCAGCTTCTTGGGCTCGTCGTAGATCTTGCTCTGCGCCCTGGGCCAGATCCGCCCGAGGCTGCGGTCCATTTGGCGGGCGAGTTCGTACGTGCTCCACGGACGCACCGCAAGCAGCCCGAGGACCGCGTAGGAGGTCGTGGTGAGCGCGGGTTCCCTTGACATCGCCACTCCTCGGAGTTACACCAGAATAGCCCCTTTGGGAGTATAAGGCGGTGGTCGAGATGACCCGGATGTTGCAGGTCGCACCCTCGAACGCCGAACAGGCCCGTGCCTGGGACGGCGATGAGGGCGCCTACTGGGCCGAGCACGCCGACCGGTTCGACCTCGCGATTCGCGGCTACCGGGCACGCTTCCTCGAAGCTTCGGCGATCGGTCCGGCCGACCACGTGCTCGACATCGGGTGCGGTTCGGGCGAGATGACCTGCGAAGCCGCCCGCAGAGCCACGGAGGGCCGCGCGCTCGGCGTGGACCTGTCGGCGGCGATGCTGCGAGTGGCCCGGCGGCGGGCAGCGGCCGAAGGACTCGAGCACGCCGAATTCGAGCAGGCCGACGCCCAGATCCACCCGTTCCCGGCCGAGGAGTTCGACCTCGCGGTCAGCCGTACCGGGACCATGTTCTTCGCGGACCGCGTCGCCGCGTTCCGCAACATCGCCCGGGCCGTGCGGCCGGGCGGCCGCACGGTGCAGCTCGTCTGGCAGCCGCCACCGCGCAACGAATGGTTCCTGGCCCTGACCGCGGCGATGGCGGCAGGCCGGGACCTGCCCGCGCCGCCGCCGGCCGCCCCCGGGCCGTTCTCCCTGTCCGACCCCGACCGGGTGCGCCGTCTGCTCACCGGCGCCGGGTTCGCCGAAGCCGCCTTCGAACCGCTCACCGCGCCCATGTACTTCGGAGCCGACACCGATGACGCGTACCGCTTCGTCAGCGGCTTGCTCGGCTGGATGCTGACCGACCTCGATGACACCAGCCGCGAGCGTGCCCTTGCCGACCTGCGCACGACCCTCCGCGCGCACGGGACACCGGATGGCGTGCTCTTCCCCTCGGCCACATGGCTGATCACCGCGACGCGCCCCTGAACCCGCCGTCCGGCCCCTGCCCCACCCCCGGCCCGTCATCTGGAGCAACAGTGCATCCCCGCGCACGGCGGGGCTGCACCGCTGCGGTCCGGAGCGGTCACGGCGTGGCGGTCGGCTTCTCCGGCTCCAGCGAGTTGCCCGCAGGGATCCTGCCGCAACTGGTGGGGGCGGTCTTGCCCGCGAAGCGGTCGTCCAGCCAGGCCATCGCGCGCGGCGCCCAGTACGGCATGGCGCCGACGTGGCTGAGCAGATCGTACTGCTCGTACTTGATCGAGCTGTTGCCGGTGGCGCAGTACTGCCGGGCCAGCGTCCGCACGTCCCCGGCGACCATGACACCATCCCCCGTGCCGATGCCCGGCGGCCTGTTGAACGTTCCCTCGAGCCAGCCCGCGTTCCCCTGCCCGATGAACCCCGGGACGGTCGGGGTGGCGGCCTGGCCCAGATTGATCTTGTTGACCGCTGCGACGAAGGCCGGAATGGAGTTCGGGTCCTTGTACTCCGGTTTCGCCATGTCCTTCCATGTCATCCCCGGGTGGTGGGCCAGCGCATCGACGATCGAGCCGCGTTCGAGCTCCTTGACGACCGCGAGGCCCTTCGCGCTCAGGTAGGGGGTGAGGTCGATGTCGTACGAGCGTGAGACGCCTATGAGGGCCATCGGGATCACCCCGTTCCACGCCAGTGCGCCGTCGACGTACTTGAGGTTGTGCGCAGGGGCGACGAGCAGCCCGCCCTCGGCGAAGCCGACCAGCTGCTTGTTCACCTCGGGCGCGTACGCGGGGGCCAGGACCGACGCCCAGTTGGTGGCGATGGACCCGCCGGAGTAGCCGAACAGGCCGAACCTCGTACCGGCATGCAGACCCGTCTCCCCGGTGCGGATGGCGGCGCGGATCGAGTCCAGAGTGTTCGTTCCATACTCCGGGCCGGCTGCGAAGTCGGCGTTCTGGCCCTCGGTGTCCGGGATGACCACGTCGTAGCCCTTGAGCAGCAGCGGCGCCACGATGAGGGATTCGGCGTTGGCGATGGCGCCGCCGAGAGAGACGTCACCGGCGATGGCCCGGGAGGGGCCGTCCTCCGGGCTGAGGGAGTCGTAGAACGACTGGTACGACACCGCCTTGCCGCCGTCGCCGTACTGGCTGCGGACCACGGTGGTCACGTTGGCCGAGGGCCTGCCCTGGGCATCGGTCGTGCGGTAGAGCAGCTGGATTGCCTTCAACGGCGTCGGGATGCCGAAGACGTGGTAGTTCAGCGTGCGTTTCTTCAGGACGTCGCCCGGCCGGTACGCGGACAGCGGCTTGCTGCCGCTGTAACGGTAGAACGGGTCGGGCGCCGTCGCCGTGGTCGTCCCCTGTGTAACCGCAGTGGGTGCTGCCGTCGCCGTCGGCGCCGTGCCGACGACGACGCCCGTCACGATGGCGGTGGACAACAGAGCAGAGGTTCTCCGGTTCATTACTCCCCCGTACGTCTAACCTGCAGTGGCTTTACCTGCCGGTAACTTACTGGAGGTAATGCCGTTACACATAGAAGCGTCGCCAGGGTTTTCCACGAGGCTCCGAGCCGGTCACGGGTGTTTGTGGCCGCCGGGACGGCGGCCGGCGCCAGGGTGGGCGACGCGGCCGCCCGGGGAGCGCCGGGCCCGGGGTCCGGCGGCGGATGGCCGGGATCCGGCGGCGGTTGGCCGGATCCCGCGGCGCCAAGCCGCCGAAGGGCGCCGACGCACCCGGCTCTTCCCCGGCCGGCAGGGCGTCCGGGTCCGGCCCGCTCGGCCCGGACCCGAAGGTGCCCGGGCCCAGGCTGTCCACGCAGGCCGTCAGCGATGCCGAGGCCATGTCGCTGAAGCTCCTCAACGCCGAACGGGCGACGGTGGGCCTGCCGCCCCTGGTGCTCAAGGATGATCTCAGTGGCTTCGCGCGTGAGTGGGCCAGGCACATGCGTACGTCCGGCTTCGGCCACTCAAGCGAGAAGGACAACGGATACCTGGTGACCGGATCGCGCACCTGGGTCGGCGAGAACATCGTGATGTGGAGCGACGAGTCGATGACCGCCCAGCAGGCGGCCGAGAAGTTCCAGTCCATGTGGCGCCACAGCTCCGGGCACTACAAGGCGCAGACCAGCCGGACGTTCACCGAGGTGGGAGTGGGCATTTACCACGACGAGTCCGGCTGGTGGGGGGTGCACAACTTCTCGGACGGGCGGTAGCACCGCGGAGCCGACCTCCCGTACCCGGTGGGCCCCCCGGGTACGGACACGGATACGGATACGGCCAATCGGAGGGGCACGCGCCGACCGTGGGGGCACCGGTCCGCGAAAAGTGCGCGGGCCTGCCCTTCTCCGCGATCCGGAGGACCTGCTGTGCACCGGTGTCGCACAAGCATCGCTCGGCGATCACACGGTCGTCACACCACCGTCGTCACCCCATCGAACTCGCCGGCATCTGGATGGCTTGAAGTCACGGAACTCAATGCCCCGCTGCCGTCACGCCGTTGATCACGTCTCTCTCGCCTCACATACTGCGCTGACCAGCCCGTCGGGCGCCGTTGCGCCCCTGGCCGGAATGACCCATCGACCTCATCCCAAGCTCCTGGGGGAGACTTGCGCGCACATGTGCAGAGAGCACGCGCCTTCACCGTCACAGCGGCCACTTCGGTGGCCCTCGTGGCAGGCATGACCGGCCCCGCGGCGGCCATCACCACGTCCACGACGACCACACCGAACACCACGCGCTTGGACGGCAACCGCCGGATCCAACTCATCACGGGCGACCGTGTGGTGGTCGGCGACAAGGGCCAGGTGGTGGGCTTCGAGTCCGCCAAGGGCCGTGAGCGCATACCCGTACAGGTGCAGCGCACGAAGGACCACACGCTGGTGGTGCCCAGCGACGCGCAGCGCCTGATCGCCACGGGCAAGCTGGACCAGCGGCTCTTCGACGTCGACGAGCTCACCGACCCGCTGCTGCGCAAGAGCCACCGCGACGGGCTCAAGCTGATCGTGCAGTACGACGGGGGCACCAGTGCCGCACGGGCCGAGGTGCGCGCGGCAGGTGACACCCAGTTGCGGCGCACGTTCCCGACCATCAACGCCGACGCCCTCCGTACGTCGCAGGACGACGTGGCCAAGGTGTGGGAGGCGCTGACCGACCAGAGCAAGGGAGGCCTGCGCGTCACCGCCTCCGGCATCGGCAAGGTGTGGCTGGACGGGGTGCGCAGAGCGAGCCTGGACCGCAGTGTCGAGCAGATCGGCGCCGACAAGGCGTGGGCGGCCGGGTACGACGGCAAGGGCGTCAAGATCGCCGTCCTCGACACGGGAGTCGACAAGGCCCACGACGACCTGAAGACCCAGGTCATCGGCGAGAAGAACTTCTCCACCTCCCCCGACACCGCAGACCGCGTCGGACACGGCACGCACGTCGCCTCGATCGCCGCCGGTACCGGCGCCACGTCGGGCGGCAGGTACAAGGGTGTCGCCTCCGGTGCCAAGATCATCAGCGGGAAAGTACTGAACGATGAGGGAGCCGGGGACGACTCCGGCATCATCGCGGGCATGGAGTGGGCCGCCGCCGAGGGCGCGGACGTCGTCAACCTCAGCCTCGGCGGCCCGGACTCCCCCGGCGTCGACCCGATGGAGGCAGCGGTCAACAAGCTGTCCGCCGAAAAGGGGATCCTGTTCGCCATCGCGGCGGGCAACGAAGGCAAGGGCGGCGACTCGACAGTGGGCTCGCCCGGCAGCGCGGACGCCGCGCTGACCGTCGGCGCCGTCGACAAGGACGACAAGCTGGCGCCCTTCTCCAGCATCGGTCCGCGCACCGGCGACGGAGCCGTCAAGCCGGACGTGACCGCGCCCGGCGTTGCCATCACCGCGGCCGCCGCCCCCGGCAGCGCGCTCGACACCCGCCCCGGCACACCGCACCCCGCCCCCGGCTACCTGCAGATCGACGGCACCTCCATGGCCACGCCCCACGTAGCGGGCGCGGCGGCGATCCTGAAACAGCAGCATCCGGGCTGGAAGTCCGCCGAGCTCAAGGGCGCGCTGACCGCCTCCGCCAAGGGCGGCGACTACACCCCCTTCCAGCAGGGCTCGGGCCGCATCCAGGTCGACAAGGCGCTGGCCCAGAGTGTGATCGCCGATCCGGTCTCGCTGAGCTTCGGCGTCGCACAGTGGCCGCATCCCGACGACCAGCCCTTCACCAAGAAGGTCGGCTACCGCAACCTCGGGTCCAGCGACGTCACCCTTGACCTGTCGGTGTCCGCGCTGGATCCGGCGGGCAAGCCGGCCCCGGCCGGCTTCTTCGCGCTCGGCACCACCAAGGTGACCGTGCCCGCCGGGGGCACGGCCGAAGTCGACCTGACCGCCGACACCAGGATCGGCGACGCCGACGGCACCTACTCCGGCTACGTCACCGCCACCGGCGCGGGCCAGTCCGTCCGCACGGCCGCGGTGGCCGTCCGCGAGGCGGAGTCCTACGACCTGACGCTCAGGACCATCGACCGCGACGGCGCCGACGCCGTGAACTTCTCCAGCACCCTGATCGGCGTCGCCGGCTCCGCCAAGGGCTTCCAGGCCCGCATCGACAACGAGCCGGGCACGCACAAGATCCGTGTGCCCAAGGGCTCGTACACGTTCAACGCGGCCGTGTACCAGGACCCGTCGGACCTCACCAAGGGCACCGACTGGATCGCCCAGCCGAAGCTGGACATCTCCGGCGACACCACGGTCACGGCCGACGCGCGCACCACCAAGCCGGTGGACATCACCGTGCCCGGACTCGACAAGGTGGACTACGGGGGGACGTACTACGAGGTCGCGACCGACATCGGCCGCGTCGGCAACGGCTGGGTCCTGAGGGGTTTCTCCAACTTCCGCACCGCGCACATGGGTCCGGGCGTCAGCGACGGTTCGCTCCTCCAGACCTGGGACGCGCACCTGCTCAAGGACGCCACCGCTCAGTACTCGGTGGCCTTCGGCGGCAAGACGCAGAAGGTCGCGACCGGCTACACCAAGCACGTGAAGGCGAACGAACTGGCGACGCTCAAGGTAGACGTCGGTGCCTCGGCTCCCGGGAAGACCACTCTCACCTCTCCGTTCGCCCATCTGCCGGGTGCGCCGGAAGGCAACGGGTTCTCGGCGCCGCAGGCCACGCCCGGCACGCGCACCTTCTACGTCTCCACCGCCGACGGCGTCAAGTGGCTGACCAAGTCGGAGCAGTTCGGGGAGCCCGACAAGTGGGGTTACCCGGCCTTCGACGGCGCTTACGAGATGACTGAACCGAAGCGCTACGAAGCCGGCAGGACATACCGGGAGACGTTCAACACCGGCGTCTTCGGCCCGCTCCTGGGCGAGAAAATGGGCGTCTTCCGCACCGCACCCGACGCGGCCACGGGCGAGCAGCAGGTCGTCGGCGCCCTGCCGCTGTTCGCCGACGGAAAGGGCCACGCGGGTCTGACGACGTACACCTCGGCCACGTCGACGCTGTACCGCAATGGCGTCAAGGTCGGCGAGAACGAGGACCCGCTGAGCGGCACGCAGCCCTTCAAGGTCGACGCCGCCGATGCCGAGTACCGGCTGACGACCTCCGTGGAGCGCCCGGCGAAGGTCGCCGCAGCCTCCACCCGCATCGACGCCAGCTTCACGTTCCGTTCGAAGCAGGTCGCGGCCACCACGGCGCTGCCGGTGTCCACGGTCCGCTTCGCGGCCCCCGTCGACCTCTCCTCGCGCGCCCCTGGGGGCAAGTCGGTCCAGGTCCCGGTGACCGTGCAAGGCTCGGCGGCCGGGAGGAACCTCACGTCGCTCGCCGTGTCCGTGAGCTATGACGACGGGAAGACCTGGCAGCCCGTGAAGGTTGCGAACGGCAAGATTTCCGTGAAGAACCCGGCGAAGGACAAGGCCATCTCGTTCTTCGCCGATGTCACGGACAAGCAGGGCAACAAGTCGTCGCTGACCATCCACAACGCGTACTACGGCAGGTGACGTTGCCCCGGTGACGCATACCGCGTGACGACGACGTGCTGGAAGCGTTCACAACGCTTCCGGCACGTTCCGTCGCGGAGGTGTACCTGACGGACGTGTACCTGATCGTCGGGGGAATCGAGCCCCCTCCCGGCCAGGTCCTCCGGACGGATCTCCCCGCCGTGCCGGTGCGTGTCCGCCGCCCTATGCTCGGGGCATGCCACGGCGCCCGATGCACATGTCCGACGCGGCCAAAGCCGCGCTGCGCACCGCCTTGCAGAAGCTGCGGACCGACCTGCATGCCCCCGCGGCCTTTCCCGCACCCGTGCTCGAAGCGGCCGAAGCCGCCGCGCACACGCCCCGGCTGCCCGACAAGGACGCCACCCATCTGCCGCTCTTCACGATCGACCCGCCGACGTCGAAGGACCTCGACCAGGCCATGTACCTGGAGCGGCGCCCCGGCGGCGGGTTCCGCGTGTACTACGCCATCGCCGACGTGGCCGCCTTCGTCGTGCCCGGCGGCGCGCTGGACGCCGAGGCCCAGAAGCGGATCGTGACGCTGTACTTCCCCGACGGCAAGGTGGCCCTGTACCCGCCTGCGCTCTCCGAGGGCGCGGCCAGCCTGCTGCCGGACCAGACCGTCCCCGCCCTGCTGTGGCAGCACGACCTCGACGCCCACGGCGAGGTGACCACGTCGTACGTGAGCCGCGCCCTGGTCCGCAGTCGGGCCAAACTCGACTACGCGGGCGTCCAGCACGCCATCGACTCCGGCACCGCGGAGGAGTCCGTGGCCCTGCTGCGCGACATCGGCACCCTGCGCGAGGCCGTCGAGGCCGCGCGGGGCGGCATCTCGCTCACCCTCCCGGAGCAGGAGGTCACGTTCGAGGACGGATCGTTCCGGCTGAGCTACCGGGCGCCGTTGCCCGTGGACGGCTGGAACGAGCAGATCTCCCTCATGACCGGGATGGCCGCGGCCCGGATGATGCTGGACAGCGGTCCGGGCATCCTGCGGACCCAGGACACGGCCCCGACCCACGAGGTCACACGGCTGCACCGCATCGCCCAGGGCCTGGGCATCGAGTGGCCGCACCACGTCTCGTACGCCGAGCTGATCCGCTCGCTCGATCCGCACGACCAGAAGCACGCGGCCTTCCTCCACGAGGCGGCCGGCGCCCTGCTGCTGAAATCGGTCTACAAGTCCTTCCGCGACCACGACCACATCCCCGAGCAGACGAGCCACGCGGCGATCGCGGCCCCGTACACGCACTGCACCGCCCCGCTGCGGCGTCTGGTCGACCGGTACGCCGGTGAGCTGTGCGTGGCTGCCTGCGATGGCCAGGCCCCGCCGGACTGGGTACTCGCCGCCCTGGACGACCTGCCGATCACGATGGCGAAGGCGAAGGGGAGTGCGGCGGACCGGCAGTCCGTGGACCTGGTGGAGGCGGCAGTGCTCATGGACCGGGTGGGCGGCATTTTCGACGCCACGGTGATCGACACCGACGAGGAAGAGGTCCCGCCGAACCGGCGGGAGGGACAGGTCCAGATGGCGGAGCCCGCCGTGGTGGGCAGAGTCACCTCGGCGGACGTCGACCTCAAGCTGGGCGCAAGCGTCCGGGTCAGGCTCGAGCGGGCCGACCCCGCGTTCCCTGACAGGAACAAGAAGATCCTCTTCAGCTTGGTGCAGGACGGGTGACCTGAGTCAGAGATCCGCACTTCTGCAGAGTCGGTAATGGCGTCCGTTCTCCGGCGGAGGACTTTTGGGAACGGTGACGCTGGGCAACCCTCCCCCGCCGGGTCCGCAGCAGGGCTGTGCGATCCCGGCGGTGCCGTCCAAGCCAGAACTCGACGGACCGGCCCGCCCGCCGGCCGCCACCGCTTCACTCCCGCCGCCGGCCACCTTCCCGTCGTGATCCGGGCCGTCGACCTGGCCGGCACTCCCCTGATGGCCCGGGCCCTTGCAACGGCCGTCACCGAAGCCCTCGGTCACTCTCGGCATCGGCAGTCAGCCGGCCGCCGCGGCCGGTACCCGGCTGAACGCGGGGATCTTCATGCCCCGCCACACCATGTCCAGGCACAGCCGCTTGAACCGCAGCGGATGCTGGAGGACCCCACCCCGGTAGCCCGCCCGATGCCGGTGACCAACGCCGTACGCGGGGTCCTGACCCGGCACGCCGCTCGGCCCGGCCAGACGAAACGGTGTGTCAGGAGACGCTCTTGGTCGCGCTGGAGACGACGCACTCCTTGTATTCGCTTCCGTCGCCCTTGCCGGTGTACGGCGTTGTGGCCTCGGCCTGCTGGGATCCGCCGGCCTTGACCGTCAGGTTGGTGACCCTGGCCGTGGCGGCGAGGGCGCTGGAGCCGGGCGCGCCTTCGAACTTCATGGTGATGTTGTAGGTGTAGCTCAACGAGCCGCTGTTGGTGACGGTGAGCCGGGCGACGAGGTTCTTACCCGACTCGTCCAGGCGGCACTTGTCGATCTTGATGTCACGCTCGGCCTTGTTGGCGCTGCTCGAACCGCCCGTGACGGAGGAGTTGCCGGACGAGGTGCCGCTGCTGTCGCTGCCGCTGCCGCTGCCGCCAGTGGTACTGCCGGTGGTACCGCTGCTGGAGCCGCCCGAGCTGCTGGAGTGCGAGGAGCTGGAGCCGTGGCTGCCACCACAGCTGGCGCCGTGGGAGCCACGGGCTCCCGTGAGCGCGACGACGGCGACACCGAAGACGGCTATTGCTCGGACATGACGAAGCTTCACATTCAATCCCGTTGCAAAGAGTGATGAGCAAGTAGGGCACCTTGGCAGGCGCACGTCACCTTAATACCGTCTTTATGTCGCCTGGTCGCGTCCATCCGGACGGGCCCACCTGATCGTGACACGATCACGACATACTGATCACAACCGGGAACGCAGGCCGCCAACTTCTGCGGCATCTGCGCCATGCGCACGGAGTTCGGCACCATGCCCTGCGGGCGAATGGCTTCCTTGGGCAGGAACCACAGCAGCAGCCCTTGGGTGTTCTTGGCGCGCAGGAAGTCCCCTCAGGAAGTCCCCTGTCTCGGGGGTGACTTCGCTGACACGGGCCCCAACACGTGCTGCTGGAGCAGGCCCTTACTCCCACCTCACCAGGTACGCCTCGTGCCGTATGCATCCGGCGTCGGTGAGCAGTGTCGGCTTGCCCGAGTACCGGTCGGGCCGCAGCGACAGTTCGATGTCACGGTCGTGGTCGTTCGGATTCCCGGCCAAGCCGGCTCCCGGCTCACCGGTTCCGGGGGCGGGTATGCCCTCCACCGTCAGGCCCTGCTCAGACCATGCCTCGCGGAGCGTGTCGACCGCTGCCTCGTACGCCGCGGGGCTCGCAAAGTCGCCCTGAGTGAGGCCGCGACGAGCAGCACCGCGCCGCCCACGGTCAATGCCCTGGTGCGGCGCCGGCGGAGCGGAGCGGAGCGGGTCCAGGGCGTGCGTGGTGGAGAAGGGTGTCGGCGTCATGGGCCCATCCCAGCAGGCGGATCCCGCCTCCGACCCGCTGCTCGCCCTCGCCCAGCGCGAGCTCGGCGCACTGACAGCGTACCTCCGGCGAGGGGGCCGTCCAGCGGGCGGTGCGACTCGGTGGGCTTGAGTTGGCGGCGGCCTCCAGGAGGGCCGCCTTCCAGCTGACACCGGGTGCGGGCCGGCTCTAAGTTCTCTTGTAGGCGATTGCACTCGGGGGAATTGTGGAGCAGTTGAAGGCCGGTGACCCGGCGGCCGTCGGCCCGTACCGGATTACGGCGCGGCTCGGCGCGGGCGGCATGGGGCAGGTCTACCTCGGAGAGTCGCGCAGCGGTCGGCGGGTGGCGGTGAAGATCGTCCGGCCGGAGATCGCCTCCGACCCCGGTTTCCGGGCGCGGTTTCGGCGCGAGGTGGAGGCGGCGAAGGCGGTCGGAGGCTTCTGGACGGCGACCGTGGTCGATGCGGATCCGGAGGCGGAGACGCCCTGGGTGGCCAGCGACTACATTCCGGCACCCAATCTTGCCGAATGGGTCCGGGAGAACGGGCCGTTGACGGAGGACGCGGTATGGCGGCTCGGCGCGGGCCTGGCAGAGGCGCTGCACTCCGTGCACCAGGCGGGGCTCGTCCACCGGGATCTCAAGCCCGCGAACGTCCTGCTCACGGAGAACGGGCCGCGGCTCATCGACTTCGGGATCGCCAAGGCGCTGAACGGTGCGACCATGCTCACCCGGACGGGCGTGGCGATCGGCACCGCCGGATTCATGTCGCCCGAGCAGGCCCAGGGCGGCAGTGTCGGCACGGCCAGCGACATCTTCTCGCTCGGTACGGTTCTGTGCTTCGCGGCCACTGGGCGTATGCCGTTCGGGGAGGGCAGTGCTGCGGGGCTGCTCTACCGGGTCGTGCACGAGATGCCGAACCTGGAACGCCTGCCGGAGGGACTCCGGACGGTGCTGGGAGAGTGCCTGGAAAAGCGAGCGGAGAGGCGGCCGTCTGCGGAGGAGGTGTTGTCCGCGCTGAGCGGGGGTGGTGCGGAGACTGTGACGCGTCCGGTGATGGGTGCCGACATAGGTGTGGGTTCGCCTGTGGCGCTGCCGGACCTGGCGCCTACTTCCCCGCCGCCTCCGCCGCTTGGCGCACCCAGGCCGCCGGCCTTGCCGGCGGAGGAGACGGTCATGGATGCAGTTCCAGTCCAGGCAGTCGTTGAGCCGGCCTCGGGGACGCCCATCGAGGTGCGGTACTCGATGGGGCACATGCGCGTCGCTTTCGCGGCCACGCTCGCCGGGACCGTTCCGCTCGGCGTGGCCGTGTTCTACTTCGTGGACCATCCCCTCTCCGCCGCGTTGGCGAGCATCGTCGCGCTTGCACTGTTCAGCCTGGGAGGCCTGGCAATGGCACGCGGGGACGCGGCGTGTGTACGGGTGGCGGGTGACGGGCTCTACTTCTTGCGTGAAGGTCACGAATGGAGCGCGACCTGGGAAGAGCTGGCACAGGTCACTCTGCGGTCCACGCGCTGGGGTCTGCTTCAGGAGTTCGTCGTGGTGGGCGAACTAGGGTCTGTTGCGAAAGTGCTGATCACAGCCACTCGTTGATGGCTGCGACCAGCACGGTTGCCTCGTAGCGGACGGCGAGTTTGTCGTATCT
>NZ_JBFBAH010000036.1:0-70301 GCF_040682115.1 Streptomyces sp. NPDC051364 | reverse complement strand
GAGCTACTATCCCGGTTCGTGTGTGACGTGGGCCCTATGGGGCGGCTCACCTCAGCGACGCCCGAATCTCACCGAACGTCACCGCCTGTACCCCTGTGCGGGGGCGTGTGGGTCAGGCCGGGGCGATCGCCCGCCAGGTGGTGCCGGCCGCGCAGGCCGGCCTCCGCCGGCAGGTCCGGGTGCTCGCCGGCGACGACCGGGTGGCGGAGAAGCCCCGGGTCGGAGACATGCTCGCCGTAGGCGTGGCACTCCTCAGGGCCGCTGCCGCGCTCGGACAGCAGCTCTCGGGCTGCCCGGGCCTTGGCTTCGCCGATCATCGTCGTCAGCACTTCCCCCGTGTACGCCCCGTCCCAGATCTCCGAGCGCGTGCACAGCACCACGCCGGCACCGACGTGGGCGGCCACCGCCCGGCACGGCCACCGCCGAGGCGGACGCGGTACTCGGCTGCGCTTCCGCCCGCTGCACCCGCTCTGGTACGCCCTGTACCGGGCCGCCCCGAGACGTCCCTGCAAGCCGCTCCCCGCAGCGACCTCTTCGCCCTCTGGGGCCTGCCGCGGAATGGAAGGCTGGCCAGCGCAACCTCGCCGAGTCCTCCCTGCGCACCATGGAGTCCCTCCTCGAGCACCACATCCTCCCCACCCTCGGCAGCCGCCGGATGAGCACCTTCGACCACAAGGTCGTCGACGGCTTCATCCGGACCATGGAGCGCAACGGCGCCGGCCTGGCCAACCAGTCCAACGCCTTCGACAAGGTCAAGTCCGTCCTCCTGGACGCGTACCGCCTCGGCATCTACACGGAGAGTATGGGGATGCACCCTCCTCCAGGCCACCGCCGTCACCGACCGCTGGGGCACCACCCACTACGGCCGCCTCTCCGGCCTCCTGGGCGCCCCCGCCCACATCGCCGCGGCCCTCGCCCCTTGGGTCGGCGCCGCCTTCGCCCGCCTCCTCGGCGGATATCCGACCCTCTTTGCCGTCCTGGCAGCCCTCTCGGGCGCCTCCGTCCTCCTCGCCCTAGGCACTGCGCCGAAGTCCATCGCGGAACGCCCAGGGCTCACGCCATAGGCACGTCGTCAGCGGGAACCGGCGCTTGGGAGGAACGGGGCCCGGGACACCATCAGTTAGCCGCCGCCCGCGGGAAGGTCACCAGGCAACGTGGCGGTAGTCCTTGAGCAGGACGCCGTGGATGGGGCTGCCGGCCTGCCCCTGCACGATGGGGTGGTAGATGCGCGCAGCCCCGTCGATGACGTCCAGGGGCGGGCGCCACCCCGTGGCTGCGTGCCGCTCCCGGGCAGGCAACGGCTTCTCGTCGGTGACCCAGCCGGTGTCCACGCTGCAGGTGTGGATGGCTCGGGCGGCCAGGTCCGTCGCACTGGTACGGGTGAGCATGTTGAGTGCGGCCTTGGCCATGTTGGTGTGCGGGTGACCGCTGGTCTTGTTGCGGGCGGCGAACTGGCCCTCGACGGCGGAGACGTTGATCAGGTAACGGCGCGGGTGCGGCGACGCCTCCAGCAGGGGCAGCAGGCGGTCGGCGAGCAGGAACGGTGCGACGGCGTTGACCAGCTGGACTTCGAGCAGTTCGGCCGGTTCGACCTGGCCGAGCCGCAGGGTCCAGGAGTTACTGTCGCCCGTCTCCTGCATGAGCCCCGCCTCGTCGGTGCGCTCCTGTGGGTCCGGGTCCACGGCGAGGGCGCCTTCGGTCACAGTGCGGAAGCCTGTCAGGGCGCCGGACGCCCGGGGTCGCGAGGCGAGTTCCGCCGTCAGAGGGAGTGCTGCGGCGGGCGATCCGGGAACGGTGAATCCCGGGGCGGTCCAGATCTCCGGCGCGGTGGAGGGCTGGGCCCTCCCGACGGCGGCGGCCTCTGCCGCTACCAGCGCACGGTAGGCCCGGGGGGACCGCTGCAGTGTCTGGGCCGCGTTGTTGACCAGGATGTCCAGGGGTGCGGCCTGGCCGAGCAGGTGGTCGGTGAGGGCGAGTACCTGTCTGGGGTCGCGCAGGTCCAGCGCGGCTATCCGCAGTCGGTGCCACCAGTCGGCGGCACCCGGCGCCGCGGCGAAGCGGCTCGCCGCATCCTGGGGGAAGCGGGTGGTGACGGTGAGTTCGGCTCCGTCGCGCAGCAGCATCAGGGCCAGGTGGAAGCCGATCTTGACCCGCCCGCCGGTCAGCAGTGCACACCGGCCGGTGAGATCGGTCCGGGCGGTGCGCCGGGTGAGGTTCTCGTCCGCGCAGCCGGGGCACAGCTGGCCGTAGAAGTGGTGGACCTGCCGGTAGTGGTTCTTGCAGACGTAGCAGCGTTGTGGGCGGTTGAGCAGCCTGGGCGGCCCGTCGCCGTCCGGTGCGCGGCCCGGCGGCCGGCGGGTCACTGCACCGGGACCGCCGTGTTCCCGGACGTACTCGTGCACGGACAGGCCCGATCGGTGCGGGGTCTCGGCCGACAGTGCTGCGTCCATGATCCGGTCGGGTGCTCCGGTCGCGGTGGTGGCCAGCACCTTCGCGTCGGCCACCGCCCGGACGGCCCGTCTCGCGGCACGCCGACGGCGCCGCCCGTCCCGGACGAGGTCGCTGGCCGCCTGTTCCAGCAGGCGGCGCCGCTCGTCCTCCAGCGGCAGGCGGCATGCCTGGTCCAGCAGGTCCAGGCTGGCTCGTATCGCTTCGTTCTCCATGGGATACCCCTCCGTGTGGTGTGTCGTCGGCGGCTGTCCGGCCGCCGGGCGTCCGCAGCAACGGGCAGGGCCTGTCGGGCCGTTCAGCGGTGGAACCGGAGCGCCTGGAAGCGTCCGTGGGTGCGCATCAGGAGCGGAGCGCCGGCAGGGCGTCGAGGGCCGCGCGGAGCGACTGTTCGTACTGAGGGCGGGAAAAGGCCAGGACGCCGAGGGAGTCGTAGTTCCAGTCCCGGGAATTGTTGCGGAAGCCCGACCACGTCACGGTGGTGTCCGTGACCGTGATGTGCGCCGTCAACGCCCAGCAGTCGTCAATTCCGCACGTGCACGACAACAGCAGCGTTTCTCCCCGCCCGGTGCCGTGGGGCACACGGTCGGGTTCGCCGCCGAGCAGGTGCCGGGCGGAGAGGGGAGCCGGATATGTGTACGCGCCGGCGAGCAGCGGAGAGGGGTCCGGTGCGAACTCGGCGGCCGGCTCCTCCTGTTCTGCGAGCGCGTCGGGAAGCTCCGCCCTGTGTACCAGTTCCAGGAACGGAACCCCATCCACCAGGAATTCCAGCACAAAGGGCGCTTCGCCCCGACCTTGGCCCCCGCAGGAGTAGGGAGCCACACGAAACTCGATCGAATGCATGCCGGTCACAGTAGCCGGTGATCGAACCGGCGTGCGGGGCACGCAAGCGATCCTCCGAGTTGAGTACCGGCTACTCATGCATACCACCCGGCAGCCGTGGTCAACTGCGGCAGGGCGTCCATTCGTCCCGGACCTGGAAGACGAGGCAGCAGGGGGAACAGGTCATGCAGGAACTGCCCGCCGAAGCGGGACACACCCGACTGGTCCAGGTCCATTTCGACGACCTGGATCCCATGGGAATGGTGCACAACTCGCGCCATGCACTCTTCGTCGAACGAGCCATCGGGGCTTATTGGCACGAACAGGGCTGGAGCATGGATCCTGATCGCTCACGGTATTGCGACACCCATCTCGTCGTGCGTGAATTCCTCGTCACATACGAGGAGCCGATTCGGGGCACGGGGGGCGTGGGCGTGCGGTTCCGGATATCACGGATCGGCCGCACCAGCGTGGTGTACGAGTTCCAGGTGACATCCGAAGACGGCCGTTGTGTTCATGCTCACGGCCATCGGGTACAGGTCCGGGTGGACCCGGAAACGCTGCAGCCCCTCGCCTTCAGCCACGAACTGCGGGAAACCGCGCATGGTCTCATGTAAGCGCTTGCAGGTGATCAAGGTGTTGCTTCCCGTGTCGGGGATCGTTGTCGTGGATTGCACATCCCGGACGAAAATCGGGACCAACTTGCCGTGAAGTGCGCGGTGTTGTTCCCGCATCCGGACGAACGGGAACGTCGGCCGTTGATGGCTGCCGAGGCCCGTGTCCTGGTGCACGGCGACGTTCGGGCCGTCGTCTCGGCAGCGGTGGCGAGTGCGACGACGACCCGCGCACTCGCGAGGGAATTGACCCAGGCCGGGCACCGGGTCGGCGCATTCAGGAACGACGGACGCCAGTGGCGCCCGGCCGGTGATCCGGTGCCGGTGAATATGGGCATGCCGACGCCGACCCGAAGCTGGGCAAAGCCTCCTCCGAACGCCTGAGCGCCGGGGCAACCCAGTCGCGGCCTTCATCACCCTCGCCGCCGCCCTCACCTGCTGGAGGAAGCTCGCTCAATCATCATTCGGGACACGCTCCTGTTGACTCATCGCGGTGACGAGGGTGGAGGAGATGTGGGCCAGGTCGGGATCCGCAGCGATGAAGAACGTGTCGACTCCGGCCAGTTCGTGGTTCATGCGGGCCATCGGCATTTCGTAGTCCAGGTCGGCAACGCCACGGACTCCGCGGATGACGACGTCGATTCCGGCTCGGCGGCAGTAGTCGACCAGCAGGCCGCCGGTGTGGGAGTCGACCGTGACGTTGCTCAGGTCGGCCGCTGCCGCTTGGAGCCGGTCCAGCCGTTCGGTGATGGGGAAGCGGCCGGTCTTGTTCGAACAGGACACCTCGGTACCGGGGTCGCCGTGGAGGGCGTGGTGGACGGCGAGGTTGCACGTGGCGCGCGGGTCGCCGCCGTCCGCGGCGCGTTGGTACCAGGCCAGTGCGGCTTGCGTGTCGCCCTGGTCGGCGTGGAGGACCGCGAGTCCGAACGCCGCTCCTGCATCGCCGTCTTCGGCAGCGCGCCGGTACCAGGGCCAGGCGTCCCCGGAGTCGCCGCGACTGGTCATTGCATCGGCCAGGGCCACCATGGACCGGACGTGGCCGGCCTCGGCGGCGCGGCGCCACCATGACTCGGCCTCGGCGCAGTTGTCCCGGTGGCGGCAGAGCAGGAGGCCTAGGTTGTACATCCCGCTCGGATGGCCGCCCCGTGCTGCGCGCGCGTACCAGCGCTCGGCCTCGTCGACGCGGTCCTGCTTCATGAGTTCGGTGCCGAGCCGGTTCATGGCGTCACCGTCCCCCGCCTCCGCCTCTGCATGCATCTGCGCGTTCGTGTCGCCGTTCGGTGCCTTGTCCACTGGTTCAGCCTTCATGAGTGAGCGGGTGTGCAGGTGTGCAGGTGTGCAGTGCGTCCGGTGCCGGGCTCTCGTGTCACAGCGGAAGGAAGTCCAGGTAGACGAGCCTCTCATGGCCGTCGAGGTGCTCCTCGGTCTCCGTCAGCCGCAGCCGCCGCGGTGCGTCCGCGAAGGGCCCGTCCGGCAGCGGGACCGTACCGGTCCACGTGGTGTTCCCCGCCGGGCCGGTGGCCGTGAGTGTCGTGTAGGCCTTGCTGATCTCCGCCCAACGCAGATGGGGGTCCGGGAACGCGGGCGCAGCCTGTTCCACCAGCGCCCGGATCGTGGGCCGTGCGGTGCCCGACGACGTGGCGGTGTAGGCCGGTCCGGTGACCGTCACGGTGAGCACGTTGCCCGAGCGCACCACGGTGGCGGTCCGTTCCGGGCTGAGCTGTGCCATCGGGGCCTGGACGGTCTTGGACACCCACAGGCCGTCCAGTGACTCCGGCTGGTACCGCACCAGTGCCATCCGCAGGAAGGGGAACCAGGACGCGGGCGACTGCCCTGCGGCGGTGCGCAGTTCGATGTCGCTGTACCACAGGTCACGTGCAGCGTCGAAGGAGACGTCATGACCGGCGACCGTCACCGTCGCACCGGGGTCCTCGGCCGGCGCCAGGCTCCTGGACGCGGTGGCCCGGGGGAACGCGTTGCTGCGCGGCCACGGTGTGACGGTGGTCGAGACGGCCGACGGGTCGGTTCCCAGCATGGTGAGGTACGGGTGCAGCGCCTCCGCCGGATCCCCGGTGCCCGGCGCGGTCACGACACCGAGCCGTTCCCCGGGGCCGGACGACCACCAGGGCCGGTCCAGGTAGACCCGGACGGCGTTGCCCCGGCGCCGGCTCGCTCCCTCGGCCGGCCGGTCCCAGTGGAACAGCGGGACGACCTGCCGTACGACCGGCGGGGCGGGGCGCGCCGAGCTCCGGACGTGCCGGACCTCCGGTGCGGACTCGCGATGGATGCCGGGCGCGACCGCGCTGACCATGAGCTCGGCGTCGTCCGCCAGACCGCCGTGGGACGTCCGCGTGAGCAGCCGGGTGGCCGCGTCGTACACGTAGTCCCCGGTCGCGGTGTCCGCGTCGGAGCTGCCGGGTGGCGCGGGCGTCAACAGCCTTCCCGTGGCGGTGTCCCGGACCTTCACCGTCGTCGCCTCACAGGGGCCGAGGGTCGCCTTGCCGCGGTCGAGCCGGATCGCCGTCTCCTCCCGGAAGTGCTCGGTGTAGCGACTGGTGGCCAGGGCGGTGTAGGTGATGACGCGGTGACGGGTGTCGTCCAGTTCGTGCGCCGTGTCGACGGGGCGAGGTCGTCCGCGGCAGCAAGCTCATTGGGGAGGTCGAGGGGAACTTCCCCGAGCTCACGCTCGAAGTGGGACGACGGCTGCGCCTCGACGACGACGTCATCGTTGTGGAATGGACCTGCGACTACGGCGACGGCCGCCTCTACCGCAACGTCACCATCGCCGAGCTCCGCGAGGGCCGGGCCGTACGGGTCACCGACTACTGGGGCGAACCCACCTCCACTCCCCCGTGGCGCCGACCGCTCACCGCCCGCCTCGACATGCCGGGCGGCGGCATCTGGAAGGACCACGACCACCTCAGTCACCACTGACTTCCCGTGCGAAGCCCCCGGCCGTCACGCCCCCGTCGCCGTTCCCGGCCCTCCCGTATGACGGAAGTCTTACGTGCACGCGTGGGAGACCCTCCGCAGGCTCCGCACTGCGTAGCGTCCGGAGCATGCGCGTACTCGTCACCGGAGGGGCCGGGTTCATCGGCTCCCACATCGTCACCGCCCTCACGGCCCGCGGGCACGAACCCGTCGTCCTCGACGCCCTGCTGCCCGCCGCCCACCCCGGCACCCCGCCCCTGCCCGACGCCGAGTTCGTGCGCGCCGACGTACGGGACGCCGACGCGGTCCGGGCCTCGCTGCGCGGAGTGGACGCGGTGTGCCATCAGGCGGCCATGGTCGGACTCGGCAAGGACTTCGCCGACGCCCCCGACTATGTCGGCTGCAACGACCTCGGAACGGCGGTACTGCTGGCGGAAATGGCGGCCGCAGGGGTGAGGAAGCTCGTGCTCGCCGGGTCGATGGTGGTCTACGGGGAGGGCCGGTACACGTGCGAACGACACGGAACGGTACGCCCCGGACCGCGCCGGACCGAAGACCTGACGGCGGGCCGGTTCGAGCCCCTCTGCCCCGACTGCGGAGCCGAGCTCGCGCCGGGTCTGGTCGGCGAGGACGCCCCGACGGATCCGCGCAACGTGTACGCGACGACGAAGCTGGCCCAGGAGCACCTGGCGGCATCCTGGGCCCGGTGCGTGGAGGGTCGGGCGGTGTCGCTGCGCTACCACAACGTGTACGGACCGGGCATGCCGCGCGATACCCCGTACGCCGGGGTGGCCTCCTTCTTCCGCTCCTCGCTCGCCCGGGGCGAAGCCCCCCGGGTCTACGAGGACGGCGCTCAGCGAAGGGACTTCGTCCACGTCACGGACGTGGCCGCGGCCAACGCGGTGGCACTCGAGGCGGTCGGTACCCGGCAGGCTGGGGCTCTGACCGCGTACAACACCGGCAGCGGGGAACCGCACACGGTCGGCGAGATGGCCGCCGAGCTCGCCTCGGCGCACGGCGGACCCGCCCCGGTGGTGACGGGCGAGTTCCGGCTCGGCGACGTACGGCACATCACCGCCGACTCCGCCCGGCTGCGCAAGGAGCTGGGCTGGCTTCCGACGGTCGGCTTCGCCGAGGGGATGGCCGAGTTCGCCCGGGCCGGTCAGCGCGAGTCGGCGGGTGTGGTCGGCTGAGCCTGGGAACCGGCCGACGTCGTCGGCCGGTTCCGCAGCGGGTTGAGCGCAAAGGACCTTCTCAGCGGACGACGTCGAAGACGTCCTCTGCAGGCCGTTGGCGTACGCCTCGTGCTCGACGAGGTTCAGCTTCTGGGTGTCCTTGTCCGTGCCGCTGAACAGAGGTGTCCGCAGGTCGTGCGAGATCCAGGCGGTCAGGCCGGCCGCCGCGAGCAGGGGCTCGCCGGCCGGGGCGGCCGACGATGCCCTGCGCAGGACCGACCGGACGCGCAGGACCAGCTCGCGCGGGCTGAAGGGTTTGGTCACGTAGTCGTCCGCGCCGACTTCGAGGCCGAGGATCCGGTCGTCCTCGTCGCCGCGCGCGGTGAGCATGACCACGGCCACGGAGCGCATCCCGTTTCCGTTCGCACGCAGCCGGCGGCAGACTTCCAGGCCGTCCATGCCGGGCAGCATCAGGTCGAGCACGATCAGGTCGGGCAGGTGCCTGGCGGCGATCTCCAGCGCGGCCGGGCCGTCCGCGGCCCGGTACACGGTGAATCCGGCCCGCTCCAGGCAGCCCGCCACGACTTCCGAGACGGTCGGATCGTCGTCCACCACCAGGACGCGGCCCGTGGCGTCGCCGGAGGCCGGATCGCGGTCGGTCTCGTTACCGGATGCCATGCCTCCAGAGTGACACCGTGCGGTGCCGCGTGGACCTGGGCCTGCCGCCGTGGGACGCGGTGTCCGCGTTTCGTAAGGTCTTCGGGCGCCTTTCTTCGCCCTTCGGTTCCTACGGTGTGGAGGGTGACTCCTTCTGCTTGTCGTCCGCCTCTCGCGGACCTCGTACTGCCGTGCCTCGACGAGGCGGAAGCCCTGCCCTGGGTGTTGGCGCGGGTGCCGGCCGGGTGGCGGGCCATCGTCGTCGACAATGGCTCCACCGACGGCTCGGCGGACATCGCCCGCTCCCTCGGCGCCACCGTCGTGCACGAGAGCCGGCGCGGCTTCGGCGCTGCCTGCCACGCCGGGCTGCTCGCCGCACGAGCCGAGCTGGTCTGCTTCTGCGACTGCGACGCGTCCATGGACCCCGGCCTGCTCGCCCCCATGGCCGAACGGGTCGCGGCCGGCGAGACGGACCTCCTGCTCGGCCGGCGCCGCCCACAAGACCGCGGTGCCTGGCCCGCCCACGCCCGGGCCGGGAACCGCGCCCTCGCGCAGATGCTGCGCCGCCGCACCGGACTGCGGCTCCACGACCTCGGCCCCATGCGGGTCGCCCGCCGCGAGGCGCTGCTCGGCCTGGGCCTGACCGACCGGCGCAGCGGCTACCCGCTCCAGATGGTCGTACGGGCCGCCGACGCGGGCTGGAAGGTGGCGGAGACGGACATCCCCTACCTCCCCCGATCCGGGAAGTCCAAGGTCACCGGGACCTGGCGGGGCACCTGGCACGCCGTACGGGAGATGCGGCGGGTCCTGGCCGAGCCGCCGAGCGCCCGCCCCGCACCGACCGAGGGGATCTCCGCGTGAGCACCCTCCTCGTCATCGCCAAGGCTCCCGTCGCCGGGCGCGTGAAAACCCGCCTGACCACGCAGTTCACCCCGCAGCAGGCAGCCGACCTGGCCCGCGCCGCGCTCCAGGACACCCTCGCGACGGTCCTGGCGACCCCGGCCGAGCGGCGTGTCCTGGTCCTCGACGGACAGCCGGGCCCTTGGATCCCGGACGGCATCGAGGTCGTCCCGCAAGGGACGGGCGGCCTGGACGTCCGACTGGCCGCCGCCTTCGCCCTGTCCGAAGGACCGGCCCTGCTGATCGGCATGGACACCCCGCAGGTCACCCCCGGCCTGCTCGCGCTCGGGCTCGACTTCACCGAGGCGGACGCATGGTTCGGGCCCGCCGACGACGGCGGGTTCTGGGCCCTCGGCCTCGCCGACCCCGACCCGGCCCTGCTGCTCGGCGTCCCCATGTCGGTGGCACACACCGGCGAGGTGCAGCGGCAGCGGCTGACCGATGCGGGGCTTTCCGTACGGGACCTGCCCGAGCTCTGCGACGTGGACACGCCCGCCGACGCGGAACGGGTCGCGGCCGCAGCCCCGCGGACGCGCTTCGCCGCCCTGCACCACGGCCTGTGCGCGGTGACCCGATGACCGCCCAGCTCGCCGAGCCCGCCACCCGTACCTGGCAGGCGGACCCGTACGCGGACGCCCTCCGTGCCGGGCAGGGGCCGCTGTTCCTCCGTCGGCGCGACGGCTGGCTGCTCCCGCTGGAGGTCGAACGCTGGTGCGCCGAACCCGACGCGGCGGACGACACCGTCCTGGCCCGGTGTACCGGGCCCGTCCTTGACATCGGCTGCGGACCGGGCCGCCTGGTCGCCGGGCTCGGACACACGGCGCTCGGCGTCGACGTCACCCCCGAGGCCGTGGCCCGTACCGAGCGGGCGGGCGGCAGCGCACTGTGCCGATCGGTGTTCGACCCACTACCCCGCGAAGGCGGCTGGGGCACGGTCCTCCTCATCGACGGCAACATCGGCATCGGCGGCGACCCCGCCGCCTTGCTGCGCCGGAGCGCCGAACTGACCGCGCCCGGCGGCTCCCTGCTGGTCGAGGTGGCCGCCGCCGACGTCGAGGAGCGCGTCGAGGTGTACGTCGAGGACGGCACCGGCGGCCGCGGAGCCTCCTTCTGGTGGGCCCGGCTCGGCACCCGCGCCCTGTGCGCCGAGGCGAGGTCCGCGGGCTGGACCCCGTACGACACCTGGCAGACGGCGGGCCGGCACTTCGTACACCTCACGCACTGACGGTTGCCGAGCGGCGAACCGCCGGGTGGGATCCGCAGCAGTACGGATCCCACCTGGAGTCGCCGACCTCGATCCGGCGCCCCTCGGCGGGCTGACGGAAGGTCTGGGGATTCAGCCGACGGTGACGACCATCTTCCCGAGGGCTTCTCCGGCCTCCATGGCCCGATGGGCTTCGACGATCTCGTCGAAGCGGAAGACCCGGGTGGGACGGGCCCGCAGGACATCGGCCTCGACCTTGGCGTACATCTCGTCCAACGGTACGTCGCCGAGCGGGAATGCGGGGGTGCCGAGGACGAAGGCGCTGCCGAAGAAGCTGAGCCGGACTCCGCTGGGGAGATCGGCGATCGGGTCGAAGTCCCGTACGGGCTCGAATCCGCCCAGGAAGCCGAGCTGGCAGACCCGGCCGCGCGGTCGCACCAGGGCCAGCGAGTCGCGCAGGACACTGTTCCCGACGACGTCGAACACCGCGTCGACGCCGATCTCCCGCTCGGCGACCTGGGCGGCGAGCGCGCCGTCGTCGATGAGCACGTCAGTGGCCCCGAGCTCCTTCAGCAGGGGCGCTCGCCGCGGGTCCCGGGTCGTGGCGAGCACGGTCGCGCCGTGGTCGACCGCCAAGTTGACGGCAGCCTGGCCGAGCGAGGACGTCGCGCCCCTCACCAGGACGGTCTCGCCCGGCTGTAGGTCGAGATTGCCGAACAGGCCGCTCCACGCCGTCGCGTACACCTCGGGAACCGCCGCCAAGTCGGCCCAGTCCAGCGAGGAGCGCACGGCGACCACGTTGGTCGCCGGTACGGTCACCAGCTCCGCGTAGCTTCCGTTGCGGGTCCGCCCCATGCCGCCGAGGATCGCCACCACCCTGGTACCGACGGGGAGTTCACCGGACGGGTCGGCCTCCACCACCCCGGCGCACTCGATTCCGGGGACGGCGGCGACCTTCCCCCAGGCGCCGCTGCGCATGTAGGCCTCGGCGTGGTTGAGGCCGAACGCCTTGACCCGGACCAGCACTTCGCCGTCGGCGGGCACCGGGTCCGGCAGTTCGGTGAGGGTGAGAACCTCGGGCCCGCCGTGGGCGGAGATGACGATGGCCTTCATGTCCCGACTCCATTCTTGAGCACTCATTCAACTATTGGTGCGAAGAAAAGGGCCACCGCGAACGGTGGCCCGCGTGCCTCGCCGTCAGGCGAGAGCGGCGAAGGCGTTGTCGACGATCGCGCACAGGAGCACCTCATCCGGGTTGGCCTTCCCGACGACCATGAGCCCCTGACAGGTGGCGACCAGCAGCTTGGCGCTGCCGGCGCAGTCCAGTGAGCCGCGGACCTGCCCCCTGCGAGCCGCGTTCTCCAGCGCCTGGGTCATGCACCGCTCCAGCCGGGCCAGGTGACCGCGGACGACGGCCGCCGCCTCGTCATCCTCGGCGGCGTTCTCGATCGCCGTGTTGACGAGCAGGCAACCTTGCCGGCCCTCGGGGCTGAGCAGATCGCTCACCAGCCCGTCGAAGTAGCCGCGGATCTCGCCCACCGAGGCGCCCGGAGCCTCCAGCTCGCCCAGCTTCTCGGGGACGACCAGCTTCGAGTAACGCTCCAGCGACTTCAGGAACAGCGCGTGCTTGCCGCCCGGGAAGGCCCTGTAGAGGCTGCCGGGCTTGACTCCGGTCGCCTTCACCAGATCCTCGACGGACACCGCCCGGTACCCGCGCTCCCAGAACCGCAGCATGGCCACGTTCAGAACGGCGTCGGGCTCGAACTCTCGCGGTCTGGGCATGAGAAGAAAATACATGAGCGACCATTCAAGAACAATCAGCGAACCCTGCGGCTTCTCCGCGGCACCGCCCCGATCAGGCCCGACCGCTCTCCCGGCCCACCCGGCGCAGCACGGTACGCACACCGACGTGCGCGAGGGTGAACAGCGCGATGGCGGCCATGGCGAGCAGCCAGTTGCGCAGGTAGTCGAGCGGCAGGACGGTGGGGTTGGCCACGCCCCCCGGACGCAGGAGCGGGGGAAGGGCGATCGCGGTCAGGGAGCCCGCGACGATCAGGGCTCCACGCACCACCCCGTGCAGGCGCAAGCCCGCCACCGCGACGAGGGCGGCGATCGCCATCACGATGGGCGCGACAAACCCGTCGTGCACCACGACCGCTCCCCCGAGCCACACGGCGATCGGCCACGGCTCGGGCTGCTGGAGCAGCAGCCACCCGCCCCAGGCCGCGCACACCAGCCCGAATCCGCCCATCACGTATCGGAAGTTCATGACGCGACCTCCAGTCGGCCGACCCACTTGGTCTGGAGGACACCGGGCCGGTTCGGGGCGATGATCCGCGCCGGGTAGCCGTGGTCCAGGGACAACACCTCGCCGTTCAGACGCAGTGCGAGCAGCGTGAGCGGATCCTGCGCGTAGAGACGACCCATCTCCATCACCCGGTAGGCGCCCGCCACTTCGAGGGACACCACTCGGGCCCGCGCACCCGGGCCGCCGCCCGCCCGCTCCAGGAGGTCCCTTACCCGTACCCCTGTCCAGTGCGCGGACTTGCTCCAGCCCTCCACGCAGGCGATGGGCAGGGTGACCTCGTACTGCGGCATGGCGCGCAGCTCCTCCAACGTGAGGGCGTACGGGCGCGGCCCGTCCACTGTCAACCGCCAGTCGGCCAGCGAGGCCTCGGTGACACGCGCCGCGGCGGCCGTCCGGTTCACTGGTAGCCCTTGGGCCCCGTGGGCGGGGCTGCGCGGGCCGAACAGTTCCAGCGAGCCGAGCGTGGTGACGGACTGTCCGACTGTGGTGAGCGTGACTGCTCCGACCGCGGCTGTGACGCCGAGGAGGAGCTGCCGGCGGTCGGGCCCGTCGGCCTCGGGCAGCGCCAGGGTGCCGGGGGAACGGCGCGTGAAGTGGTCCCGGATCTTCGGCCATTGCACTGCGACGTGCAGGATCAGCGAGCCCAGCAGGAGCCAGGCGACCGCGTAGTGCACGGGAACGAAGTTGAAGGGCCAGGGATACCACTGGAAGGTGTTCAGCAGCCCGGTGAACAGCTCGAACAGTCCGGCCGCGACCAGGACCGCCACCGAGATCCGCTCCAGGGCGTGGAGGACCGATCGCACCGGAGGCCAGGCGAACAGCCGCGGGTAGACCGCCCACACCTTCGCCAGCAGCAGCGGGATCGCGGCGATCCCGGATGCCACGTGCAGCCCCTGGGTGAGCCGGTAGCCCCAAGAGGGGCGGCTCGGGAGCCAGTCGGCCAGCCACCCCGGCGGGTGCTGGAGGCAGTGGCTCAGGACACCGGTCGCGAAGCAGACGGCCATGGCCAGGCCGAGCCAGCGGCCGATCGCGGTCGCGGTACGGGCATCGTGCAGGCGCGCCTTGAAGGTGAGGGGCGGCCCGGAGGGCAAGGTGAAACGCATGCCCCCATCACACCCCCGACGAGGCCTGCGCAGGCTGCCGGAACACCTTACGGAACACGGACATCCGAGACGGCACGGCCCACGGGAGAGCCGATCCCTGGAACGATTCCGCAGGTGAAACCCCCTACCGCTTTCACTCCTCGCACCGCGCTTCTGACCACCGCCCTCGCCCTTGCCGCACTCACGGCGCTCCTCGCCCACACCATCTTGTACGGGGGCTACTTCAGCGACCCCGTCCGGCTGTTCTGGTGGTACGCGGCCTGCTGGGTGCTCTTCACCGCCGCGCTGCTCGCGCTGCGCCGCGTCCCGGCCCGCCGCGTCGCGTGGCTGATCGTGGCGGGGGCCGTCGCGGTCACGGTGACCGGGCTGATGGGGCCGCCGCGGACCAGCACCGACTCCTACCGCTACGCCTGGGACGGCCGGGTCCAGTCCGCCGGCACCTCCCCGTACGACCACGCCCCACAGGACCCGGCACTCGCCCGGCTCCGCGACCCCTGGCTCTTCCCCACCGGCGCCGCCTGCACGGGCCCCGGCCTCGCCCCGATCCCCCACACCGGCAGCACGCCCCACTGCACCCGCCTCAACAGGCCCGCCGTCCACACCATCTACCCGCCCGTCGCCGAGGCGTACTTCCTGGCCGTCGACCAGCTCTCCCCTGCCAACGCCCGGCACAAGCCGCTCCAGATCGGCGCCGCCCTGCTCTCCCTCGGCGTCACCGGCGCGCTCCTCCTGACACTGCGACGGCGCGGCGGCGACCTCCGCAAGGCCGCGTACTGGGCCTGGTGCCCGGCCATCCCCATCGAAGCGGTCAACAACGCCCACGCCGACGTCCTGGGCGTCCTCCTCGCGGTCACCGGCCTCGGACTCGTCGCCTCACGGGCACTGACCCGGCGGGCAGCGGGCGGAGTGCTGATCGGCGCCGCCATCGCCACGAAGCTGATGCCGGCCGTCGTCCTCCCCGGCGCGCTGTCCGGGGTCCGGCGCGTCCGCGACGCGGCAGTGATCCTGCTGCCCGCCGCTGCCTTCGTCGCACTCGCCTACCTCCCGTACGTCCTCCTTTCGCACGGCTCGGTCTTCGGCTACCTCGGCGGCTACGTCGAGGAGGAGGGCTACGACGACGCCTCGGCCGGGTCCCGCTACTCGCTCCTGCGCCTGGTCCTGCCAGACACCTGGGCATTCCCCGTACTGCTCGTCATCGTCGCGGCCGTGTCCCTGTACGTGATGTGGCGCGGAGACCCGCGACGCCCCTGGAGCGGCGCCCTCCTGGTCACCGGCTGGTCATTCGTACTGCTCACCCCCGGCTACTCCTGGTACGCCCTGCTCCTGATCGCCCTCGTCGCCCTGGACGGACGCTGGGAATGGCTCGGCATCCCGCTCGCGGGCGCCGCCGTCTACGTCCTCGCCCCGACGCTCGACTTCCAGCCGTCGCTGAGCAACATCGCGTACGGGGCCGCGGCTGCCCTCGTCCTCGTGATGACCTGGGTCCGGCGACGAGCCAGGGTGAGGGGAGCCGAGGCCCCGGCCACGGCGTCACGGCATCCGCACCCGGCTTGAATCCCCCGCCCGGCCTGGGAACCCGGGAACGGTTCAACGCAGCGCGGATGCTGCGCATGGCCGCGGTCGGCGTTGGGTCACCACTCGGTGATGAGCGGCGCCTCCGGTTCGTGCTGCCGCCAGGCGTCGCTGAGGCGGACGACGCGGGCGGGGGCGGCGATGCCGCGCACGGTTGCGATCTTGCCGTCCGTGATGTCGAACGTCACCGCGCCGACGACCTTGCCGCCGGGCACGAAGAGGAGGGCGGGGCGCCGCAAACGCGCCGCCGGTGCCTGGCTGCCCGAACCGCTCCTCCGCGAGCTGGTGCAGCCGCAGCCGCTGTGCCTCCCCGGGCCGGGGGCCGGGCCCGGGGCCCCCGCCGTGCCCGTTCGGGGCGGGGCGGGGCGGGGCGGGGTGCGCCGCTATGGCCGACGTCAGTTGCCCTTGCAGTCGACCTTCATCTGGGCGGCGGCCACGTGACGGTTCTCGTTGCCGCTGCCCCAGTCGATGCCGCGGTTGTCCACCGAGACCGTGATCTCGGGGGACGAGATGGCGAAGGAGCCGCCGTTGACCCACCTTCCCGTGTTCGATGCCTGGTCGATCGAGAAGTCGCCGAGCCTGCCGTTCGCGCCGCGGACCGTGTAGCGGGCAGGGTTCCCACCGACCATGGTCTTGTCCCCGGAGGACGGGATGTACGTGTAGACGGTGCAACTCCCCGATTTCACCGCGCCGGTGGAGAACTCCCACTTCGCGTCAATGCCGCTGTTCGCCTTGGTTGAGGAACCGCTCATGGGCATGGCGAGGAAGTCACCGTCACAACCATCGCTCTTCCAGCCGCTGGTGCCATAACGCCAGCCCTTGGCACCGTCCTTGTACTGGCCGCTGACGCTGAATCCGCCGCTGCCGCAACCGGGGCCGACCAGCTTGCTGAAGACGGGGACGCTGGCGGCCGGGGCCGGTTTCGCGGGGGCGACGGGGGCGACGGGCTTGGTGCCGGTGCCGATGCCGGCGGGATTGGAGGTGCCCGCGTTGCCGCCCGGCTGCCCGGGGGCGTCTTGCGGGGACTGCTGGCCGACGTTGCCCTGGCCCGCGGGCGTGTTGCCCTCCGGCGCGCCGTTCGGCGGGGCACCGAACGGCAGGGTACCGGCGCCCGGGTCCGTCGACGGCGCCGCCGCCTGCGTACCGGGGCCGGCGCCCGGGTCCTGGCCGGGCGAGGACTGTGTACCGGGCACCAGGCCCGGCAGCGTGCCGTCCGGGCCGATGGGACTGCCGTCGGCTCGGACGGTGGCGGCCTTGGCGGGACCGTCGTCGGATCCGGATATGAGGAACGGTACGGCGATCAGCAGGAGACCGGCCACCGCTGCCGCCGCCAGCATGGGCTTGCCCGGGCGGCCGGGCACCGACGCCAGCAGCCCGCGGGGCCCGGAACCGGAACCGCCCGCGCTCGCCGCGGTGGTGGCGACGGCTTCGGCGGCGACGGCTTCCGCGGCGACGGCTTCGGTCTCTGCCGCGGGCGTCGTCCCGGTCGCGGGTGTCGCCGTGGTCTCGGTCTCGGTCTCGGTCTCGGTCTCGGTCTCGGTCTCGGTCTCGGTGGCGGTCTCGGTGGCGGTGGCGGCTTCCGGCTCGGCCGTGGTCGTCGGCTCCGCCTCGGGCGCCGCCGCCACTGCGGCGGAGGTCCGTGCGGTCGTGACCGGTGCCGCGACGGCCTCCTCGGAGGCACGGGCGGTGGCGACGGCGGTCGCCACCGCCGTCGCCACCGCCGCCGCTGGTTTGGCCGCGCCGGGGAGGGCCCCCGCTCCCGGATCGCCGCTCACGACGGGGAGCGCGGCTGCGTGCAGCACCGGGTCTCCCCCGGTCGTCCCGGGTCGGCCGGCTGCGGATGTCGTCATTGCGATGACCTGCTTTCCAGGGTGTTCGTGGTCACCGGCGCGGTGGCCGGTGATGCTGGGAGGTACGAGCCGAGGTGGCCGGTGCAGTACCGCGGCCAGGTCCCGGCGGACGACGGCGCGACGGTTCCTCGGCATGCCGCATCCTCCAGCCGCGAAAGGGCTTCGGCGGCGGGAAGGCTCCGCCCGGAACCGGTGGCGCCGGACGGAGTCTCGTTGAGCAGCAGACGAGCGGGCAGTTCGCCGGTGGCGGGGTACGCGGCGCACACGTACAGCCGGGTGCCCGGCAGGATGACGATCCGCTCGGGCACGCCGGCGGCGTCCGTGCCGCCGAACAACGCGCCCGTACGGCGTCCCGAGGTGGTGCGGACGGCGTACCGCCCGAGCGCGGCCGGCAGCAACTGTTCGGCGACGGCCACGGGAAGCGCGGCGACGGGTTCCTCGACGAGGATCCAGCCGCCCGGTTCCTGCCGGGCCACCGGGTCGGTGTCCGGCTCCCAGGCTCGCAGCACCGGGCCCCGGTACGCGGGCAGGCGGCGCAGACCCGCGTTCAGGCAAGCCCAGTACGCCGCCGTGGCCGGGTCGCCCTGCCGCATTCCCTCCCGGAGCGCCGTCGCCCCGAAGGTGTCCTCGTCCCCGGACGACAGGAACAGGTGCGCAGCGACCAACTCGGCCTTGGCCGCGTTCTCGTCCCTGGTCCGCAGCGCGGGCATGTGGATCATCGCCCGCGACACCGCGCCGGTGTGGCGCTCCCATCGGCTGCCGGCCGACTCGCGGAACGTATGGCGGTGGTCGGCCGTGCACGCAGGAACGGGCCAGGAGATCGTCGCGGCCGGTCGCACAGACTCCCCGCCCGTACCCGCCGGGTCGGGCGCGGGCACGGGCACGGGCACGGGCACGGGCACGGGACCGTCGCTCGTCACGGCCACCGCGCCGGCGGCGCCTGATTGCGGACGCAGATGCGGGGTCGCCAGCACCTCCGTCAGCGGGACGCCGCCGCGCGGCACACCGGGAACGATCAGTGGCCCGACGGCCATGGGCTCGGCGGCAGCCGGAAACGGGGAAACCGGGGCCTCGGCCGTCGTGGCGGGGAGCGGGGCCGACATCAATGACGAGGTCGTGATCGGAGTCGGGGCCGTTGACCGGACGGGCTCCGCGCAAGGGGCCGGGCCGGGGGTCACCCCCGACGCCGAGGCGGGGGCCGGCGGCTGGTCAGGGCTGCCGCCATCGGCCATGGCCGATGGCGATTCCGAGGCCGCAGCCGACACCGATGCCGAAGCGGAAGTGAGGTTGGAAGCCTGCGCCGAAGCCGCCGCCGGAGCCATAGCCGGCGCCGCGACCAGTGGTGCGGCCGAGGCAGAATCCGAGACCGATGGCGCAGCGAGAGCCAAAGCCGGTGCCGAGCGCCGGCCGGGGTCTCGGCCCGCGTCCGTGCCGACGCCCGCCTCCGCAGGCAGAACCAGGCCCGGGCCGACGCCCGCCTCCGTCAATGGGCCCCGGTCCGGTGCGGGCGTTTCTCCGGGGCCGGTCGGGGCGGCCGGGGACAGGGTGACCTGACGGGCCGCGGCCAGGCGGCGCAGGGCGTGGTGGTCCCGGGCGTGGAACGGGCCTTCGACGGTCAGTACCGCCAGCTCGCGGAAGTCCGGTTCCAGCGCGTCCAGTACGTCGGTCAGGGCCGGCCAGAAGGTCGCGTCCTGGGCAGACTCCGCGCCCGCGCCTGAGACGGCCAGCACCGGCGCCGCGGCGTTCACCGGGCGGGTGTCCAGGTCCGGGGGCGGCGGGGAGTCGCTCGCGGCGAACCACAGGCCCCAGCGAGTGAGCCGTACCTGCCACCCGTCACCCAGGTCGAGGCTGCCGTCTCCGGTCGGGCGGGACGCGCGCACGGGCGGTGTGCGCCACGACATCGGTTCGTCCGCCGGGCGCGTGCCGTTCTCCCGTACGGGCCGGCAGGACACCGATTCCACGAACGGACGCCACGTGCCGGTGCCTTCGGCCGCGCAGACCAGCACCTGGGTGCGCCGCGCGGTGGCGAGCGGCAGGCCGGTGAGGACCTCGACCTCGTCGTCCAGCAGGTCCGCCACCGCTCGCGCGGTCGGGAGCAGGTCGCGGTGGTCGGCAGGGGCCAGTCGCAGGGCGCGTCGGGAGGAGACGGGCAGCGCACTGAGGAGAGCGGCGACGTCCTCGGCGGGTACCGGTTCGTGGTCCGGGCTGCCGACCAGCAGCGTGGGGCGGTCGGCGTCGGCCGGTACGGCGAAGGCCAGGTCGCCCGGCGCCGGGGCGGGTGCCCGCCCGGGCCGCAACAGCAGCCCCGCCGGTATCTGTTCCGCGACGCTGTCGCCGACCTGCCGCGTCCCGATCCGGGCGATGGCGGGTTGCCAGACGGGTGCCGGGTGGCGCTGCCCGAGCGCGGTGGGCGGCCGGCCGGGGTCGCACTGCCACCAGCCGCCGCCGGGGGTGGCCGGTGCCGTGACGAACAGCGCACCGCCAGGGGTGACGACGGCGGGGGCGTCCGGCGCCACCACGGTGATCTGCCAGGCGTCGGCGAGCTGTTGGGCGAGAGGGGCCTGTTCCGGGTTCTCCGGGACGGCTGCCGCTCCGGACATGACGAGCCGTACGGCGTCGCCGCCCTCGCCGTCCGCGGCCTCGTCGCCGCCCTCGTCCGTCAGTCGGCGCAACTCCGCACCCAGCGCCGGCCAGAGGGCGTCAGCCGCCGAGTCGGGTACCGCGATCAGCAGCGTGGGCATGTGGGGCACCGGCTCCACGCGGGCGGCCAGCGCGCGCAGCGTCCCGGCCTCCTCGGGGGAGGCCGCGGGGTCGTAGAGCAGCACGGTGCCGCCGAGCCGGTAGGTGCCGGGCGGGTCGGCGTCGGGGGCGTCGCTGTCGGGCGCGTCGGGCTGCGCCGGTCGCCCGGCCGCCGCCGGCGGGACCGGTTCGGGGCGGCCTACGGAGCCGAACCAGCGGGGCAGCACGGGGCGTCGTCTGCTCACTCCTCCACCACCGTGATCACTTCATACCTCTTCATCACGGGCGGATTTCCGTTCTCGGAGACCATCTTGTCGGTCCATACCCGCGATACCACACGGAACGTGGCGCCGGGCATGTACAGGACCTCCTCCTCCCCGTCCATCTGGGAGAAGGGTGCGATGGACCGCCCGTTGTTGCCGTTGGGGGTGATTTCCAGGAGCACGCGGTGTGCCAGCGGCTTGTCCGGTGCGAAGCCGAGGGCGACGTCTTCGTCGAAGCTGGTGCTCGCGAGCGACTTGGTGGTGATGGTGTCCCCGGAATAGGTGAGGGGCAGCATGCGCAACGGCCCTGCCGGCGTCAACTCGTTGCCGAGCGCCCAGTCGCCCCGGTACAAGGTACCCGTCGAGGTACCGGGCAGGACGCGCAGGGCCTCGGCCGCCATGTCGGCATGCAGCTTGGCCTCCTTGACGATGTCCGGCATGCGCTCGTCCAGCAGCCTGTTGATCTCGGCCTTGGCGGCGTCGGCGGCACCGGTGTCGGCCGCCGCCGTCGCGTTGTCGTACGCGAGCAACTGGGCTTCCACCACGGCGTCGAAGAAGAGCGTCGGAGACTCGAGCGCCTCGTTCGCGAGCGCCTTCTCCACCAGTCCGTCGAGCACGTGGCGCGCCGCGAGGGCGAAGGTGTCGACGACCGGCAGCCTGCCGTCGGCACTCAGATTCCGTTCGATGGCGAGGTTGATCAGCTGGTGGTTGGGGCCGGTGTAGGCGACCAGTGCCAGGACGTGGGCCTCGGTGAAGTCCGTCGCCAACTGGGCGAACCGGTCCGGTGTGGTGATGCCGTGAGCCGTCAGCCAGCCGCGGAGCACGTCGTTCCCGGAGGTGCCGGGGGCGTTCTTCTCGACCTCCATGGCCTCCATGACGTCCTTCGCCAGCTTCCGCTCGGGAGCCTCGAGGGCCTTGAATCCGTCGTCCAGCGCGTGCTCGTAGTAGACGCGTTCGTGCGGCAGCATCCTCAGCTGACCGCCCGCGATGTCACGCAGGGCGGCCATGTCGAACTCCGGGCCGAGCGCGGTCAGGCTGCGGTACATGGACGCGGCGTCGGTGAGGTCGAAGGTGCGGCCACCGGTGCCTTCGAAACCGGCCATGTCCGCGCCGCGCAGGATCTCGTAGAGCGAATGGTCGTTGTGCAGGCGCATCCAGCCGATCAGGCCGACGACGAAGTCCGCCTGGGCGGTGCCGTCGACGTTGAGCCAGCTGAAGGCGCTGAGCATGCGCGTCGTGGTGCCCGACAGCCCGGCGATCACCGGGTGGCCGCGGCCGGCCATGTCCCGGGTCCACTGCGAGTCGGGGTCCAGGGAGTAGTACGCCTCGCCGCCGGTGGACCGCAGCGGGAACTCGGGGCCCTCGGCGCCCGGAGAGAGGTCGGCGGATCGCGATGTCGTCTGTACCGTCTCCTCGAAGAGGAGTTGCACCTCGTGGACGGTGTAGTGGGAGTCGAGGGTGCCCGGCATTTCCGGATCCTTTTCGGCACGGTACTTCACGTCGATCACCGGGCGATCGGCAGTGCTGTTCTCGGCGCGGATCCTCTCGACGTCGGGCAGTCCGTCCGGAAGGAGGTGCACGTTCGCGAGGTCCAGGGCCACCATCGTGACCCCGAGGCCACGGGTCAGCTCCTGGTGCTCGGACAGGAATTGCAACTCGCGTGCGCTGAGCTCGGCCTCACGTGCCCGCAGATGCGCCGGAGTGAGTTTTCCGGCTCCCCAGTGCTGGTCGAGCTCCGGCCGCGCCTTGCGGTAGATCTGGCTGAGGGTCATTTCCACCAGATCGCCGAACAGGCCGTTCTTGAAGCTGATCAGATTGCCCAGCGCGAAGGGGTCCTGGGCGAAGAGGTGCGCCTGCCCGGGGGATGCCGTGCTCACGGCGGCGTGGAGGCCCTTCTGAGTGGACGAGAAGAGGTGCTCGCTGTAGCTCTTCAACGCCACGTCGTCGAGTCCCAGGTCCCGGGCCTTCGCCCAGTCCTTCGACTGCATGATCCCGAGCAGCACCTTCTTGAAGTCCCGGACCTCCGGCGTGTTCGAGTTGCCGGCCGCGTAGTAGGCGGCGTTGTAGAAGGCGGTGAATTTCTCCCGGGGATTTCCCTGGGTGAGCATGGTCAGGGTCTCGATGGGGACGAGATCGGAATGTGCAATCTGGCCGGCGCTTCCGGCGTCGTTCTTCAGGAACGGCTTCAGCGCGGTCTCGGTGTCGGGCGCGGGGCCGTGGAAGGCGTCGAGGACGGTACTCAGCTTCGCCAGGGCCCGGGTGACGGGCGACCCGACGTCGAGGTCGGGGCCCGTGCCCCGGCTGAGCTTGTACGCGTGGGCCGCCACGTCCGTCTCGAAACGCGAGGCGACCTCACCCCACCCCGGGAGGCCGACGACGGGCCGCCGGTCGAAGATCCGCTGAAGGCCCTCGCCCTCCCCTCCGGGCAGCATTCCGAACTCGTGGGCCGGGCCGCCGGTGTCGCGGTCGTGGTAGAGCGACTCGTCGTACCGGCCGTCGCCCCTGAGCAACTCGCCGTCGCCGTCGCGGACGTGTGCCCATACGCTCTGCTGCGACCCGTCGCCGCCGGGCAGGAGGCGGACATCGGGGCCGGAGTCCGGGATGTCCCGCACGGTGTGCTGCTGGGGGTCGACGAGCTGGAGGCGGCCGTCGCTGCCGTGCAGGACCGTGACGGCGTGGCCGATCCGGCCGTCCTCGGCCACCAGCAGGACGCCGCGGGAACCGGGGCCGCCCGCGCGGACGAGCGAGATGACCTGTTCGACGGCCTGTGGTCCGCGCCCGTAGTGCCAGGCGGGACCCTCGCTCTTGGCCAGCTCCCAGACGGCCCGCCGCTCGGTCTGGGCCTCGGGAAGCGTGCCCGCGGCGCGGGGGTGCCCGTCGAGGGTGTCCCAGAGCGCCAGGTTGGATTCGAGGCAGTTGGTACGGCTGCCGCTGGGGTCGATGTACCGCAGCAGTTCCGGGGTGACGTCGGGCGGCCGGTTCCCCTGCGCGTCCAGGGAGGCCACGTGGTCGATGACCGCCTGATGCTGCTCCAGGGTGGGCGGGAGGAGGCCCCGGCCGGTCAGTCCCCGGTCGCCCTGGGGCGCGTCGGTATAGGGGCGCTTGGCCGGGTTCGGCTCGTCGATGTCGGGGCTGTGGGGACGCCGGACCCCACCCCCGGGCTGGTCGGAGCCGGTGGCCGGGTCGCTGTCCCCCGTGATGGCGCGGAAGGCGTCGTCGGCGAGAGACGAGTGCAGCTCCGAGGAGAGCGTGCTCATGCTCCAGGCGGTGCCGAGCAGCGTGTCCGGGGCGGCGGTGGTCCGGGCCTCGGGCAGCGGGTAGACGCCCATGCCGAGGGTGTTGATCTCGCTCTGGGTCTTGAGCTTCGCCCGTAGCGTCGCCGCTCCGAACCTCGTGGTGTCGGTCATGACATGGACCTCGCGCAGGGCACCGTCCGCGCCGGGGAGCTCGTTCCCGTCGTTGAACACGGCGATCCCGCCCTCGGTCAGCACCGAGTTCTTGAGGGCCATCCCGTGGGCGACGACGATCTGGATGTCGGCCTTCGGCCTGCCCTCCTCCCATTCCGTGAGGGCACGCTTGTGATGGTGGTCGAGGCAGATCTCAAGGGCGATCGTACGGTTCCCCACGGTGAACGACGCCTTGTCGGTCACCGATCTGCCCGCCGTGACGAAGTCGTTGCGGCGTGCATCGTTCAGCTGCTCGGCAGCCGCTCTGTGCGACTCGCTCAGTGTGGCGCGGACGTCCTTGTTCGGGCCGTAGCCGACGACATCCGATCCCTCGCCCATTTTGGTCGTCTCGTGCACCAGCCGGCCGTTGAGCACCACGGAGGTGCCGGCCTTGAGGACCGTCCCTGTCCCGTGGGGCTCGGACCATACCGTCGAGCCCGGCACGATCAGCAGCCCCGGGTGCCGGGCGCTCAGCTCGACCATCGCGGTGTTGATCATTTCCTTCTCGCCCCGGGTGAAGGGAATCTCGGGCCGCTTGAAGAACCACTCGGGGGCGGTGACGACTCCCAGCAGACCCTCCTGGTTCTCCTGCCCCTTGCGATGGGCGTCGAATTCGGCGTACGCCTGCTCGACCCGTCCGCTCAGCATCTCGATGCGGATGTCGACCTCGGTGGGCCTGGTCGGCATCGTGTCCGACAGCCGCTGCCGCACGGCCTCGTGGAGGGCGGCCGAATCACCGGTGAAACTGCCGTCGACCTCGGTCATGGCCCCCGCAGAGTAGACCGCGACCCGGTCGTACGCCGCGAAGGGAAGGGGCGTGCCGTACCCCTCGACCCGGCCGCGCGAGGCTTCCGTGAGGCGCAGGCGCTCCTCGTCGACCGACCGCATCAGGTCGGCGACCGCGCCCGCACGGGGGTTGTCCACGTCGGCGCCGACGAACGCGCGCTTCGACATCTGCCAGCCCTCGATGGCCTGCTGCAAGGTGCCCAGCGTGTTCAGGTGCTGTGCAGGGTCGGCGGCATGGTGTTCGGTGAGGGCCTTGTCGATGGCGACCAGGTCCGGCGAGCGCCCGGACATGCGCCGGCTCGAGGTTTCCACCCACTGTCCGGGGTCGGGCAGCCTCTCCGTCCAGGAGCCCGTCCCGTTCTTGCCGCCGAGTGGACCGGTCTCCCCCGACGGGCCCGCTTCCGGCCCGAACTCCCCGTGCGTGGGCAGGAACTCCAGCCGGTCGGGCCCGGGCGAGAGGTCGGCGAGGCGGCCCGTCTGACCGTCGAGGAAGACGATGCCGTTGGCGTCGTGGACCACGTTGAAGACGTGAGCCACGCGCTCACCGCCGCTGCCGACGACGACCATGCCGCGCGCGCCCGGCCCGGCCGCCTGGAGCGTCGCCATCAGGTCTTCGTACGACCGTACGGTCACGGGCGGGCGGTCCCGGTAGTTGGCCAGGTGCTCGGCGGGGCTGAGTTCGCTCGGCGGGGCCTGGTGGCCCTCGCCCTCGGCCAGCGAGAGGTCGGTGGCGATCGCGGTCAGCAGACAGTTGGTGCGGGCCTCTTCGAGGCTGTCGCGGTACGGATTGACGTCCCCGAGCCACGGATAGTCGCGCGCCAGCATCTGCGCCTGCGCCTGTTCGTGCGCGGGATCGTTGAAGACCATGCGCGGGTCGCCGGGCCGGACGGGCGGCGTCGCGGCGCCGAGCAGGCCGTCGCCGGAGCTGGTGGTGGGGGTGCGGGTCGGGCCGGTGGTGGTGCTGGTGGTATCGGTCTCGGTGGCCACGAGGGTCTTGTCGATCGCACGCTTCAGCACTTCGTGGTAACCGTCGGACGACTCACCGTCCGCGCGCCGCGGCCGCTCGGCCTCGAACCTCTCGGGGTCGGCCGACAGCAGCTTGTAGGAGTCGAATTCGGCGATTCCGTCGAACGCCTCGTTCTTGAACGCGTCCCCGACGAGCAACTCCTTGTTCCGTTCCAGCCCTACCGGTGGCAGGGAGAACAGCTCGACGTTCTTGGCCCACTCCTTCCGGGCGGCGGTGTTGACGTAGGCGTCGAATTCGAAGATGCCGCGAGGCCGGGCGATCTTGTCGTAGGTGCCCTTGATGTTCCTGCTGTCGATGTCCTGGTGGATGGCGAAGGCCTTGACGGTGACGTCGTCGCGTCCGATGGACGTGAAGTACTCGCCGAGCAGCCCCTCGGCGGCGAACAGCGAACGGCCGCTCTGGGTGTAGTCGATCAGCACCAGGTCCTTGCCCGGGGGAAGGTCCGGGACGAACTCCTTGAAGTGCTCGAACAGCATCTCCCGCTGCCTGATGGTCGGCGGCGGCGACGGATCGCCGACTGCCGGGATGGACGCCGCGTAGTGGATCGACGTGAAGTCGGACGGCCCCGGGCGGAAGTCGGAGAGCGGCATCGACGACGCGGTCACGCCCGCGACCTGGAGCGCCGCGATCACGGCGGCCGGGCTGCGGCCGAGGCCGAGATAGACGTTGTCCTCGGGCGGATACTTCTCCTTGATCTTCCCCGCGAGCTCGGAGACCGCCTCGAGCACCATGCCCTGCTCATGGGTGTGCGTCGTGGTGGACCACTCGGCCAGGTCCCTGCGGAAGCGCGCCGCGTCGCCCTGGGCGTAGACGTGCTGGGTGGAGTCGGCCCGGTAGAGGAAGCCGTCGAGCGCGTTGACGATTCCGCCGCTCTTCACCTCGATCCCGGAGTCGACCAGCCATTGCTCCGCCGAGCGCGGCGTCAGACCGACGACGTCGCCCTGGGGGGTGATGAGACGGACGTTCTCCGACTCCGTGTGCGGGACGAACGACTGCTGCCCGTCCGCGATCTGCCAACGCCCGGTGTTGGTGAGCGGGATCCGGGCCGGAGGGGGTGGCGCCGTAGTGGTGTCGGCCGTGAACTCGGGGGCGGCTCCGAGCAGTCTCCCCGCCGAGGAGGAGTCGGTGGCCACGGGAGAGGGGTCCGGGTCGGCGACGAGGTTCCGCAGACCTTCGCCGTCCGATGCGGGGTCGGAGTGCGCGTCGGAGCCGGGCTCGGGGCCCAGCTCCGATTCGGTCGCCGGACGGACCGGCGCGGTTCCGTCGCCGTCCGGTCCGGTGTCGGAGTGCGCGGCGGAGCCGGGCTCGGAGCCCGTCTCCGATACGGTCGCCGTACGCACGGGCGCGCCGGCCTCCGGTGCGGTGGAGGTGTCGGTCGTGGCGACCTTCCTCGGTGATGCCTCCGAGGGCGTGGTGTTCCTGTTCTCCGTCGTGCCGCTGCCGGGCGCGGACGCGGTGGCCGGGCGGGCACCGCCCGCCGAGGCTCCGGCCGCTACCGGCGCCGGGGCTGGGGCTGGGGCGGACGCGGGTGGGGCCGACGCGGTGACGACGGGGGTCGGCGCTTCGGGGGCGTTTTCGGCCGTCGTGGAGTGGTCCTCGGCACTCGGCGTGTTCGAGATCTCCGTCTCCTCGTCCGCCGCGCCCCAGTACGCCTCCCAGTCCGAGTCCGTCACCTCGTCGATGGCCAGCTCGGAGAGGTTCGTTTCGCTCTCCGCCTCGGTACCGGATGCCTCCGTCGTGGTGGAGGTGCCGCCCTCGGCCACCGACTCCGTCGTCGACGCGCCGGCTCCCGAACCAGCCTTCGGAGGAGCACCGTTGGCCTCCGGCGGCGCACCGAACGCCTTCTCGTGGAGCTTGAGGCCCAGGTGCTCGCCGCCCGCGTTCGCCAGGTGCCCGAGCCGCCCGCCCACCACGCCCGACCCGAAGGTCAGCCATGTGCTCTCGAAATTGTGCTGGTCACTGAAGATGGCGTTGTAGGTGCCCTCGGCCAGTACCTGGGTGACACCGTCGGTGACCCCCATGCCCAGGTGATTGCCGAAACTGCGCAGCAGATCACGGGCCAGGTTGTCCGGCAGGCCCTTGGTCAGGGCCTTCATCAGGTCGGCGCTGATGACGCCCTCCAGCGAGTCCAGCGTGCCGCGCAGCGCCTTGGGCAGCCCGGCCTTGCCGAAGTTGTCCAGCAGCTCCTTCGCCCACTTCTCGCCGGCCTCGCGCGCCAGGGCCCTCTCGGCACTGGTGCCCACGTTGTCCGCGAACGCCTTGCCGACGTCCTTGACGAGCGCGTTCCTGGCCGCCTCACTGAGGGGTCCGTTCCCCCTGGTCAACGCGCCGCCCAGGACGTCACCGAGGTCCTTGCCCAGCGCCTTGTTGCCGCCGACGTTGGTGATGATGTTGGTGATGTCCTTCTTGGCGTTCTTGCCGAAGAGATTCCCGAGCCCCTTGCCGAACAGGCCGCCCAGGTGCGCCATGGGCAGCGAGATCAGGCCCTGGATGGCACCGAACTTCACCGCCTGGATGGTCGATTCGGTGTCGAACTTGTCGCGGGTGCCTTCCAGGAGCTGGATCCACTGGACCATGCTGTCCATCGCGGCGCCCATGCCCATGCTGATGACCTCGTGCATGACCAGCATGCCGATCACGCGGGCGATCAGGTTCTGCATGAAGAACGTGGCGACCGCCTCCCCCGCCAGGTATTCGAGGATCGAGGCGCCACCGGTAATGAAGGCCAGCGCCAGCGCGATCGCCATCTCCAGCAGGAGTTCGATGCACTGGGCGATGATCATGTACTTGACGTACTGGATCTGGGTCGCCGCCTCCGAGGTGAACTCGGCGATCATGGCGGCCTGGCCGGACATCGTCTTGATGTAGTCGATGCCCGAACCGTCGATGAAGGGCGCCATGGCGTCCCGGTACTGCTTCGCCGCCGGTCCGGTGAACGAGCTCGCGGTGTATTTCACACAGTCGTTCAGGATCTGGGGCAACGCCTCGAGCCTCTGCCTGAGCTCGTGGTGCACTTGGGCGAGCAGGAACATCTTGTCTTCATTGCCGTCGGGCATCTTCATGCCTGTCAGCACTTCCATGAAGGGGACGATGTCCTTGGGTACGCGGATCGCCATGGGGCGCTACTTCTTCCCGCCGTGATGGCCGATCGTGTCGTTGACGTGGTTCTGCGTGTTCTGGAGCGTGTTCGCGCCGTCGAAGACGGTCCGGGCGCTGGCGTCAACGGCGTTGCCGTAGGCGATGACCCCGTCGTGGAGCAGCACTCCGGCCGACTCGTACTGTTTGCGGAACGCCGCGCCGATCTCTTCGGTCCCGGCGTACTCCGACCAGCCCCGCGTGCCCTCGCGGAAGTCCGCGATCATGTCGTGGACGTAGGTGGAGACGTCACCGGTCGTGACGGCTCCCGTCTTCATGTGGTAGGTCGAGGCTTTGAGCTCGCTCATCGGCTGTCCTTGTCGTCGTCTTCGGTGATCTCGTCGGCGAGCCCCGAGCGGGCGGACGCGCCGGACGAGGGCGGACGCACGGGCGGAGTGGCGATGCCCTCCTCCTTGAGCGGCCCGAACAGGCTCTCCCAGTCCAGGGCTCGCCCGTCTCCCAACTTCCGGCCGCTCAGGGGCTGGAACGCCTCCAGGACCTGCTGGCGTACCTGCGTACGGGCCTCGCCCATCGTCTGCATCAGTACGGCGGCGAGCTCGGCGGGCGGCAGGCTGCGGTATTTGGAGTTGGGGAAGCGCAGCCCGGTGACATTGCCCTGGGCGTCGACCGTCACCTCGACCGACCGGTCCTTGGCGGTGACGGTGACGCTGGCGGTCTGGAACTCGCGTTGCAGATCCATGATCTGGGCCCGGCGTTCCTCGAACTGGGCCATCGACTGGGCGATGCGGTCCTCCATGGGGTTGCCCACGGCGGTTCCTCCTCGGTGCGGTGCGGTGCGGTGCGGTGATGGGGCGTGTGGTCGCTGGGGTCGCTGCGGGGGTCAGCGGCCGATCACGGCGGGGGCGCCGCCTTCGTCCGTACCCCAGACGTCCTCGTCGGCCGACAGCCAGGTGACGCGCTCCCGCTCGTCGCTCTGGGTTCCCATGCCGGGTGCGCCGCCTCCGCCGCCGCCGGGCGGCATCATCGGCATTCCGCCGGCTCCGCTCGACGTGGTCGCGGGGCGGGCGCCGCCTGTCAGCGCGGCCTGTTCGGCGGTGGTGACCGGAACGGACGTGCGCTGCGCCGGTGTTCCCGGCGTCATGGCCCGGCCGGCCGGCAGGCCGGTCGACTCCAGGGGCACGGCCGAGCGGTACGTGGCACCGCTGTTGCCGGTGTTGAGGCCCGCCGCCAGGTTCGTCGTGTACGAGCCTGTGCCGTGCGCAGTGGACACCGGTCCGATCCGGTCCAGGTTCAGGGGATTCGGGGCCAGCCTGCTGATCAGCGCCGCGGTGGTGGTCACCCGGCCGTCCGGGGCGGTGGTGTACGTGCTGCCGTCCCGGTAGGTGGTGGTCACCGTGCCGTCCGGCAGCTTCTTGGTGACGGTGCCGTCCTGGTACGTGGTGGTCGTGGAGCCGTCGCTGCCGTGCTGGACCGTCGGCCCGCCGTTCTGCGATCCGCCGTCCGAGGCCCCGAGGTGGGTGGTGGAGGAACTGCCGGAGGAGTCCTTGGTGGTGAGCGTGCCGTCCGGCTCCAGGACAGTGCTGCTGCCGTCCTTGTAATGGGTGGTGACCTTGCCGTCCGTGCCGACCTCGGCGGTGCTGCCATCGGCGTAGCGGATGGTCGAGGTGCCATCCTTCAGATCGGAGACCGTTCTGGTGCCGCCGGGGTCCGTGGTGGTGACGATGCCCTTGCCGGGGTCGATCGTGGTCTTCGTGCCGTTGATGTGCGTCGAGGTGGTGCTGCCGTCGGCGTTGAAGGTCGTGGTGCCGCCGTCCGGGTTGTGGACCACGGTTCCGGGGGCGGGGCGGGTGACCGTGCTGTGGCCGGAGGCGTCGGTGGTGACGAGCTTCCCGTCCTTGGAGTGGACGGTGCTGCTGCCGTCCTGGAAGTGCGTGGTGGACGTGCCGTCCTTGGTGATGGTGGTGCGGGTGCCGTCCGGGTAGGTGACGGTTTCGCTGCCGTCCTTGTGCAGCACGGTGGTGCTGCCGTCAGGGGTGGCGGTGGTGGTCGTACCGTCCTTGGCGACCGTGGTGGTGGTGCCGTCCGGGAACTTGGTGCTGCGGGAGCCGTCCGACGGGTTGTACGTGGTCAGGCTGCCGTCCGGGTTCTTGACCGTCCTGGGGCCGGGGCCCGGACCGCCGGGGAACAGCGGGTTGGGGTTGTTGGGCAGCAGCGAATGCGGGGGGCCCGTGACGGTCTTGCGGCCGTCCGGGAAGGTCGTCACCACGGTGCCGTCCGGATGGCGCGTGACGATACTGCCGTCTTTGTTGCGGGTGGTCGTGCTGCCGTCCGGATTGCGGGTCGTGACGCTTCCGTCGGGATTCTTCACCGAGTTGGGGCCGAGGGGGTTGGCGTGCAGCCCGTCCCCGAGGTTCTTCGTCTCCTTCTTGAGCCCATTGCCGCCGGAGCCCGAACCGCCACCGCCGCCCAGCAGCTTATTGAACTCGTCCTGCTTCTTGTCGTTGTCCAGTTTCTCCTTCGTCTTGTCGTCGAGCTCCTTCTTGGTCTTGTCGTCGAGCTCCTTCTTCTTGTTGTCCTCTGTCTGGTAAGAGGTCAGTGACCGCAGGGTGGCGGGGGGGAATCCGGCCGCCGTTCCGCCGGTGCCGGCGGCCACCGTCTTCCAGACTTCGTTCATGGTGCTGACAGGAATCCTTATTTTGTCGTCGAGGCTGATCTCAACATTTCTCTCCCAGATCTTCACCGCCTCGGCCAGGATGGTCGACCACGTGGCGGTGTCACCGAGATTCCCCCAGACGGTCTGGGACTTGAAGTCCGCGGAACTGTTGTAGTGGGCGGTGCTGCTATATTTACCGGAATACGTGACCGTCGACTGGACTTTACTGAGGTTATTCTCCTGGATCCACTTGAGGAGGTCTTCCAGAATGTACAGCAGTGTGGTGGTCTGCAAGTAGTGGGCTTTCGCCGGACCCGCGGGGTTGAACGTGCTCCTACGTCCGGGTATTTCCACCTTCTCGGTGTCGATCCAGCTTTTCCAGATCGTACACATTTCAGTCACGCATTTATGCAGCGCATTCTGCGCCTCGATCAGGGAGTCACCATACCGGGTGGTGCTCAGGTAATCGGGAGTGTGAATTCCCTTGTGTGTAGCCGTCCAGCCAGCCGGGTGCAGCTGTTTGCCGTAGCCCTGATAGGCCGTGTCGAGATCCTCCAACAGGTGCCGGAAGAGGCCTGCCGCGTTGCCCTGCCAGGCCGCATCCGGCTTGCCCAGCGCTTCGGTCCACGTAGCGAGCGTGTTCGCGTGACCCTTGAAGAATTCCCCGACCTTGTCGAACGATTTGGCCACCAGTTCAAAACTCTTGAGGTCCACCGCGTCCCCGGTGGCGACCTCGTACGCGCCCGATTTGAAGAACTGGGTGTTGTGGGCATCCCGAAGCGTTTGCAGCGCCAGGCCGTAGCCCCAGTTATAAGACCCCGCATCCCCGCTGTCACCGAAGTGCTTTCCGGTGCCAGCGCCCCAGACGAAATCAATACAGATCTTATAAAGTTTGGGATATGTCTTGTTCCACGCCCCGTCAGGCTCACCGCAGTACGAGAGCACGTAGCTGTGGCCGTCCACGTTGGCCCCCACCGTGGTGGGCTGTCCGCTCTTGATGGTCACCGTGACCCATGGAAGCCCGCCGCTGCCGGTTATCTTCGACATGTCGGCACGAGTGGGGCCGGTAAAGCCGGTGAGCAGCCCGGCCACCACCTCCCAGTGGTTGGGATTGGCTTGGGATGCATCGGCGGCCATGAGTACGGGGCTCCAAGAGGTGAGTGCGAGGTGTCCTGCTGGTGGGTGGAATCAGGTCGTCGTCGTGGGAGGCGCCACCGGCGGGGCCTTTGGGGGTGTGAGGTCCCGGTCGACCAGGTCCATCTCCGTGATGAAGTCCGAGCTCGCGATGGAATCCAGGCTGTCGCCCTGCGTCTTCAGGTACTTCTCGATGGTCTGCTTGAGGTCCGTATCGATGTCGCCGAAGAGCGTCTTCTGATCCGAAAGAACCTTCGCGATGGCCGCCGCCGCCTTCTGCGTATTCGTGATCATCTCCTTGCCGGAGGTGCTGATCGCCGACCGGCCCATCGGACCGATCTTCAACTGCGCATCAGGCTTGGTCTCCTTCGACTCCACATTCAGGGACAACGCCAGCTGTCCCATCGAATACCAGTCGGCGGGCGGCGTGGGATCAGCGGCTATGGCCGTCAGTTCCTTGAGGAAGGGTTCCAGATCATTCGTGATGAACAGTTTGAGGTGCTGTCCGTCGAGGTGTGTGAGGTTCTGGTTCGCAGTCGCCATGACGTAGCTCCTGGGGGCGGCGGAAGGGGAGGGAGGACGGGCGGCGCCGGCTGTCGCGACGGGGGAGCGCGGCAACCGGCGCCGCCGTCCCGGAGAGGTCGGCGTCAGCCGATCTTCACGGAACTCCACATCTGCTGGAGGCTGTTCTCGGTGTACTTGTAGCTGTCCGAGATCTGTCCGAGCAGGCCGGCGTGCGAGGTGAGCATCTGCTCCAGCGCCTTGACCGCGTTGTCCCAGGCCTGCTGCTTGCCCGCGTACGCCGCCGCGTCGGCGCCGGACCAGGTCGTCTTCAGGGTGTTGAGCTCCTGGTCGAGGCTGGCGATCGTGCTCGCGATGGCCTTGGTCTGCTGGACCATGTCGTCGGCGGAGTTGTTCATAGAGCTGTAGTCGACGTGGATGAAGCCGTCGCTGGTGTTTCCGGCCATGGGTGTCTCCGTAGGGTTGTGGCGTATCGATTCAGCGGGAGGGTCAGCCCGTGATTCAGCCCGTGATGGCCTTGAAGGCGGCCTCGGAACGGCTGAACGCCGTGTCGATCTCGGTGTTGCTCGAACCCTGCTGCTCGTTGTGCTTGGCGAGCGTCTGGTTGAGGGTGTCGACCATGCTGTCGAGGTTGCGCAGGATCACGTCGACCTGCTGGTCCCACGCGGTGAGCAGCTTCTGGAAGCCGCCGCCGTCGGAGCCCTGGTAGCCGGAACCCAGGGTGTGCTGGGTGGAGTTGACGTCGGTCCGGATCCGCATGATGCCGCTGAACGCCTGTTCCAGGGCCAGGATGCCATTGCGGGTGGAGGTGACGGACGACTGCTGTCCGTTCATGGGGTTCGCTTCCGTCATGGGGAAGTCCTTCTCAGCTCGCAGTGATCACCTGTGTGGAGGAGAAGACCGCTTCGAAAACCGACAGGTTGCACAGACGGGCAATTTCTTTCCAGAACTTCCGGCGCTCCGTCAACTTCCGGACAGCGGACCGCCGTCAACCGCGGCACTCATCCGGGGCGGGCGGCGCCGTCACCGTCCGGGCCGCGACCGCCGGGTCCAGGAGCGGTCCGGACGGGAGCATCGACAGCAGCCGCGAGGGCACCCCCTGGGGCGGCGTCCCGTCGTAACCCAGCGCCTTGACCGCGGCTTTGGACGCCAGCCGGTACTTCACCCCGGTGTCGGTGACGAGGTACAGGGTGCTGCCGACGGCGCCGCCGCCGGCGCCGAGCGCCTGGACCAGCGCCCCACCGCCGGCCGGTACGGACACCCGGTCCACCGGCAGACAGGCCGGGGCGGTGCCCAGACCCGCCGTGAACGGCTCGGCGTCGGCCGCAGCGCGGTCGAACGGCACGACCGTCAGGCCGACCCGGGGATTGGTTCCGTCCGGCCGTACGCCCACACAGAGGCCCTCACCGGCGGCCGGGGCCAGCAGCCGGGGCGGCACGGCGGGCAGCGCGTCCGCAGAGCCCTGCCCCGTGGGCCCACCGGTTGCCGCACCGGCCGCCAACTGGTCGGCGCCCACCGGCAGGGCGGTGGCAGGGCCGCCCCCGTACGCCTGCCGCACGGTCTGCGGGTCCGCCAGTACCAGGGCCGCCACGGTGGCCGACACGGGCCGCAGCCCCTCGCCGGTCATCAGGTGGTACTGCTCCTGCCCGCCGGGCGGCCGGATGAGGAAGACCTGTCCGATCTTGGTGGCGGTGGCGCCCAGCGTGCGGCCGGGCGTTCCCCGGCCGGGGACCTCGGGGGCCGCCAGATCGGGGCCGGCGGGCACGCTGTCGAGGAAGGCGCCGGAGACCGGGCGCGCGGTGGCCGACGCGTAGCCAAGGGCCTGGGCGGCGCCGCGTCCGGTGTCCAGCCGCAGCCGCCGGTCGTGCCACAGCACGTACGGGGTGCCGTCCGGGCCGGACACCAACAGCCCCTCGTCGCCGGGGGGCCGGCCCGATTCCAGCGGGTCGTGGCCGGTGGCGGGCGGGCCGATCCGCAGGGAGGTGCGCGCCTTCACCGCTCCGGACGGGTCGGTGGACGTCACCGCGCAGACCAGCCAGATCCCCTTGTTGACGTCCGCGGGGGCGGGCAGTGTGCCCGGGCCGCCGGCGATGCCCACCGGCAGGCCGTGCGGGATGCCGCGCAGCGATCGGGCGGCGACCGTCTTCACGGCGGGCTGCTCGCCCAGGATGAGCCGTGCCGAGGCGTAGTCCCCGACCGGTCGCAGCGCGCCTTCCAGCAGCAGGTACCGGTTGCCGGTCTCCTTCTCGACGAGCAGGGCCCGGCCGTCGCGCCAGGTCTGACCGGCGCCGGGCGAGATCAGCCCGTACAGCAGGAACGCCACGGCCAGCAGCAGCGAGACCGCGATGCCGACGCCCATTCCGCGCGTGGTCCGGCCGACCGTGCTGTCCGGGGCGTCCGGGTCGGCCCGGAGCATGCCCGCGGTGAGCCTGCCGACGACGAACATGTGTGCCTGTACCTGGTCACGCCTGGACTGCATGATGCCTCTTCTCCACCGTCACCTGGTCAGCTGCCGATCGCGCGTACGGCGCCGAAGACGCCGAGCACCCACAGCGCCAGCGGCAGCAGCGCCATCGCGGCGATCGAGTGCAGCAGGTCCGCCACGCGGCCCCAGTACGGGACCACCCGCCGGCCGGGCACCGTCCAGGACGCGATCGCCGTCATCGCGGCCGCCGCCAGCAGAACGCCGACCAGCGCGGGCCGCAGCCCCGGCGCCACCCGGGCCGAGGCGACGAACGCCAGCAGCAGCCAACCGCCGACTCCGGGCAGCAGTACCGCGAGCCGCGACCAGGCGCCGCCGATCCCCCGGGCGTGCAGCAGCAGGAGGACGGCCAGCACCCCGGCGGTGATCAGGGCCGGCAGGCGCGGGCTGTCCAGGAGCAGGCCCGCCAGGCATCCGCCGCAGACCAGCCCGGCCGCCGCGAACAGGGCGGTCATCCACTCCTCGGCCAGCGCGGCACGGGCCACGACCAGTTGGTTGTCGTGCGGGTCGATGCCCTGCTGGAGCTCGTCGGCGTTGGTCGGGAGCGCGGGCAGCCGCAGGCCCGCGAGGCGGGCGGACAGCGCGGGCACCACGGAGCCGAACACCACGGCCAGTACCGCCGTCATGCTCGCCGCGTGGGAGGCCGGTATCTCCATCAGCAGCATCAGCGAGCCCCACGCCACTCCGGCGAGGGCCACCACGGCCGAGGACGTCAGCAGTGGTACGTAGGCGGCCACCGCGGCCACCGCCAGTACGGCGCCGCCCGCGCCCGCCGCCGATCCGGCCAGCAGCCGGGCCCCCAGCAGCTCCCCCGAGGCAGCCGAGGCGGCGCCGCCGGTGGGCAGCAGCGCGCCCGCCAGCGCCAGATAGGGCGCCGCCATCACACCGAGGGCGGCGCCCGCGGCCGCGTCGCCGACGGCCCGGCTCGCGGAGGCGGCGCCGGCCAGCACCAGCAGTCCGGCCGCCGCGGCCAGCCCCGCCCGCAACTGGCGGTCGCCGCCGGGCATGGCCAGCGCCAGCAGACCGGCCGCCAGCAGCGCCACCATCACGGCGCGCAGCATCACCCGGCTGTACCGCTCGTTCCAGGAACTTCCGTGGGCGCGCATGGAGGTGGTGACCCCGTCGACCAGGTCGTCGAAGTGCACCTCCGGCAGTTGTTTGGCGCGCGGCCTCAGGTAGAGCACGTCGCCGTCGCGCAGCTCCAGCGACTGGGCGGTGCCCTCCTCGTCGAGCGGCTCGCCGCCCAGTCTCTGCAGGACCCAGCCGCCGTGGTCGAGCCCGCTCTCCTCCAGCCCCTCGCCGCCGTAGCTGACCAGCGTGGGCAGCAGGTCGGCGATCGGTACGGCGGCGGGTACGGCCAGGTCGACGACCCTTTCAGGAGTACGGACCGTGAGCCGGCACAGGCCGGCCGCCGAGGTATCAGTCATGAACGCCACGCTTCGGTGAGGGGGATTGCGATCAGGAGGAGGGGTACGGCGACGAAGAGGTTGCGTCGCGTTCCGTTTGATGATCGGACAACATCATTACAGGGTGGCCAATTGGCACACCAGCTCGCACCCGGCCGATCATCTGACGTACGGTCTCATCCTGTCGTGATCCGGAGGGGAGCTCCCCGCCACGACCCAATCAGCCCGGCACGGTGCCGGATTCGCCCTACGCGTCAGTGTCACGGGCGGGCCGGCCGCGTCTCAGCCCGAGGAGTTCCCCCGTTGAGTACGGTCCTTTTCCGGCGCCCGGCCCGCCGCCGGGGCCCCGACATGCCCCAGGGCGAGATGAGCCTCCAGGAGCCGCCCGGCCTCCCCGAGGCACAGCCGAACTCCTCGGCCATGTGGATGTACCTGCCGATGGGACTCACCTCGGTGGCGATGCTGCTGATGTTCGTCCGCCCCGGCGAGGCGACCGTCATGAGCTACATGGCCATCGGCCTGATGCTGCTCTCCTCGGTGGCCATGGTCGTCGGGCAGTTGGTGCGCACCTCCGGCGACCGCAAGCGCCGCCTGCGCGGTGAGCGCCGCGACTACCTGCGCTATCTCGCTCAGAGCCGGCGCCGTGTCCGCCGCACCATCGGCGACCAGCAGCTCGCCCTGGCCTGGCGGCATCCGGAGCCGACCGGGCTGTGGGCCCTGGCCCGCACTTCCCGGCTGTGGGAACGCCGCCCCACCGACGACGACTTCGCCGAGATCCGGGTCGCGATCGGCGACCAGCGGCTGGCGGTGCGTCTCGCCCCGCTGTCCACCAAGCCCGTCGAGGACCTGGAGCCACTGTCGGCGCACGCGCTGCGCAGTTTCATCCGCGCCTACGGCACCGTCCCCGACCAGCCCATCGCCCTGTACCTGCGGGCCTGGTCCCGGGTACTGCTGCGGGGCGACGAGGAGCGGGCCCGGTCGCTGGTGCGGGCGATGCTCGCGCAGCTCGCCGTCTTCCACTCCCCCGAGGACCTGTGGATCGCGCTGTGCGTCAGCGACGAGCGGCGGGCCGCCTGGGACTGGGTGAAGTGGCTGCCGCACGCCCAGCATCCCGACGAGCACGACGGCGCGGGCCCGGCCCGGCTGGTCGGTTCGGCCCTCGGGGAGCTGGAGGACCGGCTCGGCACGGAGTTCACCGCCCGGGCACCTTTCGACCCGGAGGCGCTGCCGGCCCGTGAGGAGCCGTACACCGTCCTGGTCATCGACGGTGGCAAGGTTCCCGCGGGCCATCGCGCGGACGGGCCCGGGTACCGCAACACCGTCGTCATCGACCTGTCCGGCGCACTGTCCTGGAAGCCCGGCCGCACCACCCTGCGGCTGGACGTCGAGGACGGCAGCGTGGGCCTGGTCCGCACCGACCGGGAACGCAAGGAACAGACCACCGAACTCGGCCGCCCCGACGCCCTCGGCCCGGCCGCCGCCCGTACCCTGGCGACCCTGATCGCGCCGTACCGGATGGGCATCACCGTCGACACCGGCGAACCCATGGCCGCCGACACCGAGCTCACCGCTCTGCTCGGCATCCCCGACCTGCGCCGCCACGAACCGGCCACGCTGTGGCAGCACCGGGTCGACGGCGCCGACAGGCTCAAGGTGCCGATCGCGATCGGTGAGGACGGCAAGCCGGTCGAGCTGGACATCAAGGAGTCGGCGCTCGGGGGCATGGGCCCGCACGGCATGCTCATCGGCGCCACCGGCTCCGGCAAGAGCGAACTGCTGCGCACGCTGGTGCTCGGTCTGGCCCTCACCCATTCGTCCGAGACGCTCAACTTCGTCCTTGTGGACTTCAAGGGCGGTGCCACCTTCCTGGGGCTCGACGGCCTGCCGCACACCTCGGCGGTGATCACCAACCTGGCCGACGAGTCCGCCCTGGTCGGGCGGATGCAGGACGCCCTGCACGGTGAACTCATGCGCCGCCAGGAACTGCTGCGCAGCGCCGGCAACTACACCTCTGTCCTGGAGTACGAGAAGGCCCGCGCTGCCGGGGCCCCGCTCGCCCCGCTGCCCTCGCTGTTCGTCGTGGTCGACGAGTTCAGCGAACTGCTGGCGGCCCACCGCGAGTTCATCGAACTCTTCGTGATGATCGGGCGGCTCGGCCGCAGTCTGGGCGTGCACCTGCTGCTGGCCTCGCAGCGCCTGGACGAAGGCCGGATGCACCAGTTGGAGAGCCACCTGTCCTACCGCATCGGCCTGCGGACCTTCTCCGCGATGGAGAGCCGCGGCGTCCTGGGCGTCCCCGACGCCTACCACCTGCCGCCGCAGCCCGGCAGCGGATACCTCAAGAGCGGGGTGGAGGCGCTGACCCGCTTCCGCGCCGCGTACGTCTCGGGGCCGCACCGGGCCGGCCGGCTCGGCAACATCCCGCAGGCCCGCATAGCCGGGCAGATCGTGCCCTGGTCGACCAACTGGACCGTGCCCCGGGACCTTCCCGCGACTCCCGACCCGGATCCCGTGGGGCCCGAGCCCGACACCGGTGAGACCCTGCTCTCCGTCGCCCTGGAACGGCTGGCCGACGCGGGCCCGCCCGCGCACCAGGTGTGGCTCCCGCCGCTGGACCTGCCGCCCACCCTGGACCAGATCCTGCCGCCGCTGGAGCCGCACCCCGAGCACGGTCTGACCGCCGACACGCAGGCCAGGGGCCGGCTGGTGGTCCCGGTCGGCATCGTCGACAAGCCCTTCGAGCAGCAGCGCGAGCTGTTCACCGTGGACCTGTCGGGCGCGGGCGGCCACGTCGGCATCGCAGGGGGCCCGCAGAGCGGCAAGAGCACGCTGCTGCGCACGCTGATCGCGGCCCTGGCCCTCACGCACAGTCCGCGCGAAGTGCAGTTCTACTGCCTGGACTTCGGCGGCGGCACCCTGTCGGGGCTCACCGGTCTGCCGCACGTCGGCGGCGTCGCGGGCCGGATGGACAGCGAGCGGATCGGCCGCACCCTCGCCGAGGTCACCTCGCTGCTCAACCAGCGCGAGCTGTTCTTCGCCGAGCGCGGGATCGACTCCATGGCCACCTACCGGCGCAGGCGCGCCGCCGGGGAGTTCCCCGAGGAGCCGTTCGGCGACGTCTTCCTGGTCATCGACGGCTGGTCCACCCTGCGCAACGACTTCATGGACCTGGTCACCGTGGTCAACGGCGTGATCGGCCGCGGTCTGAACTACGGCGTGCACGTGGTCATCACCACCGCCCGCTGGGCCGAGCTCTCGCCGGCCGTCCGCGACCAGACCGGCACCCGGCTCGAACTGCGGATGGGCGACTCGATGGAGTCCGGCATCGACGTCCGCAAGGCGGCCACCGTGCCGCGGGTCCCCGGCCGCGGTCTGACCCCCGACAAGCTGCACTTCCTCGGCGCGCTGCCGCGCATCGACGGGATCGAGGACCCGGAGGACCTCTCCGACGGCGTCGCCGCGTTCGTCGAGGCCGTCGCCGAGAGCTGGAACGCGCCGCCCGCGCCGCGGGTCCGTATGCTGCCCACCACCCTGCACGCCGCCGATCTGCCCGCTCCCGAGGGCGATCTGCGCCTGGCCATCGGCATGGACGAGGAGTCGCTCGCCCCGGTGTGGCACGACTTCACCGAAAGCCCGCACCTGATCGTCGTCGGCGACAGCGAGAGCGGCAAGACGGCGATGCTGCGTCTGGTCGCCAAGGCCATCACCGACCGCTACACCCCCGCCGAGGCCAAGGTGCTGGTCGTCGACTACCGGCGCGGGCTGATCGAGGCCGTCCCCGAGGAGTACCGGCTCGGGCACGCGGTCTCCGCCGACCCGCTGCGCGATCTCCTCGACGGGACCGGGCGGGCGATGACGACGCGGCTTCCCGGCGCCGACATCAGCCCCGCGCGGATGCGGCTGCGCGACTGGTGGACCGGACCGCGCATCTTCGTCCTGGTCGATGACTACGACATGGTCAACAGCACCGCCATGCGCAACCCGTTCGACCCGGTCCTGGACCACCTGCCGCTCGGCTTCGAGGTCGGTCTGCACCTGGTGGTGGCGCGCTCGGCGGCGGGCGCGGGCCGCGGCCTCAACGACGCGCTGCTGCGCCGAATGCAGGAGGTCAACACCCCGGCGCTGCTGCTGTCCTGCCCGGCCTCCGAGGGGTACCTCTTCGGGAACGTCAAGCCCCGCACGCTGCCGCCGGGGCGGGCGATCCGCATCGCCCGGCGCAAGACGAGCCTGGTCCAGCTGGCGCTGCCGGACGGCCCCATGTCCTGAAGCGCCGCCTGAAGCGCCGCTTGACGCGCCTCCGTACGCGCCTACGAGCCGCCGCTGCCGCCCGGGCGCCAGCGGCGGGCCCGGCCGCGCGGGACCACGGCCATCAGCAGCAGCGCCACCAGCAGCACGGTCCCGGAGACTCCGGCCACGAGCAGGGCGGTACGGCCCGCACCGGTGGCGGTGGCCGCCACGGGAACCCGTAGCGTCCCGGGCGGGCCGGAGGGGCCGGGGCCCGCGGCGGGCGGCCGGGTCGCGGAGACCGCCGCGTAGACGTCCAGCGCGGGCTGACCGCCCGGGTAGGCGGTGGCGAGGAGACGGGCACGCACCTGGGCGCCGGTCAGGTCCGGGTGGTAGGCGCGGACCAGGGCGGCGGCGCCACCCACCACGGCGGCCGCCTCCGCGCTGCCCGAGGCGGTCCAGTGGCCCTCGCCCTTGGGGCCGATCCCGACCATCACGTCGCCGGGGGCGGACAGGTCGGCGCGCTCGGCCTGCGGCGCGTTCTGCGGGCGCTCGCCGCCGGGGCCGGTGTCGACCACGGCGATCACCTCGGGCAGGGCGGCCGGGTAGACCCTTAGCGGGGTGTCGCGGGAGCCGCTCGCGTTGTTCTCCGGCGCGGCGGTGGCCACCACCACGGCGTCCTTGTCCAGGGCATGGCGTACGGCGGAGCGCAGGGCCGGGGTGTCCGTGGCCACGAAAGTGCCGACCACGATGACCTTGGCGCCCGCGTCGGCCGCCTCCGTGACCGCGGCTGCCAGCCGCTCGGCGTCCGGCTCGCCGCGCGTGCCGGTACCGCGTACGGCCAGGATCCTGGACTGCGGCGCGACCCCGGACAAGCCCTGGCCCGCGCCTGGCCGGGCGGCGACCAGTCCGGCCAGGAACGTTCCGTGGCCGACGCAGTCGCCTCCGGCGTCACCCAACGCGGTGACGCGGCCGGCCAGCGCGGGCGCCGTGGTGGACACCCCGGTGCCGACCACGGCCACGGTCGTCCCGGAGCCCTGGCCCAGCTGCCACACATGGGCGAGGTTGAGGGCCTGCTGGGCCCAGGGCACCGCCGTGACGACGGTGGCGGACTCGGCGGTGCACGGCTTGTCCGGTGCCACCGCCGTCGGGACGGGCGGCAGGTCCACGCCGTCCGCCGCCGTCGCGGCCGGCGCCGGGACGGCGGACAGCGCGAGCACGGCGACGGCCACGGACACGGCCGCGCCTCGACGGTGAGTGTGGGACGGGCGGACTCTCACGGGGGCTTCCTCACTGTCGCGCCGGTACCTGCGGGTGCTCACGCCCCGGATCAGCGGCGGGCGGCGGACGGCGGGATGTCCTGGACCAGGAGCAGACGCAGGTCGTCGACGTCCGCCTCGGCGAGGGCGGCGACCCGGCCCGCCTGCCGCGTCATCATCGCCTCGACGGTCTGGCGCGCCAGCCGGGCGTTGCCGAACGACCTGCCGCGCGGGACCGCTTCGAAGAGGTCGAACAGCGCCTGCTCGGTCCCCGGAGCACATTCGTAGCCGTTGGCCAGGGCATGGTCGCGGACGATGGTGACCAGTTCCCGCGAGCTGTAGTCCTCGAACTCCACATGGCGGGTGAACCGTGACGCCAGACCCGGGTTGGAGGCCAGGAAGCGGTCCATCTCCTCGGTGTAGCCGGCCGCGATCACCACCACCTCGTCACGGTGGTCCTCCATCAGCTTCAGCAGGGTCTCCACCGCTTCCCTGCCGAAGTCGGAGCCGCCCGCCGAGTCGGGGGTGAGGGCGTACGCCTCGTCGATGAACAGCACACCGCCGCGTGCCCGGTCGAAGGCATCCCGGGTCATCTGCGCCGTGTGGCCGATGTAGCGGCCGACCAGGTCGGCCCGGGACACCTCGACGAGCTGGCCGCGCGGCAGGACGCCCAGGGAGGCCAGCAGTTCGCCGTACAGCCGGGCGGTGGTGGTCTTGCCGGTGCCGGGCGGACCCGCGAACACCAGGTGGTTGCTGATCCGGGAGACCGGCAGTCCGGCCTCGGTGCGGCGTCTGGCCGTCGACAGAAGGTTGACCAGGTCGGTGACTTCGCGCTTGACGGCCGCGAGGCCGACCATCGCCTGGAGCCTGGCCAGCGGCCCGGAGTCGCCGTCGGCCTCGTCCTCGGCTTCCTTGAGGTCCTCCACGCCGACGTCCTCGGCCACGAGCCGGGTCAGGGCGTGCTCGTCGGCGTCGGGAAGCTCGGCGAGCCGGAACGCCTGCCGGTCGACCATCTCCTCGAAGACCTTGCGCGCGGTGCGGCCGTTGCCGAACAGCGCGTCGCGGGGGATGCGGTCGAAGCACACCACGAGCGCGTCACGGGCCGGCTCGGTGAGCTCGTAGCTGTGGGCCGTGCACATGCTGTCGACGATGGTGACGAGTTCGTCGGTGGTGTAGTCGGTGAACTCGATGCTGCGGGTGAAGCGTGAGGCCAGACCGGCGTTGGAGGCCAGGAAGGACTCCATGTCCGGCGCGTAGCCCGCCGCGACCACGACCACGTCCTCGCGGTGGTCCTCCATCAGTTTCACCAGGGTGTCGATGGCCTCCTGGCCGAAGTCGGCGCCCGATCCCTTGCCGTCGGACAGCAGGGTGTACGCCTCGTCGATGAACAGCACTCCGCCCAGCGCCCGGGTGAACGCCTCGGTGGTCTTGATCGCGGTGCCGCCGATGACCTGCGCCACCAGGTCGGCCCGCGAGACCTCCACCAGATGTCCGGAGCGCAGGACGCCGAGCTGGGCGAGGATGCTGCCGTAGAGCCGGGCGACGGTGGTCTTGCCGGTGCCGGGCGGGCCCGCGAAGACCAGGTGGCGGCTCATGGGCGGGAGCGGCAGCCCCAGGCTCGCCCGGCGCTGGGCGAGGCGGTTGAGGTTGATGAGGGTGAGGACCTGTTGTTTGACGCCGGCCAGCCCGATCAGCGCCTCCAGTTCACCGATGGGGCCCTCCGACGCACGCCCCGGGACCGGGGCCGGTACCGTCCCGGCGGGCAGCCGTCCTTCCACGCCCCGCGCCTCCTCGGGCGTGCCCCAGATGTCCGCGACGCCGTTGCCGGAGCTGTCGAGCTCCTCGACGCTCATGCGTTCCCCGACGACGGTCTGGCGAAGTCCGCTGTCCTTGTTGTCCCGTACGGCGCACGCGGTCAGCGCGACCGGGCCGGCACTCTCGATCCGGATGCCGTCACCCTCGTTCGCGGACGACTCGCAGGTGTGCAGCGCGGCCCGGCCGCCGGAGGCCACGCGGATGCCGTGGGCGCCGGACTTCTCCACCTGGGTGCGGGTGGCGGTGAGTTCGCCGCCGTCCTCCACCTCGATGCCGCTCTCCGCCGCGTTCTCGACGGAGAAGTCGCGCAGAGTGACGGTGCCGGCCGGGCCGACCGACACTCCGCAGCCACGGGGCTCGCGCAGGACGGTGGCCGCCACCGACAAGGTGCCCCCGTCCGCGACCCGCAGGGCCGGGCCGCCGGGCCGGTCGACGCGGCTGTCCTCCACTCGGCCCCGGCCGCCGGCCAGCACCTCGATCGCAGGTCCGGCGCCTCCGGTCGTACGGACGCGGCGCAGCAGCGGGGCCGCGCCGGAGCGGACGCACACGGCGGCCGCGCCCGCCTCCTCGACCTCCAAGTCGTCGAACTCGGGGCTGGCTTCCTCCTCCAGCAGTACGCCGATGCCCGCGCTGTCGCGGACCCGTACCGAGGTGAGGGTGGGCGCACAGGGGCCCGCGATCCGGATGGCGGCGCTCTCCGCGGTGTGGAAGGAGCTCTCCTCCACGATGCCCCGCGCCCGGTCGAGGATCAACAGACCGTGGCCCCGGGTGCGTTCGCTGTGGCAGCGGGTCAGTCGTGGCGCGGTTCCGGCGGACAGGACGAAGCCGTGACCGGTGGTGCCGGTCACCGAGACGTCCTCCAGGAGGTTGCGTCCGGTGGAGGTGACGTAGACGCCGACGACCGCATCGTGCACCTCGGTGCGGGCCACCCGCAGGGTGCTTGCGCCTTCGAGTGCGATCGCGGGCTTCTCGGTCCCCGATATCTGGCAGTCCTCCACGACTCCCCTCCCCTCGCCGTTGGCGAGGATGCCGTTGCCCCGCGCGTCGCGCACGACGCAGCGGCGGACGGTGGCGCTGCCGCGTTCGGCGATCACCACGGCGGAGGTGCCCAGGTTCTCCATGACGCAGGCTTCGAGGAAGCTCTCCTCCTCGGAGGTGGTCACCACCGCGGCGCCGACCGCGTTGGACATCCGGCAGTCGCGCAGGGCCAGGGAACCGGTGCCGCTGCTGAGTACGGCGGTCCAGGCGGCCCCGCTGATGTCGCAGCCGTCCACGGCGATCTGGCCCCGCGTGGCGACGGCGACGGGCAGTTCGGCGTCGTGGCCCCGCAGCGTGAGGTCGGTGAGCTGGACGGCGTCGGTGAGCAGGGTGAGCGCGGAGCCGTGCCGGGGGGCGATCTCCACGGTTCCGGGGCCGTCGTTGGCGACGAGGGTCACCGAACTGGTGACGGTGAGCCGTTCCTCGTACGTGCCGGGAAGGATGCGCAGAACGGAGCCCGGGCGGGCTCTTCCCAGGGCTTCACCGATGGTGCGGAAGGCATCCGGCCGATCCGGACCGACGACGAGTACCTGACGTGACACGGTGGATCCTCCCCGGCCCCGTGCCTGGAGGCGGCAGGAGGGCAGGCCAGTGAATGTGGTTGCTGAGTATGACCGTCGTACCGGACGTGAGGTTCCCCGAGCCGGGCGGCCCGCCCGTACGCGCCCCGCGCGATGGCCAGCGTAACTGATCTTTGTCGGTCGGCGGCGGGGGCGGAGACGGTCCGGCATCGGGGCAGCGGGTCGGGCCGCCTTGCGGGGCGGCCGATGCGGTGGCCGCCGCCCCGACTTCGTCCGGCTGCCCCACGGAGGCATCGACGCCGGCCGGCCAGGCGGTCCGCGCGTAGGCCGAGTACAGCGGGCCGCACGGCACTATGCGGCGTGGCTGGGCCCTGGTCTGGCGTCCCGGCGACGCGGGCCGGGTTCAGGTCGAGACAGGAGTACGGGACAGCGCGGTGTGCATCGCGAAGGCACCGAGCAGGCCACCCGCCGTGAACCGCTGGACAGTCATGGCACGAGGCCGGGCGATCAGGAATCCCGACACCCGCGCTGCGCCCAACATGATCAGAGCGTTCACCGAGAGCCCCACGATGATCTGCACCCCACCGAGCTGGAGCAGTTGTCCCCAGGCCGGGCCTGCCTGGGGGTCCAAGAACTGGGGCAGTAGGGCGGCATACATAAGAGCGATCTTGGGGTTGAGCAGGTTCGTCAGCAGCCCCATCGAGAACAGGCGGGCGTCAGAGACCGGAGTCAGATCCTGGGCCGGGGCGAAGGGCGAGCTGCCGCCGGGCTTGAGCATGTCCCAAGCGAGGTAGGCCAAGTAGGCGGCTCCAGCGAGTTTGACCGCCATGAACGCCACTGGCACGACAGCGAACAACGCCGACAGGCCTGCAGCCGCAGCCAGCAGATAGCACACGAATCCCACGGCGGTTCCGCCGAGGCTGACCAGGCCCGCCCTGCGGCCTTGGGTGATCGCGCGAGAGGTGAGGTGAATCATGTTCGGACCCGGAGTCAGGGCCATGCCCAGTTCGACCAGGGCCACTCCTGCGACTGCGGTCAGAGTGATCACCGGTCAACCTCCTGGTCGTTCGTCGGGCACATGATGCGAACTGGTCACCGACTTGCAACGGACGGCTACGTCGCATCAGCAGCGCCTGTCTTGCCGTCAGCAGAGTACGGCCCTGCCGCTCGCTGTCTTCATGCACCCCCGGCCCCGTTCCCGGCCCGCCGACGACAGCCCGCAGCTGAAAGCCGGCAGGGATTGACAGGCGGATCCCAAGACGCGCCGAAATGGGCTGCCCTGCTTCCTCACGGCGGCCTCCTCAGAGCGCGACGGCCGGACCATTCAAGCCCGCGCCCGCCCCCGCACCGTGGAGCCCGCCGCCGTACGACTACTCCCAGCCGTCACCTTCGACCAGCCCACCGGGCCGTTGAAGCCGATGGGGTTCCCGCCGGCGGGAACCCCATCAAGATGGCGCCAGGTCGAGATCGACCCGACCGTCGTGATCCGCAACCCGGCGATGTGGCACCGCCTCGACACCGACACCCGCGCATCGATCCGGCGCGGCACTCTGCTGCACGGCGCGACCGCCCTGCGACAACTGACGCAGCGCATCGACCGCGAGACGGCCCACACGGTCTTCAAGGCCTCCGGCTTGCAGTGACCACTCACGCCCTCGTGCCAGTCACTGATCCCGCCTGCGGGCTGCTACGGGAAGCGTGAGCTTCACCGCGAACCCGGGGCCGACGGTGGTGGGTTCCAGGGTGCCGCCCATGGTGGTGAGGACGGCCGCGTCGGCGATCACGTCGGGCAGCGCGCCATTGCCCAGATGAACCGTTGCGACGGTCCCTGCTCCCCTTTGGGTCCTCGGGAGCGTCGCACACCCTCCACGAAGGTAATGCGCCTTGTGTGCCGTTCCCACGTGCGCCATGATCAGGTCTTTCGAGCGGTCGGGGGGCGTCCGTGGTCATGCTGGTCGTAATGTCGTTGCTCATCGGGCTGCTGGTCCTCGGGATCTCCGCGGGTGTGTACATCCACTCCAGCCCGCTGTTGAAGCGTGGCGTGCGGACCTCAGCGGTCTGTGTGAACATCGGGCAGGTCGCGCAGGGCTCGATGCTGCTGCTGGAGTACACCCCTCGGGACGGGCCCGCCCGGCAGCACACGGTGGGCCCGTTCGTCTTTCCCCCGGTGAAGGTCGGAGGCCGGATGGAGGTGGTCTACGACCCGAAGCGCCCACAAGAGGTGAGCCTCCCTGAGCGTCTACCCAAGAGCACGCGCGGTCTGGTCATCGCGATGACGGTCTCCGGGGCGGTGGTTGCAGTCGGTGTCGCGATGGCACTTATGCACAGCTGGTGATCCCGGCTCAGGTACCGCCCGTCGAGAGCGACTTCGCTTCCGACCACTTCGCTGCGTTACCGACTTCGCGCCGAGCCGAGCGCGCCGACTGCGCCCCGGCGCAGAGCCCACTCGCGAGTCCGAGCGCCAGCCAGCGCGTCGTCCACTCAGCCGCCGGCCGAGAAGTCCCCGACCCCCGCTCCCGCAGCCGAGAAGGAAGACGACACCTCCCTTGCTCTGCCGATCGGCATCGGAGTCCTCGTCATCGCGGCGATCGCCGGGGCGTGGTGGTTCCTCAAGCGCCGTCGTTGTGAAAACGGCTGACACTCAACGGCTCACCACCTACGGGTAGTCGGCAGCTCCACGTCGGGCCTGGCCAGCCCGAAGGGACCGGTCAGGGCGGGCGGTCCTGCACAGCAGAACCCCGACGGGAATTGCGAAATCGGAAGACCCCATACTCGGTCATCGCTGCCGGCCCATCGAGCCGGTGGGCTTGGCGGGTTGGAAGGGTTGATGGTTGACATGACAGACGTGAACGATCTGGCCGTGCCGGAAGTAGTGGAGAGTCCCGCTCTGCAGGCACCACCGACTGGCGGTCTTGCCCAGTGGCTGCTGCGCCACCGGGTGCAGCCGGTGGGGCCGGCGGCCGGCGAGGGGCACAGCGAGCCGCACGCCTGGTGGAAGGTGATGTGCCTGACCGGGGTGGACTACTTCTCCAGCCTCGCTTACGTCCCGGCGATCGCCGCGCTCGCGGCGGGCGCGGTGTCACCGTTGGCGACGCTGCTGATCGTGGCGCTGACCCTGCTGGGGATGCTGCCGATGTACCGGCGGGTCGCCCGCGAGAGCCCGCACGGGGCCGGTTCGGTGGCGATGCTCGAGGACCTGCTGCCGTTCTGGCGGGGCAAGCTGTTCGTCCTGGTCCTGCTCGGGTTCGTGGCCACCTCGTGGATCATCACCATCACCCTCTCCGCGGCGGACGCTTCCGTGCACGTGGTGGAGAACCCGTTCTTCCCGCAGGCCCTGCACGGCCATGAGGTCGCCATCACGGTGGCGCTCCTGCTGCTGCTCGGCGGTGTGTTCCTGCTCGGATTCAGCGAAGCGGTCAGCGTCGCGATCCCTCTGGTCGCCGTCTTCCTGCTGCTCAACGCGGTGACCATCGCTGTCGGCGTAGTCGAGGTCGTCACCTCGCCGGGCGCATGGTCGGCGTGGACCGACGCGCTCGTCGACGGCGGAGGTGGACTGGGCGACCTGGTCGGGCCTGCGCTGGTGGCCTTCCCGCTGCTGGTGCTGGGGTTGTCGGGCTTCGAGACCGGGGTGAGCATGATGCCGCTCATCGCCGCGGAAGGCGAGGACGCCGAGCAGCGGCTGCAGTCCCGCATTCGCAACTCCCGGAAGCTGCTGACCACCGCGGCGGCCGTCATGAGCGTCTACTTGCTCGCAGCCAGCTTTGTCACCACGGTCCTGATTCCGCACAAGGAATTCGAAGCAGGTGGCGCGGCCAACGGTCGCGCCCTGGCTTACCTGGCCCACGAACAGGTGGGAGAAGCCTTCGGCACCGTCTACGACATCAGCACCATCCTGATCCTGTGGTTCGCGGGCGCCTCCGCGATGGCAGGACTGGTCAACATCGTCCCGCGCTACCTGCCCGACTACGGCATGGCCCCCGAATGGGGCCGCGCTGTTCGCCCGGTCGTGCTGGTGTACACGGCTCTCTGCGTCATCATCACCATCGCCTTCGACGCCGATGTCAACGCCCAGGCCGGCGCCTACGCCACCGGCATCCTCGCCATGATGGTCTCCGGCGCCTTCGCCGTCACCGTGTCGGCGCTGCGCCGCCGCCAACGCGCGACCACCGCCGGCTTCACCATGCTGACCGCGATGCTGCTCTACGCACTGGTGGCCAACATCATCGACAAGCCCGACGGCATTACCATCTCCGGCCTGTTCATCGCCGGAATCGTCCTCGTCTCCCTGATCTCCCGCGTATCCCGCACCACCGAACTACGCGCCGACCACATCGTGTTCGACCCCGCGGCCCGCCAGTTCATCACCGACACCATCGCCTACGACAACGCGATCAACATCATCGCCAACCGCCGCCAGGCAGGCGACGGCGCCGAGTACGCCGACAAGGAACGCGAACAGCGCGGCAACAACCCGGTACCCGGTCCGGCCGATGTGATGTTCGTGGAGATCGACGTCGTCGACCCCTCGGACTTCAGCGACACCCTCACCGTCCACGGGGTCGAGGTAGACGGATACCGGATCCTGCGCGCCGAAGCCCCCGCTGCCCCGAACGCCATCGCCGCGATTCTCCTCGCCCTTCGCGACACGACCGGCGTGCAACCGCACTGCTACTTCGCCTGGGCCGAAGGCAGTCCCCTGACCCACATGTTCCGCTACTTCCTCCTCGGCCGCGGCGACACCGCCCCCGTGACCCGAGAGATCATCCGCAAACACGAACCCGACCCGGCCCGCCGCCCCGGCATCCACGTCGGAGGCTGACCCCTCCGCTCGGTACAACACGTTGTACCGAGCGGCTGCCGACGCCGATCGGCGCCACGTCGCAGGTCTCGGGACACCACCAGACCTGATGGACTGTCACCAAAGTCGGCATTGGGTCAGCATTGGCCCTGGCAAAGCTGACCCCAGCTGGTCACACATGGGAAACGTCGAGCGTCCGAAGAGGGCCTCGAGGAGTGGCGGCCTCTCTTCGAACGATCTCGGCTGAGCTGCCTGCTTCAGAAAGGTGCAGGTCAGCGCACTCGTCCACGCGCCTTCAGCGGAACCGGCGGGAGTTGCGGCGCAGGGATCGGAGGGCCGTCGTAGCCCTTTACCTCGCCGAAGCGAGTGCCCTCCATCCAGTCCTTCCGGGCCTGTACGATCTCCTCGTTGCTCCGGCCGATCCAGTTCCAGAACATCACGATCTCCTCCTCGAACGGCTCGCCGCCCAGCAGCATCAGGCCCGCGTCCGTGGCCGCGCGCAGGGGGAGTTCCGTGCGGCCGCAGCCGAGGTAGAGCATCGAGCCCGGGAGGACCGGGACGCCGTCCACGTGGGCCTCGCCCGACATCGACAGGACCGCGTACTCAAAGTCCGGGTTCAGCGGGAGCCGGGTCTCCGTGCCCGCCGCGAGGGCGAGGTCCGCGCCGACGATCGGGCTGTACGCCGTGCCCGGCGAGGTCGCCGTGTCCAGGGTGCCCAGGATGACCGTGGCGGTCAGGCCCGGGGCGGTCACGTGCGGGAGCTCCGCGTGGTGCTGGAAATGGGGTTCCACATGACGGTGGGCCTCCGGGAGGGCCACCCACAGCTGGGCGCCGTGCAGGAGGCGGCCGTGCGAGCGGGGGCTCTCCTCGGAGTGGCTGATGCCGCGGCCCGAGGTCATCAGGCCGAGCTCGCGCGGGCGGATCGTCTCGAGGCTGCCCACGCTGTCCCGGTGCAGCACCTCGCCGTCGTGCAGCCAGCTCACGGTCTGGAGCCCGGAGTGCGGGTGCGGGGCGACCTGCATGCCGGGCTCGCCGGCGATGTCGTCCGGGCCGTAGTGGTCGACGAAGCACCAGGCGCCCACCATGCGGCGTCCCAGGTTGGGCAGGAGTCGGCGGACCTCGGTGGATTCCCCGAGCTTGACCGTGCGCGGGCTGAGAAGCTCGCGGACGGGTTCGGCCACGACGAAGCCGCGGCCGCCGCAGGCGGAGAGAGCGGGCTGGCGATCGAGATTGCTCATACCGCACAACTTAGTACCGCCACCAGCACCGCGTTCGGTGGAATGTCCGGCTGCTGTCACGTGTTGGAGGGGACGGACGCACCACCTGAACGGCGGAAGGGACGCGATGAACGCGCCGACGACGTATTTCGAGCACGGGACGGCAGCCGAGCGCTGGGACCGGGCCCGGCTCTTCTTCGACGCGAAGGAGTACGCGACGGCCGCAAACATCCTGGTCGCACTGGCCGACGAGGCCCCCGAGCAGCTGGCGCCCCGGCTGCTGCTGGCCCGCGCCTACTACCACTCCGCCCAGCTCTCGCGCGCCGAGCACGAGCTCCGCGCCATCCTGGAACGCTGGCCCGTGGAGGACTACGCGCAGCTGATGCTCGGCCGGACGCTGGAGCGCCAGGGCCGGGCCACCGAAGCCCGCCCCTACCTGCGGATGGCCGCCGCCATGGCCGGCGACTTCCCCGAGTAGCGAACCCACTGGCGCACCCACCGGCCCCGTGCATGCGGGGCCGGGCCGCCGCCTCGGTTAGCCTGGGGGCACGATGAACCGTCTGACCACGCCCTTCGGCTCCTACGAGCTCACCCGCTTCCCCGAAGACCCGCGCGACCAGCTCCGCGCCTGGGACGCCGCCGACGAGTACCTGCTGCGCCACCTCGAGTCCGGTACGGGGGACCACGGCCCGGTCGACCTCGCCGGCGCCGGGCAGATCACCATCCTCGGGGACCGCTGGGGGGCGCTGACGACGGCGCTGGCCGCGTACCACCCGACGCAGATCACCGACTCCTACCTCGCCCGGGCCGGCACCGCGGCGAACCTGGACCGCGCCGGGATCGGCACCGCCAAGACCACGGTGCGGCTGCTGACCACGCAGGACGCGCCGCCCGAGCGGATCGACGTACTCCTCGTCCGGGTGCCGAAGAGCCTGGCGCTGCTCGAGGACCAGCTGTACCGGCTGGCCCCGCACGTGCACGCGGGCACCGTCATCGTGGGCACGGGCATGGTCAAGGAGATCCACACCTCCACGCTGAAGCTCTTCGAACGGATCCTCGGCCCGACGAAGACCTCGCTCGCCGACAAGAAGGCCCGCCTGATCTTCTGCACGCCCGGCGCCACGCCGACGCGGGCCGTCGACCCGTGGCCGGTGACGTACACGCTGGACGCGGAATCGGGCTCGGGCTCCGGCCTGACCGCCGTCAACCACGCGGGGATCTTCTGCGCGGACCGGCTCGACGTCGGCACCCGCTTCTTCCTCCAGAGCATCCCGAACAACACCAACGGCGCCCGGGTCGTGGACCTCGGCTGCGGCAACGGCATCGTCGGCACGGCGGTCGCGGTCACGGACCCCGCCGCGGAGATCGTGTTCACCGACGAGTCGTACCAGGCGGTCGCCTCGGCGAAGGCCACGTTCCGCGCCAACGTCCAGCGCGAGCGCGAGCGGGCCGACTTCCTCGTCGGCGACGGCGTGTCCATGCTGGACCCGGCCTCGGTCGATCTCGTGCTGTGCAACCCGCCGTTCCACTCCCACCAGGCGACGACGGACGCGACGGCGCTGCGCATGTTCGCGCAGTCGCGCAAGGTGCTGCGCCCGGGCGGTGAGCTGTGGGTGATCGCCAATCGCCACATGGGCTACCACACGCATCTGCGCCGCCTCTTCGGCAACAGTGAAGTCGTCGCGAGCGAGCCGAAGTTCGTCGTACTGCGGGCGGTCAAGCAGGAGATGCGGCCCCGCCCCATGTGACCTGCCGCTATACCCGTCGGTACGGCGCGCGGTACGTCCTACACTCTGCCGCGTGAGCAGCCTGGTGCGACAAGACGACACGGACGACGGTACGGACGACCGTGCGGGCGGCGGCGCGGGCGACCGTGCAGGCGACCGTGCAGGCGGCGGTCCCAGCGGCGAGCGCTATCGCCGGGAGGACCTGGCCCGCGCGGCCGGCGTCAAGGTGCGCAACCTGCGCTACTACCAGGAGCGCGGACTGCTGCCGGCGCCGCGCCGCGAGGGCCGCATCGCCTGGTACTCCGCGGACCACCTGACCCGGCTGCGGCTGATCAGCGATCTGCTGGGGCGCGGGTACACCGTCAACGGGATCGCCGAGCTGCTGCACGCCTGGGAGGCGGGCGGCGGCCTGTCCCAACTCCTGGGCCTGGAGCGGGCGATGACCCGGGACTGGGTCCAGGAGGAGCCGGTCACCATGACCCTGGCCGAACTGCGCGAGCTGTTCGGCCCGTCCGCGACGGCCGAGGACACCAGGCGTGCCTCCGAGCTGGGTTACGTACGGATCGAGGGCGACCGGGTCACGCACCGGAGCCGGCGGCTGCTGGAGGCGACGCTCACGCTCGTACGGCAGGGCGTGCCCCTGGCGGAGATCCTCGATGCGGGGGACTTCGTACAGACACAGGCGGCCGCGCTCGCCGACCGGTTCGTCGGACTGTTCCGGCGGCATGTGATCGGCCCGGACGGGCTGGAGCAGCTTTCGGCCAGCCAACTGGATCACATCTCGGACGCGGCGGCAGCGCTGCGTCCGGTGGCGGGCGAGGTCGTGGCCGCGGAATTCGCCAGGGCGATGGCCCGGCGGATGGAGGCGGAGGTCGCCGAACTGCTGCGCAAGGATGCGGAAGAAGCGGTAACCGATCAGTAGGAGTCGGCCGAAAAGGCACGGTCGAACAACCTTGCCAACCCCCATTGGCACTCTTACATTCAACTCGTCGGTAACAACGGTGCACAGCCGAAATAAGGGACGATCTCATGGCAGATTCCCCCAACTTATCGGATTCCTCCGCCCCGCCCGGCAGAAACGACGAGGGAGGCGGCCGCGTCCGCTGGCGCCGCTTCGCCGTCCTGACCGTCCCCGCCATCGCCGTGACCGCGGGCCTCGGCATCGCCCTCGCGCAGGGCGCGCTCGCCGCCTCCTTCGCCGTGTCGGGCCAGCAGTTCAAGGTGTCGGCGACGAGCCTGGAGGGCGAGGGCTTCGCCCAGTACGGCAGCATCGACGTCAACGCCCGTGAGGAGCTCATCCCGGTGGCGGTCACCGCCATCAAGGAGGCCAAGCTCCACAGCCTCTGCCAGTCGGTGGTGACCACGCTCCCGGTCGTCGGCGACATCTCGCTCAACCTCACCGCGGGCAAGAAGACCCCCGTCGAGGCCAGCAACCTGTTCGTCGACGCCACCCAGCTCTCCGGCAACGCCGTCTTCACCAACATCGAGATCGGCCGCGACGCCTCGACCCTCGACAAGGGACCGACGGAAGCCGTGGGCATGCAGGACCTGTTCGCCCAGCAGGCGGACACCGTCAGCATCACCGATCTGCAGCAGACGGCCTGGGCCACGAACGCGGGCACCTTCAAGCTCTCCGGGCTCAGCATGAACATCAGCAAGGGCAAGAAGGAATGCTTCTGAGCCGCTGGCGGCGGTGGCGGCGGGGCAGGCCGTTCTGGGGAGGGCTCTTCGCCATCCTCGCCGGGGCCGAGATCTGCGCCCTGCCGCTGGCACCGCTGAAGGTGATGCTCCAGCAGGGCACCGCGGGCATCCCGTCCGTCCTGATGGGCATCGTCATGATCGTGCTCGGCCTCGCCGCCTGGTTCTCGCCCGCACAGCGGAGCCTCGCCGGTGTGCTCACCACGCTCATCGCGACCGCCTCGCTCGTCCTGTCGAACCTCGGCGGGTTCCTGATCGGCACCCTGCTCGGGATCCTCGGCGGCGGGCTGATGTTCGCCTGGCAGCCGCACGCCGCGGCGCGCCACTCGCCCGAAGGACAGTCCCCCGAACCGCAGTCCCCCGTACCCCCGCAGTCCCCCACCCCAACCGGCACCACTGCGCACCCTGATCCCCAAGGAGCACAGCCATGAGCCGCACGCGTACCGCGCTCGCCCTCGGGTTGGCCGCCGCCGGAGCGCTGTCGGTGGCCTCGGTCACCGCCACAGCTGCGCCCTCACCCCTGGCCGGATCGACCACCGTCACCCCGGCCGGACACTCCTTCAAGGCCACCCTCAGCGGGAAGGCCACCCTCAAGGCCGGTTCGGTCACGGTGACTTGTACGGTCTCCGTCTCCACCGGCACGGTCCCGGCCGCCCCCGGGAACCAGAACGCCGCCGGGCCCGTCTCGTCGCCGATCTCGCCGCCGACGTACAGCTCCTGCACGTCCAGCATCTGGGGTGTGACTCCGACGGTCACCACCAGCGGCTCCTGGTCGGTGTCGATGCAGGACGGCTCCCCGATCACCGCCAGCATGACCGTCCCGGTGGGCGGACTCGTCGTGCAGACGTCCGGCCTGGCCACCTGTACGGTCACCGCGGCCCCGACCGCCCCGGCGAACGTCGCCGGGACCTGGACGAACGGCGCCCCGCCGAGCCTGACCTTCACCAACGCCTCCGTGCCGGTCACGGTCACCGGCGGGTTCGGCTGCCCGACCAGCGCGACCTCGTCCGTCTTCAACGCCGTGTACAAGGTCACCGACACGACCGACCCGGCGCAGCAGATCACCGTCGGCCCCTGACGCACGACGGCAGCCCGCGCACGAGGAGGCCCGCCGGCCCGGAGCGATCCGGGGCCGACGGGCCTTTCGCACGCAACGGGCCCACGGGGCCTCAGCGGTGGGCCGGGAACTCCACCACCTGCTGGTACGTGGGCCGGTTCTGCCAGTTGATCTGCGGATGGCTCAGCCCGCCCACCGGACGCTGCACGATCGAGTCCGCGCACCACTGGTTCCCGGCCGCGCAGGTCCCGTCGGCCGGGTACACCGACGCCGGGGTGGCGGCGGCTGCCTGCTTGAGGGTGGCCGCCACGGCGTCACGGCACGCGGACAGCGAACCACCGCCGCAGTACGCCTTGGCCAGCGGACCGGCGACCGGGCGCCCGAGCACCGTACGCAGGTCCTTGTCCACGTAGCTCCACCAGCCGTACTGGAACGCCGACCCGGCGTGCGAACCGGTGGGCCCGTGGCCCGCGTTGGGCGCCTCGTCGACGGTGAGGGAGGCGCGCAGGGCGTCGTAGAGCGGCGCGCCGAGCCCCGGTTCGAACTCGGCCTCGATCAGCAGCGGCCACCAGGCGTCCATGATCCGGATGGCGTCGGCGTGCGCGTACGCCTTCGAGCCCTGCGCGGTCTCCTTGCGCTCGGTCCCCGCCGCCTGCCACGCGGCCAGCTTGTCCATGGCGGCGGCCACCGCCGGATCGGTGACCGGCTGGCTGCGCAGCACCGCGAGCAGCTCGGGCAGCAGGTTCTCGGCCCGCAGGTCGGTGACGGACGCGTCCGCCATGGCCTGGGTGAGCTTGGCTCGCGTGACCCCGCCCGCGGCGGCCAGCGGCTTGACCCGCTGGTCGAGGAGGTCGCCGCGGTGCACCGAGCCCATCCCGAAGCCGGCCGCCGTGTAGCCGTCGGCCTGCCTGTTGTTCCAACTGATGTAGTAGTCCTGCCCGATGGACTGCGGGTGTTCGGCGGGCGGCGTGTAGGCAGCGGTGTTGGCCGCCGGGTCGAAGCCCTGCCACTCGTACTGCTGCCGGGCGTGCACGGGGAGGGCAGCGTCGACCCCTGCCGGGCGGAGCGGGTTCAACCCGCTGTTGTAGTACGCCGCTTCGCGCGCGTCGGCGTAGAACCAGTTGAAGGCGTAGCCGATGTGCTGGGCGGCCTGCTGGAACGTACGGGCGTCCTTGACGTACGAGGGGTCGTTCAGCATCTGGAAGCCGATGATCGAGTCGGCCTCGTGGCGGTACGTGGAGCGCAGCGCGGTGTAGGCCACGGGCTTGCCCGCGACGGTGGCGCGGTGGGTGACGATGCCGTAGTTCGTCCGCCAGACCTGCATCCGGTACGAGCCGTTCGGCGTCGGGTCGGCCACCGAGCTCTTCCAGGCGTTGGTGCGCTCCAGCTTCTCCATGGGGGTGCAGGTGCCGCGGTAGAGGTACGAGGCGCCGGCCGTGGTCGGGGCGCCGCCGCCGGGCTCGCACAGCTCGACGGCGAAGGTGTCGGTGATGTCCTGCCCGGCGGAGGTCGCGCTCCAGGCGTAGTCCTGGCCGCGGCCGAGCTGGACGTACATGCTCACGCCGGCGAAGGACGCGCCGCGGGCGCTGATGCCGGGGCCCTGGAGCTCCTGGAGCATGAGGAGTTGGGGTGCGAGGTAGCCGGTCTGCGGCCCGAAGACGGCGACGGGATGGCCGCTCGCGGTCTTCGCCCCCGAGACGAGAAGGGCGTTGGACATGCTCTGCTTGACCGGCTTCGGCGGGTCGGCGGCAGCTGCCGTGGCGGCCGCGCCCGTACGGTCGTGGACCAGCTGCTCGGCGGTGACCGAGCCGGGATCCGGGAGCGCGGTGCCCTGCGGGTTCGCGGGTTTCTGGGCGTACGGGAAGCTCGTGCCGTCGTGGACGGTGAGCACGGCCTCGGGGTCGTTGCGCTCGCGGAAGGACTCCCAGACCCGGGTGCCCTCCTCGATGCCGTACTTCTGCTGCGCGGAGAGCAGGGAGAGCGCGGCCTGCACCTCGCCGCCGCCACCGCCGCCGAACAGGCCGCCGACGACGGAGGCGAGGGCGATCAGGTCGGTGACCTTGAAGGGCTGTATCTCACCGGCGTTGGTGATCGAGTCGATGTGGCCGGTAAGGACGTACTCGCCGGGGAAGTAGCGGCCGTTCTTGGACTGGACGCGGTAGGCGTTGATCCCGTCGACGTACGCCTGCGCGTCCTCCATCGCGAGGCGGCCGCGGTCGCCCTCGGTGGTGCGGATCCGGTCCACCTGGGCCTGGAGATCGGCCTCGGTGTACGGGGCCTGCGGCCAGAACTGCTGCTCCAGGCCCTGGTTGGCGAGGGCGCCGCCGGCGAACGGGGTCAGGTCGCCGCGGCCGACGTGGCGGAAGAGGTCCATCTGCCAGAGCCGGTCCTGGGCGGCGGCGAAGCCCGCCCCGAACGAAGTGCCGTAGCGGGTGGTGCCCTTGATGTGGGGGACGCCGGTCTTCTTGTCGCGGGTGATGGTGACGTCGGAGCGCGGGCTGGAGGTCGACTCGACCTGGTCGGCGGGGACGCCGAAGGAGGCGTCGTTGAAGAAGTCGTTGACCTTGGCGTCGGTGAGACCGGGGTATCGGGCCACCAGCGAGTCGTAGCGGGCCAGTTGGTCGGAGGCGTGGGCGGGCATCGTGCCGAACGCCTTGTGCAGGAGGATCTGGGCGAGGGTCGCGTTGCCGTTCTGGCCGGGCGGCAGGATGTCCGCACACTGGCCGCCGCAGTGGTCGGCGACGGGGAGCGGCACGGGCACGTCGGCGCCGGCGGCGGCCGCGGGTGCGAGCGGGGAGAGCAGGGCGGCGCCGAGGGCGATCACCCCGGCGGCGACGGCAGTTCTCAGGCGAGCGGTGGGACGTCGCATACGTGCTCCTCCGTGGGGGGCAGGAACCGGTCACGGAGGAGGGTACTGGCGGGCACTACCGCTCAGTAAGATGAATGACCGTCACTTTTCAGTTGGCGTCGGCGTCGGCGTCGGCGTCGGCGTCGGCGTCGGCGTCGAGGGTATAAATCCGTTGCCGGAACTGCGGGGTGTCGGACAGGCTCGCTGCCATGTCTCAGACTGCGATGTCCCAGAACACGCGCCATATCGCCGACCTCTTCTCCGGCGGCCGGCTCACCGCGATCCCGCGCAAGGCCGCCCGCCGCGAGCAGTTGCTCGCCCACCTCGCCGAAACCCTCTTCGCGGAGGACCGGGAGTACACCGAACCCGAGGTGAACGACGCCTTGCGCACCGTGCACGAGGACTGCTCGGCGCTGCGGCGCTACCTGATCACCTCGGGCCTGCTGACCCGCACCCGGGACGGCAGCAGCTACCGCCGGGCCGGCGTCGTGGACTCGGCTATCCCCGGTACGTCTCCAGCAGCCTGAGCCAGATCTCGCTGATCGTCGGGAACGCCGGGACCGCGTGCCACAGCCGGTCGATCGGGACCTCCCCCGCGACCGCGACCGTGGCCGCGTGCACGAGCTCGGCCGCGCCCGGGCCGACGAAGGTGACCCCGAGGAGCACCTCCCGGTCCAGGTCGACGACCATCCGGGCCCGTCCGCGGTACCCGTCGGCGTACAGGCCCGCGCCCGAGACCTTGCCCAGGTCGTAGTCGACGGCGCGCACCCGGTGGCCGGCCCGCTCGGCCTCGGCGAGGGTGAGGCCCACCGCCGACGCCTCCGGGTCGGTGAACACCGCCTGCGGCAGGGCCTGCGTATCGGCGGTCGCCGCATGCGCGCCCCAGCGGCCGGTGTCGAGCTCGGTACTGCCCGCCGCGCGGGCCGCGATCGCGGCGCCCGCGATCCGGGCCTGGTACTTGCCCTGGTGGGTCAGCAGCGCGCGGTGGTTCACATCGCCGACGGCGTACAGCCAGTCGTGGCCCTGGACCCGGCAGCTGTCGTCGACCGGAATCCAGTCGCCGGGCGTCAGCCCGACGGTCTCCAGCCCGATGTCCTCGGTGCGCGGCGAGCGGCCGGTCGCCATCAGCAGCTCGTCGCCCTCCAGGATCTCCCCGCCCTCCAGTACGACCTGGACCGGCCCGGTCGACCCGTTCCGTACGACCGCCTCGACGGAGACGCCCGTACGGACCACCGCGCCGGCCTCGCGCAGCGCCTCGGCGACCAGCTCTCCGGCGAAGGGCTCCATCCGCGGCAGCAGCCCGGAGCCGCGTACGAGGACCGTGACCTGTGAGCCGAGGGCCTGCCAGGCCGTGGCCATCTCGGCGGCCACCACCGAGCCGCCCACGATCAGCAGCCGGACCGGCGCCTGCTGGGCGGAGGTGGCCTCGCGGCTGGTCCACGGCCGCGCCCCGGCGAGCCCGGGCACGTCCGGGACCATGGCGCGGGTACCGGTGGCGACGACCACCGCGTGCCGGGCGGCGAGCACGTGGTGCTCCCCCTCGGGGCTGGTGACGGCGACCTTGCGGACGCCGTACAGGCGGCCGTGGCCCCGGTAGAGGTGGACGCCGATCGAGTCGATCCACTTGACCTGGCCGTCGTCCTTCCAGCTGCCGGTCCAGTAGTCGCGGTGCGCGAGCACGGCCGCCGTATCGAGCGGCCCGCCCACGGAGCCCGCGAGGCCGGGCACCCGGCGGGCGTCGGCCCTCGCCAGCGCCGGGCGCAGCAGCGCCTTGCTCGGGACGCAGGCCCAGTACGAGCACTCCCCGCCGACGAGTTCGGCCTCCACGAGGGCCGTGGTCAGCCCGGCGGCGCGGGTCCGGTCCACGATGTTCTCGCCGGCCGGTCCCCCGCCGAGCACCACGACGTCGTACTCCACCGCTTCCGACACAGTCACCTTCCGGGGCGCCAGGGGCTCATGTCCCTGTCACCTTACGTGGGGACCGCGGGAGACGCGGGAGACGCGCGGCGACGCGCCCCCGCGAACGGTCGGCGGCTGCGATTCGGCCGGTCGGTGGCCGGTCGGTGGGCCGGAGCTCAGGCCTCCGCCGTGCCGCCGTTGCCGCCCTGGCCGTCCTGGCCGTCCTGGCCGTCCTGGCCGTCCTGCTGTGACGCGGCGATCTTCGCGCGCACCTCGTCCATGTCCAGCGCCCGCGCCTGCCCGATGAGGTCCGTCAGTGCGGTCTCGGGCAGTGCGCCGGGCTGCGCGAAGATGGCCACCTGGTCCCGGACGATCATCAGCGTCGGAATCGAGGTGATCTGGAAGGCGGCGGCCAGCTCCTGCTGCGCCTCCGTGTCCACCTTGGCGAAGACCAGGTCGGGGTGGGCCTCGGAGGCCTTCTCGTAGACCGGGGCGAACTGCAGGCACGGCCGGCACCAGCCCGCCCAGAAGTCGATCAGCACGAACGGGTTCTCGCTGACCGTCTGGTCGAAGTTGTCCTTGGTGAGCTCGACAGTAGCCACGGCTTCCAGACCTCCTGAGTGGTTCGTATGCACCTTGAACGATCGGCCCGCCCCGAGCATTCCGCCCGTGGGGCCCGGGCCCCACGGGCGGCGGGTCCCGGGCCCGCGGCGCCTCAGAAGGGGTGCCCCGCCGGGGTCGAGCGGACCGTGGTCCAGCGCAGCTCCGTGAACGCGTCCAGGTTCGCCTCGCCGCCGAACCGGGCTCCGGTGCCGCTGGCGCCGACCCCGCCGAAGGGGGCCACCGCCTCGTCGTTCACCGTCTGGTCGTTGACGTGCGCGATCCCGGTCGGGATCCGCCCCGCCAGCTCGAGCCCGCGCGCCGCGTCCCGGGTCACGATCCCGAGGGAGAGGCCGTACGGGCCGGCCGAAGCCAGGGCGACCGCCTCCTCCTCCGTCCCGAAGGGCCGTACGGGCGCCACCGGGCCGAAGATCTCTTCCGCGTAGGCGGGGGTGTCGTCGGCGACGCCGGCCAGCACGGTCGGCCGGTAGAACAGCCCCTCGTGCGTTCCCCCGGCCACGAGCTTGGCGCCCTGCTCCGTACTGGCCTCGACCAGGCCGTGGACCCGCTCCAGCTGGCCGCGGTCGATCAGCGGGCCCAGGTGCACCCGGTCGCGGTACGGGTCCCCCACCGCCAGCGCCTCGGCCCGCGCGGCGAGCCGCTCGACGTACTCGTCGTACAGCGAGGCGTGGACGAGGTGCCGGCCGGCCGTCATGCAGATCTGGCCCTGGTGGAAGAACGAGCCCCACGAAGCCTGTGCGACGGCGGCCTCGACATCGGCGTCCTCGAGGACGACGAGGGCAGAGTTCCCGCCCAACTCCAGGTGCGCCCGCTTGAGATGACGACCCGCCAGCTCGCCGACGACCCGACCGGCGGCCGTGGACCCGGTGAACGACACCACGCGCACCAGCGGGTCGGCGACCACCGCGGCCCCGGTCTCGGCGCCCCCGGGCAGCACGTGCAGCAGCCCGCCCGGCAGCCCGGCTGCGGCGAAGACGGCGGCGAGCGCGAGGCCGCCGCACACGGCGGTCCGCCGGTCCGGCTTGAGCAACACCGCGTTGCCGAGGGCGAGGGCCGGGGCGACCGAGCGGATCGCCAGGATCAGCGGGGCGTTGAACGGGGCCACCACACCCACCACCCCGGCCGGAACCCGGCGGGTGAAGGAAAGCCGCGGCGCCTCGCTCGGCAGTACCTGCCCGGCCGGGCGGGAGGCCAGCGCGGCGGCCTCGTAGCACTCCTGGGCGGCGACGTGCAGCTCGAAGTCGGCCTTGCCGGGTATGGAGCCGGACTCCCGCACCAGCCAGTCCCGCAGCTCCCCGGCGTGGGCGGCGAACAGGTCGCCGGCCCGGCGCAGGACGGCGGCCCGCTCCATGTGGGTGGCCCGCGCCCAGTCCTCCTGGGCGGCCCGGGCCCGTACGGCGGCCTCCGAAACATCGGCGGGGGCAGCCAGCTCGACGGTGGCGAGGGTAAGGCCGGTGGCGGGTTCGACGACCGGGGCGGCGCCGCCGGTGAGGGTCGGTCCGTCCTGCCAGAACGTCGGTTCGAGGAGCGGCATGGCGCGGGGCCTCCGGTGGGGATGGGCGGGGCGGGGGGCGGCAGCACGCGCCATCGTGCCAGACCGGAGGCACCACATCTGTTCAGTTATTGGGCAGTTGACGGGCCGCCGTGACCGGAAACGATCGACGGCCGGGCCGCGTACGCGAGTTCAGGGCGGGCGTTCAGCGCTCCAGGACCAGCGCGATGCCCTGCCCGACCCCGATGCACAGCGTCGCCATGCCGGTGCCCGAGCCGGCCGCTGCCAGCTGGTGCGCCACCGAGCCGGCCAGCCGCGCCCCGGACGCACCGAGCGGGTGGCCGATCGCAATGGCGCCGCCGCGCGGGTTGAGCACGGCCGGGTCCAGCTCCGGCCAGGCCGCGAGGCAGCCCAACGCCTGTGCCGCGAAAGCCTCGTTGAGCTCCACGGCGGTCAGGTCGGCCAGGCTGCGGCCCGCCTTGGCGAGCGCCCGCTGCACGGCGTCGACCGGGCCCAGGCCGAAGAACTGCGGCTCGATGCCCGTGACCGCGGAGGCGCTGATCCGGGCGAGCGGCTCCCGGCCGGTGGCCGCCAGCCCCTCCTCGTCCGTCAGCAGCAGCGCCGCCGCGCCGTCGTTGAGCGGAGAGGCGTTGGCGGCCGTCACCGTACCCGTGCCGTCCGTCCGGAAGGCCGGCTTCAGGCGGGCCAGCGCCTCGGGCGTGGAGCCCTCGCGGATGCATTCGTCGCGTACCAGGTCCACCCCGGGGTACGGGACGACCTCGTCGTCGTACAGCCCGGCGGCCCAGGCGGCCGCGGCCTTGCGGTGGCTCTCCAGGGCGAAGAGGTCCTGGGCCTCGCGGGTGATGCCGTGCTTCTCCGCGATGAGTTCGGCGCCCTCGCCGAGCGAGCCCGTCCACTCCGCCGGCATGCGCGGGTTCGTCATCCGCCAGCCGAGGGTGGTGGACCACATCTGCTGGTGGCCGGCCGGGAAGCCCCGTTCCGGCTTCTGCACCACCCAGGGGGCGCGGCTCATCGACTCCACGCCGCCCGCGATGGCGACGGAGGCATCGCCCAGCGCGATCGCCCGGGCGGCCTGGATCACCGCTTCGAGACCCGAACCGCAGAGCCGGTTGACGGTGACCCCGGGGACGGACACCGGGAGCCCGGCGAGCAGCACGGCCATCCGGGCCACGTCCCGGTTGTCCTCGCCCGCACCGTTGGCATCGCCGAAGACGACGTCGTCGATCCGCGCGGGGTCGAGGTCGGGCGTACGGTCCACCAGCGCCCGCACGACGTGCGCGGCGAGGTCGTCCGGGCGGACCCCGGCGTAGGCGCCGCCGAACTTGCCGATCGGGGTGCGGACGGCGTCGACGACGTACACGTCGCGGACACTGCGTCCGTCGCGGGCGGTGCGGATGCTCATGGGGGCTCTCCTGGGCGGATCCGTACGGGCGACGCCGGGGCGGTGCCGGGGTCGGCACCCGGTACGGCGCCGGGCGCGCCCGGTGGGGCGCGCCCGCAGTCTCCGTCCGCAGGTCACCGCCTGTCAACGCCCCTCTGCCGGCCATGCGCGGACGGCCTCGGCCGGCCGGGGGCGGACCGCCACGGGCGCGCGGTCACGGGCCTGCCGTCAGGTCGACTCGCGGTGGACGGCCACGGCGGCGATCAGGTCGTGCCGCTGCGTGATCTCGGACGGCTCGCGCACCGCCTGGTCCACCAGCGCGGCCAGGTGGTCCCCGGTGGGCAGCTCGATCTGCACCGTACTCAGCCGGGGCCGCAGCAGCCGGCCGATGAGCAGGTCGTCCGCGCCCATGACCGCGACGTCCTCGGGGACCCGCAGACCCTCGTCGAGCAGGGCGCGCATCAGCAGCATCGCGTACTCGTCGTTGTACGCGAACACCGCGTCCAGACCGAGGGAGCGCCAGCGGGCGGCCAGGGCGGCAGCCGACTCCTCCGAGTAGGCCATCGGGAGGGGCTCGATCGCGGCGGCTCCGATCGAGCGGGCACCCTCCAGCCGGGGCGTGGAGAAGAGCTCCAGCCCCTCCTCCTCGGGGACGACGACGCCGATCCGCCGGTGGCCCCGCTCGACGAGGTGGGCGGCGGCCCGCACGCCGACCTCGCTCTGGTCCATGACCAGGGCGTGGGCCCCGGGGACGCCGACCGGGCCCATCGTTATCACCGCGCGGGCGCCGGCCCGTTTGAGCGTGGCCACGTTGTGCGCGGACAGGGCGATCTCGCCGAGCGAGATCACTGCGACCGGGCGCAGCTCGGCCCAGGCGCGGGCGGCCTCGTCGCCGCTGAGGCCGAGGCTGCCGTACTGGACCACGGTGTAGTCGAGGCGGCGCAGTGACCACTGGAGCTCGTTGAGGAAGGCGCTGTAGAGCGGGCCGATCGGCACGTGCGAGGTGGGCAGCAGCACGATCCGGGTGTGCCCGGCGCGCAGGCTGCGTGCGGCGGCGTGCGGCACGTACCCGAGTTCCTCGGCGGCCTGGCGGACCTTGCGGCGGGTCGGTTCGCTGATGCGTACGGCTTCCGCGTTGTTCAGGACGTACGAGACCGTCGCGCGCGACACACCGGCGAGCCGGGCCACGTCGGCGCTGGTCGGCACGGGGGCCGGCTTCGGCGATTTCGATGACTGTGACATTGCCGTGGCATCTTTCCAGACCGATTGCGCCCGGGGGCTAGCGGATGGCCGGAAACGAATGCTACACAGTGGTTACACGATTCATTGACACGTGTAACCCGGGCGTCACATCCCGTTCCCCGGGGCAGCGCAGCACGTGCCCGACCGTGTCCCGCCGTGCCGTCGCCCTGTCGTGTTCCGTCGCACCCCCGCCGTCACGACAGGGCGGCGCGCACCCTCCCCGCACTCCCTCCGAGTCCTCCTCTACGCCCCCTCCCAGTGCCTCCCTGCACCCCTCCTCCGTACCTCTCACCCCCTCCCGCCCCGCTTCCGCCCCACCCTCACACCCTCATCCGCCCGAAGAACCCGCCCAGGAGGGCACCGTGGCCCTTTCCTCCCCCGGCGCCGGCACCGCCGGAGCCACCCCCGACGACGCGTCCGCCGCACCCGCCGCACCCGCCCCACGCGGTCCCGGACGCGGCCTGTTCCCGTTGCTTCTCGTCGGCAACAGCGCGATGTACGCGCTCTACATCGGCGTCGCCGGTGTCCTGCTCGCCCTGCAGGTCGAAGACATCGACCCGGCGAACAAGGTCTCCAACTTCGGCCTGATCGCGGGGGTCTCGGCGATCTTCGCCACGGTCTTCAACCCGGTCGCCGGCGCACTGTCCGACCGCAGCGGACGGCGCAATCCCTGGATCCTCGGCGGCGGACTCGCCGCCGTACCGGCGATGTTCCTGCTCGGCTTCGCCGACACGATCCTGCTGATCATGATCGCCTGGTGCCTCGGCCAGGCCGTCATGAACGTCTACCAGGCCGCCATCACCTCCGTGGTCCCCGACCGGGTCCCGAAGTCCGCCCGCGGCAAGGCCTCCGCGGCCGTCGGCCTCGGCCTGCCCTTCGGCTCCACCCTGGGCGCACTGCTCGGCGCGGCGTTCTCGGAGGACTACCGCACCGGGTACCTCGTGTTCGGCGCGATCGTGGCGGGCGCCGCGGTCCTGTTCACCGCCTGCACGCGCGAGGAGCGGCTCCCGGCTCGCGCCCCGATGCCCGTCAAGGCGCAGCTCGCCGCCTTCACCGGAGCCCTGCGGGACCACGACTTCCGGTGGGCCTTCATCGGGCGGGCGCTGCTGGTCCTCGGGTACTTCGCGGTCAGCGGCTACCAGCTGTACATCCTCCAGGACCACACGGTGCTGCCCGGCGGCATGGAGCCGGAGGCCGCGGTGGCGGTGCTGATGCCGCTGACCAGCGTGGCGATGGTCGTCTCCACGCTCCTCGGCGGTTACCTCTCCGACCGGTTCGACCGCCGCAAGCTCTTCGTGGGCGCCTCCGCACTGCTGTCGGCCATCGCGCTCGTGATCCCGGCCGTGTCGACCAGCTGGACGGCGATGCTGGCCTTCGCGGCCGTCAACGGGCTCGCCTTCGGCTGCTACATGGCCGTGGACACGGCGCTGGTGACGATGGTGCTCCCGAAGGCGGAGGACGCGGCCCGCGACATGGGCGTGCTCAACATCGCCAACGCGGGACCGCAGATCATCGCCCCATTCATCGCCTCGGTGATCGTCTCGCTGAGCGGCGGCTACACCGCCCTGTTCGTCGTCGCGGCCGTCCTGTCGGTGGCGGGCGCCCTGGCGGTGAAGCCGATCCGCAGCGTGCGGTGAGGGCCTGTGGGGGGGGCCGACCGCCGCTTCGATTCCGGGGATCTCCCCCACTCCTCCCGCTTCCCCCGATACCCCTCCGACTCTTCCCTCCAACGCTTTTGCCGTGCACCCCGTTTCCTGAGAAAGGCCTCACCGTGCAACTGCACACCCACACCTGGGGCGCGGGCGACCGCGTCGCGCTCCTGATCCACGGCATGATGGCCGACCACCGGACCTGGCGCCGGGTGGGTCCCGCACTCGCCGGGCGCGGCTATCGCGTCATCGCCGTGGACCTGCGGGGCCACGGCGCCAGCGGGCGCGGCGAGTACACGCCGGAGCTCTTCGCGGACGACGTGGTCGAGACCCTGCCGACCGGCGCCGACCTCGCCATAGGCCACTCGCTGGGCGGGCTGACCCTCTCCCTGGCCGCGGACCGGCTGAAGCCGAAGCGGGCGGTGTTCTCCGACCCGGCCTGGCATCTGGCCGGCCCGGCCGAGGGCATGGGTCCGGAGGTGTTCGCGCAGTTCAAGTCCGCGCCCAGGGAGCAGATCCGGGCGATGAACCCGCGCTGGGAGGAGGCGGACGTCGACGTCGAACTGGAGACCCTGGCCCTGTGGGACGAGTCGACGGCGCTGAGCCTGGCATCGCTGTTCGGTACGGAGCTGCTGCCGGCGGCGCCGGTGGTCCCCTCGCTCGTACAGCTCGCCGACCCGAGCTTCCTCATCTCCCCGGAGCGGGCCGCGCTCCTCGAGGAGCGCGGTTTCGAGGTGCGCTCGGTCGCCGGCGCCGGACACACCATCCACCGGGACGACTTCGACGGCTTCATGGCCTCGCTGCAAGGCTGGGTCCAACCGCTCTAGCCACCCTCGGCCCCTCCCCGTTACCGTCGGTCCTACCGAGCGGTAACGGGGAGGTCCGATGTCGGTGACGTCAGGTACGAAGGCTTCAACTGTCTCTTCTGCTGACTCTTCTGTCTGTTCCGGTCTGATGGACACGGCGAAGGCACTCGCCGAAGGAGGCGTCTCCGCACGCCGGTTGACCGAGGAGGCCCTCGAGCGGATCGCGGCCGCGCAGCCCGAGCTCAACGCCTTCCGGATCGTACGGACCGAGGCCGCCCTCGCCGAGGCGGACGCGGCCGACCGGCGGCTGGCGGCCGGTGAGCGGCTCCCGCTGCTCGGCGTACCGGTCGCCGTCAAGGACGACATGGACGTGGCCGGGGAGCCGACCGCGTTCGGCTGCCCCGGGGAGTTCCCTCCGAAGACCGCCGACAGCGAGGCCGTACGGAGGCTGCGTGCGGCCGGCGCGATCATCGTCGGCAAGACCCAGACGCCGGAGCTGGGGCAGTGGCCCTTCACCGAGGGCCCGGCGTTCGGCGAGACCCGCAACCCGTGGAACCCGGCCTACACGCCCGGCGGTTCCTCCGGCGGCTCGGCGGCCGCCGTGGCCGCGGGACTGGTCCCGGCGGCGCTCGGGTCCGACGGGGCGGGTTCGGTACGGATCCCCGCGGCCTGGACCCATCTGGTGGGGGTCAAGCCGCAGCGGGGACGCATCTCCACCTGGCCGGAGCCGGAGTCGTTCCACGGGCTGACGGTCAACGGCGTGCTGGCCCGAACCGTCGCCGACGCGGCGCTCCTGCTGGACGCCGCGAGCGGCCAGCACCCCGGGGACCGGCACCACCCGGCACCCGTCTCGGCGGTCGAGGCGACCCGCCGCACGCCGCGCCGGCTGCGCATCGCCCTGTCGTTCGGGATGGCCTTCACGGCGACGCCGAAGTCCCTTGATCCGGAGGTCCGTTCGGCTGTGGAGCGACTGGCCGGGCGGCTCGAGGCACTGGGCCACGAGGTGGTCCCGGAGGACCCGCGCTACGGGCAGATCGGCCTGGCCTTCGTCCCCCGTGCGACCCGGGGCATACGGGACTGGGCGTCCCGGGTGCCGGATCCCGATCTGCTGGACCCGCGCACGCACGAGGCGATGCGCACCGGCGGCATCCTGGGCGGGCTGCCGCTACGGGTGTCCCGCCGGGCGGAAGTGCTGCTGCGGCGGCGGATCGGGGAGATCTTCGGCCGGTTCGACGTGGTCCTGACCCCGACGACAGCCACTCCACCGCTCCGGATCGGGGCCCTGTCCGGACTCGGGGCGATGGCCACGGACCGGGCGATGATCGCGGCCTGCCCGTACGCCTGGACGTGGAACGTCCTGGGCTGGCCGGGGGTCAACATCCCGGCGGGCCTCACGGCCGACGGCCTCCCACTGGGAGCCCAACTCCTGGGCCCGGAGGGAGCGGAACCGGTGTTGCTGGGGCTGGCTGCGCAGGCAGAGGCGGCTGAGGCCTGGACGCAGAGGTGGCCGGGCGGGGGGTGAGGGGCGGGGGGAGGGGCGGGGCCGGGGTACGTGCGCTCAGCGCCGGAAGCGTCGACCGGGACGCCGGGGCGGGGTCCGCCTGTCGGCGTCGGATCAGCTGACCGGGGGCAGGAGCGAGCTTTGTGCACTCGGAGCCGGGAGAGCCGACCGGGACACAGGGGGCGGGGTCTGCCGACTCGGCGTCGGTGTGTGTCCGGGGGCGTCCCGTCAGTCCACTGTCCTTCCGGTGCGGTCCGGGCCGTCAAGGGCGCTCTCTTCGTTCGCGTCGCTTCGCGATGGCCTTCGGCCACCCTTGACTGCCCGGCCCGCCCCGGAATGCCATAAGACT
>NZ_JBFBAH010000035.1:0-72595 GCF_040682115.1 Streptomyces sp. NPDC051364 | reverse complement strand
AGTTGCGCCCGCGTCATGAGTGACGATCTACCAGATCGCGTCACAGGGCACGGGCGAGTCGCACAAATTGATCACAACCGGATACACGCCCTAGTGCTGCAACGGTCTTTGGCGTGAGAGGCGTTCTGCGAGATCTCGCCGGTTCAAGAGCGGGTCATTGGCGGCTCACCGTACGGGTCACGCCCGCGACGATCGTCGTCGCCAGAATCCAGCCGGTGATGATCAGGGTGTACGACAACCACTGGTGCCAGCCGACAGGGGCGAATGCCGACTCCTGGCCGAAGCTGATGACCGGCAGGAGCAAGTCGAGGGTGTAGAAAACAGGGTTGAAGGCAGGCGCCTCGCCTGCCTTGACGGGGCGTGGGTGGTCCAGACCGTACGCGATCGACCCGATGGCCATGAGCGCCAGCAACCAGACGGCCGCGCGCAACGGGCGGAAGCCGTAGCCGACGGCGCCGTCCTGGAGGTACCCCCACAGCCGTCCGTACCAGGTGAGCGTGGTGCGTCGGCGGCGCTGCTTGGCAAGTTGGACGAGTCGGGCCGCGTCGTCGTCACCGACGTGGCGGTAGGCCGCTGTCAACTGCTCGTAGCCGTACGGCTCATACCGGTCGCCGTCCCGCTCCAGCATCGGAAGGCGCCTTTCGGCGGGCTCGTGTGGGGTGAGTACGGTGTAGGTGAGGTTGCTGATATACACCTGGTCCGGCAGCATCTTCGGTTCGAGGTTCATGATCTCTATTCGAGAACGCCGCAGATTCAGGGCGCCCTCGATGCGATCGCCGCCGAGAAGCCAGAGTTCACCGATGACACAGCTGCTGGCCCGCAGTGCCGTGTCGCCCGGATGCGACAGGTGGGCGTGGAGCAGGTCGAGACGGCCTGATATGCGCGAGCCCCGGAGCTCGACCCCGCCATGCGTACGTATGCGCCGCGCCCGCACATGGGCTCCCACGTTGAGGTTCTGTGCGTCCAGTGCGGTGCCATCGGGCTGGTTGAATTCGGCGTCCTGAACGTTGATCCGCCCGGCGATGGAGGCGCCGGTGAGTCGTACCTGTCCGTTCGCGCGCATCTCCGGCGCCCACAGGTCGGCACCGATCACGGCCTGGTTGAGCTGCAGCACCGGCTCGGAGTCGTCCGGCGCCATGAACTCCGCCTCCTCCATGAACAACGCCCCGGAGATCTGCGCCCCGCCGAGCCGCACCGGCCCCCGCATACGGCAGCCTGTCATCCGCAGCACCCCCTCGACCCTCAAGGTCTCCGCGGTCAGGCCCGGCAGAACCGACTTGCTCAGATTGAGCTGGCGCAGCTGGGCACCGTACAGGTCGGGAACGCCGTCGAATTGACAGTGGCTCAGCCGGATGGCGGCATCGATCGTGGCATGTTTCAGGTCCAGTACGCCGGTGATCCGCGCCCCCGTGATCTTGAGCGCGGCGATCTCTCCCTCCTCCTGCGGAGCCTTGATGAGCAGTGCCCGCAGCACACTCGCCCGCACGGTCCGCTGAGCGCCCCAGGCGTTGCCGAGCGCCGGATCCTCGTCCTCGGCGGCGCGAAAGTCCACGGACTCGCCTCGCGGAAAGGCCCGCCATATACGCGCTTCCGCCGCCGTCAGATCGTTGGTCTCGCTCATGCCGGGACTCTGACGTGCCGCGTTCGAGCTGTCACTTGCCGCACAGAGCACGCCATTTTGTTCGAATCTCCCGCCCCGCCCCGCCCGGCCAGCGCCGAGCCCGGCCCCCAATTTATCAACTGCGAGTTCATCACGATCTTCACCACCTCCCGAGCAGCGTCGAGGACCTCGCCGCGTCGTCCTCGATGCGTTCGTCCCCGACCTCCGCACGGGTCAGCCGTTCAGGCCCGGACTGCGCGGACTGCCCCGCCGAGACACCACTCGACGAGCTGATCCGCGTCCTCGGCAGCCGGTGGGCGGTCGAGGATGCTTCCAGACCGCGAAGCAGGAATGCGGTCTCGACGACTACAAGGTCCGCCGCTGTCCCGGCTGGCACCGCCACATCACCCTCGCCGTGGTCGCCCACGCATGCCTCACCGTTCTGCGGGCCCGAGCATTCGACACTGGGAAAGCAGAAACGGATCCCCCCAGCTCATCCCCCTCGCCCTCCTCGAATCCGACGCCTGATCACCCGTCTCACCCACCGGCAGCCGGCACCCATCGAGCACGTCCTGAACTGGTCACACCGCGAGTACCTGAGACGGTGGGGAATCCGCCACACCATCCCGGAGAAGCGCGACAGTCAGGAAGGAGCTCGGCGCCGGACAGGTCATCGCCAGCACCCGCTCGGCCAACGAGCGCGACCTATTGAAACGGGCCGGCGCCGACACCGTCGTGGTGACCGACGCACAGGACCTGATCCAGACGGAACTGGACACCACCGGCGGCGACGGCGCCGACGTGACCGTGGACCACGTCGGAGGCCAGGCCTTCGCCGGCTACCTACCCGTTACCCGCACCGGCGGCACCGTGGTCAACATCGGCCGCCTCAACCAAGCAGCCTGCACCATCGACCTCAACGCCCTCTCCTACCGCCGCCTCCGCCTCGCCGGGGTCTCCTTCGGCTTCACCACGCCCGCCGAACTCGGCACCGCCATCGCCACGGCCGACGAGCGGCTGCTGCCCGCCGTCGGCGACGGCCGCATCCACCCCCTGATCGACACGACCCTGTCCTTCGACACCGGCGACGAGGCCGCCGAACGGCTCCGTTCCCACCAGGCCCACGGAAAGATCATCCTCAACGTTCCCTGAGACCGGGAGCGCACAGGCCGCCAATCGGCCCCGCACCACCACGGAACCTGCACGCGCCACCACACCTGACCGCAGTGTCCCGCGCAGGTTCCATAACGTTGAAGGTCGGAAGCGAAGATCTGTAATTGCCGCATCATCCCTGTCCAGCAGCAGCCCAGACCGCATCTCGGACTCTGCTGCGAGCAGCCCCAAGTTCTCCAGCGCACAACGAACAGCTACCAACCCTGTCCATAACTTCTGCTCCAGGGCCAGGCCGCCCGCCAGGACGCCGGAGCCGGGGACGGACTCGGCGCCCTGGGCGAGCATCGGCTCGAAGGGAGGAGGAGTCAGGACCACTCGGGGGGTTGGCCTCCTTCACCGCCGCTCCGGGCCTGGCCCCCCGGCGTCACCGGCCGGGCGCGGTCCGGCGCGCCGGATGCGGCCAGAAGGCCCCGCGACGTCAGGCTGCGGGGTGGGCCAGCTTCTGCTGTGACTCCAGGAGCCGGGCGCGGCACTCCTGGCAAAGGGGGTTCCCGCCGACCCCATACCGACAACATGTTCGATCCGCACGGTCCGGACTGGGACGGGGCCCAGGTCGCGACTGCGGGGCGTGGAGTGGGGTTGCTCATGAGCGGATTCTCGGCGGCCGCACTGAAGTGAACCGCTTCGCCGACCTGGCATTCCCGCCGACACACAGCAGCACACGGAAGCCACAAGCAGTCACCAGACCGCGCTCCGGTACCTGGGTAGCAGGGGGCCCGGAAGGGGTGCAATACGACGGCGTAACGCGCTCGCGCAACAGCGCGTTGCACGCGGGCCGGATCGCGGTTGCACCGGAAGACGGGGTCCGCGTCGGTGGACAGGCCGCTGGTCAAGTCGTCCGCCGAGCCCGGCCCGCAAAGAGCCGGGCATAGAATACGGCACCTGGGCGGCGTTGTCAAGTCCCGACTTTTCGGGCCAGGACCCCGACCCCTGACCCGGGGCGTAATGGAGACACGGACGACGGCACGAACGCGGACCCACCGCCCGCCTCGTCCGACCCCCCGACCCCCGGACCCGCCCGTAAGGAACCCCTTCTCATGGCCATCACCAGGACCCGACGCCTCGTCCCCCTCATGATCGTCACCACCCTCGCAGCCGGAGGCCTCTCCCTCACCGCCACCTCCGCCATCGCCGCCACCGCCACCACCACCACCGCCGCCGCCGCCGCCGCCGCCGCCACCACCAACGTCACCACCGACGGCGGTCAGGGTGGTAAGGGTGGCAATGGCAGCTGGACCGGCAGCAACCTCATCGACATCTGGAGCAAGGTCGACCCCGGCAAGTTCGGCAAGATCGGCACGGACAACGCCACCGGAGGCGACACCCAGCCGCCCACCAGCGGCAACAACGATGCCGCTGGCGGCGACACACAGCCCCCCACCGGCGGCGCCGGAGGTACAGACGGAAGCAGCAGCGGAAACGACACCGGCCCCAACATGGACCCCTGGTACGAATACACCGACCCCAACCCCGGCCCCGTCGTCAACTGACCACAGCGAAGACTGCCACCCCCCTAAAGCACCTCGGCACGTGGCTGAAGGAACGCCCCGAGGCCGGCTGTCGGACCTGCCGTGCAGGACGGCTGGACCACCGGCTGCAGAGGACACCGGAGGGCATGCAGCACCTGCCCGGGCCCAGCGGGATGCGGAGCGAGCGTCCCGCTCTCAGTTCCTCGGTCAGAACCTCATACCGGCTCAGTCGGGAGGTTCCGGCACCGTCGGCCGCTCGGTGGTAGAGGGCTGCTCCGGGGGCGGGTTGGCCGGGGGCGGCTTGTCTCCGGGGCCGGCGGGGTGCGGATCGCGGGGGACCGGATCCGGTCCTTCCGGAGTGGGCCCAGGGCCCTCGGGTTCCGGCTGGTTGGATCGTTCCATGTGGCTCACCTCGTGGTACTGGTCATTCTCGTACGCACTGCGCCTACCCGGCAGGTCATCGCTCAAGCGGTGTGGTTCGGCGGTCTGTCCCTGTCCGCGAACGGACTGCTGTCGATGTGCGCGAGCAGGTCGGCGGGGCGCCGGTAGACGGCTCGAGCGCCAGCCTTTTCGAGGCACGCCGCGGGATGCCACCGCAGAGCAGGCCCACGCACACGCGCATCGGCCCGGAAACCTGCCTGCATGTCCCAGACGGCGTCGCCGACGAGTACGGCGCCATGCGCGGGTGCGTCGGCGAGGCCGAGGGCGTGGTGCACCGGATCCGGTGCGGGCTTGCCCTCGCTCACGTCGTCGGAGCTCGCCGTCGCGGTGATTGCGTCGTCGGCGGCGGCCCGTCTGAGCGCGTCGAGCTCGGCGTCCTTCGCGGAGGTCACGAGCACGACCCGCCAACCCCGTCGGTCCAGCTCGCGCAGCAGATCCGCTGCCGAGTCCAACGGGGGCAGCCGGTCAAAGTACTGCCGTAGAGGGTGCTGTGCGCGGCGCACAGTTCACGACCGAGATCGACGGCCAGAACATCCACTTCCTGCACGTCCGTTCGGATAAATAATCCGGCCGCCGTCCCGCTGCTTCTGCTGCATGACTGGCCTGCTCGTTCGTGCAGTTCATCGAGGTCATCCGACCGCTGGCGCAGGACTTCCACGTCATCGTGACCTCCACGCCCGGCACCGGATTCTCCGGTCCGCTCGGCGAGGCCGGCTGGAATACCGGCCGCATCGCGGGTGCCTTCGTCGAGCTGATGGGCCGACTCGGCTGCGACGCGTACGGGGTCCAGGGGACGCGTGACGGGGCATGGATCGCCACTGAGATGGGGGCGCCAGGCGCCTGACCGGATCGTCGGTGTCCACGTCAACGGTCTGGTCACCTTTTCCTCCGGGGACCCAGCCGAATCCGACGGTCCGACCGGGCCCGAGCAGGAGCGACTGGCCCGGCTGGAGGACTTCCAGCAGATCAAGATGGGCTTCCACGCCACCCAGTCCACCCGCCCTCAGACCGTCGCCTACGGGCTGCACGACTCGCCGGTCGGCCAGCTGGCCTGGATCGCCGAGAAGTTCAAGGAGTGGACGGCCCCGCCGCTGAGCCCCCGAGGACGCCGTGGGCCGCGACCGCCTGCTGACCAACATCAGCGTCTACTGGTTCAGCGGGACGGCCGGCTCCTCGGCGAACCTCTACTACGAAGCGGGCCACGACCCGAGCACCTGGGCCCCGAAGGCGCGCGGCATCGTTCCGACCGGCGTGGCAGTCGTCCTGGACACCGACGTCGCCATCCGCCGCTTCGCCGAGCGAGACCACAACGTCACCCACTGGAGCGAGCTGGAGCACGGTGGCAACTTCCTCACAGTGGAGCAGCCGAAGGCGTTCGTCACCGACGTCCGCACCTTCTTCGCGTCCCTCCGCGCCTCGAACTGAGCAGCCTGGAGCAGGGCCTCACCGCCCAGTCGGCCGCACTGCCGGGGGGAGGCGCTTGCGGACCGCTGCGACGCAAGGCGGAAGCAAGCTCAGCCTCGCCGACGGCGCTGAAACCCCTCGAAGCTCAGCACGCCCGTTCCGGGGTCCCAAGGCGGGAGCTCGCCCGTCCAGGACGAGGCCCGCCCGGCGGCTACCGGGCACACCCGGACTCGGGACCTCTGATGGGGCCCGAGCCCCGGCCTCCCGGCACCGCCTGCCATTTCTACCGCTCCGGCCGCGGCCTGTTGGGGCAGGTCGCCCCCTATCGGCTCTGCTGGTCCGGGGACACGCTGGTAGCCAAGGACACCTTGCCCGCGAGTCGGCCCTGACCTGCCCGTACCCCGGCCGGGGGGCGGGGCGGGAATCGCTCGGGTCGGCTGGTCGGCCGCGCGTCTGAGGCAGGCCCCTCACCGTCGCTGGTGAAGTAGTCCGAGTCCCTGGGGCGGGCTGTTTCGTTACTCGCAGGGCGGGGGGCGGGTTCGAGGTGGGGTATGTACTTGGAGCAGTGGATGTAAGCCTCCTCGACGGTGAGATGGACCCACATCTGCGGACTGCGCCCGGGCGCCGCATCGGTGGGCAGGGCGGGGTGGGCGGGACGTAGGTCCGCATCGCGGTAGAGGCGGGCCACTCCGTTGACGTGAAGCCCCACGTGGTGATGGGTGAAGTCCACGAAGAGCATGCCGAGGTGAGGATTCTCGGTCATGTTCCCGGTGCTGGCGAGCACGCCGTTCCCTCGGAACTCGGGGTAGGCGAGCGTGTGGTCGTCGATCACGTACACAAATCCCGGTGGCCCTGCCCGAAAGCTGGCGTCGCATTCCCCATGGGAGTCGGCGGTGGCCAGGAAGACCATGGCCTGGCGGCCGATGAAATCTCGCATCTCGGGTGTGAGGTGGGGCCGGACCTGTCGGTCGTAGAAGCGGGCGGCACGGTCGGCGGTACCCAACTGCTGCTGCAACTGGTGTTCACCTGCTGAACCGAAAGGCTGCGGAAGCGAGGTCACGAGATTCTCCTGGCAGGGCGGACAGAGGGACGCGGCTCAGGGTGCGGAGAGGACGGGAGTCTCGAAGGGGTCGTGGTGGATGCGGTCGGGCATCGTGCCGGCCAGGGTCAGGGTCTCGCTGGCGGAGATGACCATCGCAGCGGGGCCGCTGAGAAAGACGTCGTGGTGGTACCACGGCCCGTACTCGGAGAGTACGTCCGGCAGGGACCCCCGGATTCCGGGGATGTACTCGTGGGAGACCGCACCTCGGATGGTGAGCCAGTGGTGCCGCTGAGCCATCCTGAGCATGTCGTCGACTCCGTACAGCTCGGCACCGGTGCGGGCGCCGAGGAACAGCTCCACTCGATGGCGTTCCCCTCGGCGCGCTACCTCCTCGATGAGCGCGCGGATCGGGGCGAGACCGGTGCCGCCGGCCACGCAGAGCAGGTCCTCGTGGACGGTCGCGTCCAGGACCATGTCTCCCATCGGTGGCCCCAGCCGCAGTACGTGTCCCACCGCGGCCTGGTGCACCAGTGCGTCGCTGACCGAGCCGCCGGGTACGGCTCGCACGTGAAAGGTGAGGGTGCCGTCCTCACGAGGCGCGTTGGCGACGGAGTAGTAGCGCCACAGCTTCGGCCACCAAGGGGTCTCGAGGCTCGCGTACTGTCCGGCGGTGTATTCGTACGGTTCGTGGGGGCGTACGGTGATTTCGGCGATGCCGTGTCCGCGCGAGACCCGGTGCACCACGGTGGCCGGCCACACGGCAGGCCGTACCGCCTCGTCCTGCTCGGCCGCCCTGATCATGACTTGGGCGATGACGCCGTACGCCTTCGCCCAGGCGGCGGCAATGTCCACGGTCCACGCGTGGCCAGCGTAGCGGGCCAGAGCGGCGAGGAGGCACTCGCCGACGGCCGGGAAATGCGCGGCAAGTGTGCCGAACTTGCGATGATCGCGGCCGAGGTGTCCGCAGAAGCGGACCAGGCTCTCCGGGTCGTCGACCAGGTCCACGATGCGCAACAGCGCGCGAAGGAGGCGACCGCGCTGGGCGTCCATCCCTGGCGGGAACATCGGACGGACCTCAGGGTAGCGGGCGAACAGGATCGCGTAGAAGTAGACCGTCATGTCCTCCGCGAGGGGGGCGACCACCGATGCGGAAGCCCTGATGAGGGCTGTCTCGTGATCCGACAGGGGTGCGTCGGCGGTCTCGGGCTGCACGGCCCGTACGGCCGGGGCGGGCGCCGGGCCCTCCGGAGACGGGCGCACAGGTGTGCTCGGACGACTGATCCGGAACCTCAAGGGGCCAGCGCTCCCCCATCCGCTGCACGTGATGACCTTCGTCGGGCATTGCAGGGGAGCACCTCTCTCCAGGGGCCTCGCCCTCGGGGTGCGCCGAGGTGCGCACCTGCGCTGGACGTCCCCCCGACGAAAGTGGCAGGGGCGTCGAACGGAGCGAACATGAATCCTCATTGGGCTGCTGAGACGAAGAAGCGGACGAAATACTTCCGGATGCGTCATGATCCTCAACGAGGTTGGCGGCCTGGGGAAGGGGTGCAATCACACCAGAACGCGTGAGAGGACTTGTCGTATCACCCACCGGGCGTCGTCCGGGCCGGTCGATGCGGTCCCACAGCGACCTACCGTCCGCCACTCGCTACTGCACCACTCCATTCCCCCTCCACTACGCGAGAATCTCCTCGCTCCGACGATGCCCGAGCCATGGGCTCCGTGGCAGGAGAACCGGCACATCAGACCGGCCGGGAGCACGGCAGGCTGCGGCCCAAGCGTGGCGGGGGGACACGTTCACCGGATTGCGGATGAACCGGTTCGCGAAGCTGCTCCGGGTGGTGCGGGAGCGGGGCTCAAGGGGAGAGGAACCGATTCCGTGCGCAGCGCCCCTCCTCGGGACATGCAGACATGCGCCGGTCGCCGGGATACCGGCGAAGGCTAGGGTCGCGGGCATGGCGAAGATCAACATGGTGACGATCGCAACGGCAGCCGCGCTCACGCTCGTGGGCGCCCTCCGTTCCCGTATCCGCCGCTGCGGTACGGACGGACCATCGCCCGGTCTTCCGCTACGCCGCCCGCATTGCACGCCCGGTCCGTGGCGGACCGGGCGTGCAGCGGGCGTGACAGCCGCGACAGCCACTACGGCATGCGGGCGGCCTGGGGTCACGGGCGGGCGTCCACCAGCAGGCCCGCCTTCTCCTCGCCGAGGACGTCCTTCTCCGGCCTATCCGGCGGCGCGCAGACGGGTGGCCGCTGCTTCGGCCTCCCGTACGACACGCTTCGTGTCGATGTCGACGAGCCGGCCGCCGAACTTCAGCGCTCGACCTTCCACGAACACGGCGTCGATGTTCTCGGGCCGCCCGTTGAAGACGATCTGGCCGACCCAGTCGAAGCGCGGTGCAAAGTTCAGTGCGGCGGGATCGACGACGACGAGGTCGGCTCGCTTGCCGGGGGTCAGGGAGCCCACTCGGTCGGCGATGCCGATGGCCTCGGCGCCGCCCAGCGTGGCCATCCGCAGGACGTCCTGCACCTGCGGGAAGACCCCGGCGTCCGTCGTGTGGGCGCGTTGCAGGCCGATGGCCGTCTTCATCAGCGCGTGGAAGTCCGAGCTGTCGTTGGTGCCGCCGTCCAGCCCGAGCCCGACCTTGACGCCCCGCCGGCTGAGATCGGACAGCCGCATGACGCCGGAGGCCAGCCGCATGTTGCTCAACGGGCAGTGGACCGCACGCACATCGTGGTCGGCGACGGCCGCGACCTCGTCGTCGGTCAGGTGGATCGCGTGGTTGATCAGGAGCCTCGGACCCAGCGCGCCGATGTCTCTGAGGACCCCAATGGGGTCGTCGGCCCGTTGCTCGGGGCGTTCCAGAACATGGGAGTTGAGCATGACTCCCATGTCCTGGGCGGCCTCCCAGTGTGCACGGTTGAGGTCTTGGACGGCCCGCGCCGCATGCGTGGCGACCTGGAAGCAACCGAGTGGAACCGGGTCGACCAGTTCCGTCTTCACCTTCGTGACCAGCGTCGCGTCGGGGTGGGGCGGGAACATCGCGTAGGTGAAGCGCACCCCGGTGCCGGCCAGGGCCCTCACGTAGCTCTCGATGAGGTCGTACGAGAAGATGTCCACCCAGTCTACGAGCGTGGTCACGCCCGACTGCACGGCGTCGAGGGCCGCGAGGCGCACGAAGCTGTGGAGCGCCGCGGGTGTCAGCCGGCCGCGCTGGGGGGCGGTACATCGCTCGAACCAGCCGAACAGGTCGCCGTCGGTACAGCCTCCGCGGATCACCGCCTGCCAGAGGTGGGTGTGGGTGTCGACGAAGCCCGGCATGATCAGCTTGCCCGAGGCGTCCACCACCCAGGCGCCGGGAGGCGTCGGGAGGGCCGTGCCGATGGCTGCGATGATGCCGTTCCGCATCAGCACGTCGGCGTTCTCCACCGAGCCGAGGAGCCCGCTGCCTAAGGCCGGGTCCATGGTGAGCACCAGATCGGCCCCCCGGAGCAGGACCGTCCGGCCGACCGGGACGGGCTGGTGGGCGGGGCTGCTGCGAGGTGCGGAACGGGCGGCGACGCCGAGGAGGAGCGGCGTGGCGGCAGCCACACCGAGGCCGGTGAGGAGATCGCGGCGGCTGGGGGCCGACGGCGGGGTGGGGGCTGACTGCATGGCGTGTTACCTCCCGAGAGCTGAGAACGGAAGGCCCGCCCGGACGACGCGGTGACGGAGCGTCGAGCAGAAGCGGGAGACTACACGCAGCATGCCCAGCGAACAGCCTTTCGATAGCGCCTTCGGAAAACATTTTCCATTTTCCGCTCCGGCGGATCCTGCTGGCGGGCTCGCCGACCGGCGAATCTCTGAACCGGTGCGCGATCGATCCGAAGTCCTCGGCCCGCTGGGCGACTTCCCCTTCGAAGAACGCCGTCAGCGTCCCGTCGGTGAGCACCCTCTGCCGGGGCTCGATGAACGCATCGAGGCCGTTGCGCCGGCGGCCGCACCGCTCCGGCGCGCGCCGACCGCGGTCGGCGCGCGTCCCGCCGCCGCTGTAGATCTCATGCACCAACCTGAGCGGGCCAGAACGGGCCGGTTGGCCCTCGGGAGCGGCCCAAGAGGCGCAACGCTGATGGCGGCATGCCCGTATTCTCCGGGTATTCCCGTACCTTGCCGACACGGACGCGAGATCAATGGCCGAGGGTTCCCGCACGCCGACGACGGCGTCCATCAGCGGTGCACCGCACCTCGTGGCCAAGATGTGTGCGGGACAGGCGCCCGCGACCGGAGCTCTGGTGATGCGTACCCTGCCTCGGCGGGGGTAGTCGCCCCGCATGAACAGTTCGCGTCCTTTGGCCGTCGTCACCGGCGCCTCGAGCGGAATCGGCCTCGAGCTGGCCCGGGAATTCGCCGCACAGGGCCACGATCTCGTCCTCACCGCCGAGGACGACGGTATCCATGAGGCGGCCCTCCAACTACGGTTCCACAGGACCCGGATCCGGGCCGTGCGGGCAGATCTGGCCACCTACGACGGAGCCGAGTCCCTGATTCATGAAGTGCGCGCCGAGCACCGGCCAGTGAGTGCCGTGGTCCTCAATGCCGGTATCGGCCAGGGTGGCGCCTTCCTGGAGACGGACCTCGCCGACCTGGCCCGGGTGATCGACCTCAACATCAGCTCGACCGTCCACCTGGCCCGCCGGCTGCTCCCGGACATGGCCACCCAGGGCGGCGCCCTCGCGAGCGTCTCCGCGCGAGAACGTGGGCAACGCTGACGGGCGGCCGAGGCCATCCTGACGGCACCGCACTACCCCGAGCCGCGGTCCGCCGTAAGGCAGCCTGGATCACCCGTCCGGACGGGTCCAGTCACACCGCGGACCGCAGCAAGGGCCAGGTGCCCGACAAGCGCCGGACGGCGACGGCCCCGGATCTCTCTACAGCGGCTTTGGCCAAGGCGAAAATCGCCCCCTGGATGGCGGCCGCGATCAGTATCTCGCGCCAGTTCCGCTCCTCGTCCGCGGCGTTCGGGGCATCTTCCTCGTGGCCGGCGAGTTTCCAGACCTGCTTGAAGAGCGCCCCGGCCAGCAGGCCGGCCCCGGCCCCGAGTGCCAGCCCGACCGGCTTGTAGACGATTTTCGATGGCTTCATCACGGACCTCCACGGCGACGGACCACCACGACCACCCCGACCAGCAAGACCGCCCCGGCCAGGAGGAGAAACTCCAGATCGCGGGCGACGGCGTCGGTGTCTCCGGCTTTCGCCCTCACCATCGCGGGGACCGCATCCTGTGCGAGCCGTCCAGCGTCGGCGGCCGTCCGGCGAACCCAGGTGGCGGTTTCTCTCGCTTTTACACCGACCCGTACGGCGTCCTCGGCCGCACGATGTCGGCGCGTCTCATGCGGGTGCGTGTGTGCAGAGTCCCGCCTCATGGACGTCATCTCTCTTCCTGCAGGGTCGCCGGGTTCCCCTCACCGCGCGTCTGCCCATCCGCCGCGGATGTACTCCGCGGACACCTGCGTGACAAGGTGCAAGCGGACGCAGCTCGGTTCCTCAACGCTTGCGCGCCCAGGAACCGCACCTTGCAGATCTTCTCGCCTGCCGGGGCCCACAAGGTCATTGGCCGTTCTGGCGCCGCCCGTAAGCCGCCGAATCGCCCAGCGCCGGGAGCCGTGAGGAGCTTGCGCACGGCCTTCTCGCGCCACTCCCAGAGTCGTCGTCGGCCTCACCCTGCGCCCGTCCACCGTCTCCATGATTTCCGAACCCGGACGCCAGCAGGTGCACGCCCGAGCCCGCGGAGAAATCGACATGGAGAACGCCGCAGTCCTGCGTAGAGACCTCACCGCGGCCCTGAAGGCCAGCGGCGCCGGCCTCGACGTCGACCCCTCCGCCGTCACCTTCCGCGGCACTTCAGGGTGGAACCTGCTGCCGGACCTGAACAAGACCTCCTCCTGGACCGGCAAGCATTTCGTTCTGACCGCCCTCATCCGTCCCGTTGCCGACTGCTCGAGATCACCGGCACATGTTCACCGTCCGCGATCAGCCCACCATGTCGGTGCCGGCTGCCCTCGCCCGCTCGAGGGCGGCCCGCGCGTTGCGCCGTGCCAGGCGCACGCACATGACAGGACCCGGCCGGGGTGATGGTGACTACGGTCCCGGCCGGGTCCTGCGTGCATGGGCGTGACGGCCGGCCCGCGGTTCAGAGCTCTTCGCCGCGCGTCTCGTCCTCTTCGCGCTCGCGCCGCATCTCGCCCTGACCGCGCCGCCTGAGTTCTTCGGGGCTCTTACCCCGCGCTCCCTCCTGGCCGGGGCCGGGGTGGACGGGGTCCTGACCGGGGTCCTGACCGGGGCGGCGCATGCGCTCCTGCTCCTCGCGGCCCTTACCCGGCTCCTGGCGCTTGTCCTGCATACCGCCCTAAGACGCGTGGCTGAGGAATTCCTCCCTCTCACGGTGACACCTTCGGTTACGTTCCGCACAACTTGCGTCACCGAATGTGTTGGGAGGCCGATATCGGGGACGGCTTACGCTGTGGACCCGGCGTGTTTCGCTCGTTCGTCCCTGGGCCGGCTCGGCTCGGTCGGCCATCAGTGCGCCGGCCGGCACGCGTCTTGCCCGGTAGTGAGTCCGGCCGCGCCGTAGCGAGTGGCTGAGCGGCTTACCGCGGCCAGTCATCCTCTTCGTAGGCGCTGTCGGGCCGGTCCGTCTTGTCCCGCCCGAGCACGTGGGTGATCCGGGTCCTGCCTTCGTTGGCCCTGCTCACCCGATCCGCGTCCGCGGGCCGCTGTGCCCCGGTGCCCGTGCGGGAGGCAACCCCGGGCTTTCGTCCGTGCTCGTCCGCAGTGCCGCCTTCGTGCTGCATCCGAGGCCGCCGTACCGCCGGCCTGTCGTCGTTCTCCCTTGCGTCGCTCGCGCCACCCATGTGCGCACCTCCTCCGTGCCCGCCCGTTGAGCTGTACGGTCTGCGCAACCCCCTTGCGTCATGTGCTGGGTCCGGTGCCGCTGATGTCGGCCGGGGCCGAGGCCGGGTCGGGTCGTGGTCCTGGGCAAGGTCGCCGAGGGAGCCGATGCCGACCGTGCAGCCGGGTTCGACGACCGGCAGGCGGCGCGTGCAGTGCCGCCGCCCGCCGGAAGCAACCGCGCGTTCACCTGGCGACTGCCCACCTTCCACAGGTCAAACCACGGAGCAGGCCGCACCGGACGTGATGCGTATCCGACGACCACACCGACGTGCGAAGGCGGTCAGTCTGCCCAGGAGCGACTTCCGGACCTCGCATCGCACGCCCCGGCTCAGGCCCTGGCAGCGGAGCGGAGCCGACCGGCCGCGGACGCGATCGATCGGTTGGACCCGTGGCAACCGGGTAGCCCTTCCAGGAGGGGCGACCATCGGGTCCGCACCCTGGAGAGGAGGAGCGGTTCATGCACTCGTTTGCCCTACCGCTGATCCCCACCGAGGAAGGCGGACTACTCATCCCGGCCGAACAGGTAACGGCCCTGTTGCGGGGCGTGGCTGCTGACTGGGCTACCGCGGCGGAGCGCGGCTCCCCGGAAGCCGACGCCGAGGCCCAGACGGTGCTGGCGATGACGGAGGCCCTCACCCAGCTCGCCGACCAGATCGACGCGGAGTGCATCGCATGCGCCTCACGGCTGGAACCGGGTTACTGAGGCGCGGAGCCGGCGCGCCCCCTGCCGAGTCCATCCGCTGGGTCACCGCCGCCGCAGGGTGGGCGGCCAGGAGCACGGCGCCGCGTCTACCTGCCCAGGTTGCGCCGCAGCCGGCGCCGGCGTCGAAGGTCGACTGCGACCCCGACATGCCCACGCCCCGCGCTCCTGCTGCGGCCGGCGACGTACGGCCGCGGGGACTCCCGCCGGGCAGCGGTCGCTCATCATGTTGGCTGCCCCGCCGGGCTCCCGCCCGTGGCACGGCGGCCACAGGTCATCCGAGGAGGCGCAGCACCGCCGTCTCGATCGCGGCGTCGCAGCAGTGCTCTGACCACCTCGCAGGCCGCGGGATCCACGAGTGCACGGGCTGTTCCTGCCCCGACTTGCCCGGTAGCGGAAACAGACCTCGCCGCGGCCGCACTCCGCGTGCTGCCGCAGCAACGTGGCCAGCCCGTACGCCTGGTGGTCTCTTCGGTACGCCTCGCCGCCGACCCGGAAGAAGCCGTGGTCGAGCAGGCTGCTGGCAGCTCAGGCGAGAAGCCGGTCCCTGCCCAGCCCGCGGGCGGCAAGATCCCGTCCGATGCCCCGCCGCAGCCGCGGCAGTCTCTTCGCGACGTCCGAAACGTGCTCGCGCTACTTCCTGTCGTTCCCGGAGCGCTCGTGGTAAAGGTACTGCCGCCGACCGGCCGCATCCGCGCCCATGGCCTGGATGTGGCTGCCCGGCCACGGGCAGATCCATACGTCGGCCCACGCGCGGGGAATCACCAGTGACCGCAGCCGTGCGCGCTCGGCCGGATCGCTGACGGGCTGCCGCCCCGTCCGATCCAGGTACCGGACCCGGCCGTGGCGCACCCGGGAGTACCCGGGACGATCGGGCCGGCTCGTGCGCAGCCGCATGACCCTCCTGGCCGTGCTCGCTCACCACCTGCCCGCTCCACCGCCGGATAGTCCACGTCGGCCGGGGGCGACTGCAGGGGGCGGTTCGCGATCTAGGGGGCAGGGGCCCGGCACGGCTGTGTATGAGTTCGCCCATGCCGGGCAGGCGTCTTCACACGAGAAAGAGAGAACGCCTCACTCGGAGCCTGTGATGACTCCCTCCTGCCAGAACCCACAACGGCACCTCGAGCTACCGTTCGACATCAGCGCCGCCCGCCGTGCCCGCCAGGCGACCATCCGGTTCCTGCACAGCGCCAGAGACCATGGGCTACCGGTCCGCCCGGCGGCTGCGGACGCCGCTGTCCTGATCGTGACCGAGCTCGTCACCAACGCCGTCCGGCACACCGACGGTCCGTGCAGCCTCGACCTCGTCCTGCACGAGGGGCTGCTCGACATCGACGTCACCGACACCAGCTCCGCCCCGCCCGAGCCCCGGCCGGCCCACCTCAACGGCACAGGTGGCTGGGGCTGGATCCTTGTCCGCCACATGGCCTGCGATGTCAGCGTCATGCCCACGTCCACCGGCGGAAAGTGCGTGCATACCTGCATAGCCGTCGCGGGGTGACACGAACCGGCGACCGTCCGCCGGGTTGATGGTGCCGCCGAGGTGCGACGGCGACGCCGACCTCGTCGTCGTCGAGCACGATGCCGGCTCGACCACAGCCGTCTGGACACCGGGGTCGACCGACAGGAGACAGTGGCAATATCGTCCGGTCGATGACGACCGCCGCGTTGGTGCACTGGCCGCCCAGACTCGTTACGCCCCCTCGGGACAGCACCGGCGCTCCGAACTGCGCACACACGGCGACCGCGTCGGCACCGTCCTCCACGCCCCGGCGCACCACGACCCCGATCGGAACCTGCCGGTAGTTCGAGCCATCGGTCGAGTAGGCACCCCGGCTCCCCGCGTCGAAGCGCACTTCCCCACGCACACGACTGCGCAGTGGCTCCTCCAACCCACCCGCATCCACTGCTGCCTCGGCATACGTCACGACACCGTGCCTCCGTGCCTCGTCCAGCGCGACACGAGGTGTCAGTGTCCAACGGCCCGCTTGCGCGTGACCGAACTGCAGGGAGGCAGCGCCTGCGCCGGCCTCGCCTCTCTGCTCACGAGAATCGCTCGGCGGTGCGCTGCGCCTGCCCGGTCTGCCCCACATCAAGACTCACGCCCCAGGCAGGGGCGTACGCAGCGCGCTGTGCCCTTGCTCCCAGGCCTCGCGGATGTGGTTCGCGAGGCGGTCCTCCAGGAGAATGGTCGCCGCACACCCGAACGCGACGTCCTCCTCCGAGTCCGGGTCGTCGGCGAGCAGGCCACCGATGACCTCGTGGCGCACGACCTGCTCGTGGACGGCGTCAGCCTCGACGTGCTCGGCGTAGAAGTGCTCGGCGGCGCGACCGGCTCCGCAGCGCCGCATTGCCTTCGCCAGGCGCCTCGACCCGGGCGACGAGGTGACCTCGACGCACGCGAAGTGTCCGACGAGCGCGCCGCGCAGCGCCCGGTGCAGCGCGAAAAGGGACATCAGGTTCACGGTCGCGAGGAGAGGCGCCGGGGCGTGGTCCAGGTAGCGGCCGTACGTGGGATCCAGCTCGAGGTCGGCCATGAGGTCCGCGAAGAGCTGCGCGTGGATGCGGTCGGCGCGGCCGGCGCCGAACTCGTCGTACTCGATGGCCACCATGGCGGCTTTTGCACGGCCGGTGAGACGGGGTATCACCCAGGCGTGGGGGTCCGCCTCCTTCAGGTGGTAGAGGGAGCGCAGGGCCGCGTACTCGCGCAACTGCCAGAGCCGGCCCTCGGTTTCAAGGTAGTGGCTGAGGCTGCCGGAGAGGTCGACGGGCTCGACGAGCAGCGGGGCGAAGACGTCCTCGATCGATCGGTGGGCGCCGGAAAGTTCGGTACGCAGGGCGTGCAGGAACCGGGCTTCCATGGCCTGGCGCAGCCGCAGCAGGTCCGGGTCCCATTCCCGTTCGTCGTCCACGCCGTCGAAGCCGCGGTAGTGCAGCTCGTACAGCAGGTAGAGGGCGAGCTGGAGGTCCTCGCCCCACGGGTCGGCCCTCAGTACGGACCCCGGGGTGCAGTCCGGTGGGCTGTCCGATCGCAGGGCCTCGGTCACGGCCCGGGACAGCTCCCCACGCCCATCGACGAGGCGGGGGCCGGCAGCGGTCGACGTCGCGGTCCGGCTGGGAAGGGCCATCACGGATTCCTGTCCTCGGGCGGTGGGTCGGCCCGCTCGCGCCGACGGTGGCTGGTGTCGCACCAGGGAGGGGTACGGGTGCGGCGACAGGTGCAGATCGCGACCACGAAGCGTTCGGACCGGGCGACCGTTCCGTCGTCCAGAACGATCTCGACCGGACCCTCGACCAGGACCGGACCCTGCGGGACCACGGACACCCGGCGGGCGTGCGCCGCTGCGCAGGCCCGGCGGCGGCTGCTGTCAGAAGTATCGGGCACGGATCACCACCAGCTCTTCACGCTCCTCGGCTTCGGCCGCCAGGCCCCTCCGCTCCAGCAGGCCCGTCGCGAAGGCAGGACGGATCCCCACGGCACGGAGGCCCTGGCCGTCACTTCTGCGGCCAGACGCATTCCGGTCAGCCGGTCGACGCTCTGCCGGGCCCCGCACATTTCTGAGTGCACCGGGTCAGGACGCATGAGCACCTGGGCGAGCAGACGCGTGTCCGCCTGTGGCCGGTAGACGCCCGGCAGGGCGAGCAGGCCGTCAGGCAGTGCGCCCAGAGGAGTACCGGACATCGCGCACCTCCGCTCGGCGATTGAATGTGGCCCGTGCCGGCCCTGATCTGCAAGGCGTTTCAGAAGGCGCCACGGGGCAGGGAACGGACCTTTGCGGGGCCGGCCGTCCTGGCGGGGCCGGCGTGGCCGGGCACGAAGGCCCGTGCGGCGCACCGTATGCGCAGCTCTTCGAGCACCTCGCCCTGTTCCTCCGCCCGCGCCAGAAGCCACGCGAGCTGCGAGGTGTCGATGCGGCCGTCGTTTTCCGCAAGGGTGCGCAAGGTGAGCCAGCAGGACCGCTTGCCCTGCACGCCCAGCCGCATGGCCTCGAGTTCGAGGACGTCGCTGAGCGGGGAACGGAAGAACAGGCGTCCGTTGAGCTTGAGCCGTCCCGCCTTCTCCCCCAGCCAGCCCAGAGCAGCCCTGGAGCGGCGTTCGGACACGTCCAGGCTGCGCATGATCTCCTTCAGGGATTCGCGGTCCTGGGCGACCTCCCGCGCCAGGCGCTCCAGCTGGGGGCCGAAGGGCCTGCCGTGGTGGCTCTTGGCTGCCCGGTTCAGGAGCTCTACTCCGGTGCTGGAACCCGCCAGGTGGTCGTTGAGGTAGAGACCGAGCAGGTATTGGGCATCGTCGTGTGCCGATGGCGTGCGCATGACCGCACCTCCTGTGGGTCGGGTACCGGGAGGTTCCTCCCCCTGCGGCTACCCCCGCCCCGCCGTCCCACTCACGCGCGCCGCCCACCCCGTCGGGGCGGCTGAGTCAGCCCGTCGGCGCGGTGCCGGCAGCGGGCAGCCGCTGCACGAGCTCCGGGCGGTGCAGTTCGGCGACCGGGGCGAGGAGGTCCGGGTGTCGCAGCAGTACGGCCGCGTGGCGGTCGTACTCCCCGGGTTCGGTCGGGCGGCGGAATCCCGCCGCCATGGCACCGGTGTTCGGTCGACGCCAGGGCTTGCGCTGCGTACGCGGCAAGGGTCGGGGTGCTGCTCAGCAGGCAGGCCGCCCAGCTGGCGACGACCTCGTCGACCCAGGTGCGCCAGGCGTTCTCGGGCGCATCCCCACCCGGGGCCGCGGTGGCCGCGTCCGCTCCGGTGATCCAGTCGAGCCGGTCCGAGCCGCCCGGTCCCGAGAGCGCGACGAGCTGCGCGTCGAGGTCCGTCGGATAGCGCAGCCACGCCGCGACCGTGACGGCCTGCTGTGCCTGTGCTTCCGCCAGAGCGCGCTGGAATGCGCCGCCGGAGGGGTAGGCACGGTCCCATGACGGCCCCCTCAATCGGTGGTTGCGCCTTCTCGGTCCGCAGGATGCCGGGCCGTCGCGGAGGGAGCCGGCGGACCACGCCACCGCCGAGCAGACCATGAAGGACCCGGAGGGCTGCGACGCCGACGATCCTCGGTTCGACGCGCTGATGGGCAAACTCATCACCGTCATCCGGGAGCGCCTGACCGACGAGGAGAACGACTTGTTCCCCCGGCTCCGCGCCGCCTGCCCGCCCGAGGCTCGCCGAGCTCGGCGACGAGGTGCGCACCGCCAAGAAGACCGCGCCGACCCGTCCGCCCCCGACGAGCCGCCGGCCAACAAGCTCCTCGCGCCCGGAATGGGCCTCGCCGGCCGCCTCCGCGGCATGATGAGCGGCCGCGGCAAGGACTCCTGAACCCGACGGACCGGATCAGGCTTCCGTCTCCGTCACTGGGTTCGCTTCGCGTCCTGAGGCTCTCGCCGCCCATTGTCCGGCGGTACGTGGACGTCCAGGACGCACACGCCGTCACGGCGCGCGGGACGCAGGGCGGACACAAGCTCGGCCAGCGGCTCGGGGTGATCCCCGCCCATGGGCGGGGGCGGCGGTCTCCGCGAGCCGGTCGAGTCCCCCGTCTGTGTCCTCGCCCGACACCTTCATGAGCTGGTCTCGCGTGAACGCGTGTCGGACGCCCGTGCGGAAACGATCCGGAGGAGCACATCTCGGCCCTACGGAAGTACGTGGGAGCCGGCTTCGACGAGGCGTACGTCGGCCAGATCGGCCCCGCCAACGAGGGCTTCTTCGCCCAGTACCGCGACAAGATCCTTCCCGCGCTGACCGGCTGCCGGGCCCCGCAACGTGGCCGGGGACCGTCGCCCCTTCGTGACGGCTCGGGCTCGTGACAGCTCAGGCCGCCAAGGGCGCCGTGGCCATTCCGGCACCTTCACGCAGGCCGGCGAGGAATTCCTCGACGGCCTCGACGGATGTGTGCCGGGGCTCCCACTCGAGTACCTCGCGGGCTCGGGAGGAATCCATCAGGGGCAACCGCAGCACCGCGTCGAAGAGGTCGGGGGACGCCGGCACGAAGTGCAGGTGCCATGCGGTGGCGAGCGCCGCCCGTACCGGAGCCGTCGGCATGCGCAGGGGCCGTGCGTCGAGGATGGCCGCCAGGACCGGGGCGTCGAGGGGTGGTTCGGAGGCGAGGTTGAAGGCCCCGTGGACGGGGCGGACGGCCGCCGCCACGTACGCGGCCGCGGCATCGTCGGTGTGCAGGGCCTGGAAGCGCAGGCCCTGCAGGTCGGGCACGGCGGGGATCAGGCCGGGCCGGACGAGTCGGCCCGGGAGCAGCCGTCCGGCGAAGATGCGGCGCTGCTCGGACGCGGCCTCCCTCTTGAACAGGAATCCGGGACGCATCCGCACCACCCGGACGCCGGGGTGGGTCCTCTCGAAGATGTCGAGAAGTCGTTCGACGTACGCCTTCTCCCGGCAGTACGCGGCTTGCGGCCAGCCGTGCGTGGGCCAGGACTCGTCGACCCTGCGGTCCTTTGGACCAGGCGAGTACGCGCCGACCGAAGAGGCCTGGATGAGGGCGGGTACGCCTGCGGCGACGACTGCGTCGAAGACGCGGATGCTCCCGAGGACGTTGGTCCGCCACGTCTCGGCGGGATCGCGCGCGGGCTGGAACTTCCAGGCCAGGTGGATCACGGCGTCGGCACCAACGAAGTACGGGGCGAGTTCGCCTCCGCCGGGCTCGATGTCCACGGAACGCCAGTCGGTCTTGTCGGGCCGCCAGGCGGGGAGCCTGCGGGCCAGACCCAGGACGGACCCCACGGAGGGGTCGGCCGCCAGGGCCCGCACCACGCTCGTTCCCACGTTGCCGGTGGCACCTACGACCACGATGCGGGGGCGAGGGACGGGGCGGGAGCTGGCGCCGGAGCTGGAGCTCTCCGAGCTGCGCTCGGCGCGTGGGATCTGCGTCATCGGGCGGAATCCTTTCCGGGGATCACCGGTCCGCGCCCTGCGGCGCGTCGGCGAAGGGGCTGCGGTCCAGCCGGACGAGCAGATCGGCCGGGTCGCCGTATACCGCACGGGCTCCGGCCTCCTCGAGGTCGTGCCGGGGGATCCCGCCGCAGAGCAGGCCCACGCACGTGACCCCGGGCCGGGCGGCGGCCTTCATGTCCCATACGGTGTCGCCGACGAACACGGCGCGGTGCGCGGGCGCATCGGCGAGTTCGAGGGCGTGGTGGACGGGGTCGGGCGCCGGCTTGCCCTCCTCCACGTCGTCGGAGCTCGCGGTGGCGGTAGGGGCGTCGTCGGCGTCGATGGCCCGCCTGAGAGCCTTCGGCTCGCCACTTCCCGCGGAGGTGACGAGGACGACCCGCCAGCCCCTCCGGTCGAGCAGGCCCAGTAGTTCGTCCGCCGAGTCGAGCCGGGGCAGCCGGTCGAAGAAGGTGCCGTAGAGGGTCTCGTGCGCGGCGCTGAGCGCGTCGTCCTCGCTGCGGTCGCGGCCGTCGCCGAGCAAACGGGCGAGCAGGTCCTCCCCCGGCAGGCCGAGCGCCCGATGGATGGCGTGCACGGACACGTCGTGGCCGGCCTGTCGAAAAGCCTCCCACCAGGACGTGACGTGCAGGTGATTGGTGTCGGTGAGGGTGCCATCGACGTCGAACAGCGCGGCGCGGTTCATACGCCGCCTCCTCGGCTCGAGAGGATCGGAGATCCGGATCCCGGCGGGGAGCCGGATCTCGTATGAACGTCAGCGGGGACCCGGTGCGGGCCGTGGCAACGGCGCAGCCGCTGCGGGATGTGTCGGATGTGTCATACGCCGCGCCTACCCGCCTCACTCCGCGGCACTCACGGCGCTCTCCGGACGTTCCACTGCTGGGGGTCGCCCGCGTCGATGATGGGGTCAGGGCTGATGAAGCGGCCCGTGGCGGGGTCGTATTCGCGGGCGCCGAGGAGAGTGAAGCCGGTGGCCTTCTCCTTGGTGCCGCCGACGAAGCCCTTGTCGCCGGCCCAGGCGCCGGGGGCGGGCTGGGTGCCGCTTAGCGGTGGGCCCGGGTCGATGAGAGGGGTACCGCTCCGCAGCCCCGTCAAGCGAGGCTGGTGACGTTGAGAAGGTCACCGCCGCTGTCACCGAGGCGCGCGAGAAGCTCGACAAGGCTGTCATCCACAACAACGCCGCTGCCAACAGAAACCGGCGCTGGCCCAGAAGGTCTTCGACCTCACCGGATGAAACCGTAGCGGATTCCCGCCGGCCCCATATCGGCACCATGTTCAATGGCCTATCTATCGGTCAGTGCCAACAGCCGCAGCATCTGGTGGCTGGGCGCGGCCAGCCGCAGGACATGCCCCGAGTCCTCCGCTTGGCAGCGGGCGACCAGGAGAGCACCCAGGCCCGCCGAGTCGCAGAAGGACGAGTTCCTCAGGTCGACGTCGATGACGGCGCCACGCGGAGCCCGTGAGACGGCTTGGAACAAGGCGGTTCGCAGTTCGTCCGCGTGATCGAGGTCCATGTCGCCCCTCACGGCCACCAGGCAGGCTTCGGGGGCGGGGTCAGCGGACCCTGTTTCCGGGTCGTCGTCCTTGAGTTCGGCGGTCATGACGCACCTCCTCGTGCAGGAGGCGCCTGCCCGTTCGTCGGGGCCGTATGCGCGTCCCCGCTCTGCCTGCCCGCCCGCTCCGGCATCGGCCTCCAGGGCCGGCGGTCAGTCGCCCGGAGCCCAGAAGGCCACTAGCCGTCCGGCGCCGGGCGCGACCTCATGCCATTTTCCCGCAAGGGCCACGACCACGACGGCCGAGGTGGGGAATCCGTCATGGATCCGGCGCAGGAGGCGTTTGGGTCCCGTCCCGCACAAGGCGACGGCCAGCTCGTGGATGCCTGCGTTGTGACCCACCATCAGCAGGTCCGTGACGGCCTCGCTGGTCTCGGCCAGTACGGCCAGCAGGGCGTCGGTTTCCGCGTTGTACAGCCGGTCCTCATAAACGACGGGCGGCGGTGCGGTCAGCCGGGACGCCGCCAGCTGCCACGTCTGCCGTGTCCGCAGCGCCGACGAGCACAGCGCCAAGTCGAGGGGGTAGCCGGAGTCCTCGAGCCACTGACCCGCCTGCGGGGCCTCGTGCCTGCCCCGGTCGGCCAGTGCGCGGTCGAAGTCGGCGGCTGCAGCGTCCTTGGGGACGGACTTGGCATGCCGCACGAGCACGATCCGGCGTTCGCCTTGCGTCGCAGTCACGATCTTCTCCTCCACGCTCACACGAGGTTGTGAGGGCGTCTGCCGTCCTGCCGGTTACCTGGAGCGACCCCGCGGGCCTTGGGTTCGGCCTCCGTCTCGCCGGTCCGGCGTGCGGCCGGCGAGCCTTTCGTCCAGCCACCTACCCATATCGGGCCGCCACAGTCCGCACGGCGAGGGCCGACCGGTCGGCTCTCCGGAGGGCCCGCCCGCGCTCCCTCTCCGAATCGTGAGGTTGTCCCGCTCGGGCCCGGGTGGCCGCTCGATGACCCGAACCTTCCGCATCAAGGGACGCCCCGGCCAGCCGTCTCCCTGATCGAGGCGCCCTGCCCCCGGCGGGTCAGCGGCGGCTCACACGCCAGGGCCGCTGTCGGCTGTCGACCGTTTACGCGCCCCGCCCCGCATCGCCCTCGGTGAGCAGTTTGCGTACGGCTTTCTCCACCTCGCCGTGGGTCGCCGGGCGGCCGTCGTCGGCGTCCTCGCCGAGCCGGTCCAGAGCCGGTTTCACCGTCACGCCGTCCTCGTAGAGCTCCACGACTCGCGGATTGACGTAGGAGCTGCGGCACACGGCGGGCGTGTTCCCCAGGTACGAGCTCCCCTCGCGGACCGCCCGGGCCTCCGCCTCCTTGCGACGGCCCGGCGACCCGTCGGCCACGCCGGTGGAGACAGCCAGAGCCACGGCGGCCAGGACAGTCCCGTGCCAGGTCCGAAAGTCCTTCGCGGTGAGGTCCGTACCCGACTTGCGGCGCAGGTAATCGTTTACGTCATCAGCCTGGACCTCATGCCACGCCCTGCCCTCCCAGTACACGGACAGCTGCCGCCCGTCGTCCCGGCGCCAGAGCAGGGCCCGTACGACGGCGTAGGCGGCCGGGTCCACCACCGAGCACGTCTGCTCCTGGCCGGACTTCCCCCGGTAGCCGAAGCAGATCTCGCCCCGTTTGCATGTGGCGTGCTCGCGCAGCAGGGTGGTCAGACCGAACGCCTGGTGGTCGCGCCGGTACGAGACACCACCGATCCGAAAGAAGCCCAGGTCCAGCAAGCGGACGATGCAGGCCAACACCCTGTCCCGGGTCAGCCCGCGGCCACTCAGGTCCTCCTCGACGGCCCTGCGCAGCACCGGGAGCCGCGCGGCGGCCTCCTGGACGTGCCCGTGCTTGGCCTCCTCCTGCCGCTCCCGGAAGAGGTCGTGGTACCGGTACTGACGCCTCCCCGCCTCATCGACGCCTACGGCCTGAATGTGACCGCCCGGCCAGGGGCAGATCCACACATCGGACCAGGCGGGCGGGGTGGCCAGCTTCCGGATACGTGCGAGCTCCGCCTCCCCGGCGACCGGGCGGCCGCCCTCGTCCAGGTAACGGAAGCCCCGCCCGTGCCGCACCCGGCGGTATCCCGGGCGGTCGAACCGGCTCGTTCTCAGCCGCATGTCCCACCTCGTCTCACCCCCTCCGGCTCACGAACGTCAGAGCTCCGGGCGGACCCCCGGTTCAGCGCCGTTCTCCACCGCGCGGGCACCGCCGGCATGGCGGCCCAGGGGCAGCACCGGGCGGCCGCGGCCATCCTCGAGGGCGAAGGCCGCGGCGGCGTACAGGGCCAGGGCGGTGAGCACGACTCCGATCACCCCGGCCGCGTCCTCCCAGCCGATGTCGTGGGTCAGCTGGTGGATTCCCGCGACGGCCAGGCGCAGCGCGGCGCAGCCGATGACGGCGGAGGCGACGAGTTTCCCCGTGCCGGCCGCGGCGAGCGGGACCAGCAAGGCCGTCGCCGCGACGAGGAGGAACAGCCCGAGTACGTGAGAGACCTGGTGGGCGGAGCCGGCGGCCAGCAGCAGACCCTGGACCAGCCATCCTGCGGCCAGCACGGCCATGGCCGTTGCGAAGGCGGTGTCCCGGCAGCGGAATCCGATGATCGCCGCGAGGAGTTGCAGCGGGAAGGCGAAGGTGAACAGGACCAGCCCGGCCGCGTTCTGCTCCTCGACGGGTATCCAGCCGAGCTGCATGCCGGCGGTGACGAGGGCGCCGCCGGCGAGGCCGAGGAACCCTAGCGGTACGGGTGTACCCAGGGGGCGCAGTACGGTCGCCGTCATCTGCGGCGCGCCTTCAGTCATGACGGGCTCCTCACTGTTCTCCGGCCTGAGGTCCGGCCGGGGCCGAGGCGGCTTCGGTGGGTGCGGGAGCCGGGCCGGGCCGGTGTTCGATCAGGCGGATACGCGCGGCTCCTGCCTTGAAGAGCGGCTGTTTGGAGGCGGGATCCCAGTCGGTGGGCGTGAGTTCGTTGGCGGCCCTCCGGTGGCCGTCCGCGGTGCCGGTGTCCCAGTAGCCGTAGTGGAAGGGAAGGAACAGCCCTCCTTCTCGGATCCCGGTGATGCGTGCACGGGCGCGGACGGCGCCGCGCCGGGTGGAGACCTCGGCGAGGTCTCCCTCGTCAATGCCGGCGGCCGCTGCGTCGGCCACCGAGACTTCGATCCACATGTCGGGGGCGGCGGCCTGCAGTTCGGGCACCCGTCCCGTGCGGGTGCGGGTGTGGAACTGGTAGAAGGTGCGCCCGGTGGTCAACCACAGCGGATACGTCCCGTCGGGCGGTTCGCGAGGGGGAACGTAATCGGCGGTACGCAGGACGGCTTTGCCGTCGGGGTTCAGTGCCCGGTATTCGGTCTCGTCCAGCGGCGTGCCGGTGAGCAGGTCGCGTCCGTAGCTTTCGCAGTCGGACGGCGTGCTGCGGAAGTCACCTCGGGCATACAGGCGTTCGGTGCCCAGGGGGTGTTCGGCGGTGCAGGGCCACTGGATCCCGCCGCGCTCGCGCAGGAGGGCGTAGCTCAGGCCGCTGTAGTCACACGGGCGGCCCCGACTGCACTCCTTCCAGCCTTCGAAGACCTCCTCAGGGCCGTGCCAGGGAACGAGGGGTCCACCCGTCTCGTCGCGCAGATCCATCCGCTGGGCGAAGTCCAGAAAGATGTCGAGGTCCGGTCGAGCCTCGCCGGGCGGGTCGACCGCCTTGAGGGAGAGGTGGACGGTGCGGTCGGCGTTGGTGAAGGTGCCGGTCTTCTCACCCCAACCGGCGGCGGGCAGCACCACATCGGCGAACTCGGTCGTCTCCATCGGGAAGAGGTCCTGCACGACGAGGAAGAGCCGGTCCTGCCCGAGCACGGAGCGGATGCGCTCCAGCTCGGGCAGGGAGACGGCCGGGTTGGTGCCGGAGACCCACAGCATGTGCAGGGATCCCTCTTCCTCGTAGCGGATCATCTGCATGAGGTGGGTGGGCGGCCCCGTCGTGCGGGATGCGGTCGGGAGTGACGTTCCAGACCTTCGCGAGTTCCTCGACATGGCTGTCGTTGGCCCAGTTACGGAAGCCCGGCAGGTCCCCGTCGGCTCCGCACTCGCGGGTGTTCTGGGCGGTGGGCTGGCCGTTCATCTGCAGGACGCCGCAGCCGGGCCTCCCGAGCATGCCGCGGATCAGGTGCAGGTTGTTGACCTGGACGGCGGCCGCCGTGGCCTGGTGGGACTGGTAGAAACCCTGCAGGACCGTGGACAGCAGTCGGCCGGCCTGGCCGAGCAGACGCGCGGCCGCGCGGATCTGCTCGGCTGGTACACCGGTGACCGCCGCGGCGGCCTCGGCCGGGAAGCCTGCGAGGTGACGTTCGAGACGGTCGAAACCGGTGACATGGGCCTCGATGTACGAGGAGTCGGTCCAGCCGCCCGCGATCACCTCGTGCAGCAGGCCGTTCATGAGCGCGAGGTTGGTGCCGGGCTTCGGCTGAAGATGGATCGTCGCCACCTCGGACACCGGCCCCGGCCGGGGATCCACGCACAGCAGGACGGGCGGCTCGGGACCGGCGATGCGGTCCAGGATCCGGCTCCACAGGACGCCCTGGGTCTCGGCCATGTTGTGCCCGAAGAGGGCGACGGTGTCGGCGTGGTCGATGTCAGCGTACGAGCCGGGCTGGCCGTCGCAGCCGAACGACTCCTTGAGCGCCTCGGCGGCCGTTGCCGTACACAGCCGGGTGTTGCCGTCGAGGTGTTTGGTCCCCAGGCCACCGCGCGCGATGAGGGCCAGCGCGTAGTACTCCTCCAGGAACAACTGGCCGCTGGTGTAGAAGCCGATCGAGGCCGGGCCGTGATCGTCGAGGAGGCGGCGGGTGCGGTCGGCGATCCGAGCCATGGCGGTCTCCCAGTCCGTCTGCCGCAGTGCGCCGCCCTCCCTGATCAGGGGGCGGGTCAGGCGTTCCGGGGAAGCGAGCGCCTGCCAGCCGTACAGATCCTTGACGTCGAGCCGACCGCGATTGACCCGGTCTGCCGCGAGGCCCCGTACGCCCACCAGCCGGCCGTCCTTGACGGCCAGCTCCATCGCATCACCGTTGGAATGCAGGTTCGAGGCCGTGGGAAACCACTGGTCGACCTCCGCGGGGGTCAGGCCTTCGGCCAGGAAGCAGTCGACCCTCTCCGGCCACTGCTCACCCGCCCCGTACGGCGTACGACTCCCCCACGGCTCGGCGATCCGGTCCGGGGCCCCGGACGGTAGACAGCGACGATGCGTTCGATCACGGGGACGATCTGACATACCCAGCGACTGCCCCGTCCAGACTCTGGCACGCCCGGTGGCGGCCACATCTGTGAAAGCGACGGCCGAGAGCCCACGAGGCCGAGGAGCTCCGCCCCAGCGCATCAACACGGCACCGTGTCCGCCCGTGCAGACACTGGTATCGCGGTGGACGACAGGCTGCATCCGCGCCTTCCGTGCCCAAGGGGCAAACGTGAGATCAACACGGTGATCTACCGGCTCGACGGTGCTCTGGACGAGCCACGATTCATCGTCTACGACCTGCGGTTCGCTACGCCGGACGGTGCCCGTAACAACGAGACCGTGCTGATCTTCTGGCTCCCCGACCGTGCCACAGCCCAGCACAAGGCGGCGAATCGCGTGGGCTACGAAATTTCACTGACCCTGTCGACAGCGTCCGCGTACACGTCCAAGCCGCCGAGGTGTCCGACGCCGCGTACGAGGAACTCGTATCGCGAGCATCCTGACAGGCCTCCGCCCCCGCGATCGCGCACGGCAGGCGGCGATCTGATCATCACTTGGGCAGCGGAGCGAAGCGCCCAGGCCGACGACTGCGTCCCACGACGGAGGAAGCGGTAGTCGGGAACCGTCCGCGTGTGGCCATGTGCACCGCCACCGATACCGGGTAGGCGCAGCCCAGAATTGCGTCGTTCCCCGTCCCCCTTCGGCCGAGAGGGGGCAGCTGACCGAGGAGGTACAGTGCCGAGCACCGCTCCGACATTCCGCACCGGCGCACCCGGGCTGATCGCGCCGCCCGGCGTGTACCGCCCGCAGGCCGACACCCTGCTGCTCGCGGACGCCCTCGCCCACGAACCGATCGGGGCGGATTCGCAGGTCATGGAGATCGGGACGGGTACCGGGGCTCTTGCGCTGGACGCTGCGGCCAGAGGTGCTCAGGTGACCGCGGTCGACGTCTCATGGCCCGCCGTACTCGCCGCCCGCCTGAACGGCTTGCGCAAGCGCCTGCCGCTGCGCGTGCTGCACGGGGACTTCGCCACCCGCACCACGGGCCACCGGTTCGACCTGGTCATCACCAACCCGCCGTACGTCCCTTCGCCCGACGCCCGGCTGCCCGCGCACGGGCCGCAGCGGGCATGGGACGCCGGCACCGACGGACGACGCGTCATCGACCGCATCTGCACGGCCGCCCCAACCCTGCTGCGCCCAGGCGGGGTCCTCCTCATGGTGCACTCGGGGATGTGCGGAGCGGAGACCACCCTGCAGCTCCTGGCGCTGCGGGGACTGCCCGCACGGATCACGATGCGGGCGTCGGTGCCCTGGGGGCCGGTACTGCGCTCCCGAAGCGCCTGGCTGCAGAACCAGGGCCTGGTGGACGAGGGCGACGAGTACGAGGAGCTGGTGATCATCCGTGCCCGGTACCTCTGACCCCACAGCCGAGCCCACCCTTTCCCGCGTGCGGCCCCGCGCGACGCGTGTCCGTGGCTCCCTCGGGGCCGGTCCTGGTGGAGGGCCCCGTCGAAATCCTCGTGGACGACGGGACCGTGGTCCACTCGGACCGGTTCGTGGTTGCCGTGTGCACCTGTCGCCGCACCCGTACCTACCCCTGGTGCGACACCAGCCACCGCCCCCGCGAACGCCCGAAGCCCCCACGCACAAGAGAAGCGCGCCATGACGCTGCGAGCCGCCCCCGTCGCGGGCACGGCAGCCGGACCCGCCCTGGTGGAGGGGCGGGGCACTCTTTCCTCCGCCGTGGTCGAAGCCCTCGGTACCGGACGGGCACCCGTCTATGCCACCACGGCGGTTCTGCGGGCCGACCCGTGGGGCGAGGACCTGCAACTCGCCCTCTACCTCCTCTACGAACTGCACTACCGCGGGTTCGAAGGCGTCGCGGACGACCTCTCATGGGACCCGGACCTGCTTCGCGTGCGCCGAGCCGTGGAGACCCGGTTCCTGCACGCCCTGCGGACCGATCTGGCCGGTGGCCCCCGTTCCGTCGAGGAGGCGTTCGCCCGCTGCTCGTCGAACCGGTGGACCTCGGCGGAAGCCAGCCACCCCCTGGAGACCAAGGGCCAGCTGCGGCAACTGCGCGAGTACGCGGTACCGCGCTCCCTGTACCACCTCAAGGAGGCCGACCCGACCCGCACGCGTGGGTCATCCCCCGCCTGACCGGCCGCGCCAAGGCCGCGATGGTCGCCATCGAGTACGACGAGTTCGGCGCCGGCCGCCCCGAGCGGGTCCATGCCCGGCTCTTCGCCGACCTGATGACCGACCTCGGGCTGGATCCCACGTACGGCCGCTACCTGGACCGGGCCCCGGCGCCACTGCTGGCCACCGTGAACCTGATGTCGCTCCTCGGACTGCACCGGGCGCTGCGCGGAGCGCTCGTCGGGCACTTCGCCTGCGTCGAGGTCACCTCCTCCCCCGGCTCCCGCCGCCTCGCCGCCGCGATGGGGCGCTGCGGAGCCGGGCCGGCCGCCGAACACTGCTACGCAGGAGCACGTCGAAGCCGACGCCGTCCACGAACAGGTCGTCCGCCACGAGGTCATCGGAGGCCTCCTCGCCGACGAGCCCAGCCTGGAACCGGACATCGCCTTCGGCTGCGCGGCGACCGTCTTCTTGGAGGACCGCCTGACCACCCACATCCGCACGGCCTGGCAAGCGGGTCGATCGGCACTGCGCGCCGAGCCGTGACCACGGCCCGGTCGACCTAGACGGCAACCCTGTGTGTTCGCGGCTGCACGGCTCCAGGGCGGACCCGGTCACGGGCTTGGAGCGTGTATGGCACTGCCCGAACGCGGGCAGGCGCACATCATGGTTCCGGCATCCGGCGACCGGACCGAGCACAAGGGCCGAGATGTGCGGAAGCCGCTCCCCGATCGAAGCCGAAGGAAAAGCAGATGAGCGCCACAGGTCATGACCGGGAAGACACGTCGGCGGTGGAGAGGCAAATGCACCGGGGCGGTATCGAGGACGAACACGGGCGCGAACCGGCAGACCCTCCCGCGTCGGAACCCCTGGACCCGGAGCGCGAGCAGACCGGCCGGAGGCGACCGACCCGAAGGCGGGCGCGACGCCACGGACCGAAGACTCATCGGAGAGGGGATGAGCGGAAGACGATCGTCACCGCGCTTCCATGCCCTGCAAGTTGGTCCGCCGCATAGACGGTGAGGCACTCCATGAACCGTCTCAGCCTCGACACTCCAGGGGAAGACTCCCGACCGGAGCACCCGGGCCTGAGCCCCGCAGGACCGGACGACGACCAGCTGCCGAAGGATCACACCCAGGCGATCCTGGAGACCACCAAGCACGTCGCGGCGCTGCTGAAACGCTCCGGGCAGCCCTTCGCGCTCGCCGGCAGCGTTGCCGCGTTCGCCCATGGGCTGCCGGCCCACTTCCAGCACGACACGGACTTCTGTGTGCGGCCCGAGGACGCCGACGCGGCGATCAAGTCCCTGGAGGACGGGGGCATTGCGATGCGCCGCGCTCCGGAGGACTGGCTGGTCAAGGGCCGCTCGGGCGGGGAGCAGATCGACCTGATCTTCGAACTGGCCCGGCGTCCCGTGAATACGGAGCTCCTGGAACGGGCGAGCGTCAAGGCGGTGGACTCGGTGTGGATGCCGGTCCTCGCCCCCACCGACCTCATGGAGAGCCGCCTCACCGCGCTCTGTGAGCACTACTGCGACTTCGGCGACCTGCTGCCCATGGCCCGGATGCTGCGGGAGCAGATCGACTGGAAGCGGCTGGACCGGGACCACCGGTCCGCCCCACTGCCCGACGCATTTCTCCACCTGCTCCAACGACTCCACGTCATCGAACGCGAGGAAAGCACGGAGGAGGGGCCATGACAGCCACCGAGAGCATCGAGTACCGCATCGAGCACCTGCGCGACCGGCTGGCCCGCGAGGACATCGCCGAACTCGGCGTACGGATCGACACGCACGGCGCGCGGACCGTCGTCCGGGGCCGCGTAGCCGACGAGAAGTGTCTCGAGGCCGTCCTGCGGGTCACCGGTGAAGAGCTGGCGGGCACAGACTGGTACGCGGACCTCACGGTGAGCCACCACGGCGCGCCCGACCACCCAGAGGAGCTGTCGTGATCCGCGTGGCGGCAGTGGGTGACATCCACCTGGGACCGGACAGCGCCGGACTGCTGCGACCCGCCTTCGACACCCTCGGCGACTGCGCCGACCTTCTGCTCCTGGCCGGGGACCTGACCCGGCACGGCACCGCGCGGGAGGCCGGGGTGGTGGCGGGTGAGGTGGCCGGGCTGGCGGTGCCCGTGGTCGCGGTACTCGGAAACCACGACTACCAGAGCGACCAGGAAGGGGCCGTCACCCGGCAGCTCACCGGCGCGGGCGTGCACGTGCTGGAAGGCAACGGCGTGGTCCTCGATCTCGGCGGGACCAGGGTCGGTGTAGCGGGAACGAAGGGCTTCTGCGGAGGTTTCGCCGGCCGCAGCGGCAGCGAGTTCGGCGAACCGGAGATGAAGGCGTTCATCCGCCACGGCCGCACCCGCGCCGAAGGACTCGCGAGGGCGCTTCGCGAACTCCACGACGGGGGCAGCACGCTGCGCATCGCCCTCACGCACTACGCGCCCGTACCTGACACTCTCGCCGGCGAGCCACCCGAGATCTACCCCTTCCTCGGCAGCTACCACCTGGCAGAGGCGATCGACTCGGCCGGAGCGGACCTCGCCGTGCACGGGCACGCCCACCTCGGCACCGAGCACGGCATGACGGCAGGCGGTGTCCACGTCCGCAACGTGGCGATGCCCGTGATCGACCGGGCCTTCGCCGTGTACCACCTGTCCCCGGAACGGGCGGACAGCAGGGCGGACGGCGGTTCACGGAGCATGTGGACGAACGCGCCGTGAGCGGCACGTCGAACATGACCTACGTGCCGGCTCGGCCCTCGCACAGGTCGCGGACGTCCGTGGCGCCCGCCTGCTCGAGACCACCGGCCCACAAGGTGTTCGCCCGTGACGGACAGCAGCCGCAGGCGCAGCGGATTCAGCGAACCGGAGAGGAAGGCGTTCAGCCGCTACAGCCGCATCTGCGCCCGCCGAAGCGCTCGCGAGGGCACTGCGTGAACTCCTGACGGAAAAGCACGCTGCACATCGCGCTACGCACCCGTCTGCGAGGCACATCCCGGCCGCGGACGCCAGCCAACGACCCATGCCACCGCCTCAGACTTGACTCCGAGACCGCTGACAGGCCGCAAACGAAGGCGTGTACCTGCAACAGCGCGGATCCCCCTAATCCAAACCCGTCGGAGCCACGCACACCCCCACGGCAGTCGAAGGCTGATCCGCATAAGACCTCCACTGCGGGCACTGTGAAGCCGAACCACTCCTCCGCCGCGAGTCCGGCCAACGGGTCACCGGTCGGGCGGACGTCGCGTATACGGCCACAGCCGGAGCCTGAGACTGGTGCCGCGGTCGCGGTCGGCCGCTCACCGGGCCAACCGCGACACCACCACCGCGCCCGCACCCCGCGCACGGACCGGGGCGGGGGCCTGCACCCCGCGAGCGCAGGCGTGGGTCCGGGCAAGGCGGGTAGGCGCGGACGCCCTACTCGTGCTGGACATGACCGCGCCCCGTTCCGCCACACGGCCGGTCTCGAACCGTAAGGCGAATCCGCACGCACCCCGCCCGCCCCGACGACGAAGGCCGATAGGCCCTGCTGCCGGCTGCGGGTGCGGACCGACCGGGCACCGGGCAGCCGTGGCGGCCCGGCGCTCCGCCCCCGGCGCCGACCCGGACACCCCGGGCGCGGACATCCGCATCGGGTACGCCCGCTGCTCGCCCCTCGGACAGCGCCCGCCCACGGAAACAGGGGCCGGCCGCGGGTCATCACCGACGGCATGCTGCACACCGTGCTCGTGACGCTGGGGGCTTGGCCCTTGCGTTTTCCGGTGGCAATGATCAGGTCGGGCTGGATCTGCCCGACGGACTCGCCGTTCGCGCGGCGCCGAGCATCTACCACGCGCGCCGAACACGAGAAGAAGACTCAGGCGTACCCCGACGCTGTCGAGGCGGCTCACGCCGACTTTGCAGCCCTCCAGTCCGCCGCCGACGCCCCCGGCCCCGCTCAACCCGCATCCTCACACCGGACGTCGAGCCGTGACGACCGCCCGCACTCCAAGATCGTCCCGTGGCGGGCTTCTGGCACATCTGGGTCATGCCCCCTCAACGGATGGCGGCGGCTTGGGCTTTCACCCATCTGACCAGCGGGAGAGAGCTGACAGACCGGGGTGCGAGCCTGCCCTGAGGACGCCGTGCCGCTCGGGCCCGTGCATGGGGGCCACGGCCGGGCCGGCGACGGCTCACCGCGATGGATTCCCGGGCACGAGGGCTCTACCGTGGGACAGCGGGTTGGAGCGGCCATGCGCATCACGTCGTCCTCGGCCTGCCCGTCCTGGTCACCGAACCCGCCGACGACGCCGCCGTGCGGCCACCTCGCCGGCCGGGACAGCGGTCGTGACGGCGCACTCGCGCCTGTTCCGGCGAAATGAAATGACCGGATCTGGTGGGACGGACCGAATGTCGCCCTTCGGGTGAATGCGCAGCATGCTCCGCCGTTCCCGGGCCGGGCGCCGCTGGGGACGCGTCCGGGGCCTGGAGCTGCGGCAGCGCTCCCTCGGCTTCGCCGCGCTCGGATTCCTCACGCTGGTCCCCCTGCTGATCGTCGTATCGACAGCGGATACTCGCGGGGGACAAGGGCTCGCGCAATGGCCGGGAGACGGGCTCGGCGTATCGCCGGCTGCCCGAACGGAGACCGAGGCGGGTCTTCGCCTGCCCGGCCAGGCATGGCGAACCACGACGGCGTTCGGTTTGGCCCTGCTCGCCGTGTTCGGCCTGTCCTTCGGCACCATGCTGCAAAGCGGCTACGAGAGCGTGTGGGGGCTGTCCGTCCGGCTTGTGGTCCCGGTGGCGTCACGCACTGTGGCTCGGCGTGCTGGTCGGGGTCCTCTGCCTGTCGGCGGTCTCGCCGCCGTGGCGTGTTCCCCAGTCCGCGGGTTCGTCACTGCGCCGCCGTCCGTCACCGCCGCCGGTGTGACATCGCGCGCTCGAGGGGCTCGCCGATGAGGAGGGGATGGGGACCGGGCGCAGATTCAGGACGTGCAAGGCGCTCGAAACCGGGTAGCCGCACCACATGATCACCTCATTTTCCCTCGCAGCTTCGGGCTTGTCCCCCCTGCCCCTGATCGCTGCCGGCGTTATCGTGGCAGCGCTCCTGATCGCAGCGGTCTGGTACGGGAGCCAGCGCACCGCGCGGCGCAGCGACCCCGGGGCTCGGCCGGCCGACCAGAGCCCACAGGCGCGGGCCCGGCAGGACTCCTGGCAGACACCCGAAGACGACCCTGGCCAGCACTACCCCCGTCCGTGACCGCTCTGCAGCCGATCAGCGGAATGACACGCAGGGCCTGTTCGAGCGCCAGGTCTGGCTCCCCGCCCGGAGTGGCATCGCGGCAGCGGTCCGCACCATCAGCTGGGGCGTGACACCCGCCGCCTCGGCCGGGTTCAGGAGGATGCGGCGGGCGGTTTCGGCGGTAGAGAGCACGCCATCACCACGCCGGTCGCGCGCCCGAGCACGACCCGGGTGGTGACAGCGGCCGCGGCGGCGGCCGCGCCGACCGGAGGGCCGTGGGTGTCGGTGTCCGGTTCATCCGTCTGCCCCTCGGGCCGGTGTGGGTGAAGCCGCTGCCTAACACCTGCCTCCACGGCAGCCAACAGGACGGTCCCCCAATCTGAGGGGCTGGAACCCTGCCAGTTGACCCTCCCGGGTGACGCTCCCGCCCTGCAGCCGTGCGGTGCGCCGACTGAGCGGCTGACTTCCCACTCCCCCGCGCACGCCTGGGGAAGGGGCGGAAGGAGCGGGTGGTGACCTCACAAGCCGTGCCGTTCCGTACCGGTCGGCGGATCATCGCCGCCATCGCCGAGAACCTGGTGCTTCCTCCGCGGCTTGGCAGTGGTGACCTTCGCCCACGGCAGCGGCAATTCGCGGCACAGCCCGCGCAAGAAGCCCAGCCCCCGGTGCGGGCACCGGTCCTCATGATCGCGGGAGGCGCCGAGGAGGCCTGGCCCACCAGGATGCGATCCGTTCCCGAGGGGACTCCCGATGCTGTTCTACGACCACCGGCAGGCGGGTGAGCAGCAGCTCACCCTCCGGCTCCTCGAACGGGTGGGTGACGGCGACCTCACCGACACGGTCGACCCGGCACTGCCGCGCGGCGGGGTGCCGGTCGCCGCAGAGGTTGCCCGCGCCCTGCACGTGCCACTGGACGTGCTCGTGGCCCGCAAGATCGGCGTACCCGGCCATCCGGAAGTCGGCATCGGAGCGATAGCGGGAGAGGATCCTCCCTCTACGACGTGCCTCGTACCACTCTCCGACGGACCGGAACGGATCAGGCCGGTGCAGGCACACGACGTCGGATCCGCCCTGATCGTTTCCGCGGCTTCGGGGAAGAGACCGGTACGGCCAGGATCAGGCGGGCGGGACGGCCGGCGCGCGGGGACGCCGGTGACGAGCCCGTCGTCGACCAAGACCACCGTCCGCCCCTGATGTCGGGCGCGGGGCGTCCACTGCGGTAGAGCTCTTCCCGGCAGTGCAGTTCGGCCCTCTCCCGGGCCACGTCGGAGGCGAGGTCCCCTCGGTCAGGCCGAGCATCCCCAAAACGCTCGTAGCGCGTGGAGCCCTGTCGCCGCCTCGCGCACCAGGGCGACGTCCTCACCGGGAGGGTCGAGGTCGAACACCAACCGATCGGGGTAATCGGGCCGGTCGGCCTTGGACAGCAAGCGGTGGGGGTTATGCACGCCTGGTCGGCGAGGTGGAGCAGGGTGGCGGTGTCGTCGCAGGCCACATAGGTGACGGTGCCGCCCTCCTTGGGCAGCTCGGCGCGGTGGATCCAGTCGGGGCATGGTCCGGAAGGTTCTTCTGCATGAGGACGGGCCGTCGATGCCGTCCGGGTGCCGTTCCAGCATCCTCGGGGCGGCTGGGGGGACGGCCCGCCCGCCGGACGTCATCACGGTGGTCCGCGTCGGCTGCCGGTGCTGCATGGGCAAAGGCGGCCGCGCCGGGCGAGGCCGCCCCTACAGGGCACCGTTCGGGCGAGCCCGTCATCGTCACCGATGACGGCCTCGAGAGCCACGACATCACCTCGCGTGGTGACGGGGGTTCCCGCCGCCCTGGCGGCGGGTTCAGTGGCCGAGGGCCCGCTTGAGTTCGGCCTTGTCCATCTTGGAACGGCCCTCGATGCCCCGGTGCTTCGCCTCGTTGTACAGCTGGTCCTTCGTCGGACCCTGCGAGCCGCTGTGGGAGCGCTGGCCACCGCGCTTTGAGGACGACATGTCCTGCGTGGAGGACCGGCTCGCCGTCTTCGACTCCCCGGAGCGGGCGCGTTCCTTGTTTACGGTGCGCGCGGCGATCTCCTTCGCCCGCTTGGTGCTCTCACCGCGATCCTCGGCGCTCTCCTTGATGTGCTCGTACTGGCGTTCACGCTTGGGACTCGAACCACGAGGCATGGTCACTCCTCAACTCGCGTGCGGACGGGATGGGTGCGATCCCGCGGTACGCAGTGCGCCTGCCCGGGTGACGGCGGCTCATTCACAACTCACTCCAGTGCGGTGGCGGCCACGGACAGGTCCGCGACAAGACCCGAAAAGGCGGACTCCCGGTCGCCGGACCGCAGGACGGCCGACGGATGGATCGTCGCCAGCAGTTGCCCGGTCCCCGCGACCGCCTCCCCGCCGTCCAGGGCGGCCACCGGTGGCATCGGCAGCAATAGGCCGCGCTGCTCTCCCACGCGGAACGAGGAGCCGAGCAGCGCCTTGCCTGCCGTGCCTCCCAGCACGACCAGCACCTCAGGTCCCACCAGCCTCAGTTCCTCCATCAACCAGGGCCGACAGGCGGACATCTCGCGCAGGCTGGGAGCCTTGTGGATGCGGGGCTTGCCCCGTGGGGCCGACGTGAACTTGAAGTGCTTGACCGCGTTGGTGAGGTAAGCGTCCTCGTCCCCGAGCCCTGCCTCCTCGAGCGCCTTGCGCAGCAAGCGCCCCGCCGGGCCCACGAACGGCTCACCCTGCACGTCCTCCTGGTCGCCGGGCTGCTCACCCACCAGCATCAGCCGTGCGAGGGCCGGACCCTTGCCGAACACCGTCTGCGTGGCATCCCGGAACAGCGGGCACCCCCGGCAGTCGACCGCGGCCCGCCGCAACCCCGCCAACCCGCCGCGCGACGGCAAGTAGGGGGTCGCGTCGTACTCCCGTCCGGCCTCCCGCTCGCCCGCCACGGCAGCGGCTTCCGTGCGCGCCTTCATCGCCCGCCTCCGAAACTCTGTCCGGTTCCTGCGCTCCGGTCCGCCCTGCCTTCGACACGACGGGGCGGCAGTCGGCGTCTGCCCGGCACTCACGGCCCCAAACCGACGGGCCGACGGGCCCTGTGCGGCCCCTGTGCGGCCCCTGTGCCGAGCATCAGCGGCGAGGTGTCATCCGGCGGGGCAAGGGCTCGCGCGTGCAGGGCGTGCCGCAACACGTCGGGCCCGGCCTCCCGACCGGTACGCGTCGCGGGCCGCGTGAAAAGGAGGACCGGCGGGGGCGCAGTCTCCCGCCGCCCGAACCATCGCGGATCGTCGCGACGTAGGCGGCACGCTCAGCGGCCCAGGTGTGGACGGCAGCCAGGATGTCGTCGAGGTCCAGAACGAGGGAGTCGACGGCCGGGGGGATGAGCGCCAGGATCCGGCCGAGCCTCTCCCTGCGTCCCGGCATCCCGGCATCCCGGCATCCCGGCATCCCGGCAGCGCGGAAACGAAACCGTGCCCGTCGGGACCCAGAGTGACGATCGCGACGGGTCCCAGGAACTGCCAGGGCGGTACAGGGCTTCCGGCTTCCCCCCGCTGGGGGCGGCAGTCCTGGAGCGAGTCCGAAGACCCGAGTCAGAACACGGCGCGCACCGTGGACATGTCAGGGCGCAACGCCAACACCACACCGAGGCACCGACTGCACGCCGCGCCACGCAGCGGCTGCGCCTCCGCAGGTCAGCCCGCCGCGCCGTCGACGCGTAGGCGCACCTGCTGCTCCAGTCGCTCAAGGCTGCGGTCGAGGGCTTCGTTCACGGCCTGTTCTCCGGGGTCGTTCTCCTCGGCGAAGAACGAGAGGTGTGCGGTGACCTCGGTGGACCACCGTCAAGACCGGCCACCTGGAGCCAGCCAGTGTAGCCGCCGCCCTCCCTGGTGCCCCATTCGAGCCGCATCTGATCCTTCCGTGCGCGCAGTACGGCAGCCTTGTCATCCGCCGCACCGTCCTCGTGCACGGTCACGGCCGGCAACTCCTGCGCATGCACGTGCAGTCCGCCGGGGAGCCACTGACCCATCTGGTCGACGTTGCCGGCCTGGTCGAAGACGTGCTCGGGGAGGGCGGGCATCGTGCGGGATCGCTCGTATTCGGTCATCGGATCTTCACGCCTCTCGTCCGCACCGACTTGTTCGCCACCAGCGCCTGCCCAGCCTGACGGAGATCACGCGGACCGGGGCGGGCCGGGCGGCGGCCACCGATCGCGGCGCGGCCCGAGCCCGACCACGCCCGCGACGAGCGGAACGGGACTGATCAGCTCCACTGGGGGTAGCCGCCCTCTCTCCGCGGCTGAGGGGCCCTCCCGCGTGAGGGTGAAGGGCCGGGGCGAGCCGGGTGGCGACAGGCCGAGGGGCGTGTGCGGGACAACCAACCGGGTACGCGAGTTTCATGTTCTCTTTCAGTGACAGCACGCTCAGTCTCCTGACCCGCGGCTACGCCTGGCTGCCCGACCGGATGCGCACCGCTTCGGACGGCACCTTCAGGACTCGCCTGCTGGGCAGGCCGACGATCGCCCTGCAGGGCCCGGAAGCCGCCGCCTTCTTCTACGACGAACGCCACGTCCTACGCACCGCGGCCCTCCCGGATCCCGTCCTCGACACCCTGTTCGGACAGGGCGCCGTCCACACCCTGGACGGTGAGGCCCACCGGGTCCGCAAGGCGATGTTCATCGCCCTCCTCAAGGACGAGAAGGGCATCGCCACGCTCGGCGGCCACGTCAGCCGGCGGTGGCGCGAAGCGGTGGCCGGATGGCAGCGGGGCCGGGTGGTGCTCTTCGACGAGACCGCCAGGGTCCTCGCCCTGGCCGTGGGTGACTGGGCGGGACTCCCGCTGTCCGACGCGGAGGCCTCCCAGATGGCACGCGACTGCACGGCCATGGTCGACGGGTTCGCCACTCCCTGGCCCCGGCACCTGCGCGCACGCCGCGCCCGGGCCCGCCAGGAGAAGGCCCTCGCCGCGCTGGTCACTCGAGTCCGCGGCACCCAGGAGGCCGACACCAAGGCTTCCGCCCTGGAGACGGTGGCCTGGCACCGCGACGTGGACGGCGCCCTCCTGGACCCGCACACCGCAGCGGTGGAACTGCTGAACATCATCCGGCCCACGATCGCCATCGCCTGGTTCGCCGCGTTCGTCGCCCACGCCCTGCACCGGTGGCCCCACCACCGTGAACTCCTGCGTTCGGATCCCGAGGGGACCTACGCCGAAGCGTTCGCCCACGAGGTGCGCCGCTTCTACCCCTTCGCCCCCTTCGTCGGCGGCCTCGCCACCCGCGACCTGACCTGGCGGGGCGAAGACGTCCGCAAGGACACCCTGATCCTGCTCGACCTCTACGGGCAGAACCACGACCCGGCCCTGTGGGACCACCCCTACCGCTTCGACCCGCACCGCTTCACCAGCCCGAACGGCGCGGACGACCCGCTCGCCAACCTGATCCCCCAGGGCGGCGGCGACGCCGCCCGCGGCCACCGCTGCCCCGGCGAAGACATCACCGTGACGGCCCTGTCGGCAATCACCGCCGAACTCGCACAGCTCGACTACGACGTCCCCGACCAGGACCTCACCATCCCCCTGACCCGCGTCCCCACCGCGCCCCGCAGCGGCTTCGTACTGATCCGGTCGTGAAAGGTCTCGCTGCCGGCGAGGTTGAAGCCGGCCGTGCTCGCCTGCCCGGGTCTGCGCTGTCACTCCAAACGCAGAACGACGAGGCAGGTGTCGTCCTCGTGGTCCTCGACCGCGTAGCGGCTCATGATGCGATCGAGAGCCTCCTGGGCGGCGAGCCCGCCGCAGGTTTCGAATGCGGCCGGCAGGGCGTCGATGCCGTCCGTGATGTCCTCGCCCCGTCGCTCGACCATGCCGTCCGTGTACAGGAGCAACAGGTCGTGGGGCCGGAGCTGCACGTCCGCCGTGGCGTATGCGTGGCCCGGCATCAGCCCGAAGAGGGGTCCCCGGTGCTCGGTGCCGAGGACCGACGCCTGTCCGTCCCGCAGGAGGAGCGGCGCCGGGTGGCCCGCACACGCCCAGCGCAGCGTGCGCTCCGCGTCGATGTGCCCGATGATCCCCGTCGCGGTCTCCGCGCTGGGATCGGCGCACAACAGCTCGTTGAGCCAGGTCGTCAACTGGCCCGCGTCGGTGCCTGGGGCGTGCGCGAGGCCGGCGAGTGCGTGGCGCTGCTGGGCCATGCGGGCGACGGCGCCGAGGCCGTGTCCCGATGCATCACCGATGGCCGCCAGGACGCGCCGCGCCCGTCGGGCAGTCGGCGGCACTTGTACCAGTCGCCGCCGATCGCCTCGGATTCGGAGGGCAGGTACGCCGCCGCGACGGCGAGCCCGATCTCGGCGAGCGCCGTGGAATGCGTGGGCAGAAGTGCCTCACGGAGCACCGAAGCCACACGGCGTTCCGCGGCCGCCTCCTCCGCGAGCTGTTCCGTGCGCAGCCGGGTGACCGCCAGTTTCTGGCGGCTGCGCACTTGCGCACTCAGATCCCGGGCGATGAGGTGCAGGGCCCAGGGCAGCCCGTCCCTGGCGATGACGGAGTGCCCCACCAGGTGCAGGGTGAGTACTTCTCCCCTCACGCTGAAGCGAATCTCCGCACCCGGCGGCTCCTCCCCGTCCAGCAGCCCGGTGAGCAGCTTGCCGAAGCGCCACACGTCCTCCAGCAGAACGGCGTCGCACAGCTCTGCCAGTGAGAGGGTCCGCCCGGCCTCCATTCGGAAGATGGAGGCCATACCCTCCGACCAAGTGGCTTTGCCGGACAACAGGTCCCACGTCCCCCACCCCATGGAGGCGATGTACTGCGCGTCGAGTGAGAGCAGCTCCGTCCGGTTGCGGGCGGGCCGCCAGGTGACGAGCACGTGGCCCCCGCAGGACGCGGCGTCGTAGAGCAACTGTGTGCGGTGCAGCCCGTCCGCTCGCTGCTCCGTGTAGTCCACGGCGTACGACTCCAGGGCGTGCCCTCGGTCGAGGACCTCGGACAGGGCGTCGATCAGTCCTCCGGCCGCCGCGCCGGGCTGGACCTCGAGGAGCCTGCGGCCGGTACAGGCGGCGGAGCTCTCCAGCCACTCGGCCGCGCGGACGTGGTTCCCGGCCCGCACGGTGAAATCCACCGTTCGGCCCTCGCCGTCCCGTACCGGCACGAGAACGGCCGCAGACACCGGAATGGCGGGAAGGGTCGCGCAGACACAAGCCCACGGGTCGTCCCCGTCTCGCGCGGCTCCACACGCGTGCGTCCGGTCCTCGTCCCCTCCGCAGGGGCAGGCCACGGCGGAGGGGGAGGGGCCTTAGAGACCGGCGCGTCGTCGCTCCGAACGCCCGCACGGCGAGTGGCGGCAGCACGCAGCCCATCCACCTCACGCGCGATCAATCGCTTGAGCGTCTCGGGGTCCCGCGGGGTCAAGGGCATCGTCGGTCCTGGGCCTCTTCAGCACCGAACCAGCGCAACGGCGGAGCGGGAGAGGATTGAGTCAGCGAGCGCCCCTGGTCGAGCAGGTCGACGGTGTCGGACTTCCCCAGGCCGTCGTCCATCCGGCTGGGCCTCCGAAGGCTCTTCCCCGGGCTGGTGCTGGCAGACGTCATCGCCGCCGCATCGGACTCACTCATGAGCACGTGCCCTCCTCCTCGGACCGATCCCCTCGGGGGCTGGTTCGGGGCTCCCTGGGTGCCCTCCCCATCAGCGGATCACACCGGCCGGAGCGCCGCGAGCCCGATCGGGTTGTTCGCAAGGGGGACGGGCAGGGCGCGCGGGCGTTTGGGGGACGGCTGACGGGTGGGACGGGGATCGACCCGGGTCTTGTCCGCCATGTCCTGAAGGGACCTGCCGCACGCGCTGCGCGCGGGGCGTCGTACGGCACCGGGAGGCGGACTCGCTGGGTGGGAACGGCGCCGCCCCCTCGCCTGGGAGGGCGTGCCTCCCGCCCCCGGCGGCCGACGTCGCCTCGGCGTTCTGCGAGACGGCTGAACAGACCTTCCGGGCGGGCGGCGGCATGTGGGTGCACCCTCGGCTATGCCGGCGTGGCCGCCCCGACGGGTACCGGTCCCATGCATGCCCGGACCTCCCCGGCCGCCCGCGTCATGGCCTTGTCGTCCGTGACGTCCGCCTCCCAGTATGAGGCGGGTGGCGCAGCGTGCCGGCGACCTCCGCCAGAAGCGGCGCTTCCAGCCCCAACAGCGCGACGCTCGCCCCGTACCGGTCGCATTCTCTGGCCATGGCCGCGCCGAGTCCCCGCGCAGCGCCGGTCACCAGGACGGTCCGGCCGCGCAGTGGTCGGCGTTGATGTCCCATGAGGCCCTCCTCGCGCGAGTGCCACGCCGGCCCCGGGGCTGCGCCGCCGAACCCGCGAAGGCCGGATAGGGAGTCAGGGCTTAAAGAGGACCTTGACCGCGCCATCCCGCTTCTTCTGGAACATTTCGTACGCTGCCGGCGCGTCCGCCAAGGCCATGCGGTGCGTGGCGAAGCCCTCGACGCCCAGGGGGTCCGTGTTGGTGAGGAGCGGGAGGAGGTCGTCCACCCAGCGCCAGACGTTGGCCTGGCCCATGCGCAGCTGTATCTGCTTGTCGAACATGGTCAGCAACGGCAAGGGGTCGGCCGTTCCTCCGTAGACGCCCGACAGGGAGATGGTGCCGCCCCGCCGGACGAGGTCGATCGCCAGGTAGAGCGCGGAGAGGCAGTCCACCCCGGCGCGTACCGCGCAGAACGCGATGAGCGGACCTTCGCCCCAGCCGGGCTTCGCCGGCGGTGCGGCCCCCGCGCGGGGAGGTGGTGCTCGCTTCGGTAGGCGGCGTCCGGCCGGGCGGCACACCACCACCGCGGTCGAGCCCGGGAAGACAGTGCGGGTCGGGGCGGAGTGCCGGAGGGGCGTCGCAAGCCGCCACCACCAGGGAAGCCGACCGCGCCGCAAGGGTTTGGAGCGCTCAGCGCCGGGGGTGAACCGGTCATCCGCCCGATGTATCCCCCTGAGCCCCAGGCGCACGTTCTACTGTTTCATTCGGCGGCGGTCCCCGTCGCTCCAGGCACGGGTGTCCCGGGGTTCGGCGTAAGGCTCCTCGTCCTCGGGCATTCCTCCCGCCACCGCCCGCTGGCGGACCATCTCCGCGTCAAACTCCAGGCCGAGGAGAATGGCGAGGTTGGTGATCCACAGCCACACCAGGAAGACGATCACACCGGCGAGGGTGCCGTACGTCTTGTTGTAGCCGCCGAAGTTCGCCACGTAGAACGCGAACCCGGCCGAGGCGATCATCCAGATCAGCAGGGCCAGGAAACTGCCGGGGGTGACCCACTTGAATCCGCGGCCCTTGGCGTTCGGAGAGGCCCAATAGAGAAGCGCGATCATCATCGTGACCAGCAGGACCAGGACCGGCCACTTCGCGATGGACCACACCGTCAGGGCGGTGTCGCCGATGCCCAGCGCAGAACCAGCTTCCCGCGCCACACCGCCGGTGAAGACCACGATCAGTGCGCCGGCGCACGCGAGGACCATCAGCGTGACGGTCAGAGCCAGGCGCAGCGGCAGTACCTTCCAGACCGGACGGCCCTCGGGCATGTCGTAGACGGCGTTGGCCGTGCGGATGAACGCGGCGATGTAGCCGGAGGCGGACCAGACGGCGACGAGCAGGCCGACGATGGCGACCATCGACCCGACGCCGGCGTTGCCCTGGAGTTGCTGCACCGCGTTGGTGACCACGTCACGGGCGGAGCCGGGTGTCAGTTTCTGCAGGTTGTCCAGGACCTCCTTGGTAGTGGACTGCCCCGCGATGCCCAGCAGGGACACCAGCACCAGCAGGGCCGGGAACAGCGCCAGCACTCCGTAGTAGGTCAGCCCTGCCGCCCGGTCGGCGAGCTCATCGTCCTTGAACTCCTTCATGGTGCCGCGTAGCACGGCCTTCCAGGACCGATTCGGCAGCTCAGTGGGCTGATCGGGGGCCCGTTCCTCCACCTGCGGACCGGGTCCCGCTCCGCTCTCGCGGTCGGCGTCCTTACGCTCGTGTTCCCCGTCGGGGGCTGACTTCGGTGTGCCTGTCATACGCTGCGGCTTTCCACCTGGGCGCCAGTCATGTCAGCTGCGGCCGTCGGGAAACAGAGCCCGGCCCGGTCAAGCCGCTGGAGGAAGGATGACCATGGCCGTCACTGCCAACAGCTCGAACAGGCAGTTCTGCAGCCTGGTCGGGGTCAGCGGTCCTCGAATGCGAGGACTGCGGCCAACGCAGCTTCCTGTCCCTCCACGTCCCCGGCGTTCCTGCCGATCACCGCGTACCGCCAGGAACGGCCGTCGAGCGGCGCGTCCGCGTAGAGGACCACGCCCTCGCCGCGTTCCAGATCGAACGCGAGGCGCGACGCACGCAGCCGGGCAAGGGCTCCGGCGAAGTCCCACGGGCGGTGCGCCCAGCCTTTCGAGACCGACCACGCCGGCTGGCGGTTGGTCGATCCCGCGGTAAGCCGGGTGACCATGGTGTGGGGTGTGGTGGTTGCGGTACGCCGGATGTTGCTCTCACTCGCGTACGCGACGCCGTCCACGTCCACCAACGCGTCGAGGCCGAACGGCCCCGCGTAACCGTGGTCGCCCAGGTGGCGGCCCAGCGCCTCCCCCCACTCCGCCAGCTCGCCGGCCACGTGGACGCAGGAGGACGGCAGCGGGGAGGCGTACCCGGTGAAGGAGCCCTGCGCCGTACGCATCGCACCGCTGAACAGCGCGCGTGTCCCGGAGGTGGTGACCTCCCGCTGGACGCTGACCGATTCGGCCACGTCGAGACACTCCTCCACCACCCACATGCCCTCGGGCCCTCCGACCGCATCGAGCGCCAGGACGGCCCCGCCCCGCAGGTCTTCGCGGGACACGAAGCGCAACCCGTGCCCTCCCGCCGACCGGTCGGGCTTCACCACGACGCGCTCGTAGTCCCGCAGGAGCTCGCGAGACACCCCTTCCGCCTCCGACCGCCGGCACATCCGCCCCGCCGGCAGCCGCATACCCAGCCGTTCGGCCGTCCCGCGGAACCCGGTCTTCGTGTTGAGCAGCATGGTCGTCTTCAGGGCGCCCTCGGCAGCCTCGACAGTGGGGTACGGATGAACTGCGAGGCCTATGTGCCGGGCGAAGGCGATCGCCGACGCGTCCAGTGCCGTCGGCAGCAGCGCCGCGCCCCGGTCGCCGGCGAGGGCCCGTACGTGCTCGGCGAGTCCGGCCTCGTACACCGCCCGCGCCAGCGGCACGGCTCCGGCGGGCGGTACCTCGACGACCGCCACCGTGTGCGGGGGCACCCCCGTCAGGTCGTACACGTACCGCAGGAACTCCGGGCTGAGGGGCACGGGAGTGACCAGCACGTCACCGGGCCGAAGCAGCCACGCCTTCCGCGGCGCCTGCTGTGCCCACTGTGTCAGGACCTGCCCCTCGTTGAGGTCGACCGCCAAGTCCGAGAGGAAGTTCGCGAACACGACCATTGGGCCCGTCCCGGTCATCGCTGCTCCTCTGCTCGCCTGTCGACGGCGCCCTCCCCGGCCAGCGACGGAAGGACCCGGATGAATGACACGGCTCCGGCCCTGCTGGTCAGGCGGACAGGTGGTCAGCGGGGCGGCCATGGACCCAGCCTCTGCCGCACCCACCACGTCGGCACGCCCCGGCATCCGAACGGGTGACCGTCCACCGGCACCAAACGCCCCTCGGGGGCACCGACTGACGGCTGCCGGGCCGATCAGTGGGAGGCGAGTACCGAGTCGTCGAGAGGACCCGTACCGGCAGGTGGTGACGGGCGGCGATCAGGGCCGCGTGCACGTCCGCCGTGCCGGTGGCCACGCACAGGACTCGCTCCACGTCCTCGATCTGTGCACAGGCGAGTCGTCCTCCGCTGCGTCGAGTACGGACAGAGCCCAGTAACGGTCGACGAGGCCGGGGAGCACGGCCGGGTGAACCATCAGCATCGGTGGTTGCCTTTCGCCAACCTTACATTGCCTGTTCGGCAAGGGGCCTCATCCCACGCTGGCGTGGATATCCGCCAAGACGTCTTATCGATCTTTCAGACGTCGACCGTCAAGACGAAGCCGCTGCCGCGAGGCAGGCAGCCGGAGCCATTCGCCTCGGTCTGGGCGAAGGCCGGGCGCACGGGGGACAGGCCCCATCCGGCGAACGCCACGCCGATCAGCACCACCACCGCCGCGACCACGGGCAGGACCGGCATCCGCGTGCCGGCCGCCGCGGTGGCCTTGCCGAAGACGGCCAGCCCGCTGATGGCTGTCCCGGTAAGTCCCACGGCGGGCACAAGGTCGCGCCGGAGAGGTGTGCGGTGCCGCCGGATCCCGCTCCTGCTTTCCCTCAGTGCCATGGGTCAGTGCCTGCGGCCCCGTCCGCGGGCCGCCCACCCGTGGCCGATGCCGGCGACGTGCAGCGGCCGGATCATGAGCCGCTGCTCCGGCCGGAGGCCTCCCCGCAGGAGCGCAGGAGTTCCTGATGCGGCCCCGTGGCGGTCCCCCGCGGCACCCCGCGCGACACAACTGTCCTCGCCCTCCTGTGTCAGGTCCCTCCCACGGGGCAGTGGCGTGAACGTCCATGTCACCTACATCCGTTGAGGAGATATGAACAGCGCTCTTCGTGTGCTGACCGTCCTGGGCGGCTCGATCCTGCTCACCCTCGCGGCAGGTTGGGCCGTCGACCTGCTGCTGCGCCGAGCAGACGCACGCCACCCCGAAACGCCCCTGTGGAACCTGCTGCGCCGCTGCCGCCGCGCCCTGCTGATCGTGCTGCTCGCCGCGCTGCTCCGGGGGGCCTACCGGCAGATCGCCTGGCCGCCGCTGCAGGACCACGCGGCCGCCGTGGGCCGGCTCCTCTCGCTCACCCTGATCGGCGCGGGGGCCTGGCTGATGGTGGCCGTGGCCTCCGCCGCCGTCGAGTCGGGGTACGCCCGCTATGCCACCGCTACCCGCGACCCGGCCCGGCTGCGCCGCGTCCGCACCCAGGTGACCCTGATCATGCGGGTGGTGACGGTCCTCGTGGCCGTCGTCGCGATCGCCGCGATGCTCGTCACCTTCCCGAGCTTCCGCGCACTCGGCACCTCCGTGCTCGCTTCCGCCGGGATCATCGGGATCGTGGCCGGCATCGCCGCCCAGTCCACCCTCGGAAACCTCTTCGCGGGTTTCCAGATCGCCTTCGGCGACATGGTGCGCATCGGCGACACGGTCGTCGTCGCGGGTGAGTGGGGGGTGGTCGAGGACATCACCCTCACCTTCCTCGCCGTACGCACCTGGGACGAACGCCGCATCACCATGCCCGTCTCCTACTTCACCAACCGCCCGTTCGAGAACTGGTCGCGCGGCGGCGTCCAGATGACCGGCACCGTGTTCCTCCACTGCGACCACCGCGCGCCCGTGGACCTCATGCGCGACAAGGCCGAAGAGATCCTGCACACCTGCAAGCAGTGGGACGGCCGCGGCTGGGACCTCGCCGTCACCGAGACGACGCCCTCCACCATCGTGGTGCGAGTCATCGTCACGGCCAAGGACGCCGACGATCTGTGGACGGTGCGCTGCGCCGTACGGGAGCAGCTGATCGCCTGGCTCGCGCAGAAGCACCCGGAAGCCCTGCCGCGCATCCTGCTGGACCCGGAACCGGGAGCGGGCGCCGCCGCCATGGGTCGCCGTACAACGCAGCCATAAGCAACCGTCACCTCGCGGAAGCCCAGGCGAACGGTGACCCGACGGCCGCCGGTACCTCCGGGTTGGTTGACGCGCGGTCGTCGGGGCACAAGCGGGGCGTGATGAAGTGCTCACCCTGATCCTGCCCGGCGCGGCGGCGGTCGCCGCAGTCGCCGCCGTTCTCGTCTCGCCCTGGTGGTGGGCCGTGGCCGGCCGTTGCTGCTGCTCGTCCTGGTGGCCTCGTACGACCTCCTGCAACGACGGCATTCCATCCTGCGGAACTACCCCCTGCTCGGGCATCTCCGGTTCGCCCTGGAGGCGCTGCGGCCGGAGATCCAGCAGTACTTCATAGAGCCGAACACCGACCGCCGCCCCTTCGACCGCGACGCCTGCAGCATCGCTTACGATCGGGCCAAGGGCACCGACGCCGAAGAGCCGTCCGGTACCGAACTCGACCTTCACCGACCCGGTAGCGAATACCTCACCCCGTCCATGGCCCCGCGCCTGGTACGGACCGACCCGCCCCGGGTCCGGGTCGGCGGACCCGACTGCACCAAGCCGTACGACATGGCCCTGCTCAACATCTCGGCGATGAGCTTCGGCTCCCTGTCCGCCAGCGCCCTCCTCGCCCTCAACACCGGTGCGCAGTCGGGCGGTTTCGCCCACGACACCGGCGAGGGCGGCCTGTCCGAGTACCACCTGCGTCCCGGCGGGGACCTCGTGTGGGAGATCGGCACCGGATACTTCGGGTGCCGCACCGACGACGGAGGCCTCGACGAGCGGCAGTTCGCCGAGAAGGCGGCGCACCCACAGGTCAAGGGCGTGTCGCTGAAAATCAGTCAGGGCGCCAAGCCCGGCATCGGCGGCGTCCTTCCCGGCGCCAAGGTGAACGGGGAGATTGCCCGGGTGTGCGGTGTTCAGCAGGGAGAGACCGTCATCTCCCCCGTGTACTCCACCCCGCGCGAGCTGGTGGGCTTCCTGGCCCGCATGCGCGAGCTCGCCAGCGGCACGCCCGTCCCGTCCACAATGCCCTCGTCGGCTCCGGGCTGCGCGACCGCATCCGGATCGGAGCCTCCGGCAAGGTCGCCACCGGCAGCGACCTCGTCAAACGCCGCGCCCAGGGCGCGGACTACACCAACTCGGCCCGCGCCATGATGTTCGCGACGGGCTGCATCCAGGCCCAGCGCTGCCACACCAACACCTGTCCCGTCGGGGTCGCCACGCAGGACGAGCGGCGCGACCGCGCCTTGGACGTCGGCGACAAGGCGCAGCGCGTTCGGCGCTACCAGGAGGCGACGGTCAAGAGTGCGCTCCAGATCATGGCAGCCATGGGCGTCGACGACCCACGCGGCCTGCGCCCCCACATGCTGCTCCAGCGGGTGGGGGCTCACACCGTCCGCTCGTATGCCGAACTCCACGTCTGGCTCGCCCGCGGACAACTGCTCGCATCGCCGCCCGAAAGCTGGGCAGCCGACTGGTACGCGGCCGACCCCGACCGCTTCACCCGCTGAACCGGCAAACGAAGGGCACGCCTGTGGCACGCACCGTCGCCTACGTCATCGTCGACGCCCTCGAGGAACTGGGCGTCCAGCAGGAGCGGCTGGCCGATCCCGCCCGCGAGCACCGCTGGAACAGGAGCAGGCCGGTCTGCCCGAGTTCGGCACGGAACTCGACAATCCCGACTTCGCCGCGGTCGCCACGGCCCTCGGCCTGACCGGCATCCGGGTCACCGACCCGGCAGATCTCCACGAGGGCGTACGCCGGGCCTACGAGACGCCGGGAACGGTCCTGCTGGACGTCCTCACCAACCCGGATGAAGTGGCCGTGCCCGGCAAGCCGACCGTGGCCCAGGGCTGGGGCTTCGCCGTGGCGAAGGCCAAGGAGCTCCTGCCGGGCCGTGAGGGCTGACGGCCACCTCACAAGGCGGACGCCGCGAAGATCGCGGCCGACTTGCCGTAATGAGACCATCGGCCTTTTCACGTAGCGTAGTTGAAGGAAATTGGTCCGTGCAGAACGGGGAATTCGGGGCATACGCAGTTCAGGAGGTTGATAGCCATGGTTCCCCTGATACTCGTTCTTCTACTGGTCCTGGTCCTCTTCGGTCTGGGTTTCGCAGTGAAGATTCTCTGGTGGGTCGCGATCGCCGTTCTGTTCGTCTGGCTGCTCGGCTTCGTCGCCCGCCCCAAGGCCGGCAGCGGCCGCTGGTACCGGTGGTAGCGGTTGCAGTGGAGTTCGGCCGGAGATGAGAATTCCGCCGCGCATGACGTACGGAAAGAGAAAGGACGGAGAAACTTCCCTCGCCGTCCTTGAGTTCACCGGAGGAGTTGTTTCGCGTGACTGAGCATGTGTGGAGTTACAAGTCGACGTCGGGCCACCTGGCCGGTACCGACCTCACCGGCTACAAGGTCGAGGCGGTCGACGGCAGCATCGGCAAGGTCGACAAGCACTCCGACGAGGTCGGTGACGCCTACCTGGTCGTGGACACCGGTGTATGGATCTTCGGCAAGGAGGTGCTCCTGCCGGCCGGCACCGTGATCTCGATCGACCCGGATCAGCGGACGATCTACGCGGACCGCACGAAGGAGCAGATCAAGGACTCCCCGGAGTTCCACGGGGACAAGCGCCTCGGCGACGCGGGCTACCGCGAGCAGCTGGGCATGTACTACGGCGTCGGCGGCCCGTTCGCCTGACCGGCCACGAACGAGAAGGGGCCCGGACTCGACGAGTCCGGGCCCTTTCCCGTGCCCGGCATCCGGCATCCGGCAGCGAGGTGAGGTGAGGTGAGGTGATGCGGGAACGGCCGCCACGCCTTGCCGTCCATGCGGCCTGCCGCAGTTTGCCTGGGTTGCTGGTTGAGCTCCGACGGCCTGCCGGTAGGCCGCGTGCCCGCCCGGCGCACCGGTGAGTGCGACGGCTGACAGTCAGCGCGCGTCACCGAGGGCTACCAAGCTTCCCGGATCGCCCAGGACGTGCACCGCCCAGGACCTGGGCCGCCCCGAGGTCCGCGACCTGGTCGCCGACATGGCCGCGTGGGACCGACGTCGTACACTGCCAGAGCTTCACCACAGCAGTTGCCGATGGGGGGAGTGCCCGCGTGACTGAGCTGCAGCCGTCGAAGCCTTTTCTGGACGTCGTCCTCTGCGCTGCCGGGATCGCCGGCGATGTCGGCAAGCTGCTCACCGCAGCGCAGGAACAGTGCCGGGAAGTCGGTGTGGTGGCCACATTGTAGTGTCTTCCCTTCCTTGAGGTGGATCCTCGGAAGTGGACACCGGGTTTCATGCGATGAGTGACAGCGTATGTGATGTGGTAGTTGTTGTTCGAATTCGGTTGGTGTGAGGTAACCAAGGGCGGAGTGGCGGTATGCAGTCCGGACAGCGGGGCGGCGGGCTGCCACCTGCGTGCCGCGTGCGGCGTTCACTCGTTCAGCCCAACGACGTGATCCACTTCCGCCAACGGCATTGGGCCGGACGAGGACATGGCTGCCGCCATCTCCCCATGGAGAGCTTGGTCAGGGCTGCGCTCACCGGGGTTGCGTCCTTCCACACGCGCTGGAAGACCGCCCTGAACGCCTTCGGCATCACCTTCGACGGCCGACTCTCCATAGCCCGCCAGTAGCCCCAACCACTCCAGCTGCACCGTTCGTTTGACCCTGCCGGGGCGGGCCGTCGTCCAGGTCCTCCCCGAGGGGGCCGAGCACCGCACCGGGATCTGGATCGAGAACACCAAGGCCCGCCGTGACCCGCTCGACCGGGCGCAGCTCGCCGCGCTCGCCGCGCTCGCCGGGCTCGCCGGGCTCGGCGGGCTCGGCGTGGACTGGGCGCGATGTTGACCTGGGGGCGACCCCGGCCCTCAGTGGGCGTAAGTCCCGAAAGACTTCGAGACATGGCTCTGCGACCTGACGAGTTTTACGACCACGCGCTCGCCGCTGCGGATGGTGAGCGTCGGCTCCCGCTCGCGCGCATGACAGGGTGGGATATCAGCCCGTTCGAACCAGACGGGTTGCGCGTCGCGCCGCTGCGCCCCCCGGTTCTGCCCGAGCCCCCGCGACACAGCGAGGACCCGTCGAGCTGCGAGTCGTGCCGTCACCGAGACGAGGGGATCTGGCTCAACGACAGTTGGCGGCTTACCCGGATCACTGGAGTTGGTGTGCCGCTGGTGCTCATGCTGCATCCTCGTGACCACTATGACATGGCTGACCTACGCGATGAGCTGGCAGCCGAGCTGGGGGTTCTGTCCACTCACGTCGTCCGCCACGTGCAGGCCCTGCCACACATTTCGCGAGCCCACGTCTACCGCATCGGGGATGGGGGCGCACACCTGCACATCTGGTTCTTCGCCCGGCCCGAGGGACAGACCCAGCTGGGTCATGGATGCCCGTCTGGGACGATCTACTGCCGGAGTACCCGGCGGATGTTGCAGAGGCGGATGCGGCGATCGTGGCAGATGCCCTGGTCGCCTCCATCGGGGGTCGTCGCTCGTCTGCCAGCGAATCGCCGCACGACTGATCCATCAACGTCTCCCGAGATCCAGTACGGCGGCGAGGCCGTCCGCGAGGTCATCGAGGCCGTAGCGCTGCGGCATCACACCCGGTCTGGATAAGCCGGACGATGCGTACAGCCGCCACGTCGGCCAAGGGAAGCAGTGCCACGGTCTGGGGCCGGATATGGGGCGTCACCTCGATCCCGCAGCGGGCCGTTCTCGACAACCGGATCCGAGTGCTCACCCCCGTAGTCATCACCCAAGCGCGGCCAGAACCAACCGCGGCGCTCAGCCACACCAGCTACCGCTGACCGGGCGAGCCACTCGCCCTGCCTCGGCTGCGGACGCTGTTCACCTACCTGCGCGGCGAACTCGGCCGGGCCGAACGGGCGCTGAGCGCCGCGGAGGAGGCCGAGGCCCACGCCGCGCGCCGGCTTCCGCTGCCCGCCCCGCCCGCGTGGCTGATCGAGCACGGAATCGGCGCGGACCGGCTGCCGGTCCACGTCCACGCCGGGGACTGCTGGGACGCACGAAAACGCTGCACAGCCACGAGTGCCGACGAGGCGCGGCGGCGTTGGCCGAAGCGGTTGGAGCGTGTCACCAGCTCCCTGACGTGGGAGTTGCTGACCGAGTTGCCCGCCTGCCCGCACGGCGCCGGTGATCTCCAACAGGCGCATGAACTGCTCCCTGGGCGCGGCGAGGTAGAAGTTCTGGCCGCTTTCGGCGACGACGGCGCGCGCGGCCAGGAGGGCGTTGAGGCCCGAGGAGTCACAGAAGGACAGGTACTGCAGATCGACCACGACATCGTGAGGGAGCTGTTCGACGGACAGGGCCGCGAGGAGTACCTGGCGGAAGTCCTCGGCGCGGCCGATGTCCATCTCACCGTGCGGCCGCACCACCGTCGTACTGGCGTGGATCTCGACGTCGACGTCGATGTCCTTGCTGTCGTTGCTGCCGTCGTCGCGCACGCGCCGTCTCCTCTCGCCGGTCCCGGCCACCGTAGGGCTGGCGGCTGGCGGCAGGCGGCACAACACCGGCCGGCATCGGCCGATGTCCGGCGACCGGCGACCGGCCGAGCGGCGACCGACCGAGTGAGAGCCCCATGCCCTGCGGGCGTGTACAGCACCCGTCGCCAGCCGTCAGCCGCCAGCACAAAGATGCGGGAATCCGTCACCCCTTCCTTCCGGCTGGAGTCCCTCCCTTGCTCGAACGCAAGCAGTTGAAGAACCGCACCCAGGTCACGTTCGTCCTGCCCGAGGACACCCCGCCCGAAGCCGGCAGCGTGGTCGGAGACTTCAACCACTGGAACCCCGCGGCCTACCCCCTCGCCTCCCGCGGCGACGGCACGCGCGCAGCCACCGTCGCCCTCCCCGCCCACAGCACCCACGCCTTCCGCTACCTCGCCGCAGGCGACTACTGGTTCGCCGACGACGCCGCCGACCACCACGACGGCACCAACAGCCACCTCCACACCTGACCGCCCCCACCCACAAGCGATCAAAGCCGCTGCCCAGTGGCTTTGACCGCGGGGCTGGCTATCGGTGGATCATCGCGCGGCGTCCCAGTCAATCCGGATCAGCAGGGAGCTTGGCCCAGCCTTCGGCCGCGGCCATGAAGAGCAGGGTTCGAACCGGAAGCGGGGGCGGAGAGGGCGTATATCTGGTCCGCCACGCCCGCGGCGTGATGGTGGCCGCCTGAACTCCGGTTTCGCGTGCAGACCGCGGCATTGCGGGTGGGACACACGGGGCGCCGTATACAGAGGATCGCAAGGGACAGGCGCACGGCATGAGCCGACGTCCCGGCCGCGATCACAGCCGACCCGTGCCAGACCAAACAGGCAACCGCGCGGCGACTTCTCGGCCTCGATCGTTTCCTCACGCGTGTGGTGTCCTCGTGGGGAAGGAGCGGGGCGCAGAAGGTGCTGCCCGTGGTCGAGGAGGCGGCGGAGCACACCAAGCTGTGGCTGGCGGCCGCCGTACTGATGGCCGGGGCGGGCGGCCCCCGTGGGCGGCGTGCCGCGGTGGCGGGCCTGGCGGGGATGTGGACGGGCCAGGCCATCGGCGGCGCGGCGAAGCATCTGTGGGACCGGCGGCGCCCTCCGAAGCAGCTTGTGCCGCACGACCGGATCGGCGAACCGCCGGACACCTCTTCCTTTCCCTCAGGGCACACGGTTGCCGCCGTCGCCTTCACCGTCTCCGTCGCGGCCGTCTGGCCCGCGGCCGGTTCTGCGTGCGCGGTCTTGACGGCCGCGGTCGCCCTCGATCGGGTCCACGTCGGAGCCCGCTACCCAGCGATGTGGCAGCCGGAGCCGCCATCGCAGTGGCCTGCCCCGCCCCGGCGGCCCGACCCCTCGGTGGAGGGGCGTGGGTAGCCGGGAAGAGTGACGCGCCGCCGCAGTACGAGACGTAGCCCGCCGGAGGGGGAAGGCCCTCAGCCGGGCCCGCCGTCGGCCGGCTGGCCATCGCCGCTTGCCGCTGTACCGGAGGAGACGCTGTTGGACGCCATTGTGCTGCTGAGGGAAGACCACAAGACCGTCGAGGAGCTCTTCAAGCAGTTCGAGAAGACCGGTGACGAGGATGCCGCGGAGCGCCGCCGGATCGCGGACGAGGTGATCGAGGAGCTCACCGTCCATGCCTGGATCGAGGAGCAGTACTTCTACCCTGCCGCCCGCGAGGCCGCGCCGGACACCGAGGACCACGTCCTGGAGAGCATCGAGGAACATCACACGGTGATCTGGATGCTCTCCGAGCTCAAGGGCATGGATCCGGCGGACGAGCGGTTCAAGGCCAAGATGAGCGTGCTGATGGAGCAGGTACGCCACCACTTCGAGGAGGAGGAGACGGACTGGTTCCCCGACGTGCGCAAGGCCATGGGACGCAACCGCCTCCTCGACCTGGGCGCGCAGCTCGAAGAGGCCAAGCAGCAGGCTCCCCGCGACCCGCTGAAGGTCCCCAGCGCGGCATCGAAATGATCACTTTGACGCCATGCCGGGTCGTCAGGCCGTCGCGCGGACGCGGGTGGGGACAGGCCCTGGCGGCGGCCGTGGCAGTGCTGGCCGTCTGCGGGTGCGGGGGGCCGGGACCCCGCGAGGAGAGGGCCGAGTCCGCGGCGCGGGCCTTCGAGACCGCGTTGGGCGCGTCCCGGTACGGGCAGGCCTGCGCGCTTCTGGCACCGCAGACCCGCCAGGAGGTGGCCCAGGAGGAGGAATGCGGCCGCGCTCTGGCCGAGGAGGCACTGCCCGCGGCCCGCGGGAAGGCGGTGGCGGAGGTGTACGGGCGGCAGGCGATGGTACGGCTGAGGGGGGACACGCTGTTCCTGTCCCAGTTCGGCAGTGGCTGGAAGGTCGTCGCGGCCGGCTGCACAGCGCGCGCCGATCAGCCGTACGACTGCCAGGTCAAGGGGAGCTGAGGATGCGCGGACTGTTCATCGGATGCCTGGTCGTCATCCTTGTCGGGCTGGGCTACTTCACCACGATCGGGCTGCTGCAACGATGACCACGAGCACACAGCGGACCGGCGCGCGCAGGTTCTGGCGGGACAACAGCCTCACCCTGGCCTTCGGCGGCGCCTTCCTGGTCGTCCTGGCCTGCCAGGCCGTCGCGGGGCGGGCGGAGTTCAACCAGCAGCTCGTCACGGCCGGTCTGGAGCAGGTCTCCTTCCCGGAATATCTGACCTCGTCCGACTTCGCGGTCGACGTCACCGAGAACTGGCAGTCGGAGTTCCTGCAGTTCTTCCTCTACATCTTCGGCACCGTATGGCTGCTCCAGCGCGGCTCCCCCGAGTCGAAGGAGCTGCACAAAGCCGGCCCTGAGAGCGAACGTGAGCAGCGCATGGGCGAGCACGCCCGCGCGGACTCGCCCCGCTGGGCCGGGACCGGAGGCTGGCGCCAGGTGGCGTACTCGCGCTCGCTCGGCATGGTGATGGCGCTGCTGTTCCTGCTGTCCTGGCTGGCCCAGTCCGTCGCCGGCACCGCCGCCTACAACGCCGAGCAGCTACGGGATCTTTCCGAGCCCGTCAGCTGGGCCGCGTACCTGGTCTCGGCGGACTTCTGGAACCGGACCCTGCAGAACTGGCAGTCGGAGCTCCTGGCGGTGGCCGCCATGGCCATCCTCTCCGTCTACCTCCGCCAGCGCGGCTCTCCCGAGTCCAAGCCCGTGGGCGCCGCGCACACCGCCACCGGCGTCGAAGGCTAGCGCGGGTGCCCACTCAGCGACCGCGTGTGCGCCGCCAGCAGTACGCCAGTCCGTGCAGCCGGAGACCGCCCGTACGCTCGGCGGCGCGTACGTGGTTGTCGTTGACGTGGACGAACAGCACGTCCGCCGCCGTGATCATGTACGCGCGCAGCGAGAACTGCCCCCGCCACAGCCCGCCGGGACCGGTCAGGCACTTCGCTCACAGGGGCCGCCAGGGGCGGGACCGCAGATCGGGTCACGCTGACGCCGCAGACTCGAACTGCGAGGTGTGACCCGAACCAGAGACGGTGGGTACGGGGCGTCTGCCAGCCGCTGACGGCTGTCACGCCCGTTCCGTCGTGAGGACCCGCGACCCGGCTCTGCCTGATGCCATCAGGTTGCGGCGGCCCGACTACGCCATGGGTGGCATATGTCGGCAATAGGTGGGTAGCAGGTTAAGTCGTGCAGCCAGCGCGAGGTGCCTCCGAGGGTGCAGTAAAGGGGGGACTGATGGCGCAGTCCAAAGTTCCCGACTATGTCACCGGCCGGCATGGCCCTCATTGGACGCACGCGCTGCGGCGTGCTCAGGCGGCCGGGGCCGTGATCGTCACGGACGACACGGGCGAGGCCGTGGTTTATGCGCGGGTGACCAGTGGTCCCGGCAGGTTCAGGCCATGGACGACCGCCGACGGTCGTCGCTACGACAGCCACGATGTCCATCCCGAGTGGTAGCCGCCCGCCACCCTCCGTTTTCTCCGGCGCGGCCAGGCCGGGGGCCGCGACAGCGCCCCCGCGTGGCCGGAACTGCGGACCCGCGACGCGTTCGCCGCGGCCATCGGCACGGGAGCGTGGCGTTGGGCGCGCCCCCGACCGGGGGTGCGCCAACGCCACGCGCTACGTGAACTAGGCCGGCACCCGTTTCCCTACCAGCGGTACCAGCGTCCGCTACCGCTCTTGGGGCGGGCGACGAAGCCGATCAGCCAGAGCACCAGTACGGCGATTGCGATCCACCAGAGGATCTTCACCGCGAAGCCCGCACCGAAGAGAACCAGGATCAGCAGAAGAACGAGAAGCAGGGGAATCATGATTATCAACCTCCGGGCAGACGTGTGCCCCCACGTTCATCTCTCACACCCGCGAATCCATGAAAGCACCTGCATGCCGAGGGTGAATTCCCCGTGCGGCCGATAACCCGCCGAAACGCGGGATACAGGTCTGGCGTAGGGGTAGCCGGAGCTCATGGACACCACATCGAACACTCCGCTCCGTGCCGTCGCCCTGGTCTGCACCCTTTCCCCCTCCCCCGCAGCGTCCAGCTCCCAGCTGCTGGCCCAACAGACGATGGCCGCCCTCGCCGAGCACGGCGTCACCGGGAAGACCATCCGGATCGCGGATCACGACGTGAAGCCCGGTGTAAAGACCGATATGGGCGACGGTGATGCCTGGCCGAAGATCCGAGACACGATCCTGGGCTGCGACATCCTGGTCCTGGCCACGCCGATCTGGCTCGGACACCCGTCCAGCATCGCCCAGCGGGTCCTGGAACGCCTGGACGCGGAGATCTCCGAGACCGACGACGAGGGCCGCATGCTCACGTACGGCAAGGTGGCCGCGGTCTGCGTGGTCGGCAACGAGGACGGCGCCCACAAGGTGAGCGCCGACCTCTTCCAGGGCCTCAACGACGTCGGCTTCTCCCTCGCCCCGGGCGCCGTCACCTACTGGGTCGGCGAAGCCATGCAGGGCACCGACTACCAGGACCTCGACAAGACCCCCGAGAAGACCACCGCCACCACGGCGGCCCTTGCCGTCAACTCCGCCCATCTCGCCCGCCGGCTGAAGGCCGCCCCCTACCCGCCGTCCTCCTGACCCGGCCGGGTCAGGAACAGCACGAAGGAATCCTTGAGGTCACGTCAGAAAGCAGGAGCGCCTCGCTTCGCGCGGCTTCCGCAATTCCGCGGTGCTCGCGGACTCCGTAGTGTGCTCGTACTGACGCCCACGCTCGGGGATGGAGCCTCGGGGCACGCCTCCGTTCTGCTGCGGGGACCCAACGCCGCCCGGCGCCGCATCCGCCTGCACCGCCCGGCCGCGTCCGTCCCTTATCCCGCGGCAGGCCCGCCGATGGACTCGGGGCGGCTGCTCCGGCGGGCCTGCGTCAGGCCGGCTTCGTGGAGGTGGTCGCGTCCACCCGCAAGATCGTTGACGATCTCACGCTCAAGGTCCGCGAAGGGGCTGGTAGCAGGTGGCGTTGTATGCCTCGATGATCTGGAACGTCCAGCGCCCGGGGATGACGTTGCGACCCACAATCTTGCGCTCCACGAGCTCGGCCTGCTCGTGATACCCGGCCTCGCGCAGAAGCCTCACGCCCTCGTCGAGTTGCATCAGATGAGCGCGACCGCGCAGTCCGGCAGTGCTCCAACTTCGTGCGCTGGGCGGTTGCTGAGGATTTCGGGTTGTCGTCGGGTGGTGAGGGTTCATGATCCCTGCGGTATGCCGGTGGTATGAGGTATCCGGAGGGTGGGGGAAAAAGCCTCGCGGCGGACTACGGGGGCTGGATCATCTTCGAGGACGAGGCCGGATTCTCCATGACGCCGCCCCCCGCCCGCACCTTGGGCCGGCGCGGACACACCCCCGTCATCCGCGTCCGTGGCCGCTCCCGCAGGCGGACCTCGGTGGCGGCCCTGTGCTGCTACAAACCCGGCGAGAACAGCGGTCTCATCCACCGGCCCCGTGCCCATCTCCTCCTCAAGGGCGCACGCAAGAGCTTCTCCTGGAAGGACTACCACGACCTCCTGGTCCGCGCGCACATCCAGCTCGGCGGCCCGATCGTGGTGGTCTGGGACAACCTCAACACCCACTTGGCTGCAGGGATGAAGCAGTACGAGGCCGAACACGACTGGCTCACCACGATCCGCCTCCCGCCATATGCACCCGGCCTGAACCCCGTCGAGGCCGGCTGGTCACTCGTGCGCACAGCGATGGCCAACAGGTCCATGCTGCGGCTGACGATGTAGGCAGGGTTCGGGCGCAGGTGTTCCAGCAGCAGCTTGAGGTGGGGGCGCACGGTACGGCTGGGCGTCGGCGGTGGCTCGGGCGCGTAGCGGGCGACGCGGGCGGCCAGTTCGCGCAGGTGCTGGTGTTCCTGGTCGTCCAGGTGCAGGGCGCGGGCGCGGGCGTCGAGGACGGAGGCTGGGGCGTGTCTCCTTGCCGCGTTCCAGGCGCACATAGTAGTCGATGCTGATCCCGGCGAGGGTGGCCAGCGCCTCGCGGCGTAGCCCGGGGGTGCGGCGCAGCCCGGTGCCGACGGTGAGACCGGCCTTCTGGGGGCTGGTCTGGGTGTGGCGGGCGCGCAGGAAGAGGCCGAGTTCCGCGCCCTCGCTGTTGCTCGTCCGGTTGGTGGGGGTGCCCTCGGATGCCATGGCTTCAGTGTCACACCGCGCTGACCTGGTCGGCAGTGCGATGGGGGGTCCTGCTGATACCCCCGAACGGCCCGCCCTGCCTACAGAGGCCGACGAGGTCCAGGCCGTGGCCGCCAAGGCCGGCGCCACGCCCGCGCAGGTCGCGCTCGCCTGGCTGCTCGTTCAGGGCGACGACATCGCGCCCATCCCCGGCACCAAGCGCGTGGCCAGGGTCGAGGAGAACACCGCCGCCGACGGCGTCGAACTGACTGTCGAACAGATCGACCAGCTCAGCAGCTTGCCCCCCGCCGCAGGCGACACCCACACCGAAGCCCAGGCCCAGATGCTCGAACGCTGACCGGCACTCCCCCGCCCCCGGCGGCCCCTGACCGTACGGCCGCCCCGAGAACCCCGAACACCCGAGCGACAAGGAAGACACCCCATGCAGAGCGTCACCCTCAACAACGGCGTCAAGATGCCGGTCCTCGGCTTCGGCGTCTACCAGATCCCGGCGGAGCAGACCGAACAAGCCGTGTCCGACGCCCTCGCCGCCGGCTACCGGCTGCTCGACACCGCGGCCGCCTACGGCAACGAGGAAGCAGTCGGCCGCGCCATCAAGACCAGCGGCATCCCCGCGCGGAGAACTGTTCGTCACCACCAAGCTGTGGGTCCAGGACGCCCCCGCCCAGGACAACACCCGTCGCGCCTTCGAGACGTCGCTGAAGAACCTGGGCCTGGACCACATCGACCTGTACCTGATGCACCAGCCCTACGGCGACGTCTACGGCCAGTGGCGCGCCATGGAAGCCGTCAGCCTCGAGGGTCTGGCCAAGGCGATCGGCGTCGCCAACTTCTACCCTGACCGGCTCCTGGACCTGATCCTCAACAACGAGGTCACCCCGGCAGTCAACCAGATCGAGACCCACCCCTTCTTTCAGCGCACCGCAGACCACAACCTCATGCGCGAGCACGGCGTCCAGCACCAGTCCTGGGGCGGCTTCGCCGAAGGCAAGAACAACCTGTGCACCCAACCCGTTCTCAACGAGATCGGCAGGGCACACGACAAGTCCGCGGCCCAGGTCGTGCTTCGCTGGCTCATCCAGCGCGGCATCGTCACGATCCCGAAGTCGGTCAACCCCGGCCGGATGGCGCAGAACTTCGACGCCTTCGACTTCGAGCTCACCGACGACCAAATGGCCCGGATCGCTGCACTCGACACCGGCGCCACGCTGTTCTTCGACCACCACGACCCCGAGATGGTCGCCTGGCTCAGCAAGCGCCGCCTGGAGACAGACCGGTCTCGCCACACAGAGAGCGGGATACGCGGTGACGATCCGGGTAGCCGGACCACATGGAGACCACTACCGAAAGCACGCCGCTGCGCGCTGTCGCGCTGGTCTGCACGCTCTCGCCCTTTCCCAAGCGGCCCAGCTCGCAGTTGCTGGCCGAGCAGACCATGGCCGCCCTGGCCGATCACGGCGTCACCGGGAAGGTGATCCGTATCGCCGACCACGACGTCAAGCCGGGCGTCGAGATCGACATGGGGGAAGCCTGGCCGGAGATCCGCGACACGATCATGGGCTGCGACATCCTGATCCTGTCCACGCCGATTTGGCTCGGCCACCCCTCCAGCATTGCGCAGCGCGTCCTGGAACGGCTCGACGCCGAACTCGGCGAGAGCGACGACGAGGGCCGCATGCTCACCTACGGCAAGGCCGCGGCCGTATGCGTCGTGGGCAACGAGGACGGCGCGCCCAAGGTCAGCGCCGACCTCTTCCCGGGGCTGTACGTCGGTTTCTCCCTGGCCCGAACGCCGTCACCTACTGGGTCGGCGAAGCCATGCAGGGCACCGACTACCAGGACCTCGACAACGCCCTCGAGAAGACGGCGGCGACCCGGACCCTGGCCGCGAACACCGCGCACCTGGCGCTCCGCGTCAAGGCCGCCGCCTACCCGCCCTCTACCTGATACCCCGCCTCTGACCTTGTTGGAAGGAGACCGTGATGCCCTCCCACGAGCAAGCCCGCCTCATCGATCCGGTGGGGCTGCACCCGCAGCCCCCGTTTCCCGAGCAGGATCAGGACCATCCCGGCTCGACCGAGGCGATGCTTCCCCGCCCTGACCACGGCGAGGCCGACTACGAAGGCCACGGCCTGCTGCAGGGCCGCAGGGCGCTGGTCACCGGAGGGGACTCCGGGATCGGCCGGGCCGTCTGCCTGGCCTTCGCACGTGAGGGAGCCGATGTCGTCTTCACCCACCTGCCCGAGGAAGTGGACGAAGCCGAAGAGACCGCCCGACTGATCCGCGAGGCTGGCCGCACAGCGGTGGCCGTCGCCTGCGACATCCGGCACGAGGACGAGTGCACCGCCCTCGTCGACCGGGCAGTGGGCGAGCTGGGCAGCATCGACTTGCTCGTCAATAACGCCGCCTACCAGATGGCCCAGCCGGACGGGATCGAGGCGATCAGCACCGAGCAGTTCGACCGGGTGATGAAGACCAATCTGTACGGGATGTTCTGGCTCACCAAGGCGGCGCTGGCCCACATGCCGCGCGGCGGCTCGGTGATCAACACCGCCTCGGTGCAGGGCTATCAGCCCAGCCCGCACCTCCTTGACTACGCCATGACCAAGTCCGCGATCATCTCCTTCACCCACAGCCTGGCCCAGATGCTGGCCGAGCGGGGAATCCGGGCCAACGCCGTCGCCCCCGGACCGGTCTGGACCCCCTTGATCCCCGCGACGATGCCCGACCCGACGAAGTTCGGCGAGCAGTCACCGCTGGGCCGGCCCGCACAGCCGGCGGAAATGGCTCCCGCGTACGTCTTCCTCGCCTCCGACCGGGCCTCCTACATCACCGGCGAGATCGTCAACGCCACCGGCGGAACACCGCTGCCGTGACCCCGGACGAAGCTCTGCGTCGGATCGCCTTCCTCCTCGAATGGCGCGGGGCGTCCCCGTACCGGGTGCGGGCCTTCCACACGGCAGCCGAGGCCGTCCGCGACCTGTCACCGGGCCCGGTGGACGCTGCCCAGGCCAGACAGCTGCGCGGGGTGGGCCCGGTCACCGCCGAGGTGATCGCCCAGGCATCGACCGGAGCGGTACCGAGCTACCTCGCCCGCCTGGAGGCCGAAGCCGACCCGGCCGCCGGAGCCGGCTGGGACCTGGCGGCTGCGAGCACCGCGGACTGCCACCTGCACTCCGACTGGTCGGACGGCGGCAGCCCGCTCGAGGACATGGCCGACGCGGCCCGCGCCCTGGGCCACCAGTGGGCCGTTCTGACCGATCACTCGCCGCGGCTGACGATCGCCCACGGACTGGGCCCGGACCGCCTCAAAAGCCAGCTGAAGGCCGTGGCCGACCTGAATTCCAGGATGGGCCCAGCATTCCGGCTGCTCACCGGAATCGAGTGCGACATCCTCGAGGACGGCTCGCTCGACCAGGACGAAGATCTGCTCGGCCGTCTCGACGTCGTCGTGGCGTCCGTGCACTCGAAGCTCCGCTCGGAACCCGAGCCGATGACCGCCCGCCTGCTGGCCGCGGTGCGCAACCCGCACGTCGACGTCCTGGGGCACTGCACGGGACGGATCATCAAGGGGCGGGGGCGCCCGCAGTCCCGCTTCGATGCCGAGGCCGTGTTCGCCGCGTGCGCGGAGGCCGGTACCGCGGTGGAGATCAACTGCCGGCCCGAGCGGCGCGACCCGCCGGACGACCTGCTCGCGCAGGCCGCTGCCGCGGGCTGCCGGTTCGCCGTGGACACCGACGCCCACGCCCCGGAACAGCTGCACTGGCAGAGCTCCGGCTACGCACGTGCGGCACGGATCGGCCTGGGCGCGGACCGGCTGATCACGACCTGGACGCTCGGGCGGCTGCTGACCAGCAGAAGTGGGCGGCAGTAGACCGCCCCCCGCCCCCGCACAGCGGCCCGGCCCGAGACGGCTGTCTCCTCCAAGCGGGTGAGACGCCCCGTGCGACCGGGCGCCCGCACGTCCGGCGGGGAACCGATCGGATCGGGCCGGACAGGCCCGACCCGAAACGCATGGAGGCGACATGGGACACGGCGGGAACGTGATCGACGAGCTGATGGCCGACCACCGCGAGGTGGAGGGGATGTTCAGCCGCATCCAGGCCATGACCGGCACCGGGCAGGAGCTTCGCGATCTCATCGACGAGATCACCATCGAGCTGGTGCGGCACTCGGTCGCCGAGGAGCAGTACCTCTACCCGGCCGTACGCGAGCACGTCGAGGGCGGCGGGCGGATGGCGGACAAGGAGATCGAGGACCACGGCCGCGTCGAGAAGATGCTCAAGCAGCTGGAGAAGATGAGTACCGACGACGCACAGATGAGCCCGCTCCTGCAGCAGCTCATGGAGGAGGTCGCCGCCCACGTCCAGGACGAGGAGAGCAACCTGTTCCCGATGCTGAAGAGAGCCTGCACCCCGCAGCAGCTGGACGATCTCGGTGACAAGATCCGCCGCGCCAAGGCCATGGCGCCCACCCGCCCGCACCCTGCCGCACCGAGCAGCCCCACGGCCAGCAAGCTCCTCGCACCGGGCGCCGGTCTGGTGGACCGGGCACGCGACTTCGTGACCGGCCGCGGCAAGTCCTGAATTCCCACTCTGGGCGGCGGGCCCGCATGTGCGCTTCCGGGCCCGCCGCTCCGGGCGGACGGTGACGTGCGTCATGCCGCACGCCCGTCGCTTGCGGCTACGCTGGTCGGCCACGAGCGGAGCGGCGCAGCTTCGCGCCGCAGCTCGCGGACCCGGCCCGGGCCCAGGCGAGCACGCCCCCCGAGGAACCCCCTGTGTCCGCCGATCTCGCACCCGTCATAGCCGCCGGCACACGCTGGCTGCTCACCGCCTTCCCGCCCTCCGCGGGCGCGTTCAGCCAGGCCCTGGCCGAGGCCCAGGCCCGGCAGGCCGTCACCCTGGCCGCCGCCCTGCGCTACCCGACCCCGCTGGACGCTGAGCTGCTGGCTCTCCTCGGCCCGGGCGGAAGCGCCCGGCTGGACTGGCTGACCGGCGCCGATGACGGCGGCGACGCCGACGCCGGCTGGCGGACGTGGGTGGACGAAGCCGTCGTCAGCTGGGCCGCCTGCCTCCTCGCCGCCCCCGCCCTCGCCGTCGAGGCCCACCGCCTCGTCGAGCGCGGCCAGGCCGGTGATACTGCCCGTCTCACCCGCCCCGGCGACCACGAACACGAGGCCGCGCCCTTGCTGCGCCACCCCGATCTGCTCGAGCCGGTCGCCGCCCTCCACCGAGCGCTACTGCTGGACCTGCTGAACAACGAGAACGCCGCCCTGGGGTAGGGCAGGCTCTACCGATCATCCGACGACGCCCCGGAGGCGAGGACCTGCCGGTGGACGGACGAACCGACCGGTGGGGTCAGTCGGCCGGTGACCGGAAGGCAGCCAGGCTCCCGCTGCCCGGGGACAACCGCTCCCAGCCGCCGAGCAAATCCATCACCACCACGCCCGAGGTCGGGAAACCCGCCCTCACCCGCTCCAGCAGGTCCGGAGGGCCCTCCCGCACAGGCCGACGGCCAGCTCGTGGATACCTGAGTTGTGGCCGACCAGGACCAAGGAGCAGAGGCCCGGTCCCCGTTCCGCCAGTACGGCAGCCAGCATGCTCGGCGCCGCGCTGTAGAGCCGCTCGTCGCACACTGCGGGCGGTGAACCCTTCAGGGCGGGGACCGCGAGCTGCCAGGTCTGCCGCGTCCTGCGCCTTCGCGTGCCGCACCAGCAGCAACCGGCACTTGGCCAACCTGTCGGGGGCTGAGGACGCCGGCCGGGGTGCGAGGGCCGGGAACATGGCCGTCTCCTTCCGAGTGCGTGCGGCCCGGGGCCGTTCGTCCGGGGCCGTTCGTCCGGCCCCGTCCGGCCCTGATCCCGGGCTGGCCGATTCAGCCCTCCTCGCGCAGCACCCTGATGCTCGTCACGTTGGTGTCGACGGCATCGGGGACGACCATGCCGGCCTCGACTCCGGTGCGGAGGTAGCGCAGGACGTCTGCGGTCAGGCGTTCGCCGGGTAGCGCGGCGGGGATGCCAGGCGGGTAGGGAGTGAGCATTTCTGCGGCGATGCGTCCTTCGGCCTGCTCCCACGGGGTTTGTTCGGTGCGTCCGAAGAACGCGTCCCGCGGCAGTAGCGCCTGCTCCAGGCGGAGTTCGGCGGGCGAGGGGACGTGCACGGGCTGTCCGGTGCGCAGTCGGGGGACGTGGGCTGCGAAGTCGGTGAGGGCGGTGAGCAGAATGCCGGCGGTGTGGTCGTCATCGGCGTGGGTGAGCTGGGCACTGATGCGGCGGTGGTCGGAGACGTGAAGGTTGATGCAGTGGTGCCGGCGCAGCCAGTCGGCGGCCCGGTAGCCGGTGACCTGGCAGGCACTGATGTCGATGATGATCTGGAGCGGGTCCAGGTCGGTGGCCTTGCCGGGGCCGCAGAAGTCAGTGCGGTCGTGGACGTGCAGGCCGTCGATGCGGGAGATCCGATCGCGGGCCTGGCCTGCGAGGGCGAGCGCGTCGTCGTAGAGGGCTTTGCCGTGCTCGACCATCTGGCGCCGCCAACCATCGAGAGCCGCGTACACGAGCACGGAGGGGCTGGTGGTGCCCAGCAGGTCCTCACGGCCCTTGAGCACTTCGGGAGCCACCAGGTCGCCTTGGAGGTGGAAGACCGAGCTCTGTTCGAGACCGGAACCCATCTTGTGCACCGAGGTGACGCACACATCGGCGCCGGCGTCCATCGCCCAGGTCGGCAGATCGGGGTGGAAGGGCAGGTGGGCGCCCCACGCCTCGTCGACGATGAGGGGAACGCCGCGGCGATGGCAGACCTCGGCGATGGCGGCCAGGTCCGAGCAGGTCCCGTAGGGGGTGGGGGTGGTGACCAGCGCACCGCGAGCGTCGGGGTGCCCGGCCAGCGCCTCCTCGAACGCCTCGGCCGACGGCGGGTGGGCCAGGTGGCGTTCGGCGTCCCACCGCACGTCGACCCAGATGGGGCGGATGCCGGACAGGACCAGCCCCGAGACCACCGACTTGTGGGCGTCCCGTCCCACCACCAGCTCCTCGTGCGGCCCGGCTACCGAAAGCATGGCGGACTTCACGGACAGCGAGCTGCCGCAGGTGGAGAAGAAGGCGTGCTCGGCGCCGACGGCCTCGGCCATGAGCGCCTGTGCCTCCTCGACGACCCCCTCGGAAGAGGTACGGTCGTCCAGACCACTGGTGGCCAGAACGTCCGAACGGAAGACGGCGTCGCCCAGCACGGCGCGCACCCGGGGGTCAGCCCCGCGTCCCTGCTTGTGTCCCGGCGGAGTGAACGGCGTCTGACCGGACTCGTGGTAGGCGGCCAGCGCGTCCAAAACGGGCGTCCTCGACTGATCCATACCTGCCCGCCTGCCCATCCCAAAGGCGCGGAAACGCCGCCCCGCGTCCTCAGGCAGTACCGGCCATAAGGCCCGGAGAGGATCTCGGAGACAGCCTCACCCGCCTCGTCCGCGCGGTCACCGCCACACCCCCGACTGACCCCAGCCTCGGAGACCTGGTGACCGCCCTCGCAGCCCCAGGCGAACGCCGGGACGATGTATGCGTCCTCCGCATCACCTCCAGCCAGCGCAACAGGGCAACGGGCGTTGACGCGCCCCGACCGGTTCAGCCGTCAGGGACGGAAGAGGACCTTCACCATGTTGTCCCGCTTCGCCTGGAAGTCCGCGTACGCCTGCGGAGCGTCGTCCAGTGGCAGGTGGTGGGTGGCGAAGCCTTCGACGCCGAGAGGATCGCCGTCGGTCAGCAAGGGCATCAAGTCGTCGACCCACCGGCGGACGTTGGCCTGTCCCATGCGCAGCTGGATCTGCTTGTCGAACATCGTGAGCAGCGGGAGCGGATCGGCGGCGCCGCCGTAGACGCCGGCCAGGGAAATGGTGCCGCCGCGCCGTACGAGCTCTATGGCCAGCTTCAGGGCGCCCAGGCGGTCGACCCCGGCTTTCTTCATCAGTGCGGAGGCCACGGCGTCCGGGAGCAGGCCGGTCACGGTCTGTACGGCCGTGGCGCCGACACTGCCGTGGGCCTCCATACCGACGGCGTCGATCACGGCGTCCGGGCCTCGGCCGCCGGTGGCACTGCGGACCGCGTCTACGAGCTGGTCTCCGTAGTGGGACAGGTCGTAGACCTGGACGCCGTGGCCTGCGGCGCGGGCGAGCCGTTCGGGGACCAAGTCGATGCCGATCACCTTGCCGACCCCTCGGTGGGCGGCGATGCGGGTGCACATGTCGCCGATGGGCCCGAGGCCCAGGACGGCGACGCTGCCGCCGGGCGGGATGTCGGCGTAGACGACGGCCTGCCAGGCGGTCGGCAGGACGTCCGACAGGTACACGAACCGTTCGTCCGGCGGCCCTTCGGGAACACGGATCGGGAGCGTGTCGGCGAAGGGGACGCGCAGGTATTCGGCCTGCCCGCCGGGCACCTGCCCGTAGAGCTTGGTGTATCCGAGCAGGCTCGCGCCGCTGCCGTGCTCGTGGACCTGGGTCGTCTCGCACTGCGAGTGCAGTCCCCGCTCGCACATGAAGCAGGTCCCGCAGGCCACGTTGAACGGCACGACGACCCGGTCGCCGACCTTCAGTTCCCGGACCTCTGGCCCGACCTCGGCGACGACTCCCATCGGCTCGTGTCCCAGGATGTCCCCCGCGTCCAAGAAGGGCCCGAGCACCTCGTACAGATGCAGGTCCGATCCGCACAGGCCCGTCGTCGTCACTCGGATCACGGCGTCAATGGGATCGGCGATCTGCGGGTCCGGAACGGTTGCCACCTCAATCTTGCGGCGGCCCTGCCAGGTCACGGCTTTCATCACGCCTCCTGGGTCACGTATGCGTATTGCTGCACCTCGCGGCCGGCGCCGCAGGATCAGTGCGCTTCGCCTCCGCGGGAGGCGCCCTGGAGGGCGACGCCGATGACGGCGGCCGCGTGTCTGATCCCACTGGGACGTCGGCTGTGCCCCTCGTGGCCGGTGTCGGGCATGCCCTCGCCTCCGTCGCAGGCCTCGGCCTGCCGCTCGCCCGGGCGGCCAGAGCTCTTCACGAGCCGCCCGGGGGTGAGTGTCAGCTGGAGAGGGCTTCGAGGAGTTGGCCGACCTGCGGATCGGGCAGAGAGCGGGCGACGTCGGCCTGGGCTACGACGCCGACGAGGGTGTGGCCGTCGATCACGGGCAGGCGGCGAACCTTGTGCTCGGTCATGGTCCGCAGGATCTCGGCGGCGTCGTCGTCGGCGCCGATGGTGACCGCCTCGCCCTGGGCGAGCTCACCGGCCGTGCAGGTGGCGGGGTCCTTTCCGGCGCCGAGGACCTTCACGACGATGTCGCGGTCGGTAAGCATGCCCTTCAGGAGTTGATCGCTGCCACAGATCGGCAGCGCACCCACCCCGAGGTCGGTCATCTTCTTCGCCGCGTCGAGGATGCTGTCGTCGGCACCGATGCAGGTGGCGTCCGGCGTCATGATCTCGCGTGCGGTAGTCACGATGCGTCTCCCGAGACTCGATCGGCCACGCGGCCGGTCCCGGTGGCCTGGTATCCGCGCGCCTGCCCGCTACCGGGTCCGCCAAGCAGCCCACGCCCGGCTCATTCGACACGGCACGGTGAGCTGATCGGCGAAGAACGCCTCATCGACACCGTCGTCCCCGCGATTCTCCTGGCGCAATGGCACCCGCCGCTCTCTGCGGGTGTGCGACGGACGCACGCCTTTCGACGACGTACGCGCCTTCGCGCGCGGTGTCGCCGACGTCCTGGCCAGCCGCCACCCTGACCAGTTCACCACCGAGCCCAGGAAGAAGGCCCGCCGCGGCCGCCTCTACCTCGACATCGGGCGCAACGCCTACGCCCAGACCGCCGTCGCCCCCTACGCCGTCCGCGCCCGCCCCGGCGCCCCCGTCGCGGCCCCACTGGTCTGGCGCGATCTCGACGATCCAGACCTCACCTCCCGCCGCTGGACCCTCTCCACCGTCGACGACCTGCTCAAGGAAGACCCCTGGCGAGACCCTCCCCGGCCCCACTCCCTCCGAAGGGCCCGCAGCCTGCTCACCGCACTGACCCGTGACGAAGCGAGCCCGACGCCATGACACAGCCACGACACGCGACCATACGAAGGCTGATGGACACGTACGGGCGGACCCCTGCCGAGGAAGCCGGCATCAAGCTGCGGAACACACCGGCGCCCCTCTACCAACTGCTCACCCTCTGCGTGCTCTTCTCCGTACGCATCAAGGCCGACATCGCGGCGGCCGCCGCCCGCGAGCTGTTCGGAGCCGGGATGCGGACACCGCGGGCGATGACGGACTCCTCCTGGCAGGACTGGGTGGACGCACTCGGCCGCGCCCACTACCGCCGCTACGACGAGAGCACAGCCACCGCGCTGGGCGCCGGAGCGGAACTCGTCCTCGACCGGTACCGCGGCGACCTAGGCCGGATCCGCGAACTGCTGCGGGAGATCCCGCGGATCGGGCCACGAATCTTCTCCAGAACGGGCTTGAACTGCGTGCACTCGGCCTGCTGGCCCGCGGTGACGATCAGGAACAGCGGCAGCGGCCGTCCGTGCTCAGATGGAGCTTGGTGGTGAACCCGCCGCGCGAGGCCCTCACCGCCAGCACCACCTCACCAGGCGGGCGAGGAGGCTCTGCCAGGGCGTTTCATCCCGGTGTTCCGCTGGTTCGGCCCCCTTTGAGGCAGGGGCCGGTGGCGGATCGGTACGGGCGCCGGCCGCGTGCTGATGCGCGCGGACGATGGTGGAGTCGAGCGAGATGTCCCCGTCGATCTCACCTGCCGCGTCGGCTGCGGCCTGGACCTGGAGCAGTCGCTCCCAGGTCCCGTCGGCGGACCACAGGCGGTGGCGTTCGTAGACGGTCTTCCACGGGCCGAAGCGTTCGGGCAGGTCACGCCACTGAACTCCGGTCCGAACCCGGTGCAGAATCCCATCGATCACCTGCCGGTGATCAGGCCACCGGCCACAACGCCGATTGCTGACCGGCAGGAACGGCCGCAGCCGTTCCCACTCGGCATCACTCAGATCGCCCCCCCATGTCCACAACAACGACTCGGGAGCGGAGCAGTCACATGATCGGCCGGACAAGTCCTAGGCGGAACTAGGGTCTGTTGCGAAAGTGGATCTTGATCGGTGATGATCATGGTGTGGCGCGTGGAGATCTGACGGATGCACAGTGGGCAAGGCTGGAGCCG